>JAIOXZ010000008.1 GCA_021741355.1 Caulobacter sp.
GGCGCCGCCGGAAACGCCGCTCCGGCCATCGCCGCCGCCGGCCGCCCGGCGCGTCCGGCCCCCGCGCCGGCGGGGGCGCCGTCCACTGCTGACGCCGCCGGCCTGCGCCCGCGCCTGAAGCTGACCCCGACGGCTACCGACGAAGAGTTCCGCAGCGTGTTCGACGCCGCCGGCGGCCGCGCGCCGTCCGCCGCGCCCGAGCCCGGAGAGGCCGGCTGGAGCTGGAAGGATCTGCTCACCTCGATCGACAGCGACGAGAGCGACCCCGAGAGCCTGGCCGATCGCATGGCCGCAGAGATCGCCGCCATGGGTATCGACCCGGCCGCGCTGCTGCCGCGCAACCGCATCGACGAGATCGCCGCCGCGGTGCAGACCCGTGACACGGAGGGCGCCCGCGAGGTCATCCGCCGCCTGGCGCCCGCCGCGATCCGCCGGCTCGTGCGCCGCCTGTTCTCCGACGCGGCGATGCGCGGCCAGACCGAACGGTTCCTTCAACGCTTCGGCGGCATGCTGGAGGAGGCGGCCGAACGCGACCGCAGCGGCCTGCTGGCCGGCACTCTGCTGGCCTCCGAGGGCGGCCGCGCCTACCTGCTGCTCGACGCCGCGGTGGGCGACCTGGGCTAAGGGCCATCAGCGGTAAGACACCGGTGTCATTGCTTGTGGTGAACGGCCGGCTTTGACATAAGTACGGCCATGTCCCGTCCTCCGAGCCTGCAGATTCCGCGGTCGGCCTCCGGCCCGACCAGCCGTCACGTGCGTCAGAACGTGAAGCTGATGGACGACCTCCTGCTGGAGGCGATCCGCTATCTCGACGGCGAGGACGCCGCGGCGCTGGTGGGCAGCGCGCGCAAGGCGGCGGCGGAGGGCGGCGACGCCCCCCACCTGGGTTTCCTGTTCAACGCCGTCACCGCCGACGAGGGCATGCTGCTGGCGCGGGCCTTCGCCTGCCACTCGATGCTGGCCAACATCGGCGAGGATGTCGCCGGTCGCCGCCGTCAGGCCGAGGACGAGGGGCGCAGCGGCGCGGCCCGCACGGTCGCGGGCGCGCTGGAGGCCCTGAAGCTGTCGCCCGACGCCCTGGCCGACCTGAACGTCGTGCCGGTGCTGACCGCGCACCCGACCGAGGTCCGTCGCCGGGCGCTGGTGGAGCGCGAGGCCGAGATCTCGCGGCTGATGTCGCTGCGCCGGCACCACCTGCCGCCCGACCTGGACGCCCGCATTCGTGAAGGCCTGTTCCGCGAAGTCGCGCTGCTCTGGCGCACCCGCCTGCACCGGCCCGAGAAGATCACGGTGCGGGACGAGATCCGCAACGCCCTGTCGATCGTGCGCACCTCGATGCTGCCGGCGCTGATCGACCTCTATGAAAGCTGGAGCGAGACCGTCGCCGCGGGCGGCGATGTGCCGCCGATGCTGCGACTCGGCAGCTGGCTCGGCGGCGACCGCGACGGCCATCCCGGCGTGACCGGCGAGACCCTGAAGCTGGCGCTGAGCTCCCAGGCCCGGGTGATCCTCGACGTCTATGCCGCCGAGGTGCGCCGCCTGTGGTCTGATCTGGCCATTTCCGATGTGTATGAAGGGGCGTCCGAGGCCCTGCTGAACCTTGCGCGCATGTCCGACGACGCCTCGGTGCACCGGGCGGACGAGCCCTACCGCCTGGCGCTGGAGGTGATCTTCGACCGCCTCTGCGCGACCTCGCAGCTGCTCACGGGCGCGCCGGTCGCCTTCGCCACTGATCCCTCGACGTCGCAGCCCTATGCCGGGCCTGAGCGCTTCGTCGCCGATCTGGAGACGATCCGCGCGTCGCTGGCCAACCACGGCGGGGAGCGGCTGGTCGGGCCGCGCCTGGTCACCCTGCTGCAGGTGGCGCGGGTCTGCGGCTTCCATCTGCTGGCCATCGACATGCGCCAGAACGCCGACGTGCACGAGCGGCTGATCGCCGAGCTGGTCACGCAGTCGGGCCAGGACGTCGACTATCTGGCGCTCGACGAGGCCGGCAAGGTCGCGCTGCTGCTGGCCGAGATGGCGCATCAACGGCCCCTTCGCTCGCCGTTCGCCGACTACAGCGAGGAGACCACGCGCGAACTGGCCACCCTGGAAGCGGCCGCCGAGGCGGTGACGCTCTATGGTGCGGCGGCCATCGGCGGCTATGTCGTCTCCAAGACCGCGACCCTGTCCGACATCCTCGAGCCGCTCGTGCTGCTGGCCCAGGTGGGACTGGTGCGCGGCGGCGCCAGGCCGCAGGCGCTGGTGCAGGTCTCGCCGCTGTTCGAGACCATCGAGGATCTGGAGAACGGCCCGGCCGTGCTGCGTCAATGGCTGGAGCTGCCGATCGCACGGTCCATGCTCGGCGACCGGCCGGTGCAGGAGGTCATGGTCGGCTATTCCGACTCCAACAAGGACGGCGGCTATGTCGCCTCACGCCGCGGCGTGGCCCGGGCGGCGACCGCGCTGGCGGCCGAATGCGACGCGCTGGGCGTCGGCCTGCGCATCTTCCATGGCCGGGGCGGGTCGGTCGGCCGGGGCGGGGGACCTGCCGCCGAGGCCGTGCTGGCCCAGCCCCCGGGCACGGTCCAGGGCCGGCTGCGGATGACCGAACAGGGCGAGATGATCGCCCGCCGCTACGGCGACCAGCCCACTGCACGCCGCAATCTCGAAAGCCTCGTCGCCTCCGTCCTGATCGCGACGAACGACCGCCGGGACACGGCGCCGACCCCGGCCGCCACCACGGCGATGGACGCCCTGGCCGCCGGGTCGTTCGCCGCCTACCGCGCGCTGGTCTACGAGACGCCCGGCTTCACCGACTTCTTCTGGGGCGCCACGCCGATCGGCGAGATCGTCCAGCTCAACATCGGCAGCCGCCCGGCCTCGCGCACCGCCAGCCGACGGATCGAGGATCTGCGGGCGATCCCCTGGGTGTTCAGCTGGTCGCAGGCGCGGTTCATGCTGCCGGGCTGGTACGGTTTCGCCGGCGGCGTTGAGCGGGCCGGTCTGACGGTTCCGCAGCTGGCGGACCTGTCGGGCGAGTTCGACGTCTTCGCGGCCCTGCTGTCCAACATGGAGCTGGCGCTGGCCCAGAGCGACATGAGCATCGCCGCGCGCTACGCCGGCCTGGCGGCCGATGTGCCGAACGCCGGCGCGATCATGGACACGATCCGCGCCGAACATGAGCGGGCGGTCGAAATCGCCCTGTCGATCCGCGGCGGGACCCAGTTGCTCGACGACCGGCCGGACCTGCAGGAGTCGGTCGAGCTGGCGGCCCAGACGGTCGACCCGCTGAACTACCTCCAGCTTGAACTTCTCTCGCGCCGCCGGGCGGGGAATGAGGACGAGCAACTGAGGCTGGCGATCCAGCTGACGGTCGCCGGCGTCGCGGCGGGCCTGCGGAACACGGGGTAATCGAAGGGGACATGTACCGCAGGTACGTGTCCCCGATATCCCCAGCGTATGACGGGGACACGTACCCTTGCGGGTACCTGTCCCCTCCCTTACTGCATCTTCAAAACAAGCCGACAAAAGGGACGCGCCACCATGGCCCTCGACGCCGAGACCCGGGACCAGTTCATCGACACGCTGCGCCGGTTCGTGACCGAACGGCTGCGGCCGCTCGAGGCCCAGGTGGCCAACGACGACAAGGTGCCCGAGAGCATCATCCAGGAGCTGCGCGACCTGGGTCTGTTCGGCATCTCGATCCCCGAGGAATACGGCGGCCTCGACCTCTCCATGGAAGACGAATGCCTGGTGGTGTTCGAGCTGGGCCGCACCAGTCCGGCGTTCCGGTCGGAGATCGGCACCAACGTCGGCATCGGCAGCCAGGGGCTGGTGATGTTCGGCACGGACGAGCAGAAGGCCAAATGGCTGCCCGGCATCGCCGCCGGCACGACCGTGACCAGCTTCGCCCTGACCGAGCCGGAAGCCGGGTCGGACAGCGCCGCGGTGCAGACCCGCGCGACGCGCGACGGCGCCGACTACGTGCTGAACGGATCCAAGCGCTACATCACCAACGCCGGCAAGGCGGGGCTGTTCACCGTCATGGCCCGCACCAATCCGGACGTGAAGGGCGGCGGCGGGGTCTCCGCCTTCGTGGTGCCCGCGGACCTGCCCGGCATCACCGTCGGCAAGCCTGAGAAGAAGATGGGCCAGCACGGCGCCCAGATCCACGACATCACCTTCGACAACGTCCGCGTTCCGGCCTGGAACCGCCTGGGCGCCGAGGGCGAGGGATTCAAGGTGGCCATGCAGGTGCTCGACAAGGGTCGCCTCCACATCGCCGCCCTGTGCGTCGGCGTGGCCGAGCGGCTCATCGCCGACAGTGTCGCCTATGCCGGCGAGCGCAAGCAGTTCGGCCAGGCCCTGGCGCAGTTCCAGCTGATTCAGGGCATGATCGCCGACATGAAGACCGAGGCCATGGCCGCCCGCGCCCTGGTCATGGAAGGGGCCCGCAAGCGCGACCGGGGCGAGACCATCGTGCTTGAGGCGGCGGCGGCCAAATACTTCGCCTCGGAGATGGTTGGCCGCGTGGCCGACAAGGCGGTGCAGATCTTCGGCGGCGCCGGCTACGTCGCCGACTACGGCATCGAGCGTCTGTATCGCGACGTGCGCATCTTCCGCATCTACGAAGGCACCAGCCAGGTGCAGCAGATCGTCATCGCGCGAGAGACGATGAAGCGGGGCGGGTAGTTCGACCTCTCCTCTCACGGAGGGAGAGGGGGACCAGCCGGGGGCTGGTGGAGAGGGACGCGCAGGTGGTGGCGAGACGTGCGCCTGACCCTGTCGGCCGCGGCTCCTCCCTCTCCGACCGGGCCCCGCCCGCCCACCTCTCCCCCTGGGAGAGGAAAGTCCCTTTGTCTCATGCAGGCCAGCGTGCCGAACGGGTCAGGTTGGTCAAGGGCAGGCCCTGCGGGCCTGTCGCTCAGCGACGCGCAGCGCCCTTGAGCAATCTGGTCCGTCCGGCGATCGTCTCTCCATGAGATGAAGGGCGGGGTGTGGGTGGACAAGAAGAGACTGTCCACCGCTGGCCCACGAAAATCCAATCCCGGGCTGCCAGCTGCCAGCTGCCAGCTGCCAGCTGCCAGCTGCCAGCTGCCAGCTGCCAGCTGTCAGGGCGCCGGGCAGGGGCGGGGCGGCGAGGGCAGGGCGATCGGTTCCCCCTCGACGACCTCGATCAACCCCTCGCCGGCGACGGGGACGGCGTCCGACGCCCTGTCGCCGGAGGGCGCGCGCGCGGCGACGAACAGCTGCCGGCGTTGCGCGGGGGCAAGGGTGTCGATCACCACCACGTTCCAGAGCTGACCTTCGTCGTCCTGCAGCGCGAGGGTGAACCGGCCGCCGGCTTCAATGGCTTTGATCAGGGCGGGATCGTCGAGATAGCCGGAGCTCCAGTCCTGCAGACGGTCAGGCCCCGGGGGGACGCTCACGCGGTGCGCGGGCCAGCGCTGGCCGGAGGGCGCGATCAGCACCGCCTCGACCCAGCTGTCCCGGTCGCGGCAATAGGTCCCGAAATCGACCTGCAATCCAACGCCCTCGGGATTGCCGAGCGCGTCCCCGTCGCTCTCGAAGTCG
This sequence comes from Caulobacter sp., assembly GCA_021741355.1. Classification (GTDB taxonomy): domain Bacteria; phylum Pseudomonadota; class Alphaproteobacteria; order Caulobacterales; family Caulobacteraceae; genus Caulobacter. The sequence continues at coordinate 5,560 of JAIOXZ010000008.1, forward strand.
AAGCTGATATGGAACGGGCCGTCCGGATTGGTATCGCCGGCCTCGAGAGCGACTATGCCCTCTGAGCGAAGACCCTCGAGTGACATCCGCACATCGACAACCTGCGGGGCGGCGGCGGCGGCGAAGAGGGAGAGCGCCAAAGCGGCGAAGGTTGGAAAAAGAGCGGCCATGGGGCCTCCCAGGATCAGGGAGACAACTTGATGCTGCGCGGTGGCGTCGGGTCAAGCGCTACCGCAGGAACCCCGCCTCGGCGAAGTCCAGCATCCTCGCCAGCAGGGCGTCGATCTCGCCTTCGCGGGTCTGGCCGTCCGAGAGGACGTGCAGCCGGTCCAGCTCCATGAAGCGGTTCTGGTGGATCATCCCCAGAACGAAGTGCAGCCGCCAGTAGACCTCTTCCGGCGGCAGTTCCGGCCGGGCGGCCAGCAGGGCGTCGGCGAAGCGCTTGAGGTGGCTGACGTCGCTGCCGAGCACCTCGCGGATTTCCGCCGTGCCCTCGCTGCGCGCGCGGATCAGGAACTGCAGCGAGATCCGCCGGTCGTTTGACGGGTCCAGCCACTTGAGCGGCGGGGCGAACAGAGCGGTGAGGATCTCCCGCACCGGCGGCTTGCCGGCGTTGCGGTCGCTGGCCTCGTGCAGCATCCGCGCGCGGTCGCGGTTCAACTCCTGGGTCCTGCGCCGGAAGATCTCGAACAGCAGGGCGTCCTTGGAGCCGAAGTGATAGTTGACGCTGGCCAGATTGACGCCGGCCTCGGCGGTGATGTCGCGCACCGAGACGTTCTGGAACCCGTGCAGGGCGAACAGCCGCTCGGCGGCGTTGAACACCAGCTGTTTGGTGGCGGCCTCGGCTTCCGGAGTCTGCGACTCCGCGCCGGGTTCGTCAGTATGACTCAAGACGCAGCCCTTCCATTCCGTCGGGGGAGCTTTACGGGCGTTCGCCCGCCGCGCAAGGGGCGATGAACAGCTGTTTGGAACAGGTGTGCGGAATGCCCCACACTCGCCTTTCGGCAGAAGCTTGCAGCCTTGCGTCCAGCGTTAACCTACTCTCCAGTCTTCGCGATCAACCGGGGGCGGGAACTATGGCGCGCGGCAAGGACCATTCACGGATACAGGCCAGGGCGCTGTTCGCCGAGGCGCCGGCCAGTCCCGCGCGCCCGGTCAACAACGGCAACGTGTTCAGCGGCGCCGGCGAGGCGCTGTCCGGCGGCGGCGGGGGGCGTTCGACCGGCGGCCAGTCGGTCCTGCTGGCGGTGGGTTCGGTCCTGCTGACCGCGTCGGGCAGCGCCATCAGCCTCGTCTACAGCCAGATGCAGGAACGCGCCGCCCAGGCCGAGAAGCTCTCGGTCGAACGCGCCGCCTCGCTGAACAGCGTCGCCAGCATCATCGACACCCGCATCATCCGCGCCGTGCAGGTGCAGAAGGCGCTCAAGCTGGGCGCCCCGACCGCCGAGCTGGACGCCGCCTGGGCCGCCTACCAGGACGCCTTCATCGGCTACAACGACAACTCGGTGAAGACCTACATCGCCATCCGCAAGATCATCCAGCAGGAGCGGCCGACCTTCTTCGAGCGGGCGATCAACAACGACATCACCCCGGTGCTGTCCAAGTGGGACCAGTGCCTGTCCTACGCCTACCGCCTGCGGGTCGAGGCCGAGCGTGAGGCGTCTTTCCGCGGCTCGCCGTGGTGGGGACGCCAGCCGGAAATCAGCGCCGCGGCCGGCGACTGCGGCAATCCCGCGCCGATCATCCGCGCCTGTTCAGGGCATGTGCTGAACGGCCTCTACGACATGTCCCTGCGCGACCGGTCCCAGACGCCGGCGGCCGAGGCGGCCTGGCTGACCGACCCGTCGCGCTTCTCGCAGATCCGCGTGCGGTGCCCGGCGGGCTACGACGCCTACTGGCGTGAGAACGGCCGCGACATCACCCACCGTCCGGCGACCACGTTCAAGCTCTACACGCCGAAGTTCGGCGAGGCGCGCACGGCCGCGCGCGGCCTGCGTCCGGCGGACCCGGCCCCCGCTGCGCCGGAAGACACCCTCGCGGCGCCGTCGCCGCAATCGTCGCTCGATGGGAGCTTCGGCGGAAACGGGCTGGCCATGGCGCCGTCCCGCGCGCCGACGAAGATCAGCACGCCGAAACGCGCCGAGGGCTTCGCGGCGATGGTCGGGCGGACGGCCGGCAGCACCCTGTCGACGCTGCGCTCGCTGGGCGCCGGCAAGGCCCAGGCGGCCGAGGCGCACTAGGCTCGCGCGGTCACGATCCAGACGGCGGCGGGCAGGAAGACGCCACTGGGGCCTGCGTGCGGCTCCAGGGCGTCGCGCAGGCTCGCGATGACCGCCTCGCGGCTGTCGGGGTTCTCGCGCAGCATCATGCCGAGCGGGCCGACGCGGAGGGACAGGGAAATGGTCTCCTCCAGGTCATTGCCGCCGATCAGGGCGTCGTGGGCGTCGATGGAAACGGCGCTGAAGCCCGCGTCGCCGAGAATGCCGCGCACCCGGTCGGGGTCGGCAAAGGCGAACGGGCCCGGCGCGAGCGGATCGAGCATCGGCGGGGGCGGGGCGTCGGCCATGTGCGGCAGCGCCGCGCGCATCGGCAGCATCATCCACTCGTTCAGCGTCAGCGGCCGCCAGCAGACGAACGCCAGCCGGCCGTCCGGCCGCAGCGCCTTGCGCAAATTGACGAAGGCCGCCGTCGGGTCGGAGAAGAACATCACCCCGAAGCGCGAAAAGACGCCGTCGGCCCCGCCGGGCGCGAACGCCCGCGTCTGGGCGTCGGCCTCGAGGAAGCGGACGTTGCTGAGGCCGAGCTCGCTCGCCCGCCGCCGCGCCACCGCCAGCATCGGGGCGGAGATGTCGACGCCGAGCACCGAGCCGTCGTCGCCGACCTCGGCCGCCAGCTCCAGGCTGGTCGCGCCGCAGCCGCAGCCGACGTCGATCAGCCGTTCGTCCGCCGCGATGTCGAGGGCGTCCATCGCCGCCCGGCCCAGCGGCGCGAGCTGCCGGTCGAGCCGGTCCTGCATCGCCACCCAGGTCTCGCCGGCCGCGGCGTTCCAGTAGGCGACCTGGTCGGCGTTGGCGCCGGTGTCGGCTTCAGCGGCCACGGACCAGCTCGCGCATGGCCTTGTCCAGTCCGTCGATGGTCAGCGGATACATCCGGTCGTTGACCAGCTGCTTCATCACCCCGATCGACTGGGTGTAGTCCCAGTGGCGTTCGGCGGTCGGGTTGAGCCAGACGACGTTGTTGTAGATCTCGGTCACGCGGTCGACCCAGATGGCGCCGGGCTCCTCGTTCCAGTGCTCCACGCTGCCGCCCGGGTAGGTGATCTCGTAGGGGCTCATGGTCGCGTCGCCGACGAAGATGACCTTGTAGTCGCTGGGGAACTTGTGGAGCACGTCCCAGGTGCTCTGCTTCTCCGTCTGGCGGCGGCGGTTGTCCTTCCACACGCTCTCGTAAAGGCAGTTGTGGAAGTAGAAGAACTCGAGGTTCTTGAACTCGGTCCGGGCCGCGCTGAACAGCTCCTCACAGAGCTTGATGTGGCTGTCCATCGAGCCGCCGATGTCGAAAAAGATCAGCACCTTGATCTTGTTGCGGCGCTCGGCGCGCATGGTGATGTCGAGGTAGCCCTTGCGGGAGGTGTTCTTGATCGTGCCGTCGAGATCCAGCTCGTCCGGCGCCCCCTCGCGGGCGAACTTGCGCAGCCGGCGCAGGGCCACCTTGATGTTGCGGGTGCCCAGCTCGACCGAGTCATCGAGGTTCTTGTATTCGCGCTTGTCCCAGACCTTGACGGCCTTGCCGTGGCGGCCCTTGTCCTGGCCGATGCGCACGCCTTCGGGATTGTAGCCGTTGGCGCCGAACGGGCTGGTGCCGCCGGTGCCGATCATCTTGTTGCCGCCCTCGTGGCGCTTCTTCTGCTCTTCCAGCCGCTTCTGGAGCATCTCCATCAGCTTGTCGAAGCCGCCCATGGCCTCGATCTCGGCCTTCTCCTCGTCGGTCAGGAATTTCTCGGTCAGCAGCTTGAGCCACTCGGCCGGAATCTCCGGATTGCCGGCGTCGCCAACCATCTCCAGGCCCTTGAAGACATGGCCGAAGACCTGGTCGAACTTGTCGAGATTCTTCTCGTCCTTCACCAGGGCGGAGCGGGACAGGTAGTAGAAGTCCTCGACCTTGTGCTCGATGACCGCCTTGTCCATCGCCTCCATGAGCATCAGGTATTCCTTCAGCGTCACGGGGACCTTGGCCTCCCGCAGCGCGGTGAAGAAGTTCATGAACATAGCGGACTCTCGAGTGTCGAACGGTTGTTTGACAGAGGATGGGGGCCAACCGCCGGCTTGTCCAGTTTCGCCGATGCCGATTGCGTCCTTCGACACGGCCCTTCGGGCCTGCTCAGGATGACGCGCACCGGGTTGCGTCATCCTGAGCAGCCCGCGGAGCGGGCGTGTCGAAGGACGCATACTGACCCTCACCCCCGCCGCAAAATGAACTCCCGGTCGCGGGTCTGGCCGACGATGAACTCGTATTCGCCGACCTTTTCAAAGCCCATGCGGGCGTAGAGCCGTTGCGCGCCGTGGTTCTCCGACCAGACGCCGATCCACAGGCGGCGCGGGCCGTCCCGTTCCAGCCAGGCGAACGCCTCGGCCAGCAGGCGTGAGCCGGTCCCGTCGCCCTGGAGGCGCTTCAACAGATAGAGCCGCTTGAGCTCGCCACAGGTCGGGGTCACCTCGTCGTGCGGCAGGTCGCAGGCGCCGGCCATCGCATGCCCGACGACCTCGCCGTCGGCCTCGACCAGCCAGGCGGCCTTGGCCCGGTCAGCCAGATCGCGGCGCGTCTTCTCGAGCCCGTAGGCGCTCTCGAGGAAGTCCCGCAGGTCCTGCGGCGGATAGAGATGGCCGAACGTCTCGCTGAACGTCTCTGCGCCGATCCGGCTCAGGGCTTCAGCGTCTTCCGGCGTGGCGCGGCGGATGGTGGGGGCGGGCATGGGGCCTGAATAGCGTCCGCCCGCGACCTTTCAAGTGGCGTCAGCCGCCGGGCCCGCGCCACTTCACCGTCGCATCGAAGCCGGCGAGCCCGGCCATGCCGCCGTCGCGCAGCCATGCCTTCGCCTTCGGATCGTCCTTCAGCCAAGCGTCCCACCAGGCCAGGGACGCGGCCTTGATGATCCGGCGGTGGCGATCGTCGTTCGGCCGGGGCGCGCCGCCGACCTCCTGCCGGCCGGAGAAGACCATGTGGTCGCCCTCGGTGAGCAACACCAGCATCGATGGACCGCCGACAAAGGCGAAAGGTTTCAGGCGACCGACAACGACCTCGGCGGCGTTCTCGTCAGTCCGGATCGTGAAGCTGTCGTCAGTGCCGGTCAGTGACAGGAACGGCCGGGTGATGCCGCTGAACGCCCTTTCGTCGCCGCCATCCCGGGCGCCGGAGGGGCTCATCGCCAGGAAGGCCATGAAACGGGGTTCGGGCATCGACCGTCCGTTCGGATAGACCTGACCGGCCATGGCCTGGGTGGTCACCGCGCCGAAGGAATGGCCGGACATGCCGATACGGCTCATGTCGAGCAACCCCTGCAAGGGACCGGGCGCGGCGGTCATCGCCGCCAGCTGGTCCAGCGCGAACGGAATGTCGAGGAAGCGGTGGATCGTCACCATCGGATCCGCCGTCGCGCGGTTCAGCGCCGCGCGGTCGACGTTGCCGAGGTCCGGTCGGATGTTCCGCCAGATCGCGACGTCGGAGCCGGGATGCTGGACCATCACCACGACGTAGCCGTGACTGGCCAGATGGTTGGCGTAATAGGCCGCGCCCCGCCGCGACCCGCCCAGCCCGTGCGAGAAGATCACGACCGGGACCGGGCCGGTGACGCCCTGCGGATAACGGATCAGCCACGGCACGGTCCGGTTCCGGCGGGCGTCCCGCCATTCGCCCTCGAGCACCGCGACGCTGTAGGCGCCCGGCGCACCGTAGTCGCTGATGGCGGCGGGGGCCGCGGCGACGTCGGCGGCCGGCGCCGGACCGGTCATCGCCAGGCTCGCGACCAGCGCGGCGATCAGGGGAACAAGGCGCATCCGGCGTCTCCGTGTCGATGGGCGTGAATCCTTCACGCGCCGGCGCCGCGGTTCCGTCGGGCGACGGGCTTCGCGGCGCGTGCGTCCCGCGCTAGCTTTGGTCCATGACCCTCGCCCTCTATACCCACGCTGCGATGCTCGGCCACCGACAGGGCGCCGGCCACGCCGAACGGCCGGAGCGGCTTGAGGCCGTGATCGGAGCGCTGGACGACTCGACCTTGGCGCTCGAACGGCATGACGCGCCGATGGTCGGGATCGATGACCTGCTGCGCGTTCACCCGCAAGCCTACCTCGATCTTGTCCACGCCGCGGGGCAGGGTGACGGCCTGACGCGGCTGGATCCCGATACGGCCATGGGCCCCGGCAGCCTGGAGGCGGCGTCCCGCGCCGCCGGCGCCCCGGTCGCGGCCGTTCGGGCGGTCGCGGGCGGAGAGCACGACCGCGCCTTCTGCGCCGTCCGGCCGCCGGGACACCATGCCGAGCCGCAACGGGCGATGGGCTTCTGCGTCTATTCGAACCTGGCCGTCGCCGCCCGCGCCGCACAGGCTGCGGGGCTGGCGCGGGTGGCGGTGGTGGATTTCGACGTCCACCACGGGAACGGAACCCAGGCCGCCTTCGAGAATGATCCGACCCTGTTCCTGGCCTCGATTCACCAACGGCCGCTGTACCCCGGCACCGGGGATCCGTCCGAGACCGGCGTCGGCAATATCGTCAACGGCGTGGTCGGTCCCCATTCGGCCCGCGAGAAGTGGCGCCGGGTGTTCGAGGGCCTGATGGCCCACGTCGACGCCTTCGCGCCGGACCTGATCCTGATCTCGGCCGGCTTCGACGCCCACGTCCGCGACCCGCTGGCCAGCCAGTCGCTGGAGGCCGAGGATTTCGCCTGGGCGACCCGCGCGATCGTCTCGGTGGCGAACGGCCGCTCCAGGGGCCGGGTTGTTTCCTCGCTCGAGGGTGGTTACGACTTGGAGGCGCTGGGGCGTTCGGCCCTGGCGCATGTGCAGGCGTTGCGGGACGTCTGACCGGCGCCGGAAACGGTCCGTGTCAGGCACAGCGTCGCTCATCTACTCCGGGGGATCATGGTCGAGGTGCGCGCCATCGACGATGTTGTAGCGACGCTGGAGGTCGCGCGCCCGGGCGCGGTGATTCTCGCGCGGCACGGCGAACCGGACCTGTCGCGCAAAATTCTGCTGAATGCCGAGGGCTACCGCCGCTGGTGGGCGACCTACGAGACCAGAGGGCTGCGCGATGGCCAGACGGCGCCCGATGATCTGAAAGCCGTCGCGGGCGCCGCGGGCGCGATCATCGCGTCGACCCGGCCGCGCTCCGTGGAAACCGCGCTCGCGGTCTGCAACGGCAGGGCGTTCGCCCGGGATCCGATGTTCATTGAAGCGCCGTTGCCGCCGCCGCCGTTTCCGCGGTGGTTTCTGCTGTCGCCGCGCCTGTGGGGGTTCATTTCCCGGTTCTGGTGGTGGTTCTTCAATCACCACGGCGAGGAGGAAAGCCGCGCCCAGGCCGAGGCGCGCGCCGCCCAGGCCGCCGCCGTGGTCGCGGACCTGGCGTCCGGCGGCCAGGACGTGCTGATCGTGGCGCATGGGTTCTTCAACACCATGATCGGCGAGGCCCTGAAACGTCAGGGCTGGCGCTGCACCGACGACCAGGGTTTCCGCTACTGGCGGGCCCGGCGCTTCGAGCGGCATTAACGCTGGTCCGGAATCGGTCGATTGCTCCCTCCGCCACGCGCCATTAGGTTGGCCGGACTCTCCTGGAACACGACATGACCGACGCTCCCGCCATCGACACGGCCACCGCCGCCATGAGCTTCGAGGAAGCCCTCGCCGAGCTGGAGAAGATCGTCCAGCGGCTGGAGTCGGGCTCGGCGCCGCTTGAAGAGTCGATCTCGATCTATGAGCGCGGCGCGGCGCTGAAGGCCCATTGCGAGGCGCGGCTGGAGCAGGCGCGCCTGCGCGTCGAGAAGGTGGTGCTGAGCCAGGGCGGTGCGAGCGGCGTCGAGCCGGCCGAGTTCTCGTGAGTCTGGCGCGCCGCATCGCCGAGACGGCTGACATCGTCACGGTCGCGCTCGACGAACTGTTGCCGCGCGCGGATGGTCCCGAGACCCGGCTGATGGAGGCGATGCGCTACGCCGCGCTGGGGCCGGGCAAGCGCCTGCGGCCGTTCTTCGCCATCGAGACGGGCAAGATGTTCGACCTGCCGGAACGGCCGGTGCTGCGCGCGGCCTGCGCGCTGGAGTGCATCCACGCCTACAGCCTCGTCCATGACGACCTGCCGGCGATGGACGATGACGACGTCCGCAGGGGCCGTCCGACGGTTCACAAGCAGTACGATGAAGCGACCGCTATTCTCGCCGGGGATGCGTTGCAGACGGCGGCCTTCGAGATCCTGGCCCATCCCGACACCCATCCCGACGGCAATGTGCGGGCCGAACTGGTGCGCAAGCTGGCGTTCGCCTCGGGCGCCCAGGGCATGGCCGGCGGCCAGATGATCGATCTGCTGGGCATCCGCGAGGATCTGGGCGGCGTCGCCCGGATGCAGCGCCTGAAGACCGGCGCCCTGATCGCCTACGCCTTCGAGATCCCGTTGATCATCGCCCACGCCCAGGACGCCGAGCGCAGCGCCTTGATGGCTTTTGCACAGGATCTGGGTCTGGCCTACCAGATCGTCGACGATCTGCTGGATGCCGAAGGCGATCCCGAGGAGCTGGGCAAGGCGGCCGGCGGCAAGGATGCGGCACGCGGCAAAACAAACTATGTAACCTTGCTGGGAACAGACGCGGCGAAGGAACGGGTGGCTCATCTGGCCGATCAGACCCGCGCTCATCTCGACATGTTCGGCGAGCGCGCCGCAACCTTGCGGGCTTCGGTGGATTTCGTGCTGGACCGCAACTCGTAACCGCGCTTTCGTCGCGGCCATTGGTAATCGACGGATTTTTCATGCCTCTCGCAACGCCGCTGCTCGACAAGGTTTCGTCGCCCGCCGACATCCGCGGCTATTCGGTCGCCGAACTGAAGCAACTGGCGAGTGAGCTGCGCGCCGAAACCATCGATGCGGTGTCGGTGACGGGCGGACATCTGGGCGCGGGTCTGGGTGTGGTCGAGCTGACCGTGGCGCTGCACCACGTCTTCGAGACGCCGAAGGACATCGTCATCTGGGACGTCGGCCACCAAGCCTACCCGCACAAGATCCTCACCGGCCGCCGCGGCCGCATCCGCACCCTGCGCACCGGTGGCGGCCTCTCGGGCTTCACCAAGCGGGCCGAGAGTGAATACGACCCGTTCGGCGCGGCCCATGCGGCGACCTCGATCTCGGCGGCGCTGGGCTTCTGCGCGGCGCGCGACGCCAAGGGGGAAACCAACAAGGTCGTGGCGATCATCGGCGACGGCTCGATGAGCGCCGGCATGGCCTACGAGGCGATGAACAACGCCGCTGAAACGACGAAGCAGCTCATCGTCATTCTCAACGACAACGACATGTCCATCGCCCCGCCGGTCGGCGGGATGAGCGCCTATCTGGCGCGGATGGTCTCCAGCGGCGGCTACCAGTCGCTGCGCAAGCTCGGCAAGCAGGTCGCCGGCGCCTTCCCCAAGCCCGTGCAAAAGGCGATCGGCAAGGCCGAGGAGTTCGCCCGCGGCATGGTCACGGGCGGCACCTTCTTCGAGGAACTCGGCTTCCACTATGTCGGGCCGATCGACGGCCACGACCTGGACGCCCTGACCCCGGTGCTGAAGAACGCTCGCGACTTCGAGGGCAAGCCGGTGCTGGTTCACGTCGTGACCCAGAAGGGCAAGGGTTACGCCCCGGCCGAGAACGCCGCCGACAAGTACCACGGCGTGGTCAAGTTCAACGTCGTCACCGGTGAACAGGCCAAGGCCGCCGCCGGCCCTCCCGGCTACACCAAGGTGTTCGCCCAGGCCCTGATCAAGGAAGCGGAGAAGGACGACCGGATCGTCGCCGTCACCGCGGCCATGCCTTCGGGCACGGGTCTGGACCTGTTCGGCAAGGCCTTCCCGGACCGCACCTTCGACGTCGGCATCGCCGAGCAGCACGCCGTTACCTTCGCCGCCGGCATGGCCGCGGACGGGATGAAGCCGTTCTGCGCGATCTACTCGACCTTCCTGCAGCGCGGTTACGACCAGGTGGTCCACGATGTGGCGATCCAGCGCCTGCCGGTGCGGTTCGCGATGGATCGGGCGGGCCTCGTCGGCGCTGACGGCCCGACCCATGCCGGCAGCTTCGACATCGGCTTCATGGGCGCGCTGCCGGGCATGATCCTGATGGCCGCCGCCGACGAGGTCGAGTTGGCCCGGATGGTCGCCACCGCCGCCGCCATCGATGACCGCCCCAGCGCCTTCCGCTATCCGCGCGGCGAGGGGCTGGGCCTGGACATGCCGGCCGTCAACGAACCGCTGGAGATCGGCAAGGGCCGTGTCGTCCGCGAAGGTTCGGCCGTGGCGATCCTGTCGTTCGGCACCCGGCTGGCTGAAAGCCTCAAGGCCGCGGACCTGCTGGCCGCGCGCGGCCTGACCGCGACCGTGGTCGACGCCCGCTTCGCCAAGCCGCTCGATATCGAGCTGATCCTGCGTCTGGCGCGTGAGCACGAAGCCCTGATCACCGTCGAGGAAGGCGCGATGGGCGGCTTCGGCGGCTTCGTGCTGCAGGCCCTGGCCGAGCACGGCGCGCTGGATCGCGGCCTGAAGGTCCGCACGCTGGTGCTGCCGGACGTCTTCCAGGACCAGGACAAGCCGGACCTGATGTACGCCCAGGCCGGTCTCGACGCGGAAGGCATCGCCGTCGGCGCGCTGACCGCGCTCGGCGTCAGCAATGTCACCACGGCGGGGCGGCGGGCGTAGGGCGTCTACGCGCGAGGTCGGAAGGTCCGTATTGGCCACGAAACCCGTGGCGGCGTTCGACACCACGTGGCCGTTCGTGACGTCCGCCCTGGGGGCCTGCCGCCGCCGGCGCCAGCCGTTGACCCGGCAGGCACACAGCTACCCGCAATAGTTGCGCCACCTGGGGTTAGCGGACATAGTCCGAGCAGTATCGAGGGGCACACAAACATGTATTTCATTGCTGGCGGCTTGGCGCTCGGCGTCTTCGCCATTGGATTCCTGATCGCGCTTGTTCTGCGCCGGGTGGTCCCGACCAACGAAGTTCACATCGTCCAGCGCGGGCGGTCTCGGGTCAGCTACGGCGCCAGTCAGTCGGCCGGAAACGTCTACTACGAGTGGCCGGCCTTCCTGCCCAGGATCGGGGTTCTGGTGACCAAGTTCCCGGTCTCCATTTTTGACGTGAACCTGAAAGACTACGAGGCCTATGACACCGGGCGCCTCCCGTTCCGCGTGGACGTGCAGGCGTTCATGCGGATCGCAAAGTCGGACACGGCGGCGGAAAAGGTTGCCCATTTCGATGAGCTGCAACACCAGCTGTCCGGCATCCTTCAGGGTGCAGTCCGGAACGTGCTGGCCACCCACAAGCTCGAAGACATCCTCGAAGCTCGATCGACTCTGGCCGAGGCTTTTACCGCCCAGGTAGACAATCAGCTTCAGGCGTGGGGCGTCGAGACGGTCAAGAACATTGAGTTCATGGATATCCGCGACAGCGCCAACTCGCAGGTCATCGCCAACATCATGGCGAAGGAAAAATCCCGCATCGACCGCGAGAGCCGGGAGGCGGTGGCAATGAACAGCCAGTTTGCCCAGACCAAGGAAATCGAGGCCGAACGCATCGTCGAGGTGAACAAGCAGGACGCTTTGCAGCAGGTCGGAATGCGGACGGCCGAGCAGGAAAAGCAGGTCGGCATCGCCAAGCAGGTCGCCGAGCAGGAGGTTCTGGTCGCCCAGAAGGACACCACCGAACGTGAGATGGATGTAAAGCTGGTCGCTGATACGCGCTCCGCCGAGATCGCCAAGGGGGTCGCGGAGGTTCAGGCCGCTCAGGAGCGCGAGGTCACGATCATCCGCGCCGAGGGGCAGCGCCAACAGCAGGTCATCGCCGCGGAGGCGGAACGTCAACGGCTGGAATTGGTCGCGCAAGGAACGCTGGCGCAGCAGAAGCTCGACGCCGAGGGACTACTCGCGCAGGGCCAGAGCCGCGCCGAAGCCGAGCGGCTGCTGCTTCTGGCGCCGGTCTCCACGCAGATCGAACTCGCCAGGGAAATCGGCGGCAACGACGGCTACCAGACCTACCTGGTGCGCGTGGAGCAAATCAAAGCCGGTCAGGCCGTGGGGGTCGCACAGGCTGAGGCTCTGAGCGCCGCCGACATCAAGGTGATCGTGACGGGCGGCGACGTGCCCGCGGGTATGAACAGCATCACCGATGTGTTCAGCGCGAGGGGTGGCCAAGCTGTCGGAGCGATGCTGGAAGGGCTGGCTCAGACAGACGCAGGCAAGGCCGTGGTGGAGCGGGCGACAAAGGGCGCTGCAAAGCCCAAAGAGTAGCTTTGATCAGGTCCGTTCGGCCGCCCTTGAGGATGTCAGCAAGCTGCACAGCGACCACCCATGGCTGCCGTTGAGAGCGTCATTTTGGCAGGCGCGGGTGAGCGGGGGCCCGCTCGGCGGATCGATGCCAACGCACCGGTTTGCGAGACCCTGACCTAGACCCGGCAGGCCGAGAAGAACCGCGAGACGCCGGCGCGCTCCAGTGGCGAGGCGTCCAGATTGACCGTCCGGCCGCGATCCACGAGCGACAGGTCGCCGGTGCGGGCGAAGCGGGCCAGTGGGGCGGCGGCCGGATGGACCGAGGCCTGGATCATCTGACCCATGCCCGGGGCGGCCACGAGATCGCCGCGCAGTTGCTGGCGCTCGGCGCCGGAGGTGAGGGTGAGGCCCGCCCGCGGCGAACCGCCGAGCAGGGAAACGTCCACCGACCGGGCGCCGGGCTCGCAGGTCATCATCAGCACGACGTTGTCAGAGGACGGCGCGCCATAGGCCAGCTTGGGGCCCTCGCCTTCATTGTTCTGGTAGCTCCAGGCAAAGCCCGGCGCGACAGGGGATGACACGCAGCTGCCCATGAGCAGGGCCAGCATGGCGGTCGAGATGGCGAGTGTCCGGTGCATGAAACGCTCCTTCCCGAAGAGGGAACGCGCGGATCGACGTCTGGTTCAGATGTGTTAACGCGCCCGGGCCGTCCGTCAGAACGGTGTGAACCGCTCCACGATCGCCTGACCGGCCGGCGTGCGCTGCACGCGGCTGATGTCGCCCCGGCCGCCATAGGCGATGCGCGCTTCGGCGATCTGGGTGTGCCGGACGGTGTTGGCGGCCGAGATATCCTCCGGCCGCACGATGCCGGACACGGTCAGGCGGCGCAGTTCGCCGTTGGTCATCACTTCCTGGGTGCCCTGGATGACCAGGTTGCCATTGGGCAGCACGCCGGTGACGACGGCCGCGACGGTCAGGCTGATCTTCTCCGAACGGGTCACCGCGCCGGCGCCGGCCTTGGTCGAGGTCGAACCGGTCTCGAGCGCCGCTGAGGGGTCAAAGCCACCCGGCAGAATTTTCCCCAGCGAGCTTTCCAGCCCGAACAGGTGCGGGAAGCCCATCGTCTGGTTGGCCGTGCGCGACGTCGTGGAATTGTTCTGGGTGCGGGCGGAATCGTCGATGTCGATCTGCACGGTCATGATGTCGCCGACACGGGAGGCGCGCTGGTCGACGAAGAAGGCCCGCGCGCCGGCGCGCCAGAGCGAATTGGCGCTGGCCGGCTGGGGTTGCATGCCCGGGGGGGACAGGACGCTCTGGTCCTGCGGCACCAGCGCCGAGGGGTAGCCGATGGGCGTGAGTTCCGGACCGCGCACTGCTTCGGACACGGTCGAGCAGGCGGCGAGGGGGGCGAAGGCGAGGGCGGCGAGAGCGGCGAAACGCATGAAACTGATCCTCTAGCGGACGGCGTACTGGGAAGAGCCGGCGGCTTTCAGCCGTTGCGCCTCGGGGCCGGTGACGGCGGTTCCGGGCGCGGTCGCGACCGCCTCGATGACTTTCTTCGAGGCGGGATTTTGTACACTGAAGCTCTGGCCGATGGCCGCGGCGCCGAGCGCCTTGGCCTGCAGCGTCAGGCTGATGCCGTTGTCGGACCAGGTCACCTGGACCATGTCCCCGGGCTTGATCACCTGCTGGGCGACGACGTCGCGCTGGCTGACGACGGCGCCCTCGCGCAGCGGGCGCTTGGCGGCCATGCCGATGACCATGTCGGCGTCGCGCGGCGCGTCAGACGGCGCGCCGGCGACCTTGGTCCAGGCCATGTCCTGCGGCTGGATCACCTCGCCGGTGTTGAGGCTGCGGGTCCAGGTCAGGACCTCGACGTTGCCGCGCTGGGCCGGGCTTGCGGTTGTTTCAGCCGCCCCGCCTCGGACGACGATGCGGCGCAGGCCCTGCGGATTGCTCCAGTCGAGGCCCGCCCGGCGCGCCAGACCCTGCACGGCGGCGGCGTCCAGCACGACCGAGGGCCCGGTCCGGGTCGCCACCAGCACGCCCGAGGCGCCGCCGGCGCCGTCGAAAAGATCGCCCAGCGTGACGCGGCCGTCGCCGTCGGCCACATCGGCCTTCAGGCTGACGGAGCCCGCCAGGGCGGGGGACGCCATCAGGGCGGCGCAGAGCGCGGTCAGGAAGGCGCGGCCCATCCTACGACTTCACCTGGTTGGCCGCCTGCAGCATCTCGTCGGCGGTGGTGATGACCTTGGAGTTCATCTCATAGGCGCGCTGGGCGATGATCAGGGCGGTGATTTCGCTGACCGCGTCGACGTTCGAGGCTTCGGTGTAGCCCTGCAGCAGCTGGCCGAAGCCCGTCGTGCCGGGGGCGCCGGTGACAGCGGGGCCGGAAGCGCCGCTCTCCATATAGAGGTTGTCGCCCATCGCCTCGAGGCCGGCCTCGTTGACGAAGGTCGCCAGCTCCAGCTGACCGGCGACTTCCGGCGCGGCCGTGCCGGCCTTGGTCACCTGGACCTGTCCGGACTTGGAGATGGTCACATCGACGGCGTCCGCCGGGATCGTGATCGACGGCTGGATCTGGTAGCCGTCCTCGGTCACCAGCTGGCCCTGGTCGTTCAGCGACAGGTTGCCGGCGCGGGTGAAGGCCGTCTCGCCGGTGGGCATCAGCACCTGCAGATAGCCGCGGCCCTGGATGGCCAGGTCATAGGTGTTTTCGGTGCTGGTCAGCGCGCCCTGGCCGGTGATCCGGTAGGTGCTGCCGGCCTTCACGCCGCCGCCGATCTGCACGCCGGTCGGGACGACCGTGCCCTGGTCGGACGACTGGGCGCCGGCCCGTTCGAGGCTCTGGTAGAGCAGGTCCTGGAATTCCGCCCGCTGGCGCTTGAAGCCGACGGTGTTCATGTTGGCGATGTTGTTCGAGATAACCTCGACGTTCATCTGCTGGGCCGCCATGCCGGTGGCGGCGGTGCGAAGAGCCTGCATCAGGCGTTACTCCCTCAAGCGACCCTGCCCAGCCGCTCGATCGAGCGGCGAGACAGTTCGGCGGATTTTTCAATCGTGCGCGCCATGCTCTCGTAGGCGCGGCTGATTTCGATCAGGCGGGTGACCTGCAGGATCGAATTGACGTTGCTGCCCTCCAGCATGCCCTGGTGGACCCGGGCGGCCGTGGAGACCTGCGGCTGCAGGTTGGAGGCGTTGCGGAACTGGTTGTCGCCGGTCTTGGAGAGACCCGCCAGGTCATCGAAGGTGACCACGTCGATCTTGCCGACCTTGGTGACGCCCTGGCTGACCGTGCCGTCGGCGGCGATGGACACCGGTCCGAGCTCGGGGTTGATGACAATCTCGCCGGCCTGGCCCTGCACCGCGTCGCCGGCCTGGGTGGTCAGCTTGCCTTCGGGGCTCAGGGTGAAGCGGCCGTCGCGGGTGTAGCGCTCGCCGGCGTCCGTCTGGATCTTGAAGAAGCCCTGGCCCTCGATGCCGAGGTCGAACGACCCGCCGGTCTGGCGCAGCGTTCCCTGGCCGAAATCGCGGGTCACGCCGTCGTCGATGACGAACTTCAGGCTGGCGGGGCCGTCGACCATCTTCGCCCCGGTCGAGGGGTCGGTCCTGACCATCGTGCCCTCGACCTTGAACCCGGTCGTGTCCACGTTGGCGATATTGTTGGCGACGATATCCAGCTCGCGCCGAAGGGTCATCTGGCGTGACAGGGCGACGTACATCGCGTTGTCCATGATGGGTCTCCCTGGGCGATTTCGACGCGGTTTGCGACGCCTTCCGCCCTGCAACCTTCGGGCCAGTCCAAAAGGGCAACGATTTCAACGAGGAGAATGGTTAACGCGCGCCGCCCGGCGGTTCTTGCCGGGCGTATTCCGCCGCCCTTCAAAACCGATCCTTAACCAACGTGAACCATTGAGGAGAGGTCGAGGATTCTAGGGAGCCGCGCGCGTGGCCAAGGACAAGGGCAAGGAAGCCGAAGCCGCCCCCGAGGGCGAGGCTGCGGCTGACGGCGCGGACGCCGCCGCCGGGGGCAAGAAGAAGCTCCCGATGAAGATGGTGATCATCGGCGGCGTCGCGGCGGTGCTGGTGCTCGGCGGCGGCGGTGCGGGCGCATTCATCTTCATGAAACCCAAGCCCGCGGCCGAGGCCGGCGCGCACGGCGAGCACGGTGAAAAGCCGGCGAAACCCAAGAAGCCGAAGAAGAAGGATGGCGGCCACGGCGGCGGCGACAAGCCGGAAGCCGGCGCGGCCACCGTCAAGGAGGGCCCGGACGGGGTCGTATTCTACACCCTGCCCGACATCGTCGTGAACATGCAGACCGCCGACGGCCGCGCGACCTTCCTGAAGCTGAAGCTAACGTTCGAGCTGCCGGACCATGAAATCGTCGAGGTGCTCAATCCGAACATGCCCAGGCTCCAGGACATGTTCCAGACCTTCCTCCGCGAGCTGCGGCCGGAAGATCTGCAGGGCAGCCAGGGCAGCTACCAGCTGCGCATGGAAATCCTGCGCCGGGTGAATCTCGTCGTCGCCCCGTCAAAGGTCAACGCCGTCCTGATCGAGGAGATGCTGATCAACTAGGCCCCGGCCCGTTGGACGCAACACGCATGGCTGACGAAAGCGAAGATCAGGCCGCGATGGCCCAGTGGGCCCAGGAAAACGCTCCGGGTAGCGACGCCGTCGGCGCGACCGGCGGCGACTGGGACGCGCCGGCCGGGTCCGAGGATGCGCTGATCGGTTCCGAGCGCATCCTGAACCAGGACGAGATCGACAGCCTGCTCGGCTTCGACCTGACCGACGACGACGCGTCCGAGCGCACCGGCATTCGCGCGATCATCAACTCGGCGCTGGTGTCCTACGAGCGTCTGCCGATGCTCGAGATCGTCTTTGACCGGCTGGTCCGGCTGATGACCACGAGCCTGCGCAACTTCACCAGCGACAACGTCGAGGTCAGTCTCGACAACATCAGTTCGATCCGGTTCGGCGACTATCTCAACTCGATCCCGCTGCCGGCGATCCTGTCGGTGTTCCGCGCCAAGGAGCTGGACAACTACGGCCTGCTGACGGTCGACTCCAACCTGATCTACTCGATCGTCGACGTGCTGCTGGGCGGCCGTCGCGGCACGGCGGCCATGCGCATCGAAGGCCGGCCCTACACCACCATCGAGCGGGTGCTGGTCCAGCGGATGGTCGAGGTCGTCCTGGCCGACGCCAAGGCCGCTTTCGAGCCCCTGACCCCGGTCAACTTCGTGCTCGACCGGCTGGAGACCAATCCGCGCTTCGCCGCCATCGCCCGTCCGGCCAACGCCGCCATCCTGGTCAAGCTGCGGATCGACATGGAAGACCGCGGCGGCCGGATCGAGCTGCTGCTGCCCTACGCCACGCTCGAGCCGATCCGGAAGATGCTGCTGCAGCAGTTCATGGGCGAGAAGTTCGGCCGCGACAACATCTGGGAAGGGCACCTGGCGACCGAGCTCTGGACGACCCAGATGGAGGTCCGCGCCGTCCTCGACGAGCAGCAGGTCAGCCTCTCCAAGGTGCTGAACCTGAAGGTCGGCGACACGATTATGCTCAACGCCACGGCCGACAGCCTGGTCGAACTGCGCGCCGGCACGATCCCGCTGACCCGCGGCCGCATGGGCCGTCGCAACCACCACATCGCCGTTCGTTGCGAGGCGCCGTTGACCCCGGCGGCCAAGCAAGCCGTGCAGAAGAGGCTCACATGAGCGCCGTCGCCATCGTCATGAACCTGATCCTCTCCAGCCTGCTGCTGGCGGCGCTGGTGTTCGGCTGGCGGCTGGAGCGGCGTCTGAAGGCGCTCAAGGACAGCCACGACAGCTTCGCCCGCGCGGTCGCCGATCTCGACACCGCTGCGGCCCGCGCCGAACAGGGCCTGGCCGACCTGCGCGCGGCGACGGACGAGGCCGCCGAGACCCTGTCCGACCGGATCGAGGCCGCCAAGGCCCTTTCGGTCCGTCTCGAGCGCGGTGTTTCCGCTTCCTCAACCTCGACCCTTCAGACTGAAGCCCGTCCGGCCGACGTCGTTCGCGAGCGCGAGCGACCGGAGCCCGTGCGGGTCGAACCGGCCGCGACGCCCAGGTCCCGCGCCCGGGTGGACGATGACCTGTTTGAACCGGACGCCGACGGCGGCCGGTTCCGCGCCATACTTGGAGGCCGTCGATGAAGAACATGCCCCGGATCCTGCCGCTGGCGGGCGTCGCCGTCGTCGGTGTGCTGGCTATCAACGCCCTGTCCGGCGCGCGGACCCTGCCGGAGCTGTTCACGGGCGCTCGGGCCTTCGCCGAAGAACTGGCCGGCGGCAAGGCGGACGCCGCCGCGCCGGCCGAGAAGTCCACCGCTGCCGCGGCCGCCAAGCCCGCCGCGGTCTGCGCGCCGACGGCCGCGGAGCTGGCCCGGGAGGCCAACCTGTCGCCCGCCGAACTGCGCATGCTGCAGAGCCTTGGCGCGCGCCGGGGTGAACTGGACCAGCGCGAGGGCGACATCGAGCTGCAACTGCAGCTTCTGGCCGCGGCTGAAGCCAAGCTGGATGCGCGGGTCAAGGCGTTGGACGGACTGAAGGGCGACATCCAGGGCCTGCTCGGCCAGGCTGACGCCCAGCAACAGGCCGAGACAACCCGCATGGTCGCGGTGTTCTCGGCGATGAAGCCCAAGGACGCGGCCGCCCGCATGACCGTGCTGGAAGACTCCGTGCGCCTGCCGATCGCCGCCAAGATGAAGGAACGGACCCTGGCGGCGATCCTGGCGCAGATGTCGCCCGCCGAAGCCAAGAAGATGACCGAAAGTCTCGCCCGGCGGTTCGAGGCCAGCACCAGCCTGGCGGCCGCCCGTACGGCCGTCGCCCCGCCGGTCCAGACCGCCGCCCTGACGCCGCCGGCCGCGGCTGCGCCCGCCGCCGCTACGCCGGCGCGGACGCCCGCGAGAACCCCGGCCCGCACGCCGGTCAAACCGGCCGTGAAGCCCTCCGCCGGGCCCGCGCCGGCTGCGCCGACGTCGACTCCTCCGGCGGCGACGGGCCCGGCGTCCGCCGCCACGCCAGCGACAAAATAGGTGTCGCTCCGCTCCCTCCTGCGCTCGGGCGTCGCTGCGGCCTGTATCGTCGCGGTATCGGCTCCGGCCGTGCTGCCGACGGTGGCGGTCGCCGCCCGTCCGCCGCTGGAGGTGCGCACCGCCCAGTCGGGCAAGCTGACCAAGATCGAGTTCCACTGGGCCGGCGGGGCCAAGGTGTCCACGCGCCGGGTCGGCCAGACGCTGACCCTGCGGTTCAGCCGCGACGCCCGGCCGGACATCTCGACCCTGCGGATCTTCCCGCCGAAATGGCTCAAGGGCGCTGAGTCACGGCACACGCCGGGCGGCCTGGAGATCGATCTGCTTCTGGCCGACAACGCCGAGGCCAAGGTCGGATCGGCGGACGGCGCGATCTACGTCAATCTGTTCGAAAAGCCCGGGGCGCCGGCCGTTCCGGCTGTCGCGGCGGTGGCCGAAGCTGCACCGGCGCCGGAGCCCGCTCCAAGGGCGCCGCGACCCAACCCGCTGCCGGCCGGCGGCGTCGTGCGCATGGCGCCGGACATCGCGGGCGCCCAGGTGAAGCTGCGATTCGACTGGGCCAATCCCGCCGGCGCGGCCGTGTTCCGGCGTGGCGAAGCCGTCTGGGTCGTGTTCGACACAGCGGCGACCCTGGACGTCTCAAAGGCGCCGCGCGGCGTCTCGCAATACCGGTCGGTGCAGGCGGTGAAGGGGCGGGACTATTCCGCCGTGCGCATCGTTACGCCGCGGAGCACGCCGATCGCCATTGTCGGCGAAGGCTCCAGCTGGACGCTCGTGCTGGGTCCCGGTCCCAAGACCGAGCCCGGCAAGATCGCCGTCGAGCGTGACGACGAGTCCGCCGAGGCTGCGCTGACCGCCGTTCTGGCCGGCGCCACCGCGTCGGTCTGGCTCGATGATCCGGCTGTCGGCGACCGGATCGCGGTGGTCACGGCGCTCGCGCCGTCCAAGGGCCTGGCCTCGCGTCGCGACTATGTCGAGATGGCTCTGCTGCCGACCTTCCAGGGTCTGGCCGTCGAGCCCTACGCCACGGACCTGAAGGTCGTCGCCGAGGGCGATCTCGTGCGGATCGGCCGCCCGGCCGGACTGGCGCTGTCATCGGCCTCGGCCGGCGCCCGCAAGGTTGACGTCGCCGCCGGCGCGCCCCAGGCCGCGAGCATGCCGGCCCTGATGAACGACGACTGGGCCCATACCGGTCCGGGCGGCTTCATGGCGCGCTACGCCGCCCTCACCGAGGCAGCGGCCGCCGAGGGCGTGCAAGGATCGGCGGCGCCGGTCGAGGCCCGTATGGCCCTGGCCCGTTTCCTCGTCGGCGCCGAGCTGAGCTACGAGGCGATCGGGGTGCTGAACGCCACCGCGCGGCAGCAGGAGTCGATCATGGGCACGCCCGAGTTTCGCGGGCTCCGGGGTATCGCCCGCACCATGGCCGGCCGCGATAAGGAAGCCGAGTCAGACTTCGGCGTCGCGATCCTCGGCTCCGATCCGTCCGCCGCCGTCTGGCGCGGATACCTGGCCGCCCGGGGCGGTCAGTGGGCCGACGCTCGCGCGCGGTTCGCCGAAGGCGCGATGGCGGTCAGTCAGTTCTCACCGATCTGGAAGGCCCGCTTCCTCAGCGCGGACGCCGAGGCGGCGCTCGAACTGGGCGATCTGACGGCCGCCGAGGACCGGATCAACGAAGCCCTGGCCGAAACCTTGCCGGCCGCCGAGCAGCTGGCGGCCCGCCTGATCCAGGCCCGCCTGTTCGAGGCCCAGGGCCGCAAGAAGGGCGCGCTGGGCGTCTATCTGGCCATTTCCCGGGCGCCGCTCGACCAGTTGGCCGCCCCGGCGCTGCTGCGCGCCACACGGGTGAAGCAGGAACTGGGAGAGATCACCGTCACCCAGGCCGCCAACGCCTACGACGGCCTGCGCTATCGCTGGCGCGGCGACGCGACCGAGCTGGAGACCATCCGCACGCTGGGCCAGCTCTACATCGCCCAGGGCCGCTATCGTGAGGCGCTCGAGGCGCTGCGCTCGGCCGGCACGCGCCTGCCGGACCTGCCGCAGGCGGTCCAGCTGCAGGGGGACCTGGCCAACGCCTTCCGGGCCCTGTTCCTCGACGGCATGGCCGACGGGCTGGAGCCGATCCAGTCGCTGGCGCTGTTCTACGACTTCCAGGAGCTGACCCCGCCGGGCGCCGACGGCGACCTGATGGTCCGCAAGCTGGTCCGCCGGCTGGTCGACGTCGATCTGCTGACAGACGCCGCCCGGCTGCTGCAGTACCAGGTCGAGAACCGCCTCGACGGCGTGCCCAAGGCCCAGGTCGCCACCGATCTGGCGCTGATCTACCTGATGGACCGCAAGCCCGAGCAGGCGATGGCGGCGATCAACGGCTCGCGCACCACCGTCCTGCCCGCCGCGCTCAACGCCGAGCGCCGGATCATCACCGCCCGGGCGCTGATGGCGTTGGGCCGGCTCGACGCCGCCGCCGAGATCATCGAACCGGACACGTCGCCCGACGCGCAGGACGTGCGCGCGGAGATCGCCTGGAAGGCCCGCAACTGGGCGCTCGCCGGGTCGCTGTTCGAGCGGGCCATCGGCGAGCGCTGGAAGTCGCCGCTGCCGCTGCGCCCGGACGAGGAGGCCAAGCTGCTGCGCGCCGGCGTCGCCTTCAGCCTGGCCGGCGACGACATCTCGCTGACCCGCCTGCGCGATCATTTCGCCGGCTATGTCGAGCTGGCCCGCAATCCGGAAGCCCTGCGTGTGGCCTTCGCCGGCGTCGACGGCGGCGCCCTGACCGCCAACGACTTCAGCCGCACGGTCGCCGACAACGAAGGCTTCGCCGGCTGGGTCTCGAAGATGAAGGTCCGCTTCCGCGACAAGCCGGCGCCCGTGGGGCCGGCGGTGACGCGGGCCGCGGCCGCGCCGGCGGCGGCGGCAGGGACGCCGAGAGGGTAGCCGGAGGCGCGGACGTAGGCGTCCCGGGCCTCACAGTCTCCGCTGATTGCAGACGTCCCGAACGCAAGACCGCAACCATCTGTGCGCCGGGTCGCTGTCCATGCGCGGATGCCAAAGCATGGAGACGGCGAACTCGGTCGTCGGCATGGGAAGCGAAAGGCTGACCATCCCATGGCGCAGTGTCTCGGTGTGGCGGCCGGGCACCGTCGCGACAAGATCCGAGGTGCGGGCCAGGGCGAGTGCGGCGGAAAACCCGCTGACGATACTCCCGATCCGCCGTTGCAGACCCCCTGGAAGAAAGGGCAGATCGACGGCGGCGGCCTCAAGCCCGCTGCGTGAGACGACCACGTGCTCAGCGTTGGCGTACCAGGAGGGGGTGACGCCGTTGACGTCGATCGGATGGCCCTTGCGGATGACCGCGATGAGCCGGTCGCGGAACAGAATCTGTGTCCGCACTTCGGGACTGATCGACTCGTCCGCCACGCCGGTCTCCAGATCGACCATGCCCTCACGCAGCGGCGTACTGTCCTTGTCGGGCTTCTGCAGGAAGTTGATGCGGACGCCCGGGGCCTCCCCGCGAACTTTTGCAAGGAGATCGGCCCCGAAATTCTCGACGAAACCATCACTGGCGCGAAGGGCGAACGTCCGCTCCAGCGAGGTCAGGTCAAGGCCTTCATCCGGACGCAGCACCGCCTCGGCGCCTTCGACGAGCTGGCGAACCGGCTCGCGCAGCGCCAGTGCGCGAGGTGTCGGCGCCAGGCTTCGCCCCGCTCGGACGAGCAGCGGATCTCCCGTTGTTTCCCGAAGGCGGGCCAGCGCCCGGCTCATTGCGGACGGACTCAGTCCGACGCGCCGGGCGGCGCCGACAACGCTCCCCTCGGAGAGCAGCGCATCCAGCGTGATCAGCAGATTCAAGTCAGGCGGGGACATGGGTTGGACTGTCACATCCTGGTCAGGAGATGGCGTTTGATGCAGCTATATCATGCAAATGCTGTGTGTTCCGCCATGTATCGGCTGGTCCTAGCTTCGGGAGGCGTCATCCGAAGAAGGGACAGGTCATGCCAGCCAACTCACTTGAAGCGTTCATTGCGGCAACTCGGGAAGTGTGGGGACCGCTGACCAGCGACCTCGTCGAAGCGTGCCAGGGCCAGCTTGAACGCCTTGCCCGCTCTTCGGTCTGCGAGCCTTGGCTGGCGACGCTTCACCGTCTTCAGCCAGCCAATGAAGAGCTCTACCGCGACCCCGACCACGGGTTCGTTCTGCTCGCCCACACCGAACACCGGGGGCTCTACCGTCCGCCGCATGACCACGGTCGCGGATGGGTGATCTATGCCATCCAGTCGGGCGAAATCGAGATGGGCGGCTATGCCCGGATCGAAGACGCGGACGGCGTCGTCAATCTGGTGAAGCGCGACAGCGTCCTGGTGGGCGCGGGTCAGGCCCGGGTCTATTTGCCGGGCGACATTCACGATACCCGCTGCATCAGCGACACCGCACTGCTGTTCCGCTTCACGGAGCGCGATCTACGGGTAGAGGACCGCCAGGCGAGGCGGGTCACCCGCTACCACCAGCGCGACGGCCTCTGGGCCGTGGGCGAGGCATGAGTGTCGCCGACGCGCCCGAACGGGGCGTCACCGGGGCTGCCGACCGCGAGACGGCGTCGGGACCTGGATTGCCACAGCCTCGAAGAACCCTGGCCGTAGCAGCCGTACTGGCCGCCATGAGCCTTGTGGTTCTCGACGCGGGCATGGCCAATATCGCCCTGCCGACGCTGGCCCATGCGCTGGGCGCCTCGCCGGCCAATGCCGTGCTGGTTGTTACGGCCTACCAGACCGCCCTGGTGATGGCGCTGCTACCTTGCGCCGCGCTCGGGGAGCGGTTCGGAAATCGGCGCGTGTTCCGGGTCGGAATCGGCATTTTCCTTGGCGCCTCGATCCTCTGCGCCGTTTCGCCGTCGCTGCCCTGGCTCATCGGGATGCGCTTCATTCAGGGCCTTGGCGGCGCCGCCGTCATGGCGCTTGGGTTCGCCCTTGTCCGCGCTTCAATCCCGTCCGGCGCACTGGGCGCCGCGATTGGCTGGAATGCGCTGACGGTCGCGCTGTCCTCTGCAGCGGCCCCGCCGCTGGGGGCGCTCGTCATTTCGCATCTCGACTGGACCTGGCTTTTCCTGGTGAACCTGCCGATCGGGGCCATGGCGTTGCTCGCCGCCCTGGCGCTTCCGCGCGTCGCAAGGGCGACCGATCGTCTGGACCTTGGCAGCATGGCGCTCAACGGGGCGGGGTTCATGCTACTGGTGGCGGGCGCCGAGCTCATGCCCGGATCAACGATCGTCGCCGCGGCCCTGCTCGGGACCGCCGCTCTGGTCTTCACCATCCTGGTGCGTCGCGAGATGCCGAAGTCCGCACCATTGATCCCGCTGGACCTTCTGCGCAGCCGCCAATTCCGGATATCGATCATCGCGTCGGTCTGCTGTTTCACGGCCACTGCGGCGGCCCTGGTGGCCCTGCCGTTCTATCTCCAGCATGGTCTGCGCCAGCCGCCGCTCATGGTGGGGCTTTATATGTCGCCATGGCCGCTGAGCGTCGCCGGCACGGCGGCGGTTTCAGGTCTTCTCGCCAATCGGGCTCCCACCGCGGTGCTGTGCGCCTTCGGGGGAGGGATTCTCGCGATCGGCCTCGGAGCGATGGCCCTCTGGCCCTTGCAGGGTGATCCTCGCCCCCTCCTGGGACTGACTGCTGTCTGCGGCGTCGGCTTCGGCCTGTTTCAGGTTCCCAACAACCGCAATATCTTCCTGTCGGCGTCGGCCGGGCGCAGCGGCGCAGCCGGCGGGATGCAGGGCACTGCACGCCTGACGGGACAGACGGCCGGGGCCATTCTCGTGACCCTGCTGTTCAGCGCGGCGCCGCTCGTGACGGCGCCACAGATCGGACTTGGAGCCGCCGCAGGTCTGGCCCTTCTGGCCGCCGTGGTGAGCCTTTCGGGAAGGCGGCGCGCGCCGCTCGGTGGGGCTACCCGGGCGTGACCGGCACCTGGTGGAAGCTCTCCACCAGCGATCCCGCCACCAGCCGCCAGCCGTCGACCAGCACGAAGAAGATCAGTTTGAACGGCAGGCTGACCACCACCGGCGGCAGCATCATCATACCCATGCTCATCAGCACGCTGGCCACGACCAGGTCGATGACCAGGAAGGGCACGAACAGCAGGAAGCCGATCTCGAAGGCGCGCTTCAGCTCGCTGATCATGAAGGCCGGCGTGACCACGCGCAGCGGGGTGTCGGCGACCGTGGGGGGCTTTTCGATGCGCGACAGCCGGACGAACAGGTTGAGGTCTTCCCGGTCGACCTGGGCCAGCATGAACTCCTTCACCGGGTCGCCGGCGGCCTCAAAGGCCTGGGGCAGCTCCATCTGCTGGTCGAGCAGCGGGCGGACGCCCTCGTCGTAGCTGCGCTGCAGGGTCGGACCCATGACGATGGCGGTCAGGAACAGCGCCAGGCTGATCAGCACGGCGTTGGGCGGGCTCTGCTGCAGGCCGAGCGCCGTGCGCAGCAGGCTGAGCACCACCGTGATCCGCACGAAGCTGGTGGTCATGATCACGATCGACGGGGCCAGCGACAGCACCGTCAGCAGGCCGATCAGCTGGACGACCCGCTCGGTCAGTCCGGCGCCGGTGCCGAGATTGATGTTCACGGCCTGGGCCAGGGCGACCGCCGGCAGGATCATGCTGGCGACCGTCACGCCGAACGACAGCAGGGCCGCGCGACGCAGGTCCTCGCGGTTCACACCGGTGACGGCTTTCCACAGGCGGGTGAGGGCGGCGCGCATCAGGCGGCGGTCTCCGGCGGCTTGCGACGGCGCGGCGGCGCCTTGAGGGTTTCCAGCGTGCGGCCCTCGCCCAGCAGGATCAGCCGCTCTTCATCGTCGAGCCGGACGAGGACGAGCCGGCGCGCGGGATCCAGCACCAGGGTCTCGACCAGGGTCAGGCGGCGTTCCTTGCGCGAGACCTGCAGGCGCGACATCGCCTCGGGCCCGAACCGGCGCATGCCCCAGGACGCGAGCATGATCAGCCCCACCGTCACCAGCAGCGCGGCGAGCATGCGGATGGTCTCGAGGAAATCCATGAGGCGGGCGGCCCGAACGCGAGGGGTGGAACAGTTGCTCCATGCTCTGCGCCGCAACCCTTAAGGCGCGATTAACCCTGTTTGTTCACCATGATCATTGATGGACATTTCCGGCATCCCGCTGTTCGCCATGCTCCGCCAGCGCCTGGGTTACCTGGGCGAGCGGCAGCGTGTGATCGCCCAGAACGTGGCCAACGCCGATACGCCCGGCTACACGCCGCGCGATCTGAAGGCCTTCAACTTTACCGCCCAGGTTCAGTCCCAGGCGGGAATGGCGATGACCCAGCCGGTGCAGACCGCGGCCGGGCACATGCCGGGCTCCATGCGCAGGATGGGGGGCGCGACCAGCTTCCGCTCAACGACCGGCGCCGACTCCGAGACCACGCTCGATGGCAACGGCGTGGTGCTTGAAGACCAGATGATCAAGATGAACCAGTCGCGGATGGACTACGAGGCCGCGATCGGATTCTACCAGAAATCCATGACTCTGCTGCGGATGGCCGCCCGTCCGCCGGGCCGCTGAGCGAGGACTAGATGGCCGAGATCAAATCCCAGTCCGATGCCGCCATGTCGGTCGCCGCGTCCGCCATGCGCGCCCAGCAGGCGCGGATGCGGATCATCGCGGAGAACCTGGCCAACGCCAATTCGACCTCGCGCGCGGCCGGCGGCGACCCCTATCGCCGGCAGGTGCCGGTGTTCGAGCCCCGCGCCGTCGACGGCGGCGAGGGCGTGCGGATGAGCCGTGTCGAACCCGACCGCCGTGATTTCCGCACCACCTACGACCCCGGCCACCCGGCGGCGGATCCGCTCGGCTATGTAAAGCTGCCCAACGTCGACCCACTGATCGAGGCGCTCGACATGAAGGACGCCCAGCGGGCCTACGAAGCCAACCTCAACGTGATCGAGACGGCGCGCGCCATGGAGATGCGCACCCTCGATCTGCTCAAGAAATAGGGGCGTAAGCCATGATGACCGCGATGGCCGCCGCCAAGGCCTACGCCGCCGCCGGCAGCGGCATGTCCCTGGGCGCCGCCGCGCCCGCCGCCTCGGGCGGCCAGGACTTCGGCGATCTGCTCAAGTCGGTGATGGGCGACGCCATGAAGGCGTCGAAGAACGCCGAGACCCAGATGGCCGCACAGGTCGCCGGCAAGGCCGAGCTGATCGACGTCGTCACCGCGATCTCGTCGGCCGAGGCCAGTCTCGAGACTGTCATGGCCGTGCGCGACCAGGTGATCTCGGCCTATCAGGAAATCATGCGGATGCCGATCTGACGGGTCCCGCGAACCTGAACGGCGTGGCGAAAGTCGCCCTCTTTTCGCGTCAGGATTGGATCCGAAGCACGCCACGATCCCGATCCAGCCGCACAATCCTGTCCGCCGTTACGCCTCCGGCCAGCATATGCCGGGTGATCCGTTCGAAATGCTGGATGAACCGGGCGAGCTCCACGCGCCTCGCCGCCGGCAGTGCGTCCGGCACCAGGCCCAGCAGCCCGGCTTCCTGCTCGCACCGCCACTCGAGCACGACGTCGAACGACGGCGCGGCCAGCATGAGGATGGCGTCGAAGCCGCCGAAGAAGGCCTGGTAGCGCCCGGCCAGGGATTCATTGGCCGCGCTGCGCCAGACGGCGTTCGGGTCCTCTTCGCGTTCCAGCGCATTGACCGGCTGGACGAGGTCATCCGGCGTTTGCGGCGTCGCGCCCAGGCACCAGCCCTCGATCAGGATTGCGCGCGGCCGTCCCCGGAAGATCGGCCAGTCGGTCATCGGCCGTCTGTCGTCAGCCAGCTTGTCGAAGGCGGGCAGCGGCGTTTCCGTCTCCGGTCCCGCCCCGCGCAGCACCGCCAGAGTGCTGTCGGCCAGGTCGAGATCATGGGTTCCGGGCGGCCCCCGCACGGCGAACAGCGGATGAACGGCCCGCGCCATCGCCGCTCGGTCGGCCCGGGTCAGGTAGATGTCGTCCAGCGAGAAGGCCACGCCGCCGAGCCGATCGGCCGCGGCGCGGGCGAGCGTCGTCTTGCCCGACCCCTGGGGCCCGGTGACGCCGATCAGCGGCGGCCGGCCGGACGTGTCGCGGACAGCCGCCAGATCGCAGACAATATCGAGCAGGGCGGGCGCAATCATCCGCCGAGGCTGGCCTGCGGCGACCCGTCCGTAAACCCGCATTAACCATAACCGGCCAGTGTGATGGCCGGTTCTGCAGATTCCCGAGTGAGGCCTTTAGATGAACGGCGCAGAGGTTCTTGACGTTGGACGCGACGCCATCTGGCTGACGCTTCAGCTCTCCGCGCCCGTGCTGATCGTCGGCCTGATCGTCGGTGTCGGCATCGGCCTGTTCCAGGCCCTGACCCAGATCCAGGAAGCGACCCTGGTCTATGCGCCCAAGATCGTCGCGATCTTCATCTCCCTGCTGATCTTCCTACCGCTCATGGGGGCACTGATGGGCGGCTTCATGAACAATATCGCCGCCCGCATCGCGGCGATGTAGGCGGGTGGAGAGCTACGCTACAGCCGCCCAGGTCTACGCCGCCGGACTGGTGTTCGCGCGGGTCGGGGCGATGGTGATGCTGGTGCCGGGCCTCGGCGATGCCAGCGTGCCGCCGCGCATCCGGCTGGCGTTCGCCCTGCTGATGTCGCTGCTGCTGACGCCGCTGGTGGCGACCAGTGTGGTCGTGCCCGCGACGATGGGCGCCGGCGCCGGTGAACTGATCCGGGAGACTCTGGTCGGGCTGATGATGGGGTCGATCCTGCGACTGTTCCTGTCCTCGCTGACCACGGCCGGCGAGGTCATCTCGATCCAGACCACGCTCGGCTTCGCCCAGACCGCCAACCCGTCGCAGGCGGCGCCCAGCACGACCATCTCCACCTTCCTGGCGCTCATCGGGACGGTCATGGTGATGACCACCGACCTGCATCACATGTTCTTCGGCGCGATGTTCAGCTCCTACAGGCTGTTTCCGTTCGGTGCGCCGCTGATGGTCGGCGACGCCGCGACCCTGGCGGTCCAGACCGTCGCCGGCTCGTTCGCGCTGGGCATTCAGCTGGCGGCGCCGGTCATCGTCTTTTCGATCGTGTTCAATCTCGCCGCGGGCCTGGTCGGACGGATCATGCCGCAGTTCCAGATCTTCTTTGTCGCCACGCCCCTGTCGGTGATGCTCGGCCTCTCGGTCTTCGCCCTGAGCCTCGGCGTCATCGGCATGGTCTGGTCCAACCGCTACCGCGAACTGCTTCAGGTCTTCAACTAGATGGCCGAAGACAACGAAGCCGCATCAAAATCCGAAGAGCCGACACCGCGGAAACTCGAGGAGGCCCGCAAGAAGGGCGATGTCGCCCGGTCGCAGGACGTCACGCAACTCGCCTCCCTGCTCGGGGCGTTCGGCGTGCTGGCGATCGGCGGCGGCTGGCTGGTGCAGGATCTTGCGATACGGCTGTTGCCGTTCATCTCCCACCCCTCGTCGATCGATGTGTCCGGCGGCGGGATCATGCTGATCGCCCAGCAGGCCGGCTGGTCCGCGGCGCCGATCCTGATCACGGTGATGGCCGGCGCCGCCCTGGCCGGCTTCGCCGGCAACGTCTTCCAGACCGGCCTGCTCTGGACGGGCGAGAAGATGAAGCCGGAAATCAAGAAGATCTCCCCCGGCGAGGGCTTCAAGCGCATCTTCGGCGTCGACGGTCTGGTCAACTTCCTCAAGTCCGCGATCAAGATCCTCGTCACCGGCGCGGTGGCGTGGTTCGCGCTGCGGCCGCGGGCCGACGAGCTGGGCCAGCTGGCGGCGATGGATCCGGCCGCGATGCTGCCCGCGAGCGCCGACCTGCTCAAGGCGCTGTTCTATGCGGTCATCACCTTCCTGGCGGTCACCGCCGGCGTCGACTGGCTCTGGCAGCGCCAGCGGTTCATGAAAAAGATGCGCATGAGCCGCGAGGAGCTGAAGGACGAATACAAGCAGACCGACGGCGATCCGCACATCAAGGCCAAGCAGAAGCAGATCCGCGCCGAGCGCGCGCGGCGCCGCATGATGCAGAATGTGCCCAAGGCCACGGTGGTGGTGATGAACCCGACCCACTACGCCGTCGCCCTGCGCTACGAGCAGGGCGTCACGCCCGCGCCGGAGTGCGTCGCCAAGGGCATGGACGAACTGGCCCTGCGCATTCGCGCGGTCGCCGAGGAGCACGGCGTGCCCGTCATCGAGGACGCGCCGCTGGCCCGCGCCCTCTACGCCGCCGTCGAAGTCGACCAGCAAATTCCTGACGCGCACTTCGAGGCCGTGGCCAAGGTCATCGGCTTCATCATGGGCGCGGCGCAGCGCCGGCAGGCGAAAATCGCCGGTACACGCGCCCGGGCGCTTTAGCGAGTAACATCCATGAGTGATTCGACCGCCACCCCGGCTGGACTGATGACCGAGCCTGCGCCGACAGTGCCGCACGAGCGGCGATTTGATCCCCTGTCGCTCGCGGCGGGCGGCTTCTTTCTGCTTGCCGTAGGGTTCGCTGCGGTGCCGGTTCTGGCCCGCGCGGGCTCCGAGGTGATCGCCAGCACGCTGCTGCTGTCCGGCCTGGCCGGCGTCGCCTTTCTGGGTCTGCTCGCCTTCCGCAATTCCACGCGCCCGGTCGAGATCGCCGACGAAGGCGCCGAGACCTTCATCGACGCGCTGGGGGAGGCCGCGGCCGTCGCCGGGCCGGATGGACGCGTGCACGCCGCCAATGCGCCCTGGCGCGCGGCGCTCGGCGCGCTGAAGCGGTTGCCGCGCAACGGTCATGCCGCGCCGGGGCTGTTCGCCGCCCTCGCCAGGGCCCGCAAGGGCGAGATCGGTCGGGCGTCGGTCAGGGTCGGACGCGAGGAATGGCCGGTCTCCGTCGCCCCGCTCGGCGCCGGCCGGTTCCTGCTCAGGCTCGATGCCGGCAACGGCGAGACGCTGCGGATCACCGCGCCGGCCGCGGCTGCCCCCGCCGTGGTCGCTCCACCCCCGGTGATCACGCCCACGGGGCCGGCGGCGCTGGACGCCCTGGCGTCGGCCTCGCCCTTCGGCGCGGCCATGCTCGAGGGACCGGAGGTGTTCGGCGCGGTTATCGTCGAGGCCAACGCCGCCCTGACCGCAATGACCGGCGGCAAGGCCGCGGCTGGCATGGTGTTCGGCGACCTGATCGAACCGGCTTCCCGCATCGACGCCGGCTTCGGCGCCGGCGAGGGCCGCGCCGGGCCGATCGAGGTGCGGCTCGCGCATGATCCGATGCAGATCTCGCACCTCTATCTGGCGCGGACCGACGGCCGGCTGGTCGCCTATCTGGTCGATGTCACCGAACAGAAGCAGATCGAACTGCAGCTGGCCCAGAGCATGAAGATGCAGGCCATCGGCCAGATGGCCGCGGGCATCGCGCACGACTTCAACAACCTGCTTACCGCCATCCAGCTGCGTCTCGACGAATTGCTCGAGCGCCATTCGCTGGGCGACCCCAGCTACGAGGGCCTGACCTCGATCAAGGGCGCCTCGGCGCGCGCCGCCGATCTGGTCCGCAAGCTGAAGACCTACTCCCGCCAGGAAACCGTCCAGCGCGAAGTGCTCGACCTGGGCGAGATGATCAGCGACTTCGAGGTGCTGCTGCGCCGGCTGCTGCGCGAGAACGTGCGGCTCGACACCGACTACGGCCGCGATCTGCCGCTGGTGAAGGCCGACAAGGGGCAGCTCGAGATCGCGGTGATGAACCTGACCCTGAACGCCCAGGACGCGCTGATCAGCGCCAAGGGTGGCGGCAAGGTCTGGCTCAAGACGGCCAAGGTCACCTACGCCGAGGCCGCCGCGCTGGGCTATGGCGGCCCGCCGATGGGCGAGATGGCGATGATCGAGGTGGCCGACGACGGCCCCGGCATTCCCGATGCCGTCATCGGCAAGATCTTCGACCCCTTCTTCACCACCAAGGCGGTGGGCGAGGGGACGGGCCTGGGCCTCGCCCAGGTGTTCGGCATCGTCAAACAGTCTGACGGCTGGATTGAGGTGCTGTCGAAGCCCGGCGAAGGGGCGACCTTCCGCATCTTCCTGCCGGTGCACATTCCCAGCGCCATCGCTCCGAGGCCGGTATCGGCGCCCGTCGCCACCATGGCCCGGCCGCGTCCCGCCCGTGATCTGTCCGGCAATGGCAGGATCCTGTTCGTCGAGGACGAGGAGGCCGTGCGCGGCATCGCCGCCACCCTGCTGCGCAAGCGCGGCTACGAGGTGATCGAGGCCTCGGACGGCGAACAGGCGCTGATCCTGGCCGAGGAGAACGCCGGCGAGATCGACCTGCTGATCAGCGATGTGATGATGCCCGGCATGGACGGGCCGACGCTGCTGAAGAAGGCCCGGATCCACCTCGGCGACGCGCCGGTGATGTTCATCAGCGGCTACGCGGAGGCGGAGTTCTCGGACCTGCTGGAAGGCGAGACGGGGGTGACGTTCCTGCCCAAGCCGCTCGACATCAAGACGCTGGCTGAACGCGTAAAGCAGCAGCTGCGGCCGGCGGCCTGAGCCTCTTCCGGCCGGTGTGAAGCGGTTGATGGGCTCAGCTCGACGTCACGTCCCTTCCGGTCATTGGCGCCGCTTCCGGGTGATCTTCCCCGTCCGGTGCAACAGCCAGACGCGACTTCGCGTGCGTCGCATTACGTCGAATTAACGCGGCCCGCGTTGCCGAGCCGACGCCGGCGGCCTACCCCTTTGCGCAACCTGATCAGCGCCTGGGAGATATCTCCGTGCAAAGCCGTCGTGAACTTCTCTTCTCAGCCGCCGCCGCCGCGGCCGTCGCCGCCGCGATTTCGCCCCGGGACGCGTTCGCCGCGATCGCGGCCGGCAGCGACCCAGCCGAAGCCGCCAAGGCGACGGCCCTCTACGATGCCATCGTCGACCGCCAGCTGCGCCGCTCGCCCGAAGCCGCCACGAGTCTGGGGATCGACAAGGGCGACATGGCCTGGACCAAGTCCCAGCTGTCGGACTTCTCCCTCGCCGCGATCGAGGAAAACGAGCAGGCCAACGGCGAGGCGCTCAAGGGCCTCAAGACGGTCGACCGCAGCAAGCTCGCCGGCATGGATGCCGTCAGCTACGACACGGTCGAGTTCGTCCTGACCAATGGCGAACGCTACAACGCGTCCTTCGAGTACAACGGCGCCTACGGCGGCGCCCCCTATGTCATTTCGCAGCTGACCGGCTCCTACCAGCAGGTCCCGGACTTCCTCGACAGCCAGCACGTCATCGAGACCAAGGCCGACGCGGACGCCTATCTGTCGCGGGTCGAGGACTTCGGCCGCATGCTCGACCAGGAGGTCGAGGTCGCCCGGCGCGACGCGGCGTTGGGCGTCATCCCCGCCGACTTCACCATCGACAAGGCGCTGATCCAGTTCAAGGCGATGCTGGGCGTCGCCCCGGACGCTTCGCCCCTGGTCACCTCGGTCGCGCGACGGGCCAAGGAAAAGGGCATCGCCGGCGACTACGTGGGGGTGGCCGAAAAGCTCTACGCCGAGAAGGTCCGTCCGGCGCTCGCGCGCCAGGCCGCCCTGCTCGAAAGCTGGCGGCCCAAGGCTTCGCACGACGCCGGCGTGTGGCGCCTGCCCAAGGGCGAGGAGTATTACCTGACCTCGCTCGAGAACTACACGACCTCGCAGATCACGCCCGACCAGGTCCACCAGACCGGCCTGGACATGGTCGCCAGCCTCGGCGCCCAGTGCGACAAGCTGATGCGCAAGGCCGGCTACACCAACGGCACGGTCGGCGAACGCTTCCGCCAGATGTACGCTGATCCGAAGCAGCACTATCCCAACACCGACGAAGGCAAGGTCCAGCTGATCGCCGACCTGAACAAGAAGGTCGAGGCGATCACGCCCAAGCTGCCGAAGTACTTCGGCCAGCTGCCCAAGGCTCCGCTGGAAATCCGCCGGGTGCCCAAGGCCATCGAGGCCGGCGCGCCGGGCGGCTACTACAACTCGCCGACCCTCGATGGCTCGCGGCCGGGCATCTACTGGATCAACCTGCGGGACAGCGCCGAACAGCCGCGCTTCACCCTGTCGACCCTGACCTATCACGAGGCCATTCCGGGCCACCATCTGCAGCTGGCCCTGAACAACGAAGCCGGCGACCTGCCGCTGATCCGCAAGATGATCGGGTTCTCCGGCTACAGCGAAGGCTGGGCGCTCTACGCCGAGCAGCTGGCGGTCGAGATGGGCATGTACGAGGGCGATCCCGTGGGCCATATCGGCATGCTGCACGACGCGATGTTCCGCGCCGTCCGGCTGGTGGTCGACAGCGGCATGCACCACAAGCGCTGGAGCCGTGAGCAGGCGGTCAAATATTACGTCGACAACATCGGCGACCAGGAGGCCAGCGCGATCACCGAGATCGAACGCTACGTCGTCTGGCCGGGCCAAGCCTGCAGCTACATGGTCGGCAAGATCGAGTTCCTGCGTCTGCGCGACAAGGCCCGCAAGGCGCTGGGCCGCAGGTTCGACATCCGCAAGTTCCACGACGCCTGTCTGCTGTCGGGCGGCGTGCCGCTGACCGTGCTGGAGCGGGTGGTAGACGGCTACATCGCGAGCGCGAAGGCCTGAGGCGAAGGGCGGCGTCAGCCGCCGCCCGACTCCCAGAAGTGGAAGTTGACGTAACCCTGACCGATCTGCCGGGTGTCTATGCCCAGCAGATCGGTCAGGAACAGTGCTGAGCCGAACAACGCCTCGGACGCGCCGGGAACGAAGAACACGACCGCGATCAGGATGAAGATCGCCACCTTCTCCACCGGCGCGAGTTTCGCCTGCAGGTCCGGCGGCAGGAACGGGCGGATCACGCCGTAGCCGTCCAGTCCGGGGACCGGCAGCAGATTGAAGAAGAAAGCCATCGCCTGGAACAGCGCCAGCAGCGCAACGGCCGGCCACAACGGGCCGCCCCAGCCGCTGGCCGGTCCGAACGACAGCAGGATCGCCAGCAAGATCAGCACCAGCAGCGTGCCGATGGGCCCGGCAAGCGAGGCGGCGGAGCGCCAGGCCGCGCTGCGCATCAGGTCCGGCCGCAGATAGACCGCGCCGCCGGGCAGGGCGATCCCGCCGATCGCCAGCACGATGACAGGGAAGATGATGCTGGTGGCGACGTCGGCGTATTTGAGCGGGTCAAAGCCCAGGTAGCCGGCCGCCACGACCGTATGGTCGCCGGCCTTCCAGGCGATGAAGGCGTGGCCGAACTCGTGAACGGCTAGCGCGACGATCCAGCCGACCATGACGAACAGGAACGTCAGCACCCCGATCAGGGCCGGCGGTGCATGGACCAGCGTCATCCCGATCAGCACCCAGCTGCTCAGCAGCAGTATTCCGTTCCGACTCATTGGCCCCTCCGCCCGACGCTCCACTATGCGTGAGCAGCGGGTGCGGGAGTAGCGAGGCGGCGCTGGTCGCCCCCTGATTTCGCAATCGTCCCGTCATCCGGGGGGAGATGCGGCGGCGATCAGCCCGGCCAGGTCGGGGGGAATGAGCACCGGGCGGAACGGGCTGATATCCGAGCCGCCGGTGTTGCCCTGCGGGATCAGGCCGAAGGGGGTCAGGGCGGCGGCTCCGACGATGCGCAGGATCTGGCCGCCGATCTCCGCCGGGCGTCGATGGCGAAGACCCCAGAGCAGCATGCGGAAATGGACCCGGACGTGATCGACTGTCGAGGCCTGACCGAGCACATGGGCCCGTTCGAGGTGTTGAAAGGCGACGGCGGCGTCGCCGGCCCGCTCGCATGCGGCGGCGGCATCCAGTTCGGCCTGGACGTGAGGCCGGATGCGTCGGCCGAAGCCGTCCGCCGGGCCGGCGTCAGTATGGGCGCGGGCGTGGACCAGTCGCCAGGCCAGGGCGCCGGCCGCGGCCACGTCAAAGGCGAGGCAGAACATCGGCCACCAGGCTGGAACGCCCGCATTGTCGATCAGGCGGCCATGAACCAGGTCCAGAACACCGTGCAGCGCCAGCGCCGCCACCACGACCCACAGGCTCGACCGGAAGCCGATGACGGCGGCGCCGATGAAGACGGCGAAGACAACCATTTCGGCGCCGAGCGCCGTCATGTCTCCCATGACCGCGAACAGGCCGTAGTAGGAGGGGACCACCACCAGCACCGTCGGGTAGAAGGCGCGGTCGCGGTCAAACCCGACCACGGCGGCGAACGCCGCCACCGCCAGCGCCAGTCCGGCGCCCACTGCGATTTCCATCTCGTTCTCCATCGTGCGCGAAGCGGGCCGGTCCGGCGCTCGGCCGGACCGGGACCCGTAGCCGGGCGTACCCGCCTAGGCGGCCTGGCAGTTGTTCTGCGGGGTGCAGACGCAGGCCGCGCCGCAGGTGCAGTCGGGCCCGCAGGCGCAGGCCGGGGCGGCAGACGAACAGCCGCAGGTCGGTGTGCAGGTGCAGGGTTGGCAGGCGCATTGGTCAGTCATTGGAACCTCCTCGGGTTTCCGGTTGGCGATGACTGATCTCTAGGCCGGCCCGGCAGGGCGGACTTGAACGGAACGGCTACGTCATGCGCAGGGCGGCCGGCGCGATGCCGAACATCCGGCGGAAGGTGCGGCTGAAGTGAGCCTGGTCGGCGAAACCGGCCTCATGGGCGGCCTGGGTGAGCGACGCGCCCGCGGCGAACGCCTGGAGAGCCCGGGTCAGCCGCAGCCACAGCAGATAGGTCCGGAAGGGCAGGCCGGTCTGCTCGACGAACAGGTGCCTCAGCCGGCTGGCGGACAGGCCGCCGACCGCGACGGCGTCGGACAGGCTGACCGGGCCATCGATCTGCCCGGCGGCCCAGGCGATCATCCTGCGCACGCGTGGATCCGGCGTATCGGCCCTGGCGTCGCCGGCCAGACCGGCTACGAGCGTCCGTCCCAGGTCGACCAGGGTGGCGTCATCGCGGTCCGGAGCGCGGAAGGCCGCGGCGATGCGTGGCCGGACATCGTTCAACGGCGCCTGCGGAACAGCCACGATCGGCGCGCCGTCGAACAGATTGCGCATCACGGCCCGGCCGAGGCGGCTCTCCGGCTCGATGAAGACCATCGCCGCCAGTCCTTCGGCCTCGAAGTCATGCGGGACATCGGCGGCCACCGCGACGGCGTCGCCGGCGACATGCGTGTAGGCGGTGGCCAGCCGGAACCGACCGCCCAGGCCGATGGTCACCTGGATCGCGTGGTGGGCATGGAAATCGGTTCGTCGCGGTTCAGCCCCCGTCGCGGGCGTGGCGTCGACGACCCACAGGCTCGCCCCTTCCCACATGACGATTCGTGTGTGCGCGAGCAGTTCCATGCCCGGACGCTACGCCGTTTTTTTGCGCAGGACTCGGCTTTTCAGGCACCTGAACTGTGCGTGGGCATGCGCGCTCGCGCTACCCCCAGTGCTCCTTCGTTCCCGCCCGACGGGCGACGATCGGGGCGAGGGTCTCCCGCACGATCGCCGCCTCGGGGCGGTCGGCGGGCCGGCCGTAGAGCCAGCCCTGGGCGAAGTCGACACCGGCCTTGCGTGCGGCGTCCTCGATCTCGGGCGTCTCGACCATCTCGGCGACGGTCTTGACCTTCAGCTCCTTGCACAGCTGCACCAGGTGCCGCACCAGCGCGCCGTCCCGGCCGTCGCTGGCCAGGTCGCGGACATAGCGACCGTCGATCTTGACCACGTCGACGCTGAGCCGCTGTAGATAGGCGAACGAGGCGGCGCCGGCGCCGAAGTCGTCGAGGCAGACCTTGCAGCCCAGGCCGCGCAGGCTCTGGATATGCCGGTTGGCGACATCGAGGTCGTCGATGGCGGCGCTTTCGGTCACCTCGAAGATCAGCCGGTCCTTGAGCCGGGCGTCGGCCTTGATCATCCGTTCCAGCCCCGCGACGAAGATTTCGCTGCCGATGGATCGGCCCGAGATGTTGGCCGCCAGCCTCAGCTTGCCGGTGCGGTCGCCCTTGAGCTGGCGGATCACCTGCTCGACGACCGCCTGGTCGAGCTCCTCGATCAGGTCGAACTCCTCGGCCATGCGCACCATGGTGAACGGACTGCCGCCGTCCTCGAACCGGACCAGCGCCTCATGATGGTGAGCGATGCCGGTCTGGATATTGACGACGGGCTGGTAGGCGAGCGTGAACCGGCGCTGGCTGACCGCCGCGCCCAGTTCGCCCGCCTTGGTCAGGGTGCGTCGCACCGACCGGTCCATGGCCTGGCTGAGGGTGATCGGCGGAACGTCCTTCAGGCCCTGCTCGATGAAGTCGTCCAGGGCGTAGCGCAGGGCTCGGGCGAGACGGGCGGGCGAGCCGGACTCCATCGGCACGGCATGGGCGGCGGCGCCCAGGCTCTGGCCGCCGGCGCAGGTGGCGACCACCCGCGTCAGCCGCTTGATCATCGTGGCGGGGTTCTCGCCCTGCTCCCGCAGCAGCACGAACCGGTCGTCGCCGACCTTGGCGGCGCCAGAGCCCTGCAGGGACTCGGCGCGCAGGGCCCCGGCGACCTGCCGTTCCAGCGCGGCGCCGGCCTCGGGACCCAGCAGGGCGCTGGCGTCGGTCAGGCCGTTCATCTCGACCATGGCCAGCTCGAGCTGCTGGCCGGTGGCCTTGGCGGCGTCCATCAGGGACTTGGTGACGGCCTCGAAGCCGTCGCGGCTCAGCAGTCCGTCGCTCGCGCTCGACCCGGCGGCCGGCGGCGCGGCGGCGGACAGCAGGGCGCAGGAAATCCGCCCCTCGTTCTCGGGCAGACGCCGGGCGGTGAAAGCGACCGCGCGCCCGGGCTGACCCGCCACGCGGACCACCAGCGGCGCACGTCGGGCCCCGTCGTCCAGTCCGGCGATCAGCGCGCTCAGCATCGGCCGGTCAGCCTCGACGACGAGGTCATGAACCGATTGGCCGACCAGCCCGGCCGCGTCCACGCCCAGGATGGCCTGGGCGGCGCCGAGCGCGAGCAGGACGACCCCGCCGGACTCGATCTCGATCAGCATATCGGCGTTGGCGAAGGCGAGGCCGAGCAGGCGGCGGGCGGCGATGGACAAGACGTGGACTCCCGGAGCGTAGCGCATCGTGCACGGCCAGCCTTAAGGGGCGGTTGCCGCCGGCGCGTCGCTGGACGGGAATCGCACCCCAATTCGGGCCGTCCCGGGCGAGGTGGCGGGTGGAAAAGGCTACGGGCCGGGCGCGCTTGCCGCCCCGCGATGGCGCCGGTGCGGTCCGGCGCTGGGTGCGTTTTTTCGTTTTGTCCGGCCCGCCCATACGTTTTTGCCATGACAAACCCTTAGTAGGTAAGGGCTAGAGGGGCATTGGTGACCCGATTGAGGACACATTGAGTGTCCTCAATCTAGACGCCCTGAAAAGGCTAAGTGAATCAACGCGCCGGCCAAGCAATGTCCTCAATCAGAACCGCTTGAGGACGTCATTGAGGACTCGGGTTCGTCGGCCGATAGCCACTTCGCGATAGCGGGGAACTTTCCCACGGACGGTGGGGTCATCATTTCGCGCGCCAGCGCCTCATGGGCCGGCATATCCTGAGCCCAGCTGACCAACTCATCCATAAAGCTGGCGTCCTCCATGAGGCGCACTGCTATCACCGACGCCTCGTCTTTGGATCGCTTCGCTTCTAACAACAGACGATAGTAGACCGCGTCACAGATAAGATTGAAGGCCCCGGCGACCGTCAAATATGTCAGCCACCGACCTTTTATTCCCCCTCGCCCATCAACCTTTTGAAACCAATACTCGGCCAATCGCATCGCGACCATTCTAGCGGCCCAGACTCGATCGGCCGCCGGCTCTCCGCCGACTTGGGTGAGCGCCTCAAATTTGAGTAGGGCCGACTCCGGCACTGCCCCTCGCTGACGCCAGTGCGACACGGTGCTTTGCGCCACCCCCAAAAACGCCGCCAGGTCACGGTCGGTGGATACGCCCGCGCGACGCTTCATCTCCGCGACAAGCGAGGGGATGTCGCCGGACCAACTGGTCAGGGCTTGCTGTTGTTGAATTTCTGGCATATTCCAAATTATCAACTCAGTGGGGAACCGATGGCCAGCGAGCCAACACTCCTAGCGAAGGTCAAAGCAGGGTTCATCCTTCAAGGGACCACATTCAAGGCCTGGTGCCGCGAGGGTGGCGTTGATCCGAGCTACGCGCACGCCGTTGTTACAGGGCGAACGAACGGCCGGAAAGCCCAGGCGCTGAGGGCACGAATTCTCGACAACGCTGAACGCCAGGCAGCCTGACATGACCGGCGGGGGCGAGTGGCTTGGGGCCGACGAGGTGGCAGAACTGGCGAGGATCACCCGCCGCCATGCGACTAGAATCATGGCGACACGGAGCTGGCGGGATTGCCCTCTCGAAGTCCGCCAGGTCGTCGGCCGGGGCGGCAAGGCCGGTCTCAATTATGAGGTCTCTCTAAGCAGCCTCTCAGAGGCCCTTGGGGACGACCTGAGCGAGCTTATGGAGCTTCCTTGCGATGAAGGGGCGATCCCCCTCCCCGCCGCCAATCAGGGCGCCGTCGTCGGCGAGCGGTGGGCGATCATCAAGGACGCCCTGGACCATCCGGACGGTGCGAAGCGCGCCGCCGCCGTGAAGGCCGCCGCCGCCGCCTCCGGCAAAGGGGAGCGCACGCTCTACCGATGGATCGCGGACTATGAGCGCCACGGCCTCCACGGCCTCGCGCGCCGAAAGCCGAAGAACGCTGGCAAGCCGCGCATCCATGTCTCGCGCGAGTTCGACCGGGCGTTTAGGGAGGCCGACGGAGCGGATGAGCTGCTCATCGAGATTGGCAATCTGGTCGATCAAGAAATCAAGACGTGGTCGGCCACTCGTTTAGGTCAACACGCAGGTGAAGAGCTTCAATCGACTCTAAACTGGCGTCTCTTTGAGATTTGCACCGAGCGAGGACTGTCAATCCCTCGATCAGCCTTCAAGGTGAGCAAAAAACGCATACTGCGGCGCTCCGAATACCGGGCGGTCAACGACATGAAGAATGACCGGAAGCGGTTTGACGACGCAAAGCCGCGCGCCCGGCGCGACTGGACCGGATACGATCCGATGGAGATCGTGATCTGCGACGTGAAGCCTCTCGACGTCATCGTGACCCGGCCGGACGGAACCCCGACCTGGCCAAAACTCATCGGCTTCATGGACGGCGGCACCGGGCGGGTGCGTCATCATCTGGTTCTCTGTCCGAAGGGCGAAGGCGTCAGACAGGAGCATGTCTGGGCGGCGATCATCGCCATGAACGACGACCGCGAATGGGGTCTGCCGAAGGCACTCTACCTGGACAACGGGTCCGAGTTCAAAGGCCTCGATAAACTGCAACCGGCGCTCGCTTTGATGAGCGAAGTCGGGGTGCGAACGATCATCCGGGCCAAGCCCTACAACGGCGCGGCGAAGCCGATTGAGGGCCTGTTCGCCCAAATGGACAAGCGCTGCTTCAGCTTGATGCCTGGCTATGCCGGCAGCGAGCGCATGAACAAGAAGACTCAGACGGTGGGCCGGCCGCCCAAGCCCTATCCCGGTTCGTGGGAGCAATTTCAAGAAGACGTGGAAGCGCTGATCAAAGTCTTCAACGCGCGGCCGGTAGGCGGACAGTGGCAGCGCCGGTCCCCTCGCGAGTGGACGCAGGCGAAGATTGATGCCGGATGGCGGCCATCGCGGGTTTCGCCCACGATTCTCGACGCGATGGGTTGCGAGCGGGAAGCGCGCAAGCTCACCCGAGGCTGCATCAAGCACGGCGGAGAGTTCTGGCACCATGACGCCCTGCTGGAAGCTGCCCCTGGCGCCAAGGTTCTGGTGGCACTTCCATGGCGACGGGATGCCGCTCCGCTGATTCAGCTCAAATCCGGAGATTGGGAATACCTACAGCCGGACGGGCGACAGCCTGCACTTTGGGAGCAAGGCGCGAAGGTCGCGGCCGTCCGGCAGGCTGCTCAAAGGAAGTACGTAGCAGGCCTCGCGAAGGATGCTGGGACTGGCGACCTGATGGCAATGAAGAGGCGCATGGCCGCCGTCATTGACCCGCTTGACCTTCCCGGAGACGCCGGCCGCCTCGGCGGTACTTCCGAGATGATCGCACTTGGCAACGGCCTCGCGTCCCCCGTGCCCCGACAGGAAGCGCGCCTGGACGAAGCCGCGCGCCTGAAGCGCCGCGAGGACGCCGAGACGGCCAGGCTTGAGGCCCTTGCCGCGAAGTCGGAGGAGATGCGCCGTGCGGGTTGACGCCAAGGCCCCTGAGATCGTTGTAACGAGCGTCTACCGGACCCTCATGCTCCGTCTTGAAAGGGTGCATGAGGAGTCGGGAATGGGCGCGTTCGCCGGGCCTCCCGGCCTCGGCAAGACCACCACCGCTCGACAGTTCATCGCTGGCCATCCCGGCGAGGTTGTCGGGGTCACGCTCCGCTTCCCGAACTCCAAGAGCGTGATGGTCCTGCAAGAAGTCCTGGCCGCGATACGGCGCGGCCATGGCAGCAGCGACAACCACTGTCCGACCAATCGCCGCGAGCTTCAGGGCTCAATCCGGAACGCGCTCGAAAACTGGGCCTGGTGGCAGGAGGTCAACCTAGCCCTTCGCGGCGGGCCGCGGATGACCGTTGTCTTCGATGAGGCGCAAAACCTGTCGCCGGAAGCCATCGAGACCCTGCGGTTCTGGAACGATGCGGCGGACGACGACGCGCCGCCGCTGGCGTTCGCCTTTCTCGGCAACCATCAATTCCGACTTGAGGGCGGGGCCTCCGGCCCGAGCTTCCTCTCGGCCGCCGTTACAAGCCGCATGAGCTACCGGAAGACGTTCACCTATCGCGACCTGACCGACGACGACCTGACCTTGCTCATTGAAGCACGAGGTGTCGTCGAGCCGCAAGCCGTCGAGCTGCTGCTCCGCCATTGCCGGAGCGCGGACGTCAACCGCGACCTCCGGCTCCTGACGCGTGAGCTGGACACACTCTTGAACAGCGGCTTGCCCCTCACGGCCGCGACCATCCGCAACTTTCTTGGCATCAGCTGAACGGAGCCACCATGCACGCCCAAGTCTCGATCCGCCCCATCTCTGAAGTGAAGGGCCAGCACCTTCGCCGCGTTGAAAATTGGGGTCTGAAGGTCCTCAAAATCGAACGCCTGCTGGACCTGGCCAGCGACCAGGTTGGAGAAGACATTCCCTACAGCGCCACCACCGCCCCCGGCCTCGACCGGCTGGACGCGACGATTGACGGCATCGCGGCTCTGGTCCGCGAGCTGCGGGCGGAGCTGGTTGAGGGGACGGCCGATGTCGAGGCCTAGACCTAGGGTGCGACATGGCGTGTTGCGGGTCGCCAAGGAGCGGCTGGGTCTCAGCGAGGACGACTACCGCGCCCTTCTCGAGAACTACGGCGGGGTATCCAGTGCGACAGAGTTGGACAAGCGCGGCTTCGCGGCCGTCATGG
Source organism: Caulobacter sp. (assembly GCA_021741355.1). Classification (GTDB taxonomy): domain Bacteria; phylum Pseudomonadota; class Alphaproteobacteria; order Caulobacterales; family Caulobacteraceae; genus Caulobacter. The sequence continues at coordinate 49,511 of JAIOXZ010000008.1, forward strand.
ATCGCTTTCGGGACCTCGGCTTTGTCACGCCTTGGTGGACTCGAAACTTCGGGGTTCGGGAGGGCATGGCCTCGCCGGCGCAGGTAGAGCTTATCCGCGCTCTTTGGCAGGAGGTGGAAGGCGGTGACGAACGTCACCTGAACAGCTGGCTAGCAAAGTACCACAAGATCGGCGCGCTTCGCTTCGCGACGGTGGCCAAGGCCGGGCAGGTGATCGACGCACTGAAGAAGTGGAAGGCGCGCCTAGAGAGGCCTGGGCATGGCGATTGATCGCAACGATCCGGAGATCCGGGCCTTCGTCGCCGCGAGCGGCGCGCAGACCTATTCCGAGATGGCGGCGGATTGCATGGCCAAGTTTGGTCCCGACAGGGCTTGGCCTGCTGATCTGCTTGCGGAAGTCCGGCGCGAAGTTCGCCCGCCCGTCTCGGGCGGCGGGTCGCCTTATGGCGCCGATGTCGAGGTGATCGCCTTCATCCGAGACCGGGCCGACCTGGTGAAACTAGATGCTCTCTTGAAGGCTGGCCGCGCCGCCTTCGGTAATCGGTTCCCGCCACGGTCGGTGCTGCATCGCCTGGTGGTGAAAATCCGGGCCGTCAGCGGTCAGGGTCGATAATATGGCGTCTGGGTTCCCGGCGCACCTTCAGGCCCGCTCTCACGCTTCTCAAAGGCTCTCATGGCCTCGCCTGAGTGGCAGGGCGGTCTGGCTAGAGTTTGATCCCGCGCCGGAAGAGCCCTTCGAGTTTCGTCTTAGCGCGCGCGATGTCGTTGACGGCCTGGTCGGTGTTGTCGAGCGTTTGAGTAATCTTCCAGGTGAGCGCATCCATGTTGGGCGGTCGTCGGCGGTAGGAGAAGAACAGCTCGTTGCCGTCCACCGGGTCATAGACGTAGTCGCCGGGCAGCTTTTCCAGGAGCGCTCCGACACCGCGCTTCAGCAACGTCACGTCCCGTTGCAGCTGGTCGATTTTCCGCTCAATGGCGGCATAGTCCACCGGAGGCTTGTCGGGTTGATCGCCCACGCATCTCTCCCTTGGCGTTCGCGCCGCCATGGAGCAGAGGGCGGCGTTCGAATCAGCGCCGCATAATAGGGTTCTGGCCTCACGCTGAAATACTTCAGCATAGTTAGGCCTGAGAATTTTCAGCACCTTTCGCCGCATGAGTTCACCGGCGGCCCCATCCATTGAAAATCTGGACGTTGCTGAGGATGACCTTCTTGGCGCGGTTTCAGCGTTGCTGGGGAGCGAAGTCGCCGACCAGGTGTGCGAGGCTTTCGGCGGCCGGCGCGTCTATCTCCCTCGCCGGCCAATCGTCGGGACGCCGATCACAGAGCTTTTGGGCGGCGCTGGCCACAGCCTGGTCACTGAACGCTTCGGCTCGGGCCATTTCGACATACCCATGCGGACGGCGACCCTACGCCATCGCAAAATTCTGGCGATGACTCTCGCCGGCGTCCCGGTGGCCGAAATGGCCACTCAGCTCCGGTGCACGGAACGCCATGTGTACCAGGTCCGTGCCGCCCTCCGGGCCAACGGCAAGATTCCGGAGCGGCGACGATGACCCGCTCTCCGCCCTCCTTCGCCCGGACCGCAACGGCCCTGATCACCTTCACCGCCGGCGCTTCCGCCGGAGAAATCTAGGTTCTCTCAATGCTCATCAATGCAGCGGCCCTCTCCGGCATCTACACGGCGTTCAAAGCTGTCTTCAATACCGGCTTCGAAGGCGCAAACGCCCGATACAAAGAAATCTCGATGACCGTTCCCTCGGCGGCCGCCGAAAACGCCTACGGTTGGCTCGGCCAGCTGCCGCGCATCCGGGAATGGCTCGGAGAGCGGCACATCAAGTCGCTTGAGGCGCACGGCTATGTCATCAAGAACCGCAAATTCGAACTGACCCTTTCGGTTAGCCGGGAGAGCGTCGAAGACGACACCTACGGGCTGCTCTCCCCGCTGTTCTCGGAAATGGGTCGATCTGCTGCGACCCATCCCGATGAGCTTCTCTTCACCCTGTTGAAGTCGGGCTTTACCAATGCCTGCTACGACGGCCAGAACTTCTTCGATACCGACCATCCCGGCCACATCGTGGCAGGCGAGCCGGTGTCGATTTCGAACGTGCAAGCCGGCGCTGGGGAACCGTGGTTCTTGCTGGATACCTCGCGGGCCATCAAGCCCCTGATCTGGCAACCGCGCACCGACTACAAGATGACGGCCCTCAACAACGACGGCGACGAAAACGTCTTCTTCCGCGATGAGTTCATCTACGGCGTCCGCGCGCGCGTGAACGCTGGCTTCGGCCTGTGGCAGCTCGCCTTCGGCTCCAAGGCCGCGCTCAACTCGGAAAACTACGCGGCCGCCCGCGCGGCCATGTCGGCGATGAAGGGTGAAGAAGGCTCGCCGCTCGGCATCGTGCCCGACACCCTGGTTGTCGGCCCCGCGCTCGAAGAGGCGGCGCTCCAGCTCCTCAATGCCGAACGCACGGCCGCCGACACTTCGAACGTCTGGAAGGGCACTGCCAAGCTGATCATCTCGCCCTGGCTGGCCTGACCCATGACCACCGTCCCCATGAACCTGAAACTGATCCTGCAAGCGGTTGACCGCTGGAGCGGGCCCACGTCGAAGGCGACCGGGGCGATCGGCGGCTTGATAGGTCGTATCGGGACCCTGACGGGTAAACTCGCGAAGGTCTCAGCAATTGGCGGGGCGGTCGCTGGCACTGTAGCGGTCGCGGCCGGCTTGGGGCTCGCCAAGGCATCTTGGTCAATGGTCAAGGAGGCCGCCGACGCCGGTGACGCCGCCTACAACAGCGCACAGAAGGTCGGGCTGACGGTCCAGAGCTATCAGCGTCTCGCCGCAGCGGCCAAGATCGCCAACCTTGAATCTGGCGAGTTCAACGTCGGGCTCAGAACGCTGGCGAGCAACGCCGTTTCTGCCGCTGAGGGGAGCAAGGAGGACGCGAAGGCCTTCGCGGCGCTTGGCATCAAACTCAAGGGCGCGAACGGCAAAGTTCTTGAGACAGACCAACTCTTAGCGGCGATTGCCGACCGCTTTGCAACGATGCCTGACGGTCCGTTGAAGACGGCCACGGCGATGCGCCTCCTTGGCCGTTCCGGCACGGAGATGATCCCGCTCCTCAACATGGGCGGCGCGGCGATCCGCAAGGCGGGCGACGAGGCTGAACGCTTGGGCGTGGTGTTGTCTGACGACGCGGCAAAGGCGGGCGACGACTTCAACGACAACCTCGACCGCATGAAATACAGCGTCCTGGGGCTAAAGATTGGCATCGGCGCGGCGCTATTGCCGACACTCAATCGTGCGGTTGTCGCCATCACGGAGTGGATTGCAGCGCACCGGGTGGACGTCATCTCGAAGGTCTCCGCCGTCGTCTCCCAACTATCGGTCTCGCTAGCCAAGGTGGACTGGATCGCATTCGCCGACGGGATCGGAAATGCGCTGGTTTTGGGGACCAAGCTCTTTGTATGGATTGGGGGACTTGAAGGCATCATCACCGGTGGCGGGATCGCAGCCATCGCAGGGCTGACGAATGGCATTTTCGGCCTCGCGGTGGCGCTCGGCGTCGCCACCGGGCCAGTAGGCTGGATCATCCTCGCCGTCGGCGCGCTGGCGGCCGGCGCATTCTTCCTCTGGCGAAACTGGAGCAAGGTCTCCAAGTGGTTCGGCGACATGTGGACGGGCCTGGCCACCAAGTTCAAGGTCGGCGCGGCGGCTGTGTGGAACGCCCTGCCGCCCTGGCTACGATTCATCCTCAAGGGCATCGCCTTCGTGGTGAAGTTTGCCAGCCCTGTTGGCGCGGCCGCCTCCGTAGCGGGCGCGGCAGTCCGGGCAGGCGCGCAACCCCGGCCGGCGGTCGGTGCAGCTGCCAGAGACGGCGCTCGCGGTCGGGTGGACGTTGGCATCCGCGTGGACCAGGACGGCCGCGTAAGGGCGACCACGGCCCGCGCATCTGGCCAGGCGGGCATTGACTTCAGTCGTGGTGCTTTGATGGCCTCAGACTAGGCCTCGAAGGCGTTTCGGAATCCGGCCCGTGCTTCAGCATCGCGGGTCGGTCAGAGGGGTGATCCTGGCCCCTCGCTTGGGTGACCGGCGGTGACGGACGCCGGTTTTGGGACGCTGGGGCTGGAGCCCCGGCGTCCCACCCTGAGCGCATACAGATCGGCCCGCAGATCGCCCTTGAGCGACCATTCAGGCGGGACGCCAGAGGGGATGTCGTCGCCCCTCGCTTGGGTGACCGGGGATGACAGATAGCCGGTCTGGGGGCGCTGGAGGTTCAACTCTCTAGCGTCCCACCCGAGACCATCCCGGCCCATTTTTCGGGGCTCTGAGAGGCCCCTGATCGACCGTTGAGAGGCGGTTCACATCCCACGGTGTGTCGGCGTATCCCATCGTATCTCGGCCAAAACGTATGGGCACGGCCAATCTGTATGAGCGTCTCTAGCGCGTCGGGCGAAACACAATTTTTGCGTGCAGCAATGAGAACATATTGCCAACCGGAACAAACCATGATCAAAGTTCGTCCGTGGGCCACGCGGCCCGGCAGAATCGTGAAATAAGGACGGCTCCCATGAACCAGGCGGCTTTGAGACTCGTGACACGCGACGAAGGTGACAAGCAGCGCGCGCTCGAAGCGGCGCTGACGCAGATCGATCGGGCCTTCGGCAAGGGCTCGGTGATGCGACTGGGCTCCAAGAGCAAGATCGAGGTCGAGGCGGTGCCCACCGGCTCGCTCGGGCTCGACATCGCGCTGGGCATCGGCGGTCTGCCCAAGGGGCGGGTGGTCGAGATCTACGGCCCGGAAAGTTCGGGCAAGACGACCCTGGCCCTGCACGTCGTGGCCGAGGTCCAGAAGGCCGGCGGCACCGCCGCCTTCGTCGACGCCGAGCATGCGCTCGATCCGCAGTACGCCCGCAAGCTGGGCGTCAATCTCGACGACCTGCTGGTGTCCCAGCCGGACACCGGCGAACAGGCGCTCGAGATCACCGACACCCTGGTGCGGTCCAATGCGGTGGACGTGATCGTCATCGACTCGGTCGCGGCCCTGACGCCGCGCGCTGAAATCGAAGGCGAGATGGGCGACAGCCTTCCGGGTCTCCAGGCCCGCCTGATGAGCCAGGCGCTGCGCAAGCTGACCGCCTCGATCTCCAAGGCCGGCACCCTGGTCATCTTCATCAACCAGATCCGCATGAAGATTGGCGTGATGTACGGCAGCCCGGAAACGACGACGGGCGGCAATGCGCTGAAGTTCTACGCCTCGGTGCGCCTGGACATCCGCCGCACGGGCTCGGTCAAGATCCGCGACGAGATCGTCGGCAACAACGTCCGGGTCAAAGTGGTCAAGAACAAGGTCGCCCCGCCGTTCCGCGAGGTCGAGTTCGACATCATGTACGGCGAGGGCATCTCCAAGCTGGGCGAGATCATCGACCTGGGCGTCAAGGCCGGGGTGATCGACAAGTCGGGCTCCTGGTTCTCCTTCGGCGACCAGCGCATCGGCCAGGGCCGCGACAATGTCCGCGAGTTCCTCAAGAAGAACCCTGACATCGCCGGCCAGATCGAGGCAGCCGTGCGCGGCAAGTCCGAGGTCATCGAAGAAGAACTGCTCGTCGGGCCTACCGAGGGCGAAGACGAGGACTAGGCCCGGGCGAGAGCTTTCGCGGCGCGCCTCTCCGCGCCGGGCGTTCGCCCACCCGCAGCCCGCGTGGCCCCGCGGGGCGCACCGCGATTGAAGGACGTCCGGCGCCACCGCCGGGCGTCCTTTTTCGTCCAGTCGTTTCCTTCTCCCGGCGAGAGAAGGTGCCGGCGTAGCCGACGGATGAGGGTTCACGGACCCGTCGGCCCAATCCGTAACGCCGCATCCTCCCGTCGCTCCGCGTCGGGCCCCGCCCTCTTCCTCCGGGAGAGGGTTGCCTCACGCCCGCCCAACCACCCCTCCAATTCCCCTCCCGCGCGCCTTTTCCTTTGTGACCGCGCCGCCCCTTGGCTATGCAGCCGGTTCCAATCCCATCGGCGAGGGCTCCGACGCCCGGACCGACAGCAGACCGGCCGACCGATGAAGAGTCTCAACGATATCCGCAGCGCGTTCCTGGACTACTTCGGGAGCAACGGGCACGCCGTCACCGCCTCGGCCCCGCTGGTGCCGCAGAACGATCCGACCCTGCTGTTCGTCAACGCCGGCATGGTGCCGTTCAAGAACATGTTCACCGGCGCCGAGACGCCGCCGGCGCCCCGGGCCGCGTCGTCGCAGAAGTGCGTCCGCGCCGGCGGCAAGCACAACGATCTCGACAACGTCGGCTACACCGCCCGTCACCACACGTTCTTCGAGATGCTCGGCAACTTCTCGTTCGGCGACTACTTCAAGGAACAGGCGATCGAGCACGCCTGGACCCTGCTGACGCGCGACTTCGGCCTGGCGAAGGAAAAGCTGCTGGTCACGGTCTACCATACCGACGACGAGGCGGCGGCGCTGTGGCGCAAGATCGCCGGCCTGTCCGACGACCGGATCATCCGCATCGCGACCAACGACAATTTCTGGTCAATGGGCGACACCGGCCCCTGCGGCCCCTGTTCGGAAATCTTCTTCGACCACGGCGACAAGGTCTGGGGCGGGCCTCCGGGCAGCGCCGAGGAAGACGGCGACCGGTTCATCGAGATCTGGAATCTGGTCTTCATGCAGTTCGAGCAGCATGCCGACGGCACGCGCACCAACCTGCCCAAGCCCTCGATCGACACCGGCATGGGCCTGGAGCGCATCGCCGCGGTAATGCAGGGCGTTCACGACAACTACGATGTCGACCTGTTCCGCACCCTGATCGCCGCCTCGGAAGAGGCCACCGGGGTCAAGGCTGTCGGCGACCAGGCGCCGTCGCACCGGGTCATCGCCGACCACCTGCGCACCTCGTCCTTCCTGATCGCCGACGGCATCACCCCGTCCAACGAAGGCCGGGGCTATGTCCTGCGCCGGATCATGCGCCGGGCCATGCGCCATGCGCACCTGCTCGGCGCGACCGAGCCGCTGATGCACCGCCTGGCCCCGACCCTCGTCGACCAGATGGGCGTCGCCTATCCCGAGCTGCGCCGCGCCCAGCCGGCCATCGTCGAGACCCTGCGTCAGGAGGAGGAGCGGTTCCGCCGCACGCTCGGCCGAGGCATGATCCTGCTCGACGAGGCCACCGCGCCCCTGTCCGAGGGCGGCGTGCTGTCCGGCGACGTGGCGTTCAAGCTGCACGACACCTACGGCTTCCCGCTCGACCTGACCCAGGACGCGGTCCGTTCGCGCGGCCTGACCGTCGACACCGGCGAATTCGACCGGTTGATGGCCGAACAGCGCGGCAAGTCCGAGGGCCTCAAGGGCACGGGCCAGCAGGTGGCGGCCGCCGAGTGGTTCGCCATCCGCGATCGCGTCGGCGCGTCGGCCTTTACGGGCTACGACAGCGTCGACGGTACCGGCGTGGTCCAGGCCCTGCTCAGCGACGGTATCGAGACGGCCGAAGCCCTCACCGGCGACACGGTCCAGGCCGTGTTCGACCGCACCCCCTTCTACGCCGAGAGCGGCGGCCAGGCCGGCGACATCGGCCTGGTCGAATGGCCCGGCGGCTCGGCGAAGGTCACCGACGTCCAGAAGCACGCAGGCGACCTGCATGTGCATGACCTCGAGATCGTCGCTGGCAGCCTGAAGGCCGGCCAGGCGGTGACCCTGCAGGTCGATCCCGCCAACCGCACGACGACCCGCGCCAACCACTCGGCCGCCCACCTGATGCACGCGGCCCTGCGCAACGTGCTGGGCGAACACGTGACCCAGAAGGGCCAGATGGTCGATGGCGAGCGCCTGCGCTTCGACTTCAGCCACGGCGGCCCGCTGACCCCGGACGAGCTGGCGCGCATCGAGGACGAGGTGAATGCCGTCGTCCTGCAGAATCGCGCCGCCGAAACGAAGATGATGGCCCCGCACCAGGCCATCGAGGCCGGCGCCATGGCGCTGTTCGGCGAGAAGTACGGCGACGAGGTTCGCGTCCTGACGCTGGGCGACAGCCTGGCCGGGCAGGGCGCCTATTCGGTCGAGCTGTGCGGCGGCACCCATGTCGCCCGCACCGGCGATATCGGTCTGTTCAAGATCATCGCCGAACAGGGCATCGCCGCCGGCGTGCGCCGCATCGAGGGCCTGACGGGCCTCGCTGCCCGCCGCTGGCTGCAGGACCAGGCCAATGTCGCCCGCGACCTGGCTGACCGGTTCAAGGTGCCGGTGCTGGAGGTCGGTCAGCGCGTCGACGCGCTCGACGCCCAGCGCCGCAAGCTGGAGAAAGACCTGGCCGAGGCGAAGAAGGCCCTGGCCATGGGCGGCGGCGGTTCTGGCCCCGTCGCGGCCGAGGACATCGGCGGCGTCAGCTTCATCGGCAAGGTGCTGGACGGCGTCGGCGGCAAGGAGCTTCGCGGCCTGGCCGAAGAGTTCAAAAAGCAGGCGGGCGTGGTCGCCATCGTCGGTACGGCGGACGGCAAGGCGGCCATCGCCGTGGCCGTCGCGCCCGACCTGACCGGCCGCTTTAACGCCGCCGAGCTCGCCAGGGCCGCCGTGATCGCCATGGGCGGCCAGGGCGCCGGCGGCAAACCCGACTTCGCCCAGGGCGGCGCCCCGGACGACAGCAAGGCGGCCGGCGGCGTGGCGGCGGTGAAGGCGGCGCTGGGCTAGACGTGGTCGCGATCCGCTCCGCATCGCCCGGCGGCGCTTCGCCGCACTCCGGCCAACTGGCCGGCCGCGCGATTGATGTTCATCAATGCGCGCCGGTCGGCCGGAGGCCAAGCACGTCTCGATGATCCGAACCCGGCCCCCAGGACGACGGTTTGGCGCGGGCGCCTGGGCGCTTGTTGCGCTGGCGGTTGTCCTGCGCCTGTCGTTTGCGCCCGGTTATATGATCGAGGCCAGGACCGACCGCGTCGCGGTGGTCATGTGCACCAGCCAGGGCGCGGTCACCAGTCTCGTGGATAGCGAGGCGCCTGGTCAGCCGTCGCCCGGCGACCACGACCAGCAAGCACACAAGTCGCCCTGCGCCTTCTCCCTGACCGGGGCGAGCCTGGCGGCGCCCGATCATGGCGGATCCATCGCTCGCGACTACGTATCGGGATTGCAGCAGGGGCCGTTGCCTGCGCCCCGGTTCGCGCCGGCCTTCCCGGTTGGCCCGCCTCTGTCGACCGGCCCGCCGACCTGGATCTGAAGACTGCCCGTCGCGCCAGAGCCCTGGAAGGGGCCCGGTCGCCCGCACTTCATTCAGATCCATCAAGGACCGTTTTCATGTCTCTCATGCCCTCACGGCGCGCGGCTCTGGCCGCCGGCGCCGCCTTCGTTGCCGTGGCCGCGCCCGTCGTCGCCGCGGCGCAGACGCCGACCCAGCTTCCCCCTGTCGTTGCGGATACCGTCCAGGTCGCCGCGCCTCCTGTCCTGGGAGCCCCTGACCAGATGGTCGAAGGAGAAACCCTCAAGCGCCGGCGTGTCGCCGGTGACGACGCGATCTCCCTCCTGCTTGGCGAACCCGGCGTCGCGGTCCAGGCCGGCGGCGGAACGACAAGCCTGCCGGTGTTGCGCGGCATGGCCGATGACCGTGTGCTTGTGACGGTCGACGGCGCTGAGACGACCGCCTTCTGCCCCAATCACATGAACCCTCCCGGGTCCTATGTGCTGGGCGCGGACGTCGAGTCGATCTCGATGTCGCCCACACTCTCCGCGGTCAGCGCCGGCGGAGACAATATCGGCGGGGTGGTCGCGATCTCCACCCGGGCGCCGAGGTTCGCGGAAACCGGCGCGGCCCGTATTTCCGGCGGCGAGGCCAACCTTACCTATCGTAGCGCGGTCAGCGGCGGCGGCGCCTCCGCCAACGCCTACACCGCGGACGAGCGCGTCAGTCTGGGGGTCGAGGCTTCCGCCTCACGGGGTGAAAACTACCGCTCCGGATACGGTCGCGACGTGCTGTCCACCGAGTACGCCAGCTACGGCGCAGCGGCCTCCGCCGCTGTCCGGACTGACCAGGGTGTCATGTCACTGCGGGTTGGTCGGCAGTTCACGCCCTACCAGGGCTTTCCCAACCAGCGCATGGACATGACCGAGAACCGCAGCGGGTTCGCGGACCTTCGGTACGACGGCGGCTATGCCTGGGGCGAGGTTTCTGCCCGGGCGTCCTTCCGCGATGTGCGCCACGAGATGAACTTCTTGTCGGACAAGGGCGGGAACATGCCGATGCTCACCCACGGCACGGACCTCGGCCTGGCCCTGGCCATCAAGATCCCGGCGGGCGCCGACAGCGCGATCGGTTTCGGGATCGACGTGCACCGGACCAGCCTGGACGACTGGTGGCCGCCCGTCGCCGGCAGCATGATGATGAGCCCCAATCGCTATGTGAACATCAACGACGGGCGCCGTGCCCGGACCGGCGCCTGGGTGGAGTGGACGTCGCAGCCGGCCGACGGCTGGGACCTGCTGGCGGGGCTCCGCCTCGAACGGGTCGAGACCGACGCCGGGGATGTGCAGCCCTACAGCTGGACCGGCATGATGAATGCGGCGGACGCCGCGGCGGCGACGGTCTTCAATGCGAAGGACCACAAGCGCAGCAACGACACCGCGGACGTCACCCTGCGCGCCCGCTGGACCCCGTCGGATCAGCTGAGCCTGGAGTTCGGATATGCCCGCAAATCGCGGGTTCCAAATCTCTATGAGCGCTACAGCTGGGGCCTGGGCGCCATGTCCAGCGCCATGACCTCCCTGGCCGGCGACGCCAACTCCTATGTCGGGGACATCGATCTCGAGCCTGAGGTCGCGAACAACCTCGCGGCCACGGTGCGCCTGACCGACGGTCCGCAGGCCCGACGTTCGCTGAGCGTCAGCGTCTTCCGCTCGGACGTTCAGGACTACGTGGATGCGGATCTGGTCGCCAGTCTTGCGGCCGGCTTCGTGCGGCTCCGGTTCGCCAATCATGACGCCCTGCTGCAGGGCTTCGAGGTGAGCGGCCGCAGCGAGCTCTGGACGATCGGCGGCTTCGCCCCGGCGGTTCTTTCGGGGCAGGTCTCCTTCGTCCAGGGCGAGAACCGGGACACGGGCGATGACCTATATCACATGTCGCCCCTGACAGCCCGGTTCAGCCTGGAGCAGCCCCTGGGCGACTGGACGGTTATCGGAGACCTCGAACTGGTCGACCGGAAGGACGCCGTGAACGGCCTGCGCCACGAGCCGGTGACGGACAGCTACCAGCTGTTCAACCTGCGCGCGGTCTGGCGCCCGACGACGGCCCTGCGCGTCGATCTGGCGATCGAAAACGCGTTCGACGAGGGGTACGATCTGCCGCTCGGGGGCGTGTCCTTTGGCGACTACAAGGCCGGTGGCTCGGTTCCGCCGATCGGGGCGCTGCCGGGGGTCGGCCGGTCGTTCAACATCGGCCTCAACGTCACCTTCTGATCATGAAAAGGATGCGCGGCGGCGGGTTGGGTGTGGCCATCTCATTGGTCCTGCATGGCCTCGTCGCCGCCATTCTGGTCGGCCGTGCGCCGGTCGGCCGTTTCGAGTCACCGGCGCTCGAGGTCAGCCTGGTTGCGGAGCCGCCAGGGCTGCCGAGAGACAGGCCGCCCCCCCTGCCAAAGGCCTCTCCGGCCGTCAGGGGGGCGGCGCGCCCTTCGCCGGACCGGTCGGCCGCCGCGATGGCGGGCGAACCCGTCACCGCTGCGGCGGCCAGTCCTGACGCGCCCTTGCCTGAGTCCGCCGCGCCGGTCGCTGATCGGGCTCCGGTTCAGCCTGTCGGACCTCCGGCCTTCGCGTCTGCCGCAACGGCCTATGCTCGCGTCGTCTGGGAACGGGTCAACGCCCGCAGACCGGCTACGGCGCCGGGAGCCGGCGCGGCGCGCGTGACCTTCCGGCTGGCCCGCTCCGGCAAGCTGGTGTCCCTGACCCTGAGCAAATCAAGCGGTCGGCCCGCCTTTGACCGCTCGGCGCTGGCCTCGGTCCGGTCCGCCGCGCCCTTCCCCATGCCGCCAGCCGGGCTTGCGGACGACGACCTCCTGTTCGAGGTCGAGGTCCGGAGCCGAAGCGAAACGACCCAACCCACAGCCGGATAGAACCGCCCCGGAGCGAGACTCCCGAGACCAATACTCCCCGGACATGCCGCGACATTCCGCGACTCCGACGCCGGCTCCATTCCCCCCAGAGGCGAGCGCGGCTTGCCAAACGGCCCGCATTGGGTGCTCTGATACCCGCCACAGTTAACGGGAAGACCCCATGCGGTTCGACCTCTTCAAGATTGTCGTCACGGCGGCGCTGATCTTCTGTCTGGCCTTTGCCAGCGCGCCCTATTTCGCGTTCCGGGCCCTGCGCGCCGCGACGGCGGCCGAGGATGTGCAGGCGACGGCCGACCTCGTGGACTTTCCGGCCGTGCGCAAAAGCCTGACCGGCCAGCTCTCGCCGGTCCAGGCGCCGGCCTCGGCCGAGGCGCCGTCGATCTGGCAGGACCCGATCGGCGCGCTCAAGCGCGCCATCGAGCCGCTGGCCCCGCCCGAGCCCAAGGTCGACCGCTATCTGACGCTGCCGGGCCTCTCGGCGCTGACGCGCGGCTACAAGCCCGGCGCCGCCCCGCCGGCGGCGCGCGGTGAACAGACGCTGGGCGTGCAGGTCAAGGCGGCGATGAAGGGGCCCTGGCCCTCGGTGCCCTACTGGGGCGTTGACCGCACGCGCATCGCGGTCAAGCGGCCTGGCGCCGAGGACAAGCTGACCGTCTTTACGTTCGAGCGGCGCGCGCTGTTCACGTGGAAGCTGGTGCACGTCCAGTTGCCGGACGACGAACGCTGACCATCGGCATGCTGCCACGGGCTGTCAGCATGCCGACACGCAGGTTCTTGTTCTGTTCCGGTCGCTGACCTAACCTCGTTCGATCACAACGAGGGAGGTCGAGATGCTCGGCTACGTTACCATCGGCGCATTGGACGTCGAACAGTCCTTGCCGTTCTGGGACGCGGTCTTCGCCGCCATCGGGGGCGAACGCGGCTTCTTCAGCGGCGGCTGGGCCGGCTATGGCCCCGTGGGCGGACCCCAGACCATCTACATCTGTCCCCCGCACGATGGTCAGGCCGCGCGGGGCGGCAATGGCATCATGGTCGCCCTGCAGGCGCCGTCGACCGACGCGGTGAAGGCCGCGCACGCCGCCGGCCTGGCCAGCGGCGGAACCGACGAGGGGGCGCCCGGACCGCGACCTGAGGACTCGAAGGACTTTTACGGCGCCTATCTGCGCGACCAGACCGGCAACAAGATCTGCGTCTACGCCAAGGGGCCGTTCTGATGAGCGCCGGGTCACGACCCGTGGTCAGCTACCTGACCATCGGCGCCGACGATATTGACCGGGCGACCGCCTTCTATGATGCGGCGCTGGCCGCGCTGGGCCTGCGCCGGGCGTGGCTGAATGGCGGCTGGGCCGGCTATGGGCCGGAAGGCGACGACCATGGAACGATCCTGATCTGTGCGCCGTTCAACGGAGAGCCGGCCCGCGCCGGAAACGGGATGATGATCGGTCTGCATGCCGCCAGCGCGGCGGAGGTCGACGCCTTCCACGCGGCGGCGGTCGCGAACGGCGGAACCAGCGAAGGCCCGCCCGGGCCGCGAACGGACTACGGCGAGGGCTACTATCTCGCCTATGTCCGCGACCCTACCGGCAACAAGCTGTCGGCCTTCTACCGTCCCGAACCGGCCTGACTCCCGACGACGAAAAGGGCCGCCCCTCCTGTCCAGCCGGACGGGAAGGGCGGCCCTGTCATTTGGGCTGGCGAGGATCGCGAGGCCGGTCCCGACCGAACCTAGGCCATCGCGATCTTCAGGTTCTCGTCGACCTTGTCGAGGAAGCCCTCGGTGGTCAGCCAGGCCTGCGTGTCGCCGACCAGCAGCGCCAGGTCCTTGGTCATGAAGCCGGACTCGACGGTGTCGATGCAGACCTTTTCAAGGGTGTCGGCGAACCGGGCCAGTTCGGCGTTGTTGTCCCGCTTGGCGCGATGGGCGAGGCCGCGGGTCCAGGCGAAGATCGAGGCGATCGAGTTGGTCGAGGTCGACTCACCCTTCTGGTGCTGGCGGTAGTGGCGGGTGACGGTGCCGTGCGCGGCCTCGGCCTCGACGGTCTTGCCGTCCGGGGTCAGCAGCACCGAAGTCATCAGGCCCAGCGAGCCGAAGCCCTGGGCGACGATGTCGCTCTGCACGTCGCCGTCGTAGTTCTTGCAGGCCCAGACGTAGCCGCCCGACCACTTGAGCGCCGAGGCGACCATGTCGTCGATCAGGCGGTGCTCGTAGGTCAGGCCCAGTTCCTTGAACTTCGCGGCGTATTCGGCGTCGAACACTTCCTGGAAGATGTCCTTGAACCGGCCGTCATAGGCCTTGAGGATCGTGTTCTTCGTGGAGAGGTAGACCGGGTACTTGCGGCTCAGGCCGTAGGCGAACGAGGCGTGCGCGAAGTCGCGGATCGAGTCGTCGAGGTTGTACATGCCCATGGCCACGCCGGCCGACGGGGCGTCGAAGATCTCGTGCTCGATGACCTTTCCGTCTTCGCCGACGAACTTGATCGACAGCTTGCCCTTGCCGGGGAACAGGAAGTCGGTGGCCTTGTACTGGTCGCCGAAGGCGTGGCGGCCGACGATGATCGGCTGGGTCCAGCCGGGCACCAGGCGGGGCACGTTCTGGCAGATGATCGGCTCGCGGAAGATGACCCCGCCGAGGATGTTGCGGATCGTGCCGTTCGGGCTCTTCCACATCTTCTTCAGCTTGAATTCCTCAACCCGCTGCTCGTCCGGGGTGATGGTCGCGCATTTGACCGCCACGCCGTGACGCTTCGTGGCCTCGGCGGCGTCGATCGTCACCTGGTCGTTGGTGGCGTCGCGGTGCTCGATGGAGAGGTCGTAGTAGTCCAGCTCAAGATCGAGATAGGGGAAGATCAGCTTGTCCTTGATGAGCTTCCAGATGATGCGGGTCATCTCGTCGCCGTCCATGTCGACGACCGGATTGGCGACCTTGATCTTGGCCATGGGGATGTTTCTCCGTTGGGCGCGCTTCTGCCGGAAAAAGCGGGGGCGCACAGGGCCCCCGCGAGCGCGAGCGGGAGGGCTATAGCGCCTGTCGGGCGGTGGGGCAAACGGACCGCAATCCAGTCAACGGCCTGTTCAGGTCTGACCGTTAAACGTGTGTCGTTGAGGAGAAGGCCGTTCCATCCATGACGATTGTCGCCAAACCGCTGGCGCGGAAGCTGCTGGCCATCGTGGTTGTGCTGTCCATCGCCGTCACGGGCCTTGCGACGGCGGCGACCTTCGCGTTTGTGCAGCAGGCGTCGATGGACCGGCAGATCCGCAATCTGCAGCTCTACGTGAAGGAGCGCACCAGCACCGAGGACCGACTGTTCTCCGACCTGGTGAAGGTGCACGGAGATGCGACCCGGGCGCTTATGCGGCGACTGGACGTGGCCGCGGGTCCGGACCTAGACGCCCGCTTCGACAGACTGTTCCCGCTGAAGGCCGATGGCACGCGCCGAAGCGCCCCGGCGCTGTTCGAGGGCTCGAGCCGCGGCGACGGCGCCTACATGTACGGTATGGGCGCCTTCATCGCCGACGGCGCCAACGTCACGCCGCAAGAGAAGGCGCTGTTCATCGCGTCGCTGCAGGCTGTGTCCCTGGCCGGGGAGGCGCAGCACTCGCGCTACGACAACTTCTACATGTTCACGCCGGACAACCGGCTGGTGATGTACGGCCCCGATCGCGATGACCGGCTGGTCTATTACCGTGAGACGGCGCCGGCGACGCTCGACTTCCGCAAGGAGGAAATGACCGAACTGACGTTGCCCGGGGTGAATCCGGCGCGGATGATGAAATGCACCAAGCTGCGCAAGCTGATGAGCGACCCGACCGGCAAGGCGCTGACCACCGCCTGCATGACCCCGATCGATATCGACGGCGTCCACGTCGGCGCCTGGGGCACCACGGTCACGCTGGACTCCTACCTGATGGCGGCCATCGGCGAGTCGATCCAGGGGGGCGAGAACCTGATCGTGTCGGCGGACGGCGAACTGATCGCGGCGCCGGGCCTCGGCAAGGGCGGCATCGTGTCCCCGGCCGAACTGGTCCGCGAGCAGGAGCGGCGCGCCATCGGTCCGCTGGTCAGGAGCATCCGCGAGCGCGGCGGCAATTCGGGCGTGTTCCGGTCGGGCGAGCGGGTCATCGCCTACGGCCACCTGAAGGAGCCGGACTGGTATTTCGTCATGAGCCTGCCGACGGCGGAAATCGCCTGGTCGGCCGCCCGGACGGCTTCCTGGGTTCTGCTGTTCGGACTGATCGGCATCGTCGTCCAGGCGATCCTGCTGTTCCGCTTCATTCACCGGGAAGTCGTCGACCCGCTGATCATTCTGTCGGCGGCCCATGCCCGCGATGGCAGCGCGCAGGCGCCCCTGGTCGAGGCCCGTGACGACGAGATCGGCGATCTGGCCCGCATGCTGCGGACCCAGCACGCCGACAATGACGAGCTGTTCCGGTCGCTCGAGGATCGGGTCGCGGCCCGCACGGCGGAACTGGAGCGGGCGAACCGCGCCAAGTCGACCTTCCTCGCCAACATGTCCCATGAGCTGCGCACGCCCCTGAACGGGGTGATCGCGCTCACCGACCAGTTGGCCGATACGCCGGATCTCGCCCGTCGGCGCGAGCTGGCCGGGCTGGTATCGTCATCCGGCCGCTTGCTGGAGCAGGTGCTCAGCGACATTCTCGACGTGTCGAAGATCGAGGCCGGGCAGTTCCGGCTGTCGCCGGCGCCGTTCGAGCTGAAGGACACCGTGTCGGCGATGGCCGACCTGCATCGCGCCTCGGCGGAAGCCAAGGGCCTGACCCTGACCTGGCGCATCGCCGATGAGGCCCGGGGCGTCTGGCTGGGCGACAGCGGCCGGATCGCGCAGATCCTGAGCAACCTGCTGGGCAACGCCGTCAAGTTCACCGACAGGGGCGGGGTGACCTTGACCGTCGAACGTCAGGACGAGGCCCTGAAATTCTCCATTCGCGACACAGGCGTCGGGTTTGACGCGGAGGTTCGCGAGCGGCTGTTCCGGCGTTTCGAGCAGGCCGACGATTCGATCACCCGCCGGTTCGGCGGGACCGGCCTTGGCCTGTCCATCTGCTCGGCCCTGACCGGGATGATGGGCGGCGAGATCGACGCCACCGCGACGCCCGGCGAGGGGGCGGAGTTCACCGTCGTCCTGCCGTTGCCGCGCGCGGAAATGGTCGCCGCCGAGGAGCGGGCCGGATCAGGCGACGGCGTCAGCCTCCAGGGCCTGCGCGTCCTGGCGGCCGAGGATCACCCGACCAACCAGAAGGTCCTGCAGATCGTGCTGGAGCCGTTCGGCGTCGACCTGACCATCGTCGGCAACGGTGAGGAGGCCATCGCGGCGTTCGGCGAGGGCTACGACGCGGTGCTGATGGACATGCAGATGCCGGTGATGGACGGTCTGACGGCCACCCGCCTGATCCGCGAACGCGAGGCCGCGTCCGGCGCCGCGCCCTGCCTGATCATCATGCTGACGGCCAACGCCATGGACGAGCACATCGAGGCGGCCCATCAGGCCGGCGCGGACATGCATGTCGCCAAACCACTGCACCCGGCCCGGCTGTTCGAGGCCCTGGCCCAGGCCCGTCTGGCGAAGGTCTCCGTCAGCGCGGCCGCCGCCTAACGCTTACCGGCGGCGCGGATGATTACGCCCATGACGTCGCTGAACACCTTGTCCTGAGCCGCCTCGTCCTGGGTCGAGCCGGTCATGAACACCACCACGGCGTAGCGTCGACCGTCCCTCAGCGTGACGATGCCCATGTCGTTGACGACCATGGTCATGCCCAGATCGGTCGCCGAGGTGCCGGTCTTGTGCGCGAGGCTCGCGCCCGGCGGCAGGCCGGCCTTCAACCGCCCTTCGCCCGTCCGGCTCTCGGTCATGATCTTCAGCAAAAGGGCGGTGCTGCGCGGTGAGAGCAGTTCCCGGATCTGCAACCGGCGCAGGAAGGTCAACGCCCCGCTGGCAGTCGTCGTGTCGCGGGGGTCGGCGAGGTACTTTTCCGCAGCTGCGCGGCGCGTCGCCTCGGGAACGCTGTCCCGCGCCATCGAGAAGGCTGGCCAGCCCTTCCAGGCGATGCGGAACGAGGCCATGCCGCTGATCTCCGGCTGCAACTCGCGCTCGTAGCGATCGACCCGCATGTCCATGACGCGCTTGGACCGGAGCCAGGCCGTGACGGCGCCCGGGCCGCCAATCCGCTTCATCAGCACATCGGCGGCGGTGTTGTCGCTCTCGCCCACGGCTGCGACCAGCAGTTCGCGCACGGTGTAGGTATCCCGCTCCGGCCAGGCGTCCGCGATGGTGCTGTGAGCGGGCGAGATGTCCTTCTCCTCGAGCGTGATCACCTCGTCGAGCGACAGCCTTCCGGCGTCGACCTCCGCCAGCGCGGCGGCGCCCAGCGGCGCCTTGAAAACGCTCTGCATCGGGAAGGCCTTGTCGCCGTTCCAGGCCCACATCTCGCCGCCCTCGAGATTCTGGACGGCGACCTCGATCATGGCCGGCTCGGCGCGCTGGGCGATCTCGCCGATCTCCTGGTCCAGCAGGGCGGCGTCGAGCGGCAGGGTCTTCGCGCCGGCTTCCGGCATCGGCTGGCTGCAGGCGGTGAGGACCAGGACGGCGAGGATCGGCAGAAGCTTGTGCATGATGCCGTTGGTAACGCGTAAGCGACCCATTGGGCGACCCATGCGTCATTTTTCTGCTATCTGCCCCGGCTTGGCATCGAAGCAGGCCTGATCCGCGCGCCCGGAGCAGGTGGAGAGACCCGTGACCGCACCCGTCGTCATCCTCAACGAACCCCAGCTGGCCGAGAACATCGGCGCGGTCGCCCGCGTGATGGCCAACTTTGGCCTGAGCGACCTGCGGCTCGTGCGGCCGCGGGACGGCTGGCCGCAGGACCGCGCCTGGGCCTCCGCGTCGGGTGCGGACTGGCCGCTGGACAATGCGAAGGTCTTCGATCGGCTGGAGGAGGCCGTAGCCGACCTGCGTCTGGTCTACGCCACGACGGCGCGGTCGCGCGGGACCCAGTTGCCGGTCCTGACCCCGCGCGAGGCGGCGGCGAACCTGCATGAGGCCGTCGCGGCTGGTCAGGGCGTCGGCATGCTGTTCGGCGGCGAGCGGGCCGGACTGGAGACGGACGACATCGCGCTCTGCCACGGCATCGTGACCATCCCCGTCGACGAGAAGTTCCGCTCGCTGAATCTGGCCCAGGCCGTCGCGCTGAACGCCTATGAGTGGCGGCTGGGCGTCGCGGACCGGCCCCGCGACGCCTTTGCGGTCAACGTGGATGAGCCGGCGAACATGGAGACGCTGGTCGGCTTCTACGAGCAGCTGGAAGGCGAACTGGACGCCGCCGGTTTCTTCCATCCGCCGGAGAAGCGCCCCTCGATGGTCCGCAATCTGCGCATCTCGCTGGGCCGCTCGCGGTTGACCGACCAGGAGGTTCGCACCTGGCGTGGCGTGGTCACGGCCCTGTCGAAGGGACGGGGTCGGGTGCTTGAAAAGCTTGCGCGTCAACGCGCGGCCGCTAAGAATGAGACCAACGAGTAACAAGTGCGCCGCCGGAAGCCGTAATATCCCACGGCGCGGTCAGGCCTCGCCCAGAGCTTCGCCCCGGAGATGATCGATGCCTGACCTTCGCAATGCCGCCCGCGAGGCCTGGCTTTACGTCCTGCCGCTGATCGAGATCGCGGCGATCCGCAGTGTCGGCCTGACGGTGGGCACGCCGCTGAACAGCTTCGGCATGATGCGCCGGCTGGCCGATCATCGCGCCCGGGCGGTGACCACGCCCAACAACGACACGCTGTACGCCACCTGCCAGATCGACCTCAGCAACGGACCGGTGAGCCTGACGATCCCGCCGTCGGGCGACCGCTATGTCTCGCTGCAGCTGATGGACGCCTGGTCCAACAGCTTCGCGGTGCTCGGCACGCGGACCACCGGCAACGATGGCGACGTCTACACCCTGGTCGGGCCGACCGAGGCGGCGGACGGCCGCAACGTCGTTCGCTCGCCGACCCGCCATGTCTGGGCCCTGGCGCGAATCCTGGTCGACGGCCCGCATGACCTGGACGCCGCCGGGATCGTCCAGGGCGGCTTCTCGGCCCAGGGGCCGCAGGCCGCGCCGGCACCGGAATACGCCAAACGCCGAGACGGCTGGGCCGCATACTTCGCCAGCGCGGACGCGCTGATGGCGATCAATCCGCCACCGGCGACGGACGGCGCCCTGCTGAAGCGGATCGCGCCGCTCGGTCTGGGGCAGGGGACGTTCGACCCCGCGCGCTTCAGCCCCGCCGAACAGGCGGAGATCGAGGCCGGCGTCGAGGAGGCCCGCAAGGCGGCGCGCGGCGGCGGTGGCCTGTCGGGCGGCAACTTCATCGAGGGCTGGGCCTATCCTTCCAGCAAGCTCGGCGACTTCGGACAGGACTATCACTTCCGGGCCGTCGTTGCGCTTGGCGGGCTGGCGGCGCTGCCGCTGGCCGAGGCGACCTATCTGCGGGCCGGCGCACCGGAGGGCGGCGGGTCCTTTGACGGGACGCGAAACTGGCGCCTGCACCTGCCTGCCGACCGCCAGATTCCGGTGAACAGCTTCTGGTCGCTGTCGATGTACGAGATCACGCCGGAGGGGCAGTTCTACTTCACTGACAATCCGCTGAACCGCTACGCGATCGGCGACCGGACGCCCGGTCTGGTATGGAACGACGACGGCTCGCTCGACCTCTGGATCGGCCACGAGCGCCCCGAGGCGGCCCGCGAGTCCAACTGGCTGCCGGCCCCCGCCGGGCGGTTCGCGCTGTTCATGCGCGGCTACCTGCCGAGGCCCGAGCTACTCGACGGCCGCTATCGCCTGCCGGCGGTGGTTGAAGCCTAGGGGACATGTACCAAAGGTACGTGTCCCCCAATCGAGGCGCATCAGGATTAGGGGACACGTACCTGCGGTACATGTCCCCTTCCGGCTGACATCCCCGGTCCCGTGGCTATAGTCGCCACGCCCAACCGGAGAGTCGCCCCATGAAGACCCGCGCCGCCGTCGCCTTTGAAGCCAAAAAGCCGCTGGAAATCGTCGAGGTCGACCTGGAAGGTCCCCGCGCCGGCGAGGTGCTGGTGGAGATCAAGGCGACCGGCATCTGCCACACCGACGCCTATACGCTCGACGGTCTCGACAGCGAGGGCATCTTCCCCTCGATCCTCGGCCATGAGGGCGCTGGCGTGGTGCTGGAGGTGGGCGCGGGCGTGACCAGCGTGGTCCCCGGCGACCATGTGATCCCGCTCTACACGCCCGAGTGCCGGCAGTGCAAAAGCTGCCTCAGCCGCAAGACCAACCTCTGCACGGCCATCCGCGCCACCCAGGGCAAGGGCCAGATGCCCGACGGCACGAGCCGCTTCTCCTACAAGGGCCAGCAGATCGCCCACTACATGGGCTGCTCGACCTTCGCCAATCACACGGTGCTGCCCGAGATCGCGCTGGCGAAGATCCGCAAGGACGCCCCGTTCGACAAGGCCTGCTACATCGGCTGCGGCGTGACCACGGGCGTGGGCGCGGTGACCAACACCGCCAAGGTCGAGCCCGGCGCCAACTGCATCGTCTTCGGCCTCGGCGGCATCGGCCTGAACGTGATCCAGGGCCTGAAGCTGGTCGGCGCCGACATGATCATCGGCGTCGACATCAACCCCGACCGCGAGGCTTGGGGCCGCAAGTTCGGCATGACGCACTTCGTCAACCCGAAGGACATCGACTGCGACATCGTCCCGCACCTGGTGGCCCTGACCGACGGCGGCGCGGACTACACCTTCGACGCCACCGGCAATGTCACGGTCATGCGCCAGGCGCTGGAAGCCTGCCATCGCGGCTGGGGCGAGAGCATCATCATCGGCGTGGCCGAGGCCGGCCGCGAGATCGCCACCCGCCCGTTCCAGCTGGTCACCGGCCGCGTCTGGAAGGGCACGGCCTTCGGCGGCGCCCGCGGCCGCACCGACGTGCCGCAGATCGTCGACTGGTACATGGACGGCAAGATCCAGATCGACCCGATGATCACCCACACCATGCCGCTGGAAGACATCAACAAGGCGTTCGACCTGATGCATGCGGGGGAGAGTATCCGGTCAGTGGTCGTGTTCTGACCCGATGGCAGAGGGATACATGTGTTGCATCTGCTCGGAGAGCATCTCGCCGAGTGAGGAAGAGAGGTCCGTCGCGTTGACGGGTCTCAACATGCGCGATTGGGCACGAGCTATCCCGAACCCGAGGAACCAGATGTTCTGGGTCCACTTCAATTGTCTTTCCCGGACCTGGCAGGGCGCCTACCCGTGGGAAGCCAGCGCCTTGATCGAGCCAGCTGACTGATGGAAATCCTCTCCACCCACCGCACGTTCGACGGGACGCTGCACTATTGCCGCCACCAGAGCGCGGCGACCGGCACGCCGATGCGGTTCAGCATATTCCTGCCGCCGGGCGAGGGGCCGTTTCCGGTGCTGGTCTGGCTGTCGGGCCTGACCTGCACGGAGGACAATTTCACGGTCAAGGCCGGCGCCTATGGCGCGGCGGCGGCGCTGGGGATGGCGATTGTCGCCCCGGACACCAGTCCTCGCGGCGAGGGCGTCGCCGACAGCCCCGACTATGACTTCGGCCAGGGCGCGGGCTTCTATGTCGACGCGACGCAGACGCCGTGGGCCGCGCACTACCGGATGGAGACCTACGTCACCCGCGACCTGCTGGAGGCCGTGCATGGCGCCTTCCCGCTGGACCCGGCGCGGCGGGCGATCAGCGGCCACTCGATGGGCGGCCACGGAGCGCTGACCCTGGCGCTTAGGCATCCGGACCTGTTCTGCTCGGTCGGCGCCTTCGCCCCGATCTGTTCGCCGACGCGGTGCCCGTGGGGTGTGAAGGCCTTCACCGGCTACCTCGGCGCCGACGAGGCCGTCTGGGCCGGCCATGACGCCGCCCGGCTGATCGAGGCCGGCGCCGCGAAGGGTCGCTATGCGGACATTCTCGTTGAGCAGGGACTGGGTGACAATTTTCTCGCCGACCAGCTCAAGCCCGAACTGCTGGAGGCCGCCTGCGAGGCCGCCGGCCAGCCGCTGACCGTCCTGCGCCACGAGGGCTACGACCACAGCTACTTCTTCATCTCGACCTTCATCGCCGATCACCTGGCGTGGCATCGGGAGCGGCTGGAGCAAGGTTGAGACAATGCTCCCCACCCTTGTGGGGAGCTGTCACGCGGAGCGTGACTGAGGGGCGTCGGTGCACGGACTCCCCTCCACCGCCTCCGGCGGTCCCCCTCCCCAGCGAAGCTGGGGAGGATTGACGACATCAGATCCCCGCCCCGAGATCCACGAACACCTTTTCCAGCGACGGCCCCACCGCCGCATCCTCGGCCAGCCGGTGCGCCAGGCCGTCGACCTGTGCGGTGATCTCCGGCACCGCTGTGATCTCCCACCAGGCGGGGCGGGTGAGGGGACCCAACGCATGGAGCCAGGTCGAGACCTCGCCCCGGGCGCCCAGCACCGCGCAGTCGGCGGTCTCCAGCCCAAGGCCCAGATCGTCCGGCGCGATCAGGCCCTTGCGGGCTAGGTCGGCGTAGAGCGGGACCTCCAGGCCGTGCAGGTCGCTGCGCGGGCCGGTGCAGTTGATCACCTTCGCCACGGTCAGCGTCGCCGCCGGGCCGCCGCCGCGCGGGTGAAGGGTCACGGTCACGGCCTCGCTGGCCGGGGTCCAGTCTCGCGTGCGGGCGGCGCGGACGCTGAGCTGACCGCGGGCCATCAGCGCCTCGATCCGCGCGGCGATGCGCGGCGCCATGCGGTGGCGGTGGACATCCCAGCGGGGGCGCTGATGGCGCAGAAACTGGCGCTTCTGGGCCGGCGTCCAGCTCGACCAGATGCGGGCGATCACCGGCCGCACGGCGTCGATCACCCGCTGCCACGGCTGGCCGGCGAGTGCGGCGCGCTTCACCTCCGCGCGGATCGCCTTTGACAGGGTCAGGGGACTGGCCGGCAGCATCGGCGCGAGGAACGGCTCCCAGTGGCCGCCGTAGCGATGGGCGCCGGGCAGCAGGCCGCGCCGCGACACCGCCAGCATCGGTCCGCGATGGTCCTCCTCGGCCAGCTTCAGGGCGATGTCGACCATGGTCAGGCCCGTGCCGAGCAGCAGCACCGGCGCGTCCGGGTCGATGCCGGTCAGGGCGTCGTGCGCCCAGGGATCAGCGGCGAAACAGGCGGCGTCGCGCAGCCAGCTGTCGGCCGGCAGGGGCGGGCGGGGCGGCAGGTTGCCGGTGGCCAGCACCACCGTGTCAGCCTCGACCTCGCGGCCATCGCCGAGCACCAGCCCGCGCCCGGGCGGGTCCAGCAGCCGAACCGCCTCGCCACGCAGGACGGTCAGGCCTGGGCCGTTGTCGGTCACCCGGGCGGCGGCCACCTGCTGCTGCAGATACTGGCCCCACAGTTCGCGGGGCGAGAAGGCGGCGCTCATCTCCCCGCCGCTTTCAGCGAGGGCCTCGGCCATCTCGGGCCGTCCGGCCAGCCAGTCACCGTAGGCGGGGCTGAGGCCGGCCTCCATGCGGGCGACGGGCACATTGAGCAGATGCGAGGGGGCGCAGGCACCGTAGGCCAGGCCCCGTCCCGGCCGGCTCGTCGGATCGATCAGCACCACGCGCCAGTCCGGCCGCAACGCGACCAGCTTCAGCGCCAGCAATGACCCGCTGAACCCGCCACCGACGATGGCAAGGGTCCGGCGGGCGGTGGGAGTATCGAACGCCATCGGCCCATGGAGATTCGAGGAAGTGCCCTAAGGGCATCTAAGGGCAGATCGCGAGTCGAGGGGAGCGGAGAGTTTGGGCCACGCCACTGTCATCCCGGAAGCCGTGAAACGGCTATCCGGGACCCAGAGCGAGTCTCAGCCGAATCTGGGTCCCGGCTCGGAGTTCATCCTCGGGCGCGCGCTCCGCGCGACCCGGGGGCTACGCTGCGGCCGGGATGACAGTGTGAAGTGGAGCCCTCAAAGTTGACTCCCCGGCCTCGCTCCATCATACACCCGCCTTCCCACGCCGCCGGTTCGCCGGACGGCGCTGGAATCCATGACGGGTGACACGAAGCCGCCGTTGAGATCGCGCCGCCACTTGCGGGGGCGCCGGCCCGGGTCGAACTGAAGAAGAGCTACTTATGTCCAAGCGCCACAGCGCCAAGTACAAGATCGACCGCCGGATGGGCGAAAACATCTGGGGTCGTCCGAAGTCCCCGGTGAACAGCCGCTCCTACGGCCCCGGCCAGCACGGCCAGCGCCGCAAGTCCAAGGTCTCCGATTTCGGCCTCCAGCTGCGCGCCAAGCAGAAGCTGAAGGGCTACTACGGCAACCTGACCGAAAAGCAGTTCAGCCGCACCTACACCGAAGCCGCGCGCCGCAAGGGCAACACGGCCGAGAACCTGGTCGGTCTGCTGGAAGCCCGTCTCGACGCGGTCGTCTACCGCGCCAAGTTCGTGCCGACCGTCTTCGCCGCCCGTCAGTTCGTCAACCACGGCCACGTGCTGGTGAACGGCAAGCGCGTCAACATCGCCTCCTATCGCGTGAAGGCCGGCGACGTCGTCAGCGTCCGCGAAAAGTCGCGCAACATGGCCCTCGTGCTGGAAGCCCTGAGCTCGGGCGAGCGCGACACCCCCGACTACATCACCGTGGACGCCCGCCACATGGCGGCGACCTTCGTCCGCGCCCCGGAACTGGCCGAAGTGCCGTACCCGGTGAAGATGGAGCCAAACCTGGTCGTCGAATTCTACGCCTCCTAAGGCCTGAAACGACCAACAGCATTGCGAAGGGCTCCGGAGCGATCCGGGGCCCTTTTGCTATGGGGCGGACTGTGGCTCACTGCGACGCATGAACCGCCGCGCCCTTCTCATAGCCGGAGCCCTGCTGCTGAGCGGCTGTGTGACTGCCCGGGTGGCCGCACCGCCTGGCGCCGGGTTCGAGCTGCTGGAGCCGGTCTATACGGTCAGCACCGACCGGAACGTCCTGGCCATTCGCGTGGCGTCGAACGGCTGCACGACGAAGGAGGACTTCGCCGTCTTCGTCGAGAAGACGCCGGCCGGCGCGCGGGTGGCCTTCGGCCGAAAGCGGCTGGACACCTGCCGGACCTTCGCCCAGGGCCGCGTCGAACTGATGTTCACCTGGGAGGAGTTGGGGCTGGACGGCCGGTCCGGCGTGTTCCTGGCCAATCCGGTGGTCGCCTGGACAGGGCCCGGTGCGCTCTAGCTGAACATCTCTTCCATCCACGCCGGCACGCGGGCCGGCCGTTTGGTCACCGCATCCACCAGCACCCATTCGGAATGGGTCTGGGCGCACATTTCGCCGTCAGGACCGTCGATCCGCACGAAGCGGTCAAAACGCGGTCCACGCCGCTCGCCGACCCAGGTGCGGCCCGTGGCGTGCTCGCCGGGCATCAGCGGGCGGCGATAGTCGATCTCATGGCGCAGCACGACCCAGGCCCAGCGTGTGGCCTCCTCGGCCGGCGCGCGGGAACGCCAGTGGGCGATGGCGATGTCCTGCACCCAGCCGAGATAGACCACGTTGTTGACGTGGCCGTTCTCGTCGATGTCGGAGGGTTTGGGACTGAAGGGCAGGGTGAAGACCTGCCGGTCGGACGGAGGGGTGAGGAGCTTCATCGTGTCCGCCCGAATGAACCGGTCTAGGCGGTGAGCAGGCCCTGGGCATCCAGCAGCGTCTTCAGTTCGCCGTCCTGGTACATCTCGCGGATGATGTCGCAGCCACCGACGAACTCGCCCTTCACATAGACCTGCGGGATGGTCGGCCAGTCGCTGTAGAGCTTGATGCCGTCGCGCAGCACGTCGCTCTGCAGCACGTCCACGCCGACGAAATCGACGCCAAGATGGTCGAGGATCTGCACCACCTGGGCGGAGAAGCCGCAGCGGGGCTGTTCGGGCTCGCCCTTCATGAACACCACAACGGGATGTTCAGCCACCGTTCGGGCGATGAAATCGTGGGCGGGATTGGCGACAGCGGCGTCGGTCACGGCGGGAGCCTTTTCGGCGTTAAACACGGCCTATCAGCTAGGCGCCCGACCGGTTCGGGTCAAGCCCGCGCGCCGATCCGCAGACCGTCGGCGGAAAAGCGCGCCATCTCGATCTGGGCGGCGATCCCGGTGGGAAGATCACGATCCGGCACGGAGGCCAGCCGTTCCAGACGATCCAGCCGGTCGATTTCGAACCGCACGGTGGTCACCGCCGGCTCTGTCAGCACATAGGCCAGGCAGATTTCTTCCGAGCTCCAGCCCGGCGTGGACTCGAGGAAATTGTAGCCGCCGACCATACCGGCCAACGGGTTACGCTTCCTGCCCAGCAGGGGCATCTTGAACATGACGGCCTTGGGATGCAGCGCCTCGGGCCAGATGTCTCGCGCCACCACCGCCATGCCGCGCTCGGCGGCCGCCTTCAGCCGGTTGCGGTCGCGCCAGCCCGAGACGGGGCTGTAGCAGGTCGTCAGGGCGTCAAATCCGCCGTGCGTGATGAGCAGGTCGGTGTCTTCATCATCGCTGGTCAGGCCGTAGGACCGCACCCAGCGGGTATTCCGCAGCCGCTGCAACACGTCAGCGGACGGCGGGGCGGAGTCGAAGCTCAGCAGATCCAGGTAGCCCAGCCCCGTGCGCGCCAGGAACGCCTCGATCGCATGACCTGG
Organism: Caulobacter sp.; assembly: GCA_021741355.1. Classification (GTDB taxonomy): domain Bacteria; phylum Pseudomonadota; class Alphaproteobacteria; order Caulobacterales; family Caulobacteraceae; genus Caulobacter. The sequence goes on from JAIOXZ010000008.1 coordinate 77,259, forward strand.
TTCGGCGGGCAGCATCCGCGGCCGCCAGATGATGAACAACAACTCGCGCTCGACGCCGGCCAGGGCCTCGGAGGCGCCTTCGATCAGCGCGGGACTCTCGCCGGCGATTTCGAAGCCGTTGATCCCCAGGTCGAGCGCCGCGCTGACCTGATTGCGCCATTCCCGGGCGGAATGCCGGACGCCGCCGTCCAGCAGCAAGGACACCGCCGAGACGACCTGACCCGATTTTCCGTAGGGACGATAGCGCATGGATCAGGTGGCCGGGGCTGCGGTTTCGAGCGCCAGCGCGTGCAGGGCGCCGCCCAGTACATCGGCCAGCGCCTTGTTGACCAGCTGGTGCTGCCGCACCCGGGGCAGTCCCTGGAACTGGCTCGAGACGATCCGCGCCTTGTAGTGGTCGCCGTCGCCGGCAAGGTCGGTGATGGTGATCTCCGCGTCCGGGAACGCGGCGCGCAGGCGAGACTCGAGATCAGCGGCGGGCATCGGCACGGGATAATCTCCGGAAAACAGTCCTTTCAATGCGCCACAATGCTTAACAACGGCTGGATGCGATCCCGACCGGTTCTGCGAATTTGCGTGCTACCGGCGGGCAAGTGCGCCATGATCACGCGTCCGTGATCGGAGAGTCGCCATGAGAATCCTGCTGGGTCTGTGCGTGGTGCTTCTGCTGGGCGCCTGCAATCGCGTCATCACCGATACGCCGCTGTTCATCGCCAGTGATGCGCCCGACGCGCCGCGCCTGCGGGAGGGCCTGTGGGTGCTGCTGACCGATGACGACTGCCGCGTTGACACTCGCAGGCCGGCGCATCGCTGGCCTGGATGCGCGAGCCCGATGCTTGTGCGAGGCAGCGAATTACTCGGCTACGAGCCGGAAGAGGGGAAGCCGGGGGAATGGGAACGTATTCCCTTCGTTCTGGCTGCGGGTGAGCCGCTCGTGCTGCAGTTCGAAAGCGCGGAGGAAGACGGCGTCACCTACCAGTATTTCGGACTTGAAGGGGACCGGGCCGAGGATGGCCGGTACACCGCCTTCCGGATGTGGCCGGTGCTGTGCGGGCCGCCTCCGCCTCCGACGCCAAAGGGGGAGGCGACCCGCTATGTCACATTGCAGCCGTTGCCCGGGCTGACGATCCGCGAAGACAACTGCATCACGACCAGCCCCGGCTCGGTCGTGGCCGCGGCCGCCGCCAGTCTGGCCTGGAGCGAGGACTTTGCGCGGGCCCGCTGGGTACGCGCAACCTGGCCCTGAGCCTCAGTCCTCGATTGCGGAATAGATCAGGCTCTTCAGCTGGCCGCGGAAGTTGAACGTGGCCGACGGCATCAGCTGGGTCATGAAGACCACCGAGATGTCCTCCTCCTGGTCGGCCCAGAAGATCGTCGAGGCCGCGCCGCCCCAGTAGAAGTCGCCACTCGAAAGGCCGCCTGTGGCCGTCTGGTCGATGGTCATGGCGAAGCCCAGACCAAAGCCGATGCCGGCGTTGGACGTCTCGGAGAAGCCGCCGATGGCCATCTGGGTCAGGTCCTGATTGTCCTTCAGGTGGTTGTGCACCATCAGGTCCAGGGTCCGCGTGCCGATCACCCGGACGCCGTCCAGCGACCCGCCGGCCCGCAGCATCTCGGCGAAGCGGACATAGTCGGCCATGGTGCCGGCCAGGCCGCCGCCACCCGATTTGAAGACCCGGTCCGTGAGGTAGAGGCTGTTGGCCGGGTCATCCGACAGGCGCAGGCTCTTGTCGGGCATGCGCATGTAGTTGGCGGCGAAGCGGTGGGCCTTGTCGGCGGGCACCTGGAAGCTGGTGTCGACCATGCCCAGCGGCTCGAAGATCGCCTGCTTCAGATAGTCCTCAAGCGGCATGCCGCTGATCCGCTCCACCAGGCCGCCACAGACGTCGGTGGCCAGGCTGTACTGCCAGCGTTCGCCCGGGTGATAGCGCAGCGGCACGCGGCCGAGCTTCTCGAAGAACTGGTCGAGGGTCTCGGCGCCCCGCTGCACGCCGACAACGTCGTAGGCCTTGTCCACCGGATGCTCGATCGGCAGGCCGCTCAGCTGCGCCAGCATCGAGCCGTAGGTCAGACCGGCGGTGTGGCTGAGCACATCCCGGAAGCTGATCGGCCGGCTGGGCGCCTCGGTGACCATGCTGTCGCCTTCGCCGGACACCCAGACACGGTGGTTCTTCCATTCGGGAATAAAGCGGTGAACCGAGTCGTCCAGCTCGAACCGGCCCTGTTCCATCAGGGTCATCAGGGCCACCGAGACGATCGGCTTGGTCATCGAATAGATGCGGACGATGGTGTCGTCGCTCCAGGCCACGCCCCGCTCGCGGTCGCGCAGGCCGAAGCTCTTCGCATAGGCCTGATGGCCGTGCCGGCGCACCTCGACCTGGCAGCCGGCGATCTTGCCGGGCTGGATGTAGTTGCGCTCGATGTGGTCGGTGATGCGCTCCAGGCGATCAGCGTTCAGACCCGTCCATTGCGACTGGGCGTCCATGGTTTCGCTCCCTCTATCTCGTTGCCAGCATGATGGCCGGGCGACGCAGGGGAGGGAAAGCAGAAAAAGCGGTATGGGCTACCGCGGGCCGCCCGGATGCGAGTTCCAGACCCGCCCGTCGAGCGTTCGCACCTCGACGGGTCCGCGTTGACCCTTGCCGACCAGGGCGCGAACATCGCGGAATACGGTGGTCATGCCCCGCCGCGAGGCGGTGGTCAGGCAGACGGTCTTCTCGCCCTCGCGGCCCCAGGATGTGACCGAGGAGGTCCGGATCAGGCGCGGATGCCGGGCGACGTAGCGCTGCACCCTGTCGAACGCCCGGCCGTCGATGCCCATGGCGTAGCTGCCGAACTGGACGCTGACGTCACAGGCGGGGCTCGTGGCCTGGGCGGCGGCAGGCGCAAGGACGGTCAGGGCGAGGGCTGCGGCGAGCAAGGTCTTCAAGGATCACCTGTGGAGCAGAACGGCCTCACCCTGAGGGGCGGCACGTGAACAGCGCATGACCGGCTTGCGTGGTTGCGCCCGGCCCCGCATTGATGGGGCCGTTCAGCCCGGAGTTTCCATGCGCCGTCTTTTGCTTGCCGCAACCGCGGTCCTGATCCTGGCTGCGCCTGCTCTCGCCGCGCCGGGAGACTTCGCGCTGGAAGACGTGCAGATGCTGTCCGCGGACGCCATGCAGGGGCGGGGCATCGACACCGAAGGCTCCGCAGATGCGCGGCTCTACATCCTGGGGCGCATGCGCGAGATCGGGCTCGAGCCGGTCGACCAGGAGTTCACCTTCACGAGGAAGAACGGAGCCCAGGTCAGCGGCGTCAATCTGATGGCCAGGATCGCGGGGACCCGGCCGGGCGGCAAGGTGATCGTGGTCACGGCGCACTACGACCACCTCGGCGTCCAGGACGGCAAGATCTACAATGGCGCGGACGACAACGCCTCGGGCGTGGCCGGAGCCTTGGCTGTGGCCGAGGCGTTCAAGGCCCGCGCCCCGCTGCACGATGTCTGGATCGTCTTCCTCGATGGCGAGGAGAGCGGATTGCGCGGCGCGCGCGCCTTCGTCGAGGCCCCGCCCGTACCGCTCGCGATGATCGCCCTGAACGTCAACTTCGACATGCTGAGCAAGAGCGCGAAGGGCGAGATCTACGCCTCCGGCGGATCGGCCAACGCCTGGGTCAGGGCGCGGCTGGAAGCCCTTGTTCCGATGTCGCCGGTGATCCTCAAGCTCGGCCACGACACTGACGCCGACGGCGCGGAGAACAACTGGACCTTTCAGTCGGACCACGGCGCCTTCGCCAGGGCGGGCCTGCCGTGGGTCTATTTCGGGGTCGAGGACCATCCCGAGTACCACAAGCCGACCGACGACTTCGCCACGATCCCGCAGCCGTTTTTCCGGGGGGCGATCACCACCGTGGTGTCCGCCGTGCGGCTGTTCGACGAACACCTGGACAGCCTGCCGGAGCGCGCGACATGAGTTTTGAAATCCTGATCCCCCTCGCCACGCGTATCGGCGCCCGCCTGATCGCGCGCAAGGAAAGCGTCGCGGTGTCGGAGTCCTCGTCCGGCGGCCTGGTGTCGGCGGCGCTGCTGGCGGTCCCCGGCGCCTCTGTCTGGTACCAGGGCGCTAGCGTCACCTACACGCCGAACGTCGCGCGGGGCCTGCTGGGTCTGACGCGGGACACGATGCCGCCCGGCATCCGCTCGTCCAGCGAGCCCTATGCGCTGTTCATGGCCGGGGTGATCCGCGAGAAACTGCGCGGAACCTGGGGCCTGTGCGAAACCGGTGCGGCCGGCCCTACCGGCAATCCCTACGGCGACGCGGCCGGCCATACCTGTGTCGGGATCGTGGGGCCAGTCGAGGCCTCGTTTACCCTCGAGACCGGTGAAAGCGACCGCCTGGCCAACATGATGGCCTTCGCGCGATTCACGCTGGAACGGTTCGAGGCTGCCTTAGGTTGATGCTCCCCACCCTTGTGGGGAGCTGTCACGCGGAGCGTGACTGAGGGGAGTCGGTGGACGGACTCCCCTCCACCGCCTCCGGCGGTCCCCCTCCCCAGCGAAGCTGGGGAGGATTGGTTAGTTACCCCATATACCCCGGCAGCCACGCCTCGTGCGCGGTCCGCAGCGTCGTCATCGGGATGCTGAAAAGTCCCTTCGAGGCGAACGCGTCTCCGCCCGCCTGGCCCACCACGCTGGCATGCAGGCCAGCTGCGGCGGCGGCGTTCAGCAGGCCGTCCGGATCGGCCGTCGCGATCAGGTAGCGGGCCTGGTCCTCGCCGAACAGGAACGGGTGGGCGTTGCCCTCGCTGGTGGCGTCGAGGTCCAGACCGACGTTCGAGGCCAGCGCCATGTCGGCTGCGGCGACGATCAGGCCGCCGTCCGAAAGATCATGCACGACAGTGGCTTGCTGTGATGAAATCAGGCTGCGCACGAAGTCGCCGGTCTTGCGCTCCAGCGCCAGATCCACGGGCGGCGGCGCGCCGTCCTCGCGGTTCAGGACCTCCCGCAGATAGATCGAGGCGCCCAGTTCGCCGGCGTTGGAGCCCACGAGCACAAGGGTGTCGCCGGCCTTCATGCCGGAGAAGTCCGCGCGCAGGCTGTACTCGGTGAGCAGGCCGACCGCGCCGACGGTGGGGGTCGGCGGGATCGCCGCGCCATTGGTCTCATTGTAGAGGCTGACGTTGCCGCTCACGACCGGGAAGTCCAGCACGCGGCAGGCCTCGGCCATGCCCTCGATGGCCTTGACGATCTGGCCCATGATCTCGGGCCGTTCCGGGTTGCCGAAGTTCAGGTTGTCGGTGATCGCCACGGGGTCCGCCCCGACGGCGGTCAGATTGCGCCAGGCCTCGGCCACGGCCTGCTTGCCGCCCTCGTAGGGATCGTTCTGGACGTAGCGCGGCGTGCAGTCGCTGGTGACGGCCAGCGCCTTGCGGGTGCCGTGGACGCGGACGATGCCGGCGTCGGCGCCGGTGGCGCTGTCTTCCAGCGTGTCGGCCATGACGTGGCGGTCGTACTGCTCCCAGAGCCAGCGCTTGGACGCCATGTCGGGGCAGCCGATGACGTGCAGCACGGCGGCTTCCCAGTCGGCCGGCGCCGGCACCAGCGCCGGATCGAGACGCGGGTGCTTCACCGGCTCTGTCCAGGGGCGGTCATAGAGCGGCGCGTCTTCGGACAGGGGCGCGAGCGGGATGTCGCAGACCACCTCGCCCTTGTGCTTCAGCACGATGTGGCCGGTGTTGGTGGTCCAGCCGATGACGGCGGCGTCGAGACCCCATTTCTCGAAGATGGCGTGGCCTTCGTGCTCGCGGCCCGGCTTGAGGATGGCCAGCATCCGCTCCTGGCTCTCCGACAGCATCATCTCGTAGGCGGTCATACCCTCTTCGCGCTGGGGCACCATGTCGAGGTCGAGTTCGATGCCGACCTCGCCCTTGCCGGCCATCTCGACCGAGGAGGAGGTCAGGCCCGCGGCGCCCATGTCCTGGATCGCCGCGACGGCGCCCGTGGCCATGAGTTCGAGCGTCGCCTCGATCAGCAGCTTTTCGGCAAAGGGATCGCCGACCTGCACGGTCGGGCGCTTCTCGTCGCTGTCCTCGTCGAATTCGGCGCTGGCCATGGTCGCGCCATGGATGCCGTCGCGGCCGGTCTTGGAGCCGAAGTAGACCACCGGCAGGCCGGCGGCGGGGGCGGCGGAATAGAAGATCTTGTCGGCGTCGGCGAGACCAACGCACATGGCGTTGACCAGGATGTTGCCGTCGTACCCGCGGTGGAAATTGGTCTCGCCAGCGACCGTCGGCACGCCCACGCAGTTGCCGTAGCCGGCGATGCCCGCGACCACGCCATTGACCAGCCGCCTGGTCTTTGGATGCGAGGGATCGCCGAAGCGCAGGGCGTTCAGCAGCGCCACCGGCCGCGCGCCCATGGTGAAGACGTCGCGCATGATGCCGCCCACGCCCGTCGCCGCGCCCTGGTAGGGCTCGATGTAGGAGGGGTGGTTGTGGCTCTCCATCTTGAAGATGCAGGCCTGGCCGTCGCCGATGTCGATGACGCCGGCGTTTTCGCCCGGCCCGCAGATCACGCGCGGCCCTGTGGTCGGGAACTTGGACAGGTGCTTGCGTGAGGATTTGTAGGAGCAGTGCTCGCTCCACATCACCGAGAAGACCCCGAGTTCGACGGGGTTCGGCTCGCGGTTCAGCCGGCGCACGATCAGGTCGTACTCCTCCGGCTTGAGGCCATACTCGACGGCCGTTTCGGCCATGGTCTTCGCGGGGGAGGCGGTCATGCCGGGGACTTAGCGGATTCCCCTCGAAATGTCAGGACAGGCGAGTCACCATGGCCGCATGAAACAGGATCGCAGAACGGTCGCCGCCGCCCTAGCCGGCCTTCCCTTCGTCGCCGGCGTGGCGCGGGCCCAGACGCCGCCCGTGCGGGTGGTGATCGAGACGGCTCCCGGCGTGATCACGCTGGAGCTGTACGGCGACAAGGCCCCGATCACGGTGGCCAACTTCCTGCGCTACGTCGACGAGAAGCGCTTTGACGGCGCGGAGTTTTACCGCACCGTCCGGCCCGTCGCGATGCCCCAGGCGGGGCTGCTGCAGGGCGGCTGTCACGGCGATCCCAGGCGACTGCTGCCGCCCATCGCCCACGAGCCGACCACCCAGACCGGCCTGCGCCACAGGATCGGCACCCTGTCGATGCCGCGTCGCGAGCTGGGCACGGCGGACGGGGAGTTCTTCATCTGCCTCGAAGAGGCGCCCTGGTACGACGTCAATCCGATCAAGCCGGGCGACAACCTGGGCTACGCGGCGTTCGGCCAGGTGGTCGAGGGGCTGGAGGTGGTGCGGGCGATCCACGCCATGCCGACCTCGCCGACCGAGGGCGCCGACTACGGGATGGCCAACCAGATCCTCGACCCGCCGGTGAAGTTCACCACGGTCAGGCGAGTCTGATCCTGCGTCGGACGCCCGACCCAATCCTCTCCGAGGTGTGATTGAAACGGCCGGAACGTCCCTGGAATTCCCGCCGTTTTCACCCTGCGCCGCCCATCCCACGACGGGGCGCATAGGAAAAAGGGAGAGAACCCATGGCTGACAACGAGCGCAATCCCCAGCAACAGCAGAACGACCCGCAGCGTCCGGCCCCCGGCCAGCAGCAGCAACAGGGCGGTGATCGCGAGCGCGATCGGCAAGGCGGCCAAGGCGGCCAGGCAGGCCAGCGCGGCGGCGAGTCTGACATCGGCCGCGACGAAGACACCGATCTCGACGACGCCGGCCGGACTGACCGCTAGCGGTCATTCCAAAGAGATGGCAAAGGGCCGGCGGTGGTTGCCCCGGCCCTTTCGCTTGTCACGCGGGGCGCAGCATCCGGCGTGCGGCCCAGACGAAACCGATCACGAACGGCAGGACCAGAACCACGAGCAGCAGGCTGATCGCCGCCGCGCCGGGAATGGTCAGATACTCGCCCAGCTGAACCCGGCTGGCGCGAGCATTGTGCAGCGCTTCCAGCGCCAGCGGCACGCCGATGATGACGGCGAAGGACAGGCTCGACAGGGCGACGAACGCCATGGCCAGACGCGCCTTCGACAGAGCCAGGAAGGCGGCGAGGGCCGCCACGACCCAGACGGCGCCGGCGGTGACGGCGACCGCGAGGCCAGGGGCGGCGGTCAGCAGTCCAAAGCCGTAGCCTTCGTAAGCAGGGTCGAGATATCCGCGCACCGGCGCGGCCGAGTGAATCCCGGCGACCAGCAGATGCACAAAGCCGACAAACGCCGCTGGCGCACCGGCCTTCGCCTTGAACGCTACGGCGAGCCAGACGATCAGCAGCACCGCCGAGACGGCGAGCGCGACAAGGGCCCAATTGATCTGACTGACGTCCATGTCCGGCTCCCGAGGCGAGCGCGAAAACTGGCCGAGGGTTCAGGTCCGGGCCAGTGAATTCCCCGTCAGGCTGAACGCGTTACGCGCTGGCCAGCGCGCTCTGGAACAACAGGGCGCCGTCGGCGGAGCCCAGGTCGGCTTCGAAGGCGCGGTCGGGGTGGGGCATCATGCCCAGCACATTGCCGGCTTCATTGATGATTCCGGCGATGGCGCGGGCCGAGCCGTTGGGGTTGTCGAGGTAACGGAACACGACCTGGCCCTGGCCTTCGAGGCGGTCCAGCGTTGCCTCGTCGGCGAAGAAGTTGCCCTCGCCGTTGCCGACCGTCATCGTCACCTCGCGGCGGCCCTGGTAGGCGGCGGTGAAACGGGTCTGGGCGTTGGTCACCTCGAGCGCGACCGGCTTGCAGACGTATTTCAGACCTTCGTTGCGCAGCAGGGCGCCGGGCAGCATCCCGGCCTCGCACAGCACCTGGAAGCCGTTGCAGATGCCCACGGTGGCCACGCCCCGTTCGGCGGCGGCCTTGACCGCCTGCATCACCGGCGACAGCGCCGCCATCGCCCCGCAGCGCAGGTAGTCGCCGTAGGAAAACCCGCCCGGCAACACGATCAGGTCCAGGCCGCCCGGCAGGTCCGTGTCGCCGTGCCAGACCATGTCGACGGTCGCGCCGGTGGAGCGCTCGATGGCGACCTTGCAGTCCCGGTCGCAGTTGGAGCCGGGGAAGACGATGACGGCGGCTTTCACCTAGGCGATCTCCACCCGGTAGCTCTCGATGACCGTGTTCGCGAGCAGCTTGTCGCACATGGCCTTCACCTCGGCCTCGGCCGCCGCCTTGTCGTCGCCCGGCAGGTCGAAGGTGATCACCCGGCCGACCCGGACGTCCTTCACGCCGGCCCAGCCCAGCCCGTGCAGGGCGTTCTCGACGGCCTTGCCCTGAACGTCGAGGACGCCGGGCTTGAGGAAGACATGGACGGTGGCTTTCATCGACAAATCTCTAGTGCAGGCCGCCGCGGATGACCGTCGGCATTTCCTTCATGATGCCCAGACGACGGGCGACTTCGGTGTAGCTCTCGATGACCTCGCCCATGTCGCGGCGGAACCGGTCCTTGTCGAGCTTCTCGTTGGTGGTCGAGTCCCACAGCCGGCAGCTGTCGGGGCTGATCTCGTCCGCCAGGATGACCCGGGCGAATTCGCCGTCATAAACGCGGCCGAACTCGATCTTGAAGTCGACCAGGGTGATGCCTACGGCGCTGAACATCCCGCACAGGAAGTCGTTGATCCGCAGGGTCATGGCCATGATGTCGTCGATCTCCTGGGTCGAGGCCCAGTTGAACGCGGTGATGTGCTCCTCGGTGACCATCGGGTCGCCGAGCTTGTCGTCCTTCAGGCAGAACTCGATGATCGAGCGGGGCAGGGGCGTGCCCTCTTCCAGACCCAGGCGCGTCGCCAGGCCGCCCGCGACGATGTTGCGGCAGATCACCTCCAGCGGGATGATCTCGACTTCCTTGATCAGCTGCTCGCGCAGGTTCATCCGCTTGATGAAGTGCGTCGGGATGCCCACCGCGCCCAGTTTCATCATCACGAATTCGCTGATGCGGTTGTTGATCACGCCCTTGCCTTCGAGGACCGCCTTTTTCTGGGCGTTGAACGCCGTGGCGTCGTCCTTGAAATACTGGATCAGCGTACCGGGCTCGGGACCCTCGTAGAGGATCTTGGCCTTGCCTTCGTAGATCTTCTTGCGGCGGGTCGTCATTCTGGGGGTTCCCCGTGGGGGCGCTCGGCGGCCTTGCGGAACAAAAATCGCGCGCGGGCGGGAGGCCGGCGCGCGGGGTTTTCGACTCAGGGCCGCTGTCGCTGAAGTCGAGCCGGAAGCTACCCGAACGGGCCGGCCGGCGCAAACTCCGCAGCCTCATGGCGATCCATCTCATTGCGGCGGCGCCCGCAAGGGGATATCAGGGCGCCCGGAAGTACCACTGGAGTTTTCATGAGCACGTTCGACGACCGCGAAAAGGGCTTCGAGAAGAAGTTCGCGCACGACGCCGAGCAGGACTTCAAGGCTGCCGCGCGCCGCAACCGCATGCTTGCGGAGTGGGCCGCCGGCCTGATGGGCCTTGAATCGGTGGAAGAGTACGTGCGGGCCGTGGTGAAGGCCGACTTCGAGCAGCCGGGCGACGAAGACGTCCTGCGCAAGGTGTTCGGCGACCTCAAGGGCTCGGGCGTCACGGCCAGCGAAGGCGAAGTCCGGATGAAGATGGACGAGCTGATGGCCCAGGCCCGCGACCAGATCAAGAACGGCGGCTAGGTCAGTCCGCCAGCGCGTCGCGCAGGCTGTTCCACACAGTCGCCTTCTCTTCGAATCGCAGGCTGGCGTGCGCCGGGCTTGAGGACGGCAGCGTCACGAGACGCAGCCGATCCGACTGCGCGGCCAGCAACTTTCGGCCGTCACCGGCGGCCTTCCCGCCATTGAAGGCAATCATCCGCAGGTCGGGCAGCGTCTCGACCAGCGCTGTCAGGTCGTTGTGCGTGGCGTCGCGGATGGCGGTGTCGAGACTGCCGGCCCGGGTGGCCTCGCCGACCACGTCCCATAGCCCGACGCGATGGCGCAGCAAGGCCGTCAGGCGTTCGTCATAGGGCAGGGCGGCGATGTCCTCGCCGATAACGCCGCCGATCAGCCGCCAGAAGGCGTTCTGCGGGTGGGCGTAGTAGCGGCCTGCCGCCAGCGACGCCTCGCCGGGCAGGCTGCCCAGCACCAGCAGCCGCGTATTGGGCGCGACGACCGGCGGGAAGCTGCGCTTACGCGTGGGCCTGCTCCCCGAACACCCGGGCGAAGATCGTGTCCACGTGCTTGAAGTGATAGCCGTTGTCGAACAGGTCCTCGAGCTCGGCGTCGGTCATGTTGGCCGAGACGAACGGGTCGGCCTTCAGGAAGTCGATGAACTTCCCTTCGCCGCGCCAGACCTTCATCGCGTTGCCCTGCACGGCGGCATAGGCCTCCTCGCGGCTGACGTCCTTGTGGGTCAGGGCGAGCATCACGCGCTGGCTGTGAACCAGGCCGCCGAGACGGTCGAGGTTCTTCAGCATGTTCTCCGGATAGATCACCAGCCGCTCGACCACCCCGGCCAGACGGCGCAGGGCGAAGTCGAGATGGATCGAGGCGTCCGGCGCAATGCCGCGCTCGACCGAGGAGTGGCTGATGTCGCGCTCATGCCAGAGGGCCACGTTCTCCAGCGCCGGCACGACGGCCGAGCGGACGAGACGGGCCAGGCCCGTGAGGTTCTCGGTCAGGATCGGGTTGCGCTTGTGCGGCATCGCCGAACTGCCCTTCTGACCCGGATCGAAGGGCTCCTCGGCCTCAAGCACCTCGGTGCGCTGCAGATGGCGGATCTCGATGGCCAGCCGCTCGATCGAGCTGGCGACGACAGCGAGCGCCGCGAACCAGGCTGCGTGCCGGTCGCGCGGGATCACCTGGGTCGAGACCGGCTCGACCACAAGGCCCAGCTTGTCGGCGACGTGCTGCTCAACGCGCGGATCGACGTTGGCGAAGGTGCCGACGGCGCCGGAGATGGCGCAGGTGGCGATTTCGAACTTCGCCATCGCCAGCCGCTCCTTGGCGCGCTGGAACTCGGCGTAGTGGCCGGCGAGCTTCAGGCCGAAGGTGGTCGGCTCGGCATGAATGCCGTGGCTACGGCCGGTGCAGGGCGTCAGGCGGTGCTCAAAGGCGCGCCGCTTCAGAGCCGCCAGCACCAGATCGACGTCTTCCAGCAGCAGGTCCGTGGCGCGTGACATCTGCACGGCCAGGCAGGTGTCCAGCACATCGCTGCTGGTCATGCCCTGATGCAGGAAGCGCGCTTCGGGGCCGACCACTTCCGACACATGGGTCAGGAAGGCGATCACGTCGTGCTTGGTCGTCCGCTCGATCTCGTCGATCCGGTCGGGATCCCAGACTGCGTCCTTGCCGCCGGCCCAGATCGCCTCGGCGGCGGCCTTGGGGATGGTCCCCAGCTCCGCCATGGCGTCGGCCGCGTGGGCCTCGATCTCGAACCAGATCTTGTACCGGGTCTCGGCGGACCAGATGGCGACGGCGTCGGGGCGGGCGTAGCGAGAGATCATGCGCGGCTAGTGATAGCCGCGCATGGTTCTGTCAACCGGACAGCGAAGGTTCTAGCCGACCCAGTCCTTGCGCAGCGTCTTCCAGGCGAAGAGGAAGTGGGCTCCGGCCCAGAGGTAGCCGAACAGGCCGATGAAGATCGCCCAGCGCAGGCCGAACTCCTGGCCCACGGCGCAGCTGGTCTTGTTGGCGTCGAGCATCGCCTTGCCGCAATCGGCGCTGGTCAGGGCGAACTGTTGCAGGCTGGTGTTGGCCAGGAAGTCGCTCAGCGCGCCGATGACGGGCGGGCCGAGGCCGTAGCCCAGGATATTGACGATGAACAACAGCACCGCGGTTGCCGTCGCCCTCATCCGCGGCGGCGCGACGCCCTGGATCGAGGCGTACATGCAGCCCAGGTAGAAGTAGTGGGTGATCGCCCCGACCACCATGAACGGCACGCCCACCCAAAGGCTCGGCGACATGTAGCCCACGAGGTAGAAGGGCGTGGCGATGAAGAAGCCGAGCGCCGGCAGCCAGGCCAGGGCGTTGGGGTGGCGCTTGACCACCTTGTCGGCCAGCCAGCCGGCGAAGAAGGTTCCGAACGCCGCAGCCATGCCGAGAACCACGCCCGTCAGCTGCGAGGCCTGCAGGATGGTCAGGTCGTGGGTGCGGATCAGGAACGAGCTCAGATACTGGCCGACGCCGTAGCCGACGAAGGACGCGACCGCCGAGCCCAGTGACACATGCCAGAAGGTCGGCTTTTTCGACAGGGTGGCGAAGGCTTCGAGGAAGGTGGGGGCTTCAACCCCGGCGACGACAGCCGGGCGCGGCGGTTCCTTGACCGTGAGCTTGACCAGGATCGCAAGCATCAGGCCCGGAAAGCCGAGCATCCAGAAAGCCTCGCGCCAGCCGAGATAGGCGGCGATGTAGCCGCCGCCGATGGCGGCCAGCATTGAGCCGACCGGTACGCCCAGGGCGTAGATCGAGATCGCCGTGGCGCGCTTGTCGGCCGGGAAGTAGTCGCTGATCACAGATTGGGCGGGCGGTGTGCAACCGGCCTCGCCGATGCTGACCCCGACGCGCGCGGCGAACAGGGTGACGAACGAGGTCGCGAAGCCGCATGCGGCCGTGGCGAGACTCCATAGCGCCACGCAGATGGACAGAATGGTCATCCGGTTCCGCTTTTCAGCCAGCCGGGCGATCGGAATCCCCAACAGGGTGTAGAGCACCGCGAACGCCGGCCCCCCGAGCAGACCGAGCTGGAAGTCGCTCAGCCCGAACTCCTGCTTGATCGGCTCCTGGATGATCGAGATGACCACCCTGTCGATGAAGTTGAAGGTGTAGACGATCAGAAGGGCGGCCAGGACGTAGGCCCGATAAGGCTTGGTCCCGTGGCCGGCGAAGGGCGCATCGGCGGGCGCCGCTGTGTCGGTCATCTGATCATTTCCCCCAGGTCTTGTTTGGTCACAGTAAGCGTCCGCCGGTGCGGCGCGCCAGTGGCGAATGGAACGGCGGTTCGGACGTCAGCTGACCATCTCTTCACGGATAGTCTTGCGGGCCATCCAGAAGAGGGTGAAGGCGACCAGGTTGAAGCCCATCGACACGATCAGCGACCAGCGCAGCCCTTCGGCCTGGGCGACTCCGCAGGTAGCCTTGTTCAGGTCCAGCATGGCCTTGCCGCAGTCGGCTGTCGTCAGTCCGGATTGCTGCAGGAGCCCGCCGGCCCACAGGTCGCTGATGATGCCGACGAACAGGGGGCCCAGGCCCAGTCCCACGAGATTGATGATGAACAGCAGGACGGCGGCGCAGGTCGCCCGGATCTGCGGCTGCACGATGCTCTGGGCGGTGGCGTAGACGGGCCCGTACCAGAGCGAACCGATGATGGCCGGCAGGGCCAGCAGCAGCAGGGCGGCAGTGGCGCTGGGGACCGAGACCGCCGTGATGTAGATCGGGATGGTGATCAGCGAGGCGATGGCCGGGACCACCACATAAGCCCGCAGGTCCTTGGCCCCGAGCCTGTCGGCGATGAAGCCGCCCAGCCAGACGCCGAGCACGCCGGCCGTGCCGCTGACCACGCTGAGGGCCACGCCGACGGTGCCGATCGGCCCAATGGAAAAGCCGGTGATGCCGGTGATCCAGGCGGACAGGTCGGCGATCTGGGCTGAGTGGCTGCGGAAGAAGAAGCTGGCGGTGAACGGGGCGTGACCGTAGCCGATAAAGGCCTTGATCGCGGCGGCGAAGGCGATGAGCCAGAAGGTTTTCTTGGAGATCAGGACCTTCATGGCCTCGCGGAGCGGCACGCTGGCCGTGGCCTTTGCGGCCATGATGGCGGTCAGCTTCCTGCGCGGCTCGGGCAGGGTGAAAATGGTCAGCAGGGCAAAGATCAGGCCGGGCGCCCCGGCCACGAGGAAGGCGGCCCGCCACCCGTAGGCGTCAGCAATCAGCCCGCCCATGGCCATGCCGATAAGGCTGCCGAGCGGCGTGCCGATCGAGTAGAAGGCGATCGCAGAGGCCCGCTTGTCCCTGGGTACATAGTCGGTGATCAGGGAGTGGGCCGGCGGGGTGCAGCCGGCTTCGCCGACCCCCACGCCGATCCGCGCCAGAACCAGCTGCGAGAAGTTCTGGGTCACGCCGCACAGCATCGTGAACCCGCTCCAGACCGCCAGGGCGGAGCCGATGATCATCGGCCGGTTGGATGTCTCGGCCTTGCGGGCGATCGGGATGCCCAGCACCGTGTAGAACAGTGCGAAGGCCAGGCCGGTCATCATGCCCAGCTGCCAGTCGGCGAGGTGCAGGTCCTTCTTGATCGGCTCGGCAAGGATGTTGACGATCTGCCGGTCGAGGAAGTTCAGCGTGTAGATGATCATCAGCGTCCACAGCGCGTAGCGCCGGAAGCCTGTGCTGAGGGGCTCGATGCCCGGGCCGTCGTCCGCGGAGGCGGCCAACTCGGACGCGGTCGGCGCCGGGGTGACGGCGTCGGTCATGGGCGTTTCCTCAAACACTTGTTCTATTTGTTGGCCGCACCTTACGGGCAGGTTAGGGGGAGGCGTCAACAGGCCGTCACATCAAACCGGGGAGTAGCAGGTGGAAATCGTCGTCGGCACCAAGAACTGGTCAACCTGGTCGCTGCGGCCCTGGCTCGTGCTGAAGCGCACCGGCGCGCCGTTCACCGAAACCGTGGTCCAGCTTCGCGAGGTCGAGACCTCCACGGCCGAGATCCTGAAACACTCGCCGTCGGGCCTGGTGCCGGTGCTCAAGGATGGCGACCTGACGATCTGGGATTCACTGGCGATCTGCGAGTATCTGGCGGAGCGGTTCCCGGCGGCGAACCTCTGGCCAGCGGATCCGGCGGACCGCGCCCTGGCGCGCGCCGCGACAGCGGAGATGCATGCCGGATTCGGATCGCTGCGCGGCGAATGCCCGATGGATCTGACCCTGGTCACGAAGGCCGAGCTGTCCGAAGCCACGCGGGCCAATGTCCGCCGCCTCGTCGCCCTGTGGTCCGGTTTGCTGGCCCGGTCGGGCGGCCCTTTCCTGTTCGGCGACTGGACGATCGCCGACGCCTTCTTCACGCCGGTGGCGACCCGCTTCCGCAGTTACGGCATCCTGGCCAGCGACCATGGCGATGCCGGCGAGGCCGGCCGCTATGTCGAGCGACTGCTGGAAACGCCGGATTTCATGGCCTGGGAACGCGACGCGCTGGCCGCTTGACCCGTCCCCTGGGACCGACCGCATACTGATCCGACGGAGGACCTGACGATGATCTCGCCGGAGCGGAAGATGTTGCTGGCCGGGCCCGCCGAGGCGGCGCGGCGGCTGGGTGTGTCGGTCAAGGCTCTGAGGCTCTACGAACAACGCGGCCTGGTCACACCGAAGCGGACCCGGCAGGGCTGGCGATACTTCGACGCGGATGATCTGGATCGGCTGTCACGGGCGCTGGCCTTCAAGGCGATGGGCTTCGGCCTCTCGCAGATCGCGACCCTGCTCGACGCCGGCGACGACGCGGTCGCTGTCGCGATGGCCGCCCAGGAAACCCACCTGCGGGCGCAGCGCGCTGCTACCGATGACGCCCTCGACGCCCTGCGCAGGGCGCGTCGCCAGCTCGGCGCGACGGGGCTGCGGCTGGTCGCCTGATCACGGTCCGGCGCCCGCACGCGCCGCCGCCGCTACGGCGATCCGCGGCTGGCCAGCAGGACGGCGTAGGTTCCCAGCGGGAACAGGAAGGGCAGGGCGATCGAGCCCCAGAAGCCCAGAGACCAGGCCCGCTCCCGATAGAAGTCGAGATCCTCCGGCTGAATGAACCGCTCGATCAGAACCCCCAGCAGGTAGAGGAGGTTCGCGACGCCCATAACCAGCAGGAAGCCGATGCCCAGCAGGATGGTCATCGGTCCCAGCGCCTGCCAGCTGACCTCAAGCTCCGGCGCGCCCGTGTATTGCAGGAACAGGAACAGCGCGTAGGCCGTCCATCCGGCGGTCGCCAGGCCGATGTTGTAGCGAAGTCGGCGCGCTTCCCACCAGCGCCAGCCTTCGTGGCGGTCCGCGGAGACCGGTCCGGTGGATGTCGGGCTCATGGTCGATCCCCAAAGGCTACAGCGCAGACTCCTTTAGCGCCTGGATCGCGTTGACGCGGTCAAGAACCGGAGGATTTCCCGCATACTTTTTCCTCAAGGGGCCGGCGGCGCGGTCCGCTGGGCCACAGAACCGCCTGATCGCAGCGTTGATCTGCCGTCGCCGCGCCGCGTCATAGGGTTCCTCGCCGGCGAAGTGGATGCAGGTCTCAACGTCCGTCTGGAATTTCGCCACGTCCTTCGGCCAGACCCGCACCTTGCCCGTCGCCGGATCGATGACATCGCAGACCTGCATGGCGGCGTCGCAGGGCGGCGGGGGTGGCGGAGATGAGGCGAGAAGGACCGCCGCCAGAAAAACAGAGCCTAGCATTGTGATCTCCAGCGGCCGGACAAGCGGTCAGCGTTTTCCACCCGACCGGCCATGTCGAGTGTTCAATGGCGTTCTTCGAGCGAATGCCAGATGCGGAGAACATGGATGATGTCGCCGTCGATCTGGTATCGAATCTCGTAATTGTCGACCAACAACCGACGGACCTCGTCGTCGCCAAATCCCTCCAGCCGCTCACCGAGACGCGAATGAACGAGAAGCTTGTCGGGCGCTCGCGACAGACGTTGAATCATTTTCGCTGCCGCCAGCGGGCTTCTGGCTTCAAGGAACACATACAGGCGCGACAAGTCTCGCAGCCCCCTGCTGTTCCAGGAGATTTTCATGTCGGCAGGGGTTTGGGATTGCTGGTTCCGAGGCTGTCGGCCCAGGCTTTCACAGCGTCATGATCGACGGTGCGCCCAGCCTTGACGTCGGCCAGGGCTTCCAGCGTCAACTGATGACGTCGTTCCTCTTCGACAAACCAGGCCGCCAGCGCCTGTTTCACGATCCAGGCGCGGGGCCGGTCGAGACGCTCGGCGGCGGCGTCGACCTTTTCGGCGAGTTCCAGTGGAACATGGGCGGTGAGGACACGGGTGGTCATGGCGTTTCCAATCACAATGATTGGATATGATTGCATGTGATTGGTCATCGGAACAGCCCGAGCGCCTTGAAGCTGGCCACCCCCTCGCGGCCGACGACCAGATGGTCGTGCACCGAGATCTTCAGGCTCCGGCCGGCTTCCACCACCTGGCGGGTCATGTCGATGTCGGCGCCGCTGGGCGTGGGGTCGCCGCTCGGGTGGTTGTGCACCAGGATCACCGCGCTGGACGACAGCTCCAGCGCCCGCCGCATGATCTCGCGCGGGTAGACCGGCGCGTGGTCGACCGTTCCGTGGTTCAGCACCTCGTCGGCGATCAGCTGGTTCTTGTTGTCGAGGAACAGCACCCGAAACTGCTCGCGCGGCTCGTTGGCCAGGGCGACCTTCACATAGGCCAGCAGGGCGCTCCAGGAGCCGATCACGGTGCGTTTGCGGATCGTCTCGCGGCTCACGCGCAGGGTCGTTTCATTCAGCAGCCGCAGGTCCAGAGCGGCGGCCTCGCCGATGCCGGCGACGGTCTTCAGCTCCTCGACCGAGGCCGCCAGCACACCGCCCAGCGATCCGAACCGCGCCAGCAGCGCCTTGGCCAACGGCTTCACCTCGCCGCGCGGAAAGGTGCGGAACAGGAACAGCTCCAGCAGTTCGTAGTCGGGCAGGGCATCGAGGCTCTTTAGCGCCCGCTCGCGCAGCCGCTCCCGATGCCCGAGGTGGTGTGACTGGGTGACGTCGCCCGCCATGGCGCCCCCGCGATGATGCCCTTTGCGGGCGACATCATGGCAAGCGCGCGGGGGTTGTGCAAACGGCGGGCTACGCCTCGCCGAGGATCGCCGGCTTGAACAGGCCCGCCGGCGAGGCCGTGAACAGCTCCACGCCGTCGGCGGTCACGCCGCAGCTGTGCTCGCACTGGGCGGACAGGGACTTGTCGCGGGTCACCGCCGTCCAGCCGTCGCTGAGCACCTTCACCTGCGGACGGCCGAGATTCACCATCGGCTCGACGGTGAAGAACATGCCTTCCTTCAGCACCGGGCCTTCGCCGGCCCGGCCGAAGTGCAGGACATTGGGGCTGTCGTGGAAAACCTTGCCCAGGCCGTGGCCGCAGAAATCGCGCACGACGCTGCAGCGCTGGGCCTCGACGTACTTCTGGATCGCCGCGCCGATGTCGCCGAACGTCGCGCCCGGCTTGATCGCCGCCAGGCCGCGCGCCATGCCTTCATAGGTCACGTCGACCAGCCGGCGGGCGCGGGTGGAAACCTCGCCGACGCCGTACATGCGGCTGGTGTCGCCGTGCCAGCCGTCGACGATGACGGTCACATCGATATTGGCGATGTCGCCCTCGCGCAGCGCGCGGTCGCTCGGGATCCCGTGGCAGACCACATGGTTGGTCGAGATGCAGACCGTGTGGGAATAGCCCTTGTAGAACAGGCAGGCGGGCAGTCCGCCCTGGTCAAGCACGAATTCCCGCGCCAGCCGGTCGAGCTCTCCGGTGGTGACGCCCGGCACGACGTGCGGGATCAGCATGTCGAGGCATTCGGCGGCCATCCGTCCGGCCTTGCGCATGCCCTCGAAGCCCTCGGGGCCGTGGATGCGGATTTCGCCGGTGCGGTACTCGGCGTCGGAAATGGCGTCGGTCAACGTCATCGGTCGGTCCTTGCGTCCCGCAGGAACTAGTGGCGGGCGATACGAATGCCTGAAGGGCTTATGTCGTCGTCATAGCACAGAAGTTCAACCGCGCGCGGCGTCAGGCCGGTTTCTCCCACGCCATCATCATCAGCCAGGGCGCGCGGCGATAGCGCTCGCCGATGGCCGGATCGCCGCCATGGGGCGCCGGCTCGGCGAAATGCTTCAGGATCAGCCCCTCGCCGAGCAGCAGCGACATGTAGGTCTCCAGCGGCCGGTGGTGGTTCCTGATCTTGATGTCGGCCCAGGTGATCCATTCCGCCCGCTCCTCAAGGTAGCGGTCAAGGGCGAAGGCTGGCTTGCCGTTCGGGGTGCGAATCCAGCCCAGCCCCCCGAGGCCCGCCGTATTGAACGAGGTCAGGTTGGCGATCAGCAGCCGCCCGCCAGGCTTCAGCACCCGGACCATCTCGGCGATCGCCGCGCGGATGTCGGGGATGTCGATCAGGGTCAGATAGCTGACGACCAGATCAAAGGCGCCATCCTCGAACCCCAGCGCCTCTGCCTTGCCGTCCCGATAGTCGCCCTCGGGGTCCAGCGCTTTCGCCCGGGCGAGCAGGGCCGGCGTCGGGTCGATCCCGACCGTGTCGACACCCTGCGCCCCCAGCATGCGGCAGAACCGCCCCTCGCCGCAGCCGACGTCGAGCGCCCGCTTCGGCGACCCGGCCAGGGCCTGGGTCAGCATCGGCGCGTCGAGCACCCACCGCCGCGAATAGTCGCCCTCATCCCCGAGGCTGTTCAGCCAGGCGTCGGCGGAGTCGGTCCAGCCGTCATTCATGGGCATCTCTTTCCGCCGTTACAGACCCGGACTGCCCGTCGCATCACGCGTCCAGCCGATCCTGTGGCGCAGTGCGATCGCGCTGTGGCTCATCTCGCACGCGTATACCAACACCTCGACCCCCGCGTCCGCCGCCCGGTCCAGCCCGGCCGCGAAGGCCGGATCCAGCTCGGCGCAGGCGCTGAAGGCCCGGCAGTCGGTCCGCTGCACAACGAACAACGCCACAGCCCGGTCCCCGGCCGCGACCATCGCTTCAAGCTCGCGCAGGTGCTTCGTCGAGCGGGCCGCCACGCAGTCGGGAAACTCGGCCAGGCCCGGCGTCCGCGACAGGTGGCAGTTCTTCACCTCCAGCCAGCAGCGCTCGCCGCTTCCCTTTTCCAGCAGGAAGTCGATCCGGCTGTTCTCGCCGTACTTAACCTCCCGGCGATGGACGTCGTAGCCGGTCAGCTCGGTGATAGCGTCGGCCGCCAGGGCTTCGGCGACGAGCCGATTGGTCAGCAGGGTGTTGATGCCGACCAACGCGCCATCGGCCTCAACCAGCTCGAGCGTCCAGGCCAGCTTGCGCTTGGGATCATCCGACCGGGACAGCCAGACGCCGAGCCCCGGCGTGTTGACCCCCAGCATGGCGCCCGGGTTCGGGCAATGCGCCGTGATGGCCGTGCCGTCATTGAGCACTACATCAGCGAAGAACCGCTTGTAGCGGGCGACGAGCTGGCCGTGGGCGAGCGGTTGCGGGAAGTTCATGCGGCCTCTAATCCGGAAGCCGCCAGATGTAGGGAAGGATCACGTCCATGACGAGCCAGCAGCGGGTGACGGCGGCCGTCATGATCATCGGCGACGAGATCCTGTCCGGTCGCACCCAGGACACCAACCTGTCGGCGATCGCCAAATACATCGGGACCTACGGCGTTGATCTGGCCGAGGCCCGGATCGTGCCGGACGACGAGGACGAGATCGTCACGGCGCTCAATCACCTGCGCGGCAAGTACGACTACGTCATCACCACCGGCGGCATCGGTCCGACCCACGACGATATCACCGCCGACTGCGTGGCCAAGGCGTTCGGCGTGGCGCTGTACGAGCATCCCGAGATCATCGCGATGATGGAGTCGCGCTGGAAGACCGAGCTGAACGCCGCGCGTCGGCGCATGGCGCGCGTGCCCGAGGGCGGCAGCCTGGTGAAGAACCCCGTCCAGGGCCCGCCGGGCTTTCAGATCGGTAATGTCTTCGTGCTGGCCGGCGTGCCGTCGATCATGCGCGGCATGCTGGAAGACGTGGGGCCGCGGCTGAAGGGTGGGGCGGTGGTCATCGCCCGGACCCTGCGGGTCGACGGTTCCGGCGAGGGCAATATCGCCGCGCCGCTTGAGGGCGTGGCGAAGGCCCATCCGAACCTTTCCCTGGGCAGCTATCCGTTCTTTTCCAACGAAGGCTACGGCTCGAACCTGGTCATCCGCGGCCGCGACCTCGCCGAGGTCGAGGCGACGGTGACCGAATTGTCGGCGGCGCTTCGTGACGCAGGCATCAACGGCCTGACCTTGCTTGACACTCCAGGATAGGCCTGTCCTCTTTGCGACCCATCGCTTCAGTTGAGTAAAGAGACCGCTTCATGCGCCGCCTGTCCTTCGCCGTCGCTCTTTCGACCGGCTTTCTCGCCTTCGCGCCCCTTGCCACCGCCCGGGATACGGCCCCTGCGCCGGCCCCGACCACGGCTCCGGCCCCGGCCCCGGCGAAACCCGCAAAGGACGATCCCAACCGGATGGTCTGCACGCGCGAGCATGAAGTGGGCTCCAACCGCCCGAAGAAGGTCTGCATGACGGTCGCCCAGCGCCAGGCGCTCAAGGACGCCGCCGATCGCTCGCTTGATCCGACCCGCCGTCGCGCGGGCGACCCCGCCATCCCCGGCGCCGCGAGCCAGTAGGACGCCGGCGCAGTTCCGCCTGCGCCGCGCGGCGACTCGGGTGCTATGAATGCGGATATCCGGGTCACGGGGACGTGGCGGAATTGGTAGACGCACCGGACTTAAAATCCGTTGGGCTTCACAGCCCGTGTGGGTTCGAGTCCCACGGTCCCCACCAGATCTGACAGGGCGCGTCGAAGGGCGCGCCCTTTGTCGTGGTCAGTCGGTTCCGGTGCGCCGCAGCGGCGTGACCGCCTCGGCGAGTGCGGCGGACTGGACGACCTCGAACAGGCGGGCGATCTCGATGGGCTTGGCCAGATGGCCGTCCATGCCGGCCTCGAGGTAGCTGGCGACCTGGTGCGCCATGGCGTTGGCCGACAGCGCGATGATCGGGGTGCGCGGGCGGCCGGACTGCAGTTCCAGCGCCCGGATGGCGCGTGTCGCGGCGACGCCGTCCATGACCGGCATCTGCACGTCCATCAACACCAGGTCCCAGGCCTCTGCCTGCTAGGCTTCCAGCGCGGCGGCGCCGTCGGCGACAACCACGGGGGAGACCCCGACATGGTGCAACAGCGTCTTGAGCACCAGCTGGTTGACGGTGTTGTCCTCGGCCGCCAACACCCGCAGTTGCCGGCCAACGGACGCCTGGCGGGGGGATTCGAGCACGGACGGACCGCGCGCTTCGCCTGTGCGGGGCAGGGGTAGTGTGACGGTGAAACAGGAACCCTTGTCCGCGACGCTCTCGACCGTGATGTCCCCGCCCATCAGCCCGGCCAGCTGGCGGCAGATCGACAGGCCAAGTCCGGTCCCGCCATAGCGACGGGTGGTCGAGGCGTCGACCTGGGAAAACTTCGCGAACAGCAGAGGCAGCTTGTCAGCCGGGATGCCGGCTCCGGTATCCCGGACGGTGATGCGCAGGCCGCCTTCGCCCAGGATCGCCTGGACGCGGATTTCGCCCTGTTCGGTGAACTTCACGGCGTTGGACAGCAGGTTGTAGAGAATCTGCCGCACGCGGGTCGGGTCGCCGCGATAGACGCCCTCGGCGCCGGCGACATCCAGGGCGAACGACAGGCCCTTCTTGTTGGCCAGCGCGGTAAAGGCCTGGTGGGCGCCGCGCATCACCTCGCCGAGGTCGAAATCGATTTCCTCGAGATCGAGCTTGCCGGCCTCGATCTTGGACAGGTCCAGCACGTCGTTGAGCAGCGCCAGCAGGGCGACGGCCGATTCGCGGACCACCTCCAGCCGTTCGCGCTGGGGCTCGCTCAGGGCGTCCATGGACATCGCCTGGGCCATGCCGAGCACGCCGTTCAGCGGCGTGCGGATCTCGTGGCTCATGGTCGCGAGGAAGGCGCTCTTGGCGTCGCTGGCGGCCTCGGCCGCGTCGCGGGCCAGGGCCAGTTCGTCGCGCATCCGCTGGATCGCAAACCGTTGCCGCGTAACGTACCAGCAAACCGGTATCGAGACGGCCAGCGAGATGACCAGGGTGTTCAGAGGGGTGTAGGCAAAGCCATCCGCGCCGACCATGATTACGGCGCTCACCAGCCAGTCGACGGCCATGGCTGCGCCGACGACGACCAGGACGAGTACGGCAGTCTTGGACAGAACGGGAGATGACATCGGGGGCGTTCCAGAAACGCGTATTCTGGAATCATGGAACCAGGTCGTTAACGAGTCCGAAACCC
Source organism: Caulobacter sp. (assembly GCA_021741355.1). Lineage (GTDB taxonomy): Bacteria > Pseudomonadota > Alphaproteobacteria > Caulobacterales > Caulobacteraceae > Caulobacter. The sequence goes on from JAIOXZ010000008.1 coordinate 101,260, forward strand.
GGAACGGGCCGCCCGAAACAGAAAAGCCGCCGCGGCGAACCGCGACGGCTTCCTGTGAACGTCCCCGGGGAGGCGGGGAACGTTCGCTATTCAGATCGACTAGGGCAGGGTGGCCTTGAGGCTCACCGTGACGCGGCTGTCGCAGATCGCGCCGCAACCCAGGTCGCTGTCGTGGAAACGCAGGTCGCCGGAGATCTTGTCGGTGAACGCGTAGCCCACGCCGATGTTGTAGGTGGTGTAGTCGAGGAAGCTGAAGTCGTTGATGGTCTGCTTGCCGACGGCGGCCGTGATGGTCCACTTGTCAGCCGGCGAAACCGCCGCGTTGGCTTCGTAGTAGAGGGAGTCGCCCACGCCGCCGAAGAACTCCGGCGAGTAGTAGGCGACGGCGCCGAGGGTGAACGGACCGGCCGGCACTGAGGCGGCGGCCTTGAATTCCCAGAAGGCGTAATCGACGGCGCTCGGCGCGTTGACGTAGCCGTAGTAGATGGCGCCGAAGTCGAAGCTGACCGAGCCGGCCGTCGGCTTGACACCGACGTAGGCGTCGATTTCAGCGTCTGTGCTGTCCAGGAAGTCGACGTTGGAGGCCCACAGGCCGCCGTAGAAGATCCCGCTGGAGACGTCGACGCCGCCCTGAATGGCGGGGCCTTCGTCGGTCTGGCTGACGCCGCGGTACACGTAGTCCGACGTCGCACCGATGTTGAAGGTTACCGACGGATCCTCGGCATGGGCCGCACCGGCCATGGCGAACGACGCCGCGGCGGCGCAAAGAGCAAGTTTAAGAGCTTTCATCGCTATCCCCTTTTTGTTGGCGCTGATCCCCGCGCTTTTGGCGTGAAACCGGCGTCGCCCCGCCGCACGGCGATGACGAACTCAGGATGGTCGATGCGTTGCACGCGCCCTAACGTCGGCGGGCGCTTCCGGGCCAAGAGGCGGTTTGGTGTCGCCAAATTGTGCGCTGCAACCACGGATCGCCCGATTAGTGGGCGCCTCGGGGCTCTCAGCGACGCTTATTCACCACAATGCGAAATTGCCGGTGGGTCGCTAAGGGCCGCGTAAGGGTCAACGCATCGACAGCGAGGCGAATCCCAGATGGGTGCCCGCGTCGGCCAGCAGGGTCTCTCCGGTCACGTGGCGCGAGGCCGGTGAAGCCAGGAAGACCGCCGCCCCGGCGATGTCCTCGGCGGTCGAGGCGGCGCGAAGCGGCGTGGAGTTGATCACGCCCTGCCGCATCCGCTCGATCCGGTCATCCGGCATGGCCTTGCCGAACCAGGGCGTGTCGATGAAGCCGGGGCAGATGGCGTTGACGCGGATGTTGGGAGCGAGGCCGCGCGCCAGCGACAGGGTCATGGTCGTCATCGCGCCTTTCGACGCGGCGTACGGCACCGAGGAGCCGATCCCGGTCACACCGGCGATCGAGGCGGTGTTAACCACTGCGCCGGGCTGCGGCGCGGCTTCGAGCAAGGCGCGGGCGGCCCGCACCATCTGGAAGGCGCCCACGACATTGACCCGGTAGAGCCGCAGGAAGTCGTCAGCATCCACGGCGTCCAGATCCCCGTGGTTGGGGGCGAACTTGGTCACCCCGGCGTTATTGAACAGGGCGTCGATCTTGCCGAATGGCTCGGCCGCTGCGGCGATCTTGCGGCAGTCGGCGTCCTCGCCCACATCGCCCTGGACCAGCACGGCCTTGGCGCCCTGGGCCTCACAGAGGCGAGCGGTTTCCTCGGCCTCGGCCTGGCTGGAGGCGTAGTTGATGATCACAACCGCCGCGCCGCGTGCGGCGGTTTCCACCGCGATGGCGCGGCCCAGGCCCGTCGAGCCCCCGGTGACCAGCACCACGAAACCGTCGAAATCCTTGCCAGCCATGCGTCTCTCCCGGAGCCTGTTTGGCGTCTGATAGCGCGGCGCGGCGGCCTTGTCCCGTCCGGACCGGCGGTCTAAAGCCGCTGACCATGAGCGACCTTCATCTCACCCAGCTGGGCCAGGCCGTCGACGCCCCCGCGCGTCCCGAGGATGCCGTCCTCGAGCGCGTCGCCAATCCGCAGGCCGACACCCTGTTCCTCGCCCGCTTCGTGGCGCCGGAGTTCACCTCGCTGTGCCCGGTGACGGCCCAGCCGGACTTCGCCCACCTGGTGATCGACTATGCGCCGGCGGACTGGCTGATCGAGTCCAAGTCGCTGAAGCTGTATCTGGGCTCGTTCCGCAATCACGGCGCCTTCCACGAGGACTGCACCGTGGCGATCGGGCGGAAGATCGTCGCGGTCGCCCAGCCGCGCTGGCTGCGCATCGGCGGCTACTGGTACCCGCGCGGCGGCATCCCGATCGACGTCTTCTGGCAAAGCGGGCCCGCGCCCGAGGGGCTGTGGGTCCCGGACCAGGGCGTCGCGCCGTATCGCGGTCGCGGCTAGGGCGTCCACTCGCGCGTCAGCGCCGCCACGTCTGGCCGCACACGCTCCTGCGGCGCATCGACGGATGTGCCGATGAATACAAACCCCGCGATCTGCTCATCCTCGGCCAGGCCCAGGACGGCTCGGGCGTCGTTGTCGTAGGCGTACCAGTCGGTGATCCAGTTGGCGCCGTAGCCCATGGCCGTCGCCGCATAGAGCAGTGTGGTGCAGACCGCCCCAGCCGACAGGAGTTGCTCCCAGGCCGGGATCTCACCGCTCACGGTGCGGGAGACGACCGCAACGCCCAGTGGCGGGGCCTTCAGCTTGCCCAGCTTGGCCAACAGCTTCGGCGCATCGGCGCGGCTTCCGGCGATCGCTTCGAGACGGGCCGCCAGCTGCGCCTTGGCGTCGCCGCGCAGGACAATGAACCGCCACGGCGACAGCTTGCCATGGTCCGGCACGCGCGCGGCGAGGGTGAGCAGGTCGCGCAGTTCCGCAGCGGACGGTCCCGGCGCCTGCAGGGACAGTGCAGATGCTGACCGTCGGCGCGCCAGGAACGCCAATGCCTCGGGGCAGGACGTCACGGGCAGGGCGTCGCCGAACCCGGGGGCGGCGGGAATGTCGTGGCTCATGGCATTCCCTAGACGGTGGTGGGCTCATCCTCGTCCTTGAACACAGGACGCAGCAGGATGCGGGTATCGGGCTTGAGCAGCCGGTAGACGGAATCAAACTCCGGCGCGGCCTCGCCGTCGAGAGTCACGCTGGCCTTCAACTCGCCGGTGGCGTCGTCCTGAACGTAGGCTTCGCAGGACTTCTTGCCCTCGAGGTGCGCCATGGACTGGGCCAGGATGGCCAGGATCGGGGCGGCCTGCTCCACGGGCGCCGGTTCGTCGTCGACCAGCACCAGGATCTCCAGATCATTGAAGCGGAAGGTCGAGCAGAGCGCGTCACCTTCGATGTTGACCGTTTCGCGAACGACCATCTCCAGATTGGGCACGAGTGACATGCGGTAGCGGCTGATCTGCCGGACCTTGTCGCCCTGTAGTTCGCTGAGCGCGATGTCCTCGCAGCTCTGGTCCTGGTCCCGCCAGCCCGAGCACCAGACCTGTTCGGTCTTCAGCACGGCCACCAGGGCTTCCCGGGTGAGGGGTTTGTCCGCAGCCCGGGCCGGCAGGGCGAAGGGCAGGGAGAGGGCGGCGGCGGCGGTCAGCAGGGTCCAGAAGCGCATGCGGGCAGGCTAGAGGCTTTCCGGCCGGAAGGGAAACCTCAGCGGCGCTGCGGTAGCGGGCACTTGGCGAACGCCGGTATTCTCCCCATATGCCCCCGCAGGGCCTCCACTGCGAGCAATAGCAAGGATTGTGCTATACTCGCGTTGAGCGATCAGGGAGGGCGGACATGCCCAGACATTTCGAACTCGTCGAGCCGTCGTCGCCGCCGCCTGTCTGGGCCTCGTTGCGCAATGAGGCCGAGCGCGCCGCGCGGGACGAGCCGACCCTTGGCAGCCTGCTCAATGCGGTGGTTCTGTCGCACGGCTCGATGGCCGAGGCGCTGTCCTACCAGTTCGCCCGCAAGATCGGTGACCAGGAGCTGCGCGCGATGAGCGCCCGCGAGATCGCGGATGAAGCCTATGAGGCCGATCCGTCCCTGATCGCCGCCGCGGAGGCCGATCTCAAGGCCGTCTACGAGCGTGATCCCGCCTGCAAGGGCTACGTCCAGCCGTTCCTGTTCTTCAAGGGCTTCCAGGCGCTGCAGACGCATCGCGTGGCCCACTGGCTCTGGACCCACAGCCGCGACACCCTAGCCTTCTATCTGCAGAGCCGGATGAGCGAGGTCTTCCAGGTCGACATCCACCCGGCGGCGAAGCTGGGCCGCGGCATCTTCTTCGACCACGGCACCGGAATCGTCATCGGTGAAACCGCAACAGTCGGCGACGACGTCTCGATGCTGCACGGGGTCACCCTCGGCGGCACTGGCGCCGAGCGCGGCGACCGCCACCCGAAGATCGGCAAGGGCGTGCTGCTGGGCGCCGGGGCCAAGGTGCTGGGCAACATCACGGTGGGCGACTACGCCAAGGTCGCGTCCGGCTCGGTGGTGCTGAAGGATGTCCCGTCGCATTGCACAGCCGCCGGCGTGCCCGCTCGTCTGGTGAACTGCCCGACCTGCGAGGAGCCGGCCCGGACCATGGACCACACCCTGGCCGAAGAGATCTACGACTACAGCATCTGACCCGGACGCAGATTTAAGCACCTCAGGGTGCAAATCCTGTTTCCCCTTTGCGCCGCGGAGCTTTAGGTTCCGCGGCCAATCCCCAATGCCCGGAGCCGCCACGTGGACGACAATCATATCAAGCAGGTCGAGGCCCACCTGAAGCGCACCTTCGGCAACCCGCACTTCGCGGTGAAGGCCCGCAAACAGAAGGATTCCGCCGAGGTCGAGCTCAAGGGCGAGTTCATCGGCGTGATCTACGAGGACGAGGACGAGGCCGGCTCGTTCATGTTCGAGATGGCTATTCTCGCGGAAGATCTGGAATAACGTCAGACCACGGCCCGGTCCGATCAGGAGGCCGGCTTGAAGCGCGGGCGCCCGGGGTGGCTGTACGCCCGCCTGCTCAGCGGGACATGGGGCGCGCTGCCCGAGCCAATCCAGCGGCTTCACAGGCTGGACGATCGCCTGACGGCGGTTGGCCGGGCGAAGGTTGAGCGCGGCGGCGGTCTGGCGTCACGCCTGATCGGCCGAATGGCCGGCTTTCCCCCGGCGGGAGAAGACGCCGCGGTGCGGGTCGACTTCGAGCGTCGCGGCGAGGTCGAGATCTGGCGTCGCCAGTTCGGCGATCATGTCTTCCAGAGCACTCAGGAGGCTGGCCGCAACCGGCTTCTGGTCGAGCGTTTTGGTCCGGCCGCCTTCGCGATGCGCCTGTCCTGGGACGGCAAGCGCCTGAATCTGGACCTGAAGCATTGGCGGCTGTTCGGCTTGCCGATGCCGGGCTGGCTGTCGCCATCAAGCGTTGCCTACGAACAGGTCGCGGCCGGCCGCTTCGCCTTCTTCGTCGAGATCAGCCACCCCATGACCGGGCTGATCGTGCGCTATCAGGGGTGGCTGGAACCCGTCGTCTAGAGAACGCCGAGCATCTCCGCGACCAGCGGGTGGCGGACGATGTCGCAGTCGTTGAGCCGCACCACGGCAATATTGGGCACCGCTTCGAACCGGTCGGCTACATCGCCCAGGCCGGAAAGTCCGGTCAGCAGATCGGACTGGTTGGGATCGCCCGTCACGACCATCGTCGAGTGCCAGCCCAGCCGGGTCAGCAGCATCTTCAGCTGGCCGTAGGTGCAGTTCTGGGCCTCGTCGATGACCACGAAGGCGTTGTTCAATGTGCGGCCGCGCATGTAGCCGACCGGGGCGATCTCGATGGCGCCTTCGGAGATCAGCGCCCGCACCCGCTTCATCGACAGCCGGTCAGACAGGGCGTCGTAGAGCGGCCGCAGGTACGGGGCCAGCTTGTCCTCCATGTCCCCCGGCAGGTAGCCGATCGATTCGCCGGCCTCGACCGCCGGCCGCGACAGCACGATCTTGGCGACCTTGCCGGCCTCCAGGGCCTCGACGGCCTTGGCGATGGCCAGATAGGTCTTGCCGGTGCCGGCCGGGCCGAGCGCCAGGACCAGGCTCTTGGCGTCGATCGCCTTGATCAATTCCGCCTGGCCGTCCGATTTTGGTTTTATTGTCTTCAGGTACCCCTGCTCGCGATCCTCATCCCGACCGAGCGGCGACCAGCCATTGCCCACTGGCAAACGACGAACCTTGCCGTCGTCGTTCTGGAACTGGTCCTGGTCGAATGCGCCTTCGCGCACGGTCCGCTTCAGGGCACGCTTGGTCATTGGGTAGCCTCCGATGGGGCAAGAAAAAAGGGCGACGCCGGAACGGCTCGCCCTTGGTTCGACATGACGGGTGGGAAGGCGCATGCGCGGCCCGGCGGCTCGCTGAAGCTTCGCGAAACTGGCGGCGCCCAATGACGCCGGAACACAATACGCGGCACCCGGTTCTCCGTCGTCAGGAGACCACGGACGAATGTCCATGGCGGGATGCGAAGGGGACTGGCCCCCTCGAATCGCCTGACTAGGATGATGCTAACTTGGTTTCTGACTCGTTAATCAAGCGGCCATTTCAAATATACGGGGCGTACGGATGAGTGTTTATGCATTAGGCGCCTTGGCGCCGCAGGTGCCTTTGGAAGACGAATACTGGATAGCGCCGACAGCGTCCGTGATGGGCGATGTGATTCTGAAGAAAAATGCCAGCATCTGGTGGGGCGCGGTGGCAAGAGGCGACACCGACACCCTGACAATCGGGGAAAACAGCAACGTCCAGGACGGATCTGTGCTTCATGCCGACCATGGAATTCCGCTGATCATCGGCGCGAACGTGACCGTTGGTCACATGGTTATGCTTCACGGCTGCACCATCGGTGACAACAGTTTGATCGGCATCGGCTCGATCGTCCTCAATGGTGCGAAGATCGGTCGCAACTGTCTGATCGGCGCCGGCGCGCTGATTCCCGAGGGCAAGGAGATCCCCGACAACAGCCTGGTGATGGGCTCGCCCGGCAAGGTCGTCCGCGAGGTCAGCGAACAGCAGGCGATGGGCCTGAAAATGTCGGCGCTGCACTACGTCGAGAACTGGAAGCGCTTCCGGCGGGATCTGGTGGCGCGGTGAGTGCGAGGGGACGTGTATCCGGCCATCGGCCGGTACGTGTCCCCCAACGGCTTGACGGACCATAAGGAAGGCTCGCGAAGATCGAGCCTCAACATTGGGGGACACGTACCGGCTTCGCCGGATACATGTCCCCAGGAGGATTCTACATGGCCTACGAATTCATTACGGTCGACCGCGAGGGGCCGATCACCATCTTCACGCTCAACCGGCCGGAGGTGATGAACGCTCTCCATTCGCCGATGCACTTCGAGCTGGACGAGGCGTTCAACGCCTTCGCCGCCGATCCGGAGCAGTGGGTCGGCATCGTCACCGGCGCCGGCGAACGGGCCTTTTCGGCGGGGAACGACCTCAAGCACCAGGCCATGGGCGGCAAGATGGGCAGTCCGCCCTCGGGCTTCGCGGGCCTGACCAGCCGCTTTGACCTCGACAAGCCGCTGATTGCGGCGGTCAACGGCGTGGCCATGGGCGGCGGGTTCGAGATCGCGCTGGCCTGCGATCTGATCATCGCATCGGAGGGCGCGGTGTTCGCGCTGCCGGAGCCGAAGGTGGGCCTTGCGGCCCTGGCCGGCGGCCTGCACCGGCTGCCGCGACAGATCGGGCTGAAGCAGGCGATGGGCATGATCCTCACCGCTCGCCGTGTCAGCGCCGCCGAGGGCAAGGAACTGGGTTTCGTCAACGCCGTGGTGCCGGCCGCTGATCTGATGGCCGAGGCCAAGAAGTGGGCCGGCCTGATCGGCGAATGCAGCCCGATGTCGATCCGCGCTTCCAAGCAGGCGGTGCTGCAGGGCCTGGAAATGCCGCTCGCCGACGCCATCGGCGGCCAGTTCAAGATGCCGGCCGTGGCGGCGCTGTTTCAGTCCGAAGACTTCCGCGAAGGCCCGATGGCGTTCGCGCAGAAGCGCGCGCCGCAGTGGAAGGGCCGGTAGGAACGGGAACAACCGGGGAGATCACGGCTTCCAGAGCCTGATCTCCCCGTTCTTCGAACCAGCGGCGGAAAACCCTAGTTCACGATCGCCCAGGATCCGTCCGGCTGACGGCAAGCGCGACCCCGGTCGATGCGGGGGCGGCCGTTGATGTAGACCGTCTGCGTGAAGCTGGTGCAGCGAAAGCCGGCCTGGTCGTTGTAGTAGCCATCGACGCGCATCTGCCCGTAGCGGCCGTTGCGCGGATTGCGCCAGCGATGGATGCTGCCGGGCTGCCCCGAGTTGAAGCCGTTGTAGTAGGACTTGTAGGCGTAGCTGCGATCCTCGCAGTCGAGGTCTCGCGTCAGGGCCGCTCCCATCGCGCCGCCGAGGATCACGCCGGCGATGACGCCGCCACTCCTTCGGTCACCGTCCAGCGCCTCGCCGATCAGGCCGCCGATCAGGGCGCCCACGAGCACGCCGGCCGGATCGGGACTCCTGCGGCATTCCCGATAGTAGATGTCGTCCTGGTAGGTGTAGCGCTGCGAATAGCGGCGGTCCCAGGTCTGGTCGCGTTCATCGCGGTACACGGTCTGGGCGATCAGGCCGCTGACCACGGCCACCAGGAAGTAGTTGGTGTCGTTGTAGCGAACCCAGCGATAGCCCTTCGGCGGACGACGCAGTCCGCGCTTCTGCCAGTCCTCCACGTAGTGTTGCCGCTGACGGTATTGTGGCGGCAGGCGGTCGCCGGCCGACCACCGTGGCCGGAACCGTGGATCAGCCTGATCGCCGGGGTGTGGGCCGTACAGGCTTCTATCCGGCGGGGCTGAGCCCGACGGCTGGGCCGAAGCCATCGGGGCAAGCACCATCGAAAGGGCCGCCGCGGCGGTGAGCAGCTTCTTCATGGCTGTGTCCTCGAATTTCCGGGGCCTGGGTCATGCCCCCAATCCGAGAATTATCCGCGCGAGAGCGGCCCGCCGCGTTGATCCCGGTCAACGTCGGAAATCAGCCCGCTGCGCCCTGACCCTGGCCGCCGCTCTTGCCGCGATTGCGGTTGCGGGGCTTCTTGCGCTTGGGCGGAGCATCGCCTGCCACGCCAAGGGCCAGTGGCTCGTAGCCGGCCGGACGGTGACGGGCGCGCTGGCCGCGATCGGGCTGCGCCTTGCCGCTGGCGTCGAGCGTGGCGGGCTTCTTGTTGCGGCCCGGCTGACCGCCACGGCCATTGGCCGCACGCGGATCGCGGAAGGGCTTTTCCGGTTCGATCGAGGCCATGGCGGCGTGCGCCTGGGCCAGGCCCCGGTCGTTGCGACGATCCCAGGCCGGGATCACCTGGCGGGTGACCTTCTGGATGTCGCGCAGCAGGTTGCGCTCGTCATCGGCCACCAGGGCGATGGCCGAGCCGCCGGCGCCGGCGCGCGCGGTGCGGCCGATGCGGTGGACATAGGCTTCCGGCACGTTGGGCAGCTCGAACTGGATGACGTGGCTGACGCCGTCAACATCGATGCCGCGGGCGGCGATGTCGGTGGCGACCAGGGCGCGCATCTCGCCGGCCTTGAACTGGGCGAGCGCCTTTTCGCGCTGGCCCTGGCTCTTGTCGCCGTGGATCGAGGCGGCCTCGATGCCGATGGCGCTCAGGCCCTTGGCGACGCGGTCGGCGCCGCGCTTGGTGCGGGTGAACACCAGCACGCGCTTCATCGCCGCGTCGTCGAACAGTTCGGCCAGCAGCACGCGCTTGCGGGCGCTTTCGATGAACAGGACCTTCTGGTCGATCTTCTCGACGGTCGTCGCCTGCGGCGTCACCGAAACCTTCGAGGGGTTCGGGTTCAGCAGTTCGGCGGCCAGCTTCTCGATTTCCGAGGGCATGGTGGCCGAGAAGAACAGGTTCTGGCGCACGCGCGGCAGGGTCTTGGCGATGCGACGGATCGGCACCACGAAGCCCATGTCGAGCATCTGGTCGGCCTCGTCGAGGACGAAGATCTCCGTCTCCGACAGGTTGGCGACCTTCTCGTTGATGTGGTCGATCAGGCGGCCGGGCGTGGCCACCAGCACGTCGACGCCGCCGGCGAGGGCGCGGACCTGCGGGCCGTACTTCACGCCGCCGAACACGACCTGGACGGTCATGCCCATGCCGGCGCCGTAGGCGCGGAAGCTCTCGGCGATCTGGGTGGCCAGTTCACGGGTCGGCGACAGGACGAGGCAGCGGCAGCCGCGGCGCGGGGCCGGGCGGCGGTTGGCGGCCAGGCGGTGCAGGATCGGCAGGGCGAACGCGGCCGTCTTGCCGGTGCCGGTCTGGGCGATGCCCAGCACGTCCTTGCCGTCCATCACCAGCGGGATCGCCTGCGACTGGATCGGGGTCGGGGTGGTGTAGCCCTCGGCGGCGAGCGCGGAGAGCAGCGGCTTGGCGAGGCCAAGCGAAGCAAAATTGGTCAAGGGTCGTCTTTCAAATGCGACTTGCGCCGCATGACCAGACGGTCTGCGGGCGAAGCGGGGGTCAGTTTGGGAAACGCCCCGCGTATGGCGTCGCTATGGGGAGGATCGGTATCAGGACCCAGGCGGAACCGGAGAGGTTCCATACGCGGCCGGGTCAGACCGATAGCGCGGAATGCTCCGCGACGAGGTTCATGTGGCAGTGCAGCATGGGAAAGTCAAGGAAATAGACTTTCACGCGCCGTCCGGGTCGTCCTGTTCGTCGGCTGGAAGCGGTGGCGGCAGCACTTCCAGATTCACCCACGTCATCGTCGGCACGGCGAACGGCCCGTCCTGACCGGCGTTCCAGATCACGAAGGGCTCCTTGTCGTCGCCGCCCATCACCCACTGGCCGGCCAGCGCGCTGGCAAGAGCAACAAACCGCAGCCCGGTCAGGTCCAGCAGGATCTCGAAATGATCCTCGAACTTCCAGTAGGGCTGGACCCTGCAGACCGTTACTGTGGCGTTGGGCGCGACGGCGTCGCACAGAGCTGCCGCCGTGGTCAGGGCGACGGCGATCGTCGGGCTCTCGCAGAAGGCGCGGATGAACCCGAGGTCGGAATGGGGCGCGACCTCGCTGGCGACGAACGGCTTCACGGCGGCGGGGTCAGACGACCGACGGGCGATTCATGTCGAACACCGCCGGACGCTTCTCTTCCATGATGTCCATGAGCGAGGAGACGCCGTGCGCTGTCAGGTGCTCCAGCTCGGCATCGGAGATCGGCAGGGCCAGCAGCCAGGCCACCGTCCGCTTGGGCAGGTACAACGTCGCCGGCGCCTCGCCCCAGAAGAACGGCGGCACGAACAGGATGTGCCTCAGCGTCGTCGACAGCGCATAGGTCGTGACGACGTCCGGGAAGATCACGCCGGGCGCGATCACCGCGCCGTTCTCGACGATGTTGAACGCGCAGGTCGACAGCAGGCCCGGAAATTCCTCCACGTCGCTCTGGCAGGCGCCGAGCAGCTCGACCCGCAGGTCGTTGGCCGCGTCGGTCAGCGCGGTGTTCGAGAGGTTTACGGTCGCATAGGCGGTCACGCCGGGCGCCGGCGAACCTTCCGAGGACAGGATATCGACGCTGTTCTTCTTCCCGTCGTCCCACCAGGTGTGGACGGCCGGGGCGCCGCCGAACAGGTCCGCCACGGTGCGGGCGATCTGGCGGTTTTCTTCAGTGACGTCGGCGCGACCGGTCATGGGCTCACTCTGCAATTGTTCGAGGGACCAGGCCCTGACCCGTCCCTATCGAATTCCGTGGTCAGGGAGAAGGCCGGCCTACAGCCCGACGCCGCCGACGGGGATGGTCTCGAACCGCTCGCCGAAGCCGGCGATGATCGGCCTGGCTTTTGAAATCGCCGCCTGGACGGCGGGCAGCTTCAGCGAATTGGCGTGATCCTGCTTCGTCCGCCAGACTTCGGTGATCCAGATCGCGTCCGGTTCGGCCGGGTCGTTGGCGACCACATAGATCAGGCACCCCGGCATATCGCCCGTACCCTCAAGCAGGTAGCGCACGAGTTCATCCCGCTTGCCCGGCGCGGCCACCATCTTGCCGAACAGGCCGTATTTCTCAAGTTCATCGCCCATAGCGACCTCCGGGATCAGGGTTGCGAGGACGGCGGCGGTGACGGCGCGGCGAGTGGGCATCTTGAACCGTCGCATGCCGCCCCACGCCTGTCATCCCGGCCGCAGCGAAGCGAAGAGCCGGGACCCAGAACCGGCTGGGACTCGCTCGGGATCCCGGATCGCCTGCGGCGTCCGGGACGACAATCGAGCCTGGCAACCACCGGTCGCCGAACATGAACGTTCGGTAACCATCGATCTCCAGACCGGTTCAGAAAGGCCGGCGCAGTCTCGGTCTTGCGAAATCATTCGCGGGGCTAACAGGAGGCTACAATGTTCAAGACCATCGTTTCAGTCGCCAGCGTCATCGCCACCTTTTCCATCGCGGCGACCGCCATGGCCGGACCGATCACGCCCAAGGGCGTCACGCCGGTGTTCAAGCTGCCGGAAGGCCGGGCCCCCGTGGCCGTCTTCACCTGCGACGTCGATCCCTCGATCGTCAGCGTCACCCTGACCAAGGGCGCGCGTCGCGGCGAGGTCCGGATCAGCTACACGATCGCCAACACGGGCGGCTCCGCCTGGCGTTCGGGCGCCAACCAGCAGGGCGTGCATCTGGTGGCCGTCAACGGCAACACCGGCGGGACCTATTCCAGCGACCGGCCCCTGACCGGCGCCGCCGCTCCCGGTGCGACGATGCTGCGGTACACCACTCCGATGATCCGCAACGCCTTCGATGACTTCGAGTTCGGCGGCCACGTCGAGCTGGCGGTGACCTACGACCCCGACATCTACATCGACGGCAATCGCTGCAACGACGACTCGAATGCCGACAACAACACCGTTCGCATCGAAAACGGCGAGATCCTCGCCTTCATGAACGGCGCGGCGACAAGCCGGACCTTCCGTCCGTAAGTCGCAAGGATCGGGGACGCGCACCCGGGTGTGTGTCCCCTCCCGCGGAAACAGGGGCATGCACGGAAGTGCGTGTCCCTGCGCCCTTTTCCCGTTGCCCAAAGCTGACGCCGGCGTCACTAATCCCTGAACAACGATAACCTGCCCCGGGGAGACGCCAGCGTGGCCGACCACTACGACTACATCATCATCGGCGCCGGCTCGGCCGGCTGCGTGCTCGCCAACCGCCTGACCGAGGACGGGACCAAAACCGTCCTGCTGCTGGAGGCCGGCGGCAAGGACAACTCGATCCTGGTCAAGATGCCCGCCGGCGTCGGTCAGCTTATTAAAGACAAGGGTGTATATAACTGGGGCTTCTGGACCGAGGCCGAACCGGCGCTCAACGACCGAAAGCTCTGGTGGCCGCGCGGCAAGGGCTGGGGCGGATCGTCCTCGATCAACGGCATGATCTACATCCGCGGCCATGCCCGGGACTATGACCAGTGGCGCCAGATGGGCCTGACCGGCTGGGGCTATGCCGACGTTCTGCCCTACTTCAAGCGCTCCGAGAGCCTGGAAGGCGGCGGCGACGCCTGGCACGGCGACAAGGGGCCGCTGCATGTGTCCAAGGCCTCGACGCCCAATCCGATCTACTCCTCCACGATCAAGGCCGGCGCCGAGGCCGGCTACAAGACCACCAAGGACTTCAATGGCTTCCAGCAGGAAGGCTGGGGCCCCTACCAGCTGACCATCAAGGACGGCGAGCGCTGGAGCTCGTCCAAGGCTTACCTCTATCCGGCCCTCAAGCGTCCCAACCTGACCTGTGTCACCGGCGCCCGCACCAGCCGCCTGATCCTCGACGGCAAGCGCGTCACGGGCGTCGAATATCTGGTCGACGGCCAGACGGTCACGGTCAGCGCCAATGCAGAGGTGCTGGTCTGCGCCGGGGCGGTGCAGTCGCCGCAGATCCTGCAGCTCTCGGGCATCGGCGATCCCGAGGACCTGACCCCGCACGGCATCAAGGTGCTGCACGCGCTGCCCGGCGTCGGCAAGAACCTGCAGGACCACCTGGACGTCTGCATTTCCTGGGAATGCCCGCTGCCGATCACGGCCTATTCGCGGACCAAGGGGCTCAAGACCCTGATCACGGGTATCAGCTACATGCTGTTCAAGAAGGGCACCGGCCGCCAGCAGATGCTGGAATCGGGCGCCTTCCTGAAGTCGCGCCCCGATCTCGACCGGCCGGACCTGCAGTTCCACACCGTGCTGGCGATCATGCAGAACCACGGCAAGACCGTGGTCCAGAAGGACGGCTTCACCCTGCACGTCTGCCAGCTGCGCCCCGAGAGCCGCGGCCGGGTCGGCTTGCGGTCGGCCGATCCGGGCGACGATCCGACCATCTTCGCCAACTACCTGGCCACCGAAGAAGACCGCCGCGCGGTGCGCGAGGGCGTGCGGATGGCCCGCAAGGTCGCAGCCCAGCCGGCGCTCGACCCCTATCGCGGCGAGGAGTACTCGCCGGGCAAGGCGGTCCAGTCGGACGACGAGATCGACGCCTGGATCCGCCAGAACGCCGAAACCATCTATCACCCGGTCGGCACCTGCCGGATGGGCGCGGCGGACGACGCGCAGGCGGTGGTCGACGCGGATCTGAAGGTCATCGGGCTGGAAGGCCTGCGCGTGGTTGACGCCTCGGTGATGCCGACCCTGATCGGCGGCAACACCAACGCGCCGACCATGATGATCGCCGAGAAGATCAGCGATGTGATCCTCGGCAAGGCCGCCCTGCCGCCGCAGGACGCGCCGGTCTATGATGGCGAGACCGTCAAGGCGGCCTAATTCCCGGGGGACAGGTTAAGGTGTCCCAGGGGACGCTTTGACCTGTCCCTGTTTGGAGCCTGCCCATGGAACACCGCCCCCTCGGCCGGTCCGGCCTGTCGATCGCTCCGCTCATGCTGGGGGGCAATGTCTTCGGCTGGACGGCGGACGAGGCGACCTCGCACGCTATTCTCGACGCCTTCGTCGCCGACGGCTTCAACGCCATCGACACGGCGGATGTCTATTCGGCGTGGGTTCCGGGCAATACCGGGGGCGATTCGGAAAAGGTCATCGGGACCTGGCTGAAGGCGCGCGGCCGGCGGGACGACGTGATCATCGCCACCAAGGTCGGCATGTGGCCGGTCCAACCGGGTCTGACGGCGAAGAACATCATCGCGGCGTGCGAGGCCTCGCTTCAGCGGCTGCAGACCGACTACATCGACCTCTACCAGTCGCATCGCGATGATCCCGAGGCCGCTCAGGACGAAACCCTGGAAGCCTATGGCCGGCTGGTAAAGGCAGGGAAGGTGAGGGCGATCGGCGCCTCCAATTTCGAGACCGATCGCCTCGGTTCGGCCGAGGCGGCCAGCAAGGCCGGCGGCTTCCCGCGCTATGACACGCTTCAGCCGGCTTACAATCTGATGGACCGCGGGATCGAGGGACCTCTGCAGCAGCTCTGCCTGGCCGAGAACGTCAGCATTATCAGCTACTACGGCCTCGCCAGCGGCTTTCTGACGGGCAAGTATCGTTCGCTCGCCGATCTGGGCAAAAGCCCGCGCGGCGGCGGCATGAAGAAGCACCTCGAGGGCGAGAAGGGGCCGAAGGTCCTGGCCGCGCTCGACGCCGTGGCGGCGGAAACGGGCGCCACGCCGGCGCAGATCGCGCTTGCCTGGGTCATGGCCCGCCCGGCTGTTGCCGCCCCGATCGCGAGCGCCACAAGCCTCGGGCAACTCGAGGAGCTGATGGGCGCCGCCCGCCGTTCGCTCGACCCGGCGCATATCGCCAGACTGGATTCGGCCTCAGCCTGATCAATCCATCTCGCCCGGAATTCTAGGCGATCTGGCGGCCGTTCACGGACGCCAGGCGGAGCGATGGCGCTGCTTCGGAGCCGTTGGACCGGCTGATGCCGCTGATGGCGAGTGCGAGGGCCGGGCGGCCGAGCAGGCGAGCGATCATCGCGGTCGGCTGGTACAGGCCGATGTACCGGTCAACGTCGCCGGACTTGCCGCGCAGGGGCGCCAGCAGCACCTCCATGCTGACCGGCGCGACGCCGTCGGCGAGAATATCGGCGTGAACCACGAGCGGCTCGGGCCTGCCACGGGCGAATTCCAGCGCTGACTTCAGTTGCCAGCGATCCCCCGGACGCCACAGATCCAGCAGGCAGCGTCCGCGCAGATCGCTGCGGTGCAGGTCGGAGACGAACCCGCCGGCGAGCCGGAAGGGATAGGTCCCGTCAGCGGCGCGTCCGACGATCAGCACCTGGGGCAGAAGGTCGTGGAAATCCATCGGATCGACATCGGCGCGCCAGGGCGCGGCGGCGTCGTGCTGACGCGCCTGCCAATACTCCGTCAATCGTTCCGTGTTGGGATGGACCATGGTCTGGACCCCCGACCGCGCGACCCTCTGCGGCCGCACGGGGGTTGCAGGGAAAGTCCGGGCCAGGTCCGCAGTGTCCCGTATCGGGACGAAATCGCGCGCTTCGGCGCGATTCTTGCATGCGGGCGTACAGGGAATTTGGAGGGGATTCGTCCCATGGCGCCTCGGAATCTGTTGTTTGCCCTCCTGGGCGGGGTCCTGCTCTGGCTGGGCTCATCGGCGTTGCCCGGAGACGAGGCCGCCGCACAGTGCTGTGCGCCGCCGCCACCGTGCTGCACGCCGCCGCCGCCGCCGTGTTGTACGCCCCCGGCGCCGCCACCCTGTTGCACACCGCCGGCGCCGCCGCCCCGGCCGCCGAGCCCGCCGGGATGCTGCACCCCCGGTGGCCGGACCAACATCATCGTCAACTCCAATGCGGTCGCTGTTTCGATCGCGGGCGCCGGGGCCGGGGCCGGTGCGATCGCCTATGGCGGCGGCGGGGGAGGCGGTGGCTACTACTCGCCGCCCGTCGCCACCGGCGCGATCCAGGGCCTCGATGTCCAGGGCATCATCCGCACGCGCCAGGTCGCCTACGAGGCCAGCCGCAGCAAGATGCGCAAGGTCGTGATCCAGGCCTTCTGTCTCGACGACCGCGATGTTCCGCATCCCGCCAGCCAGGTTTTCGCCGAACGGGACGTCGATGACGCCTACGACGGCGAACTCTACCGCTGTCTCGCCGGTACGCGGATGCAGGTCACGGTCGCCGAGTACGTCGAGCGGATCTCGTTTGACGGCGGCCAGACGATCACCTGCGCCAAGGGCGAGGCGCTCTACCGCTCGCGCGGCAACGGCGCGGACGGCGGCTCGGTGGCCTGCCGGCCGCAGGCTCCGGCGCGCGACTGCAACGAGCGCAGCCTGCTGCGCCGCTTCGGGGCCGGCATGAAGGTGCTGACCATCGTCACCATCGAGAAGTACACGGCCTATCGCGAGGAGAGCTACAGCGAGACCACGTCCGCCAGCTACAGCATGAGCCTCGACGGCGGCGTGGGCGGCACGATCTACTAGGCGGCGTTCGGGACTGCTCAGCATGACCGCCATCCTGGCCATTCACGCCCACCCGGACGACATCGAGACGCTCGGGGCCGGCGCGCTGGCCCTGCTGGCGGCGGCCGGCCACGGGGTGACCCTGGCCACCCTGACCGCCGGAGAGGGTGGCTCGACAGAAACCACGCCCGAGGATACCGCCCGCATCCGCAAGGCCGAGGCCGCTGCGGCCGCCGCGCTCATCGGGGCCGACTACCGCTGCGGCGGTTTGCCGGACCTCGGTGTGTTCAGCGATGACGCCTCGCGGCGCACGGTCACCGAGCTGATCCGGCAGGCGCGGCCGGACATCGTCATCACCAGTTCGCCGGCCGACTATCACCCCGACCACGAGGCAACGAGCCTGCTGGTCCGTGACGCCTGCTTCGCCGCCTCTGTACCCAACTACCGGACGGGCGGCGCGGCGGCGCTCGACGCGATTCCCCACCTCTATTTCATGGACCCGATCGGCGGCCGCGACCGCGAGGGCGTGCCGGTGAGGCCCGATTTCGGCGCCGACATCGGGTCGGTGTTCGAGACCAAGCGCGCCATGCTGGCCGCTCACGAGAGCCAGATCCGCTGGGTCGCCCGCCAGCACGGCGTTCCCGACCAGGTGGCGTCACTGGAAAAGTGGGCCCGCCGTCGCGGCCGGGACTTCGGCGTCGAGATGGCCGAGGGCTTCCGGCAGTACCGGCATCACCCCTGGCCAGGATCGCCCCTGCTTCAGGAGTTGCTGGGACCGGCGCTGCTCGCGCCCCTGGCGGCGTCGTAGCGGGCCCACATCGCGGCGCAGTCGACCATGGTTCCCTCCGCCATCGCTTGGTCGATGGCCATGACGGTCAGACCGGCCTCCATCGAATCCCAGGGTGTGACGGGGAAGGGCGCGCCCGTCTCCAGGGTCGCCAGCAGGTCGCGGGCCATCGACTGGTCGGCGCCGTTGTGGCTGTCGGCGGTGCGCCCGCCGTAGTCGATCCGCTCGGGCTTGCCGCGATCAAGCGCCCGCCGGACCATCAGCCGGTTGCGCACCAGATCGGCGATCAGGGTGCCGTTGGTCCCGGCGATGTACCAGCGCCGCTCGGTCAGGGCGACATGGCTGTTGGCGTGGAACGTCAGCCGGACCTGGTTCTCGTACTCGACCATCGCCGTCTGATGGTCGGTGACATCCATGTCGGACTGGAAGCTGTCGTTGGCCCCGGCCCAGCCCGCGTCGCGCAGGGCGTAGGCGGCCTCGCCGTTCTCGTAGGTGCGCGGGACGTCGGTCCGCTCGGGGGTGAAGATCCTTCGCCCGCCGAAGCTGGCCACCTTCGCCGGCCTCGCGCCGACGATGCGGCCGAAGATATCGAAGTCATGGCAGACCTTGTCGAGCAGGTAGGAGCCGCCCCATTCCTGCCGTCGCCGCCAGTTGCGCGCCAGGTAGCCGCCATGCTCCGGCGGCAGGTGCTCGGTCGCGTCGATCGAGATGATCTCGCCCAGCTGCCCTGAATCCACCCGGGCGATGACCTCCCGAACGATCGACATCGAACGCATCACCAGCCCTATGTAGAGCGGCGGCGTATCGGCCCGGGCGAGGCGCCGCGCGAGCGCCTCGGTCTCGGCTTCCGTCCGCACGATCGGCTTCTCGGCGAAGACAGGCCAACCGGCGTCGAGCGCCTGGTTCAGATGGTCCAGATGCAGGTGATTGGGTGAGCCGATCATCACCAGGTCGAAGGGCCCGCGCGCGAGCAGGTCGGCGACGCTGTCGCAGGCCACGCCAGGATCGATCCCGGCGTCGGCGAGAATTGGGGCGCCGACGGGGGCCGGATCGACATACGCAGCGACGTTCAGCCCCCAGCCGACCTCCTTCATCGCCGACAGGACGTGGGCGATCCGCTGGCCGAGCCCGATGACGCCGATGCGGTAAATCTTCATGGCTCCCCCGAAGCGCGCTTGCCGCTCTATTTTCCTGCTGGCTGGACCACGAGCTTCCACGCCCGATCAGGGTTCAGGTAAGTCCGGGCGGCGGCCTGGACGTCGGCTGCCGTGACCCGCTCATAGGCCGCCATCTGCGAGCGCGTGGCCGAGAGCCGGCGCGGATCGGTCTGGGCGCCGCCCAGCTCTTCCAGCCAGTACTCGTTGGTCTCACGGGCCTTTCCCAGCCGTTCCAGGCGCGGCTTCTTGGCCCTGTCCAGTTCGTCCGCGGAAGGAGGTGTGGCCTGCAGGTCGGCGGCGATCTTCAGCGTGTCGCGGAAGAAGCCGTCCACCAGCGCCGGCGGCACCTCGACCCGGGCCGAGACATAGCCCCAGCCGGACCACACATCGCTAGCGTTCCAGTTGACGCCCGGGGAGTAGGTCGCCCCCTGGGCTTCGCGCAGTTCGTCGATCAGCCGCAGTTCGATGATGTCAGCCATCACCGCCGTGCTTCGGGCCTGCTGGACGTCGCTGTAGAAATCGTCAGTGCGCCAGGCGAGGAAGGCCGTCGCCTTGTCGTCGCGCCCCTTGTGCGTCAGGACCGTCGGCTGCTGCCCGGCAGTCGGGAAGCCGGTCTTGCCGACTACGGCGCCGGGAACCTCGGGTCGCTTCGGCAGGGCGCCGAAGGTCGTCGCGACGGCCTGGATGGCCTTCTCGACGGAGATGTCTCCAACGATCACCACCTCCACCGGTCCGCTTGTCAGGGCGTCGCCGAAGCTGCGCTTCAGGCCCTCCGGGCTGGCGCCGGCGATGTCTGTCTTGCTCGGCCAGGTCCAGCGGCGATCGCCGCCGTGCAGCAGGCCGGACAGTTCGCGGTTGAACACGCCGCTGTCGGTGGCCTCGTACTGGTCGCTCAGCGTCGCGGCATAGGTGCGCATCCGCTGCAGCGCCTCGGGCCGCCAGCCGGGCTCGCTGGCGAAAGCCGCCAGCACCTGCATCTGGGTCAGGAGGTCCTCCGGCCGCGTCGAACCCGACAGGTTGAACACGTCGTCCTCGATGCCGAACCGCGCGCCATAGACGCTGGAGACCAGCACGCGCTCCATGTCTTCGGAGTCGATCTTCGCCAAACCGCCCTCGATCACGGCCGAACTGGCCCAGGACAGCGACTGCTGGTCGGCCGGCAAACTGTTCAGGCCGCCGCCGACCCGCACTTTCACCAGCACCTGGTCATCACGGAACTTGGTCGGCTTGATCGTCAGCCGCACGCCGTTCTCGAACCGCACGAAGGTGGTGTCGAGGTCGACGACGTCCGTCTGGCTGGCCACCTTGCCGGCCGCGCCGAAGTCCTCATAGGGCCAGACCACCTGGCGGGGCGCTTCGGGCGCGGTGACGGCGAGCTTGCGAGAGGCGTTCCAGGCCTGGGCGACCGCGGTCTCGTTGCCCTCGATGGGCGTGGGCGAGGCGATGAACACCAGCGGGCCCGACCCGGCGAACGCCGCGCGGATGGCCGCCGACGCGGTGTCGGCCTTCAGATCCTTCACCGCGGTTTCGAACAGCGCCAGATCCTGGGCCGGGCTGGTCATCACCTCGTCTTCGCCGACGGAGTCGATCATCTCGTTGGCCAGTTGGGGCGTCCGGCGCGTCGCGGCGGACGCCGTGCGCGACTTAAGCCACTGGCGATAGTCCTCGATCTCCCGGTCCAGCTCGTCCTGGCGCACGCCGAACTCGACCAGCCGGCGCTGCTCCAGTTCCGCTGCCTTGAGGGCGCCCTGCCATTCGCCCGGTCGGGCGGTGACGGCGATGGTCGTGACCTTCGCCGCGTCGGTCTGGTTCCCCGAGAAGCCGCCGGCGGCGATGAACGGCGGTTCGGCGGCGCGGGCGAGAGTCTCCAGGCGCCGGTTGAGCACCGCGAAGCCCAGCTGCCGGATCCAGTCCTCGCGGCGCTTGGCGGCGCTGTCGGGGCGCAGGTCGGCCGCCGAGACCCAGCCGATCTGCAGCGTCGTCGACGAGCCGGGCTCGATGGCGATCTGCGTCTCCAGCCCTCGTTTGGCCACTGCACCGAGATCCGGGTCGCGACCGTCCGGCGTGGTGTTGGTCCAGCTGCCGAAGGACGCTTTGATCTTGGCTTCCATCGCGTCGACGTCGAAGTCGCCGACCGCGACCAGCACGGAGCGCTCGGGCCGGTAATAGCGGTTGTAGAAGTCCACCAGCTGCTCGCGCGGGGCGGTGCGCAGAACCTCGACCTTGCCGATCGGGTAGCGCTTGGGCGGCAGCTGGCCGCGCAGGATGAACTCCATCCGCGCCTGGAACACGCGCCAGCCCGGGCCGTCGCGGGTCCGCTCCTCCGACAGCACGATGCCGCGCTCGCGATCGACCGCGTCGGCGGCGATCAGCAGCTCACTGGCCGTCTCGCGCATCACCCTCAGCGACAGGTCGACCGTCTCGTCATCGGTCTGGGGCAGGTCGAGCTTGTAGGTGGTCTCGTCGAAGTTGGTCGAGGCGTTGGTGTCGGCGCCGAAGGCCAGGCCCCGCCGCTCAAGCATCTTGACCATCTCGCCTTCCGGAATCCCCTTGCTGCCGTTGAAGGCCATGTGCTCGAGGAAGTGCGCCAGACCCTGCTGGGCGTCGGTTTCCATCAGCGACCCGGCGTCGAACCGCAGCCGCAGCGACGCCTGCCCCGGCGGGGTCACGTTGCGGATGATGGCGTAGCGCATCCCGTTCGGCAGGGCGCCGAACCGCACGTCCGGATCCGCGGCGACGTCGCTGACGGCCTGCGGCCAGACCCCGGGCGCGAGCTTGACCGCCTGTGGGGCCCTGGAGGCCGGCGTGGCCGCCGCCGGCGCTTCAGCGCGCGGCTTGCCGAAGGAGAATCTGGGCAGCTTGTCCGAAGCGCCGGCGCAGCCGACGAGGGACAGGGCCGTCACGGCGATCAGGGCCGGCCGGACGTAGGGATGCATGCTGTGATGAGCTCGAAAAGGACTGGAAAGGGTTGGCCGCACATTCGCCGGGCCATGCGGCGAAGGCAAGGCGGGTTCGTGGCCGGGTGGGGAGTAGGGAGTAGGGAGTAGGGAGTAGGGAGTAGGGGGGGGGAGTAGGGGGGGAGTAGTTGGTCTGGGCGCGCCGTCGGCGCCGCGACTCCGCTTTGGCTACTCCCTACTCCCTACTCCCTACTCCCTCAGCTCAGCCGAACATCCCCGCCCAACCGGTCCCCGCGAGCGCCTTGTCCACCAGCTCCCGGTCCGCCGCGCCCAGCGCCGCGTACTCCTCCCGCAGCCACATCAGGCACTTGGCCTGGTAGGGGAAAGGCTGCTGGCTCCAGGGCTGGCCGTCGATCTCGGTCTCCACGCTCTCGGCGCCGGCCATCACCGCCTTGGCGTTGGCCGCCATCAGAGGCGCATAGACCCGGCCGGTCTCGGCGAGGATGGCGATCAGCGTGTCGGGCAGGTTCGCGGGATCAAACCAGTCGCGATCCGCGGGCTCCAGGCCGCACAGGTCCTCCACCAGCTGGACCCAGGCCATCACCCGGGGCGCCCGCGTGGCCGCCAGCGCGGTCGGCGTGGGGTCGAAGGCCGCCAGTTGCGTCAGCTGGCCATAGAGGCCGAAGTCGCCCGCGCCGGGCCGGCCGCCGAGCAGGAAGCCGTGCTGCTTGAGATGATTTTCGAGCAGCTCGAGAAGCCGGACATAGCTGGCCTCGATCACCGGCCCGGTCGTCGGGTTGGAGCCGACATAGCGCAGACGGCTGATCTGTCGCTCGGAGAAGGCCTTGCCCATCGCGGCCAGCATCTCGTCGTCCAGGGTTCCGCGCCAGGACGGCAGGACTCCGGACGCCTGGTCGATGTCGGCCTTGTAGGCCCAGCGGTAGTGGAACATCGCCTTGGTCAGCCATTCGTCGCCGTAATCCTCGAGCAGGGAGTCGAGGAAGGCGAGGGCGGGGCTGGCGGGGCGCAGAAGCCGGTCGCTGTACTCCCGCTCGAAGCGGCGGATGAGCGGGGTCGAGTCGGTCACTGCGGTCAGCGCGCCATCGGCGCCCGGCAGGTAGAAGGTCGGCAGCAGGCGCACCTTGGGGACCGGATAGTCGACGGGTTCACGCCCCGGCCAGAACAGGCGGTAGGGGATGCGCCGGTACCGCAGCACGGCGAGCATCTTGCGGCTGTAGGGCGAGCCGGGCGCGCCGTTCAGGGAAACGGTGTCCATTGGTGGTCTCCGGGTCAGGTGACGAGCAGGGCGATCTGCGCGAAGGCCGCGGCCAGCAGCAGTACAAGGGCGACGGACAGGCGCGGCGGCATCAGCAGCATCAGGATCGGTCGGGTCGGGAAGGAAAAGGTCTCCGCCGTACCGAGGATCTTGAAATCGTGGATGCTCTGGAACTTCGGATGTGTGGCCATGGTCATCATGTCCCGACGGCTGCGGTAGCGCATGTAGCCGATGATCGACCAGCCGGGGTCGGGGCCGACCTTCCAGGCGTCGACATAGCCGGCGACCTTGCGGGCGGCGAGGGCAGGGTGGCCGCCGCGGGCCAGCAGGGCCGGCATGAAGGTGCGGGTGTACCGCTGCATCAGCGCCTGTCGCGGCGTCGGGGCGCCGGTTTCCGGGTGTGGCGCCTCGCCGGTGGCGACCTTGACGAGGTTGAACATGAAGAACTCGCGGCCGTCATCCGCTTCCAGAAAGGCGCGCAGGATGGCGGGATCATTGTGCTCGGCGCTCTTGCCGGCCTCGACCCGGGCCATGAACGCCTCGACCTCGGCCGGCTTCAGGGGACCGCGCCAGTTGTCGTACCAGGCGCGGAACAGGACATAGATCGCTGCGGCGCCGGCCCAGAGCCAGGGATTGATCATCAAGCGCCTCCCGACGGGCCGCGACCGGCCGCGAATAAGTTGGCATAGTCTATGCCGATAGATTCCGGAAGGAAAAGAGGGGACGCGCCGCGCTTACAAGTCCAGCGCGCCCTGCTTGTCCGGCGCGGCTTCCCGCTTGGCCTTCCTGAACACCGACGGATCGAGCCACGGCATTTCCGGCCGCTTGCCTTCGAACAACTGCTCGATGGTCAGGATCTGCACCTTCGGATAGTCACGCCCACCGGCGCTATAGAAGCCAGCCGCGGCAGCCCGTGTGATCATCGGCTTGGTGGGCGGCAGCAGGGTGACGAACAGGCCCATCTGGGCCCCTTCATGGTCGATGGTGGTGATCAGGTCCTTGACCTGCGGGTCGCTGACGCCACCGCCCTTGATCGAGACGATGGCCTTGCCGGTGACGGTCTTCGAGCCGGCCCCCTCGTCGGTTGGGACCTGGAAATAGACGTAGCCATCGACGCCGCCATCCGCGCCCTTGCGACCGCCCTTGTAGGGCACGGCGTTGTCGATCATCGACAAGGCCCAGAGCTGGAACTGATGCTTGTCCTGCTCGGCCAATGCCCGCGCGCCGCCTACGTCTTTCGGCGTGCCCAGAACCTCAAAGTTGGCCATCGGGAAGGCGTCGGTCAGTCGCCGCTTGATCAACCCGACCGCCAGATGGGTGACGTCGATGCCGATCCAGCGCCGGTTCATCTTCTGCGCGGCATGGACCGTGGTGCCGCAGCCGCAGAACGGATCGAGCACGAGGTCGCCCTCGTTGGAGGAGGCGGCAAGGATGCGTTCGAGAAGGGCTACAGGCTTTTGCGTGGGATAGCCCAGGCGCTCTTGGGCTTGAGAGTTGATGGGAGCAATATCCGTCCAGACGGTCCCCATAACGCCACCAGACATTTCGTCCAAGTACCGCTTGACCTGAGGCCGCTTCGAGAAGTCGAAGGAACCGTCCTTGTGTTGCGGATACCAAACACGACCCTCGCCATCCAAACGCTCCATGGTCGAGCGCTCGAATCTCCAGCCTTTGGGCGGAAAGGGAAACCCGCGCCACTCGTACATCATCTTTGGACGGGGGCTGGGGCTAGTGATGTCGTGGAGTCGATAGCGCCGACCGTCCGGTTCTGTGAATCGGAACTTGGACTCGACATATGCCTCGCCATGGGCCTCTCTCGGCGTGTTCCAGACGAAAGCATTTGATTTTGTGTAGAAGAATATCTTATCGGCGACGCGGCTCCACGTCTTACTATCGCTGTGGGTTGTGGTTCGTTTCCAAGTAATTTCGTTCTGAAATAGCGCCAGCCCAAACACCGCGTCCAAGATCAACTTCAAATAGTGGCTCGCCGTCGGATCGCAGTGCAGATACAGCGACCCCGTCGGCTTGAGCACCCGGTGCAGTTCGATCAGCCGCACCGCCATCATGGCCAGATAGGCCATCATGTCGTTGGTGCCGAGGAACGACCTCATGGCGGCCAGCATGTTGGCGGCGTCTGAATTGCCGCTGGTCAGCACGTCCTGATAGGCGCGCTCGGCGCTGGTGTTCCAGTGCCAGGTGTCCTCGAAAGCCTCGATCTGGGATTGCGACTGCTCGCCTCCGGGCGCCCGGAACAGCACGTTGTAGTTGGCGTTCGAGTTAAACGGCGGGTCGAGATAGATGAGGTCGACGCTGTCATCGTCGATGTGCTCGCGCAGGATGTCGAGGTTGTCGCCGTAGAAGAGCGTGTTGGCGGTCGGCGTGCGCGACATGGAATCCCCCTGCCCGGTGACTATCGCAACCGGAGCGGGTCAGGGCAACGCATCGGTACGCACGCCTGTCGCCTCGGCGGACGGGCATCTCCGCAGCGTTCCTTCCGCTGAGCGGGAGCTAACATGCTGATTATATGGGTGTCCGCTCCCGCTGCTCCGTGGGCGCGCCGAAATACACCTCACACGCCAATCTGCATCTATTCTTCTCTCGTCCCGCTGCAAGGGAGGGCGTCTCGGCCAGGCGATCCGATGCGGCGGCGGGATGGGGTTCGAGCGGGAAGCCCCAGCGGCGTCAGTCGTTCAGGTCCCATCCAAGCCGGCGTTGGAGCGGGGCGGGGAGGGGTAGCGGAACGACCTCTGGCCAAGGGGGCGGCAGGTGAGCGGGGGTTACGCTCACGGTCCGGGGACGGTTTCGCCGCTGCCCGCCCGTCGGAGGCTTCTGCCGGCCAAGCCCTAAGAGGGCTGCCTACCGGCGGCCACCGGATAACGGACTTCGCGGCGTGTCACGGTTTCGGCTCTTTCTCTCACTCTACCATCCGGCTGAGACCGGAGCGCGCCGCGCCCTCCCGCCCTTCACAAGGCCTTGCCCGTGAAGCCGCGATCCTGTGTCCTCTGCCGCTGCCGCGAGCCGAAGGGACACGCACTGAAGCGCATGTTCCCGCTCCGAACCTATGAGCCCGGCCGGGTCACATAGAAGCTGGCGTTGTTGCCGACGGCCGTGGAGGTGCTGTTGATGGTCCGGCCGGCGCCGATGTTGGTCGTGGCGCTGGCGCCGACGTCGGCGTTGTTGGTCTGGGTGCTGCCGATGGTCATCTGGCCGTAGCAGGTGGCGCAGGCGTAGCCGGTCACGTCGTTGCCGACGGCCGTGGCGCGCGCATAGCCGTCATAGCCGTCTGTCCCCGCGAACGTCGCGGTCGCTTCGACGCCACCGCCGGTGTTCAGCTGGACGTTCTCAAGCACCACGGCTTCGCCGGTATTGCCGGCCAGAACCGAGTTGCCGACGCCGTAGGCCGTCGCCGCGCCTTCGCCGAACTGGTAGGCGCTGCCCTCGGCCTGGGCCCGGACATAGGACTGGTTGAACTGGGTCGAGGTCAGATCCAGCAGTGCGCCCTCATTGGTCGTTGCGGCGACGTTGCCGCTGGCCGTGGCGCTGGTGCTGGCGGTCTGGACGTTGCCATAGGCGGTGAACTGGCTGGCTTGGGTGAGGGCGGCCGTGTTGCTCTGGAAGACGATGGCGCGGGCGGCGGACGAGTCCGTGCCGACCAGGCTCATGCTGTTGCCGGCTGCCATGCCCGACACGTCCGCGGTTCCGCTGACGTACTGCACGACCGACCCGCCGTCGGCGAGGACCGAGGCGCTGCTGGTCTGGTTGACGAGCACGCCGGCCGAGGCGTTGGTCAGGCCGAGGGATACGCTGTTCGCGGCGGCCGTCGTGGCCATGCCGATGTCGCCGCCCTCAGCGGTTTCGGCTTCCAGCATGCCGGTCGCCGTCACGTTGGGCGCCGCCGTGGCGATCTGGGTGTAGATCCCGACCATGGTGCCCTCGGTCGTCCCGGCCTCGAGGCCATTGCCGATCGCGCTGGTGTTGATCTGCGAGCTCGCGCCCATGCCCGTCGTCACGTTCGCGACCGTCGAGGCGATGGTCGAGCCGGCCATCGTCTGGTTGGACGTGATGTTCAGGTCGGCGCCCTCGGTGGAGCCGACCAGGTTGTTGCCGGTAGCCGACGTTTCCGCCCCCACGCCGTCGGTCACCTCGACCACGTTCAGGACCTGGGTCGAGAAGACGTCGCCCAGCTGGATCTGGTTGTTGATGACCTCGCTGGGCGGGGTCTGGGCCTGGCTAGTACCGGCCGCGCAGAGGAGCGCGATCGCCGGTAGAACGGCCATCGTTCCAGCGATTAGGGTCTTCGCGGGTCGCGGCATTGTTGGTTCCCAGGTTGTTGTAAGCGGGCGTGAAGCCGCCTGTGGCCCCCGTCGTCGCGCCACCGAGAGGATCGACGGTCATGCAGGATTGCGGTCCGGGCATGCCGTAGAGGTTGGCCGACATTTCCACGGTGGCCCGCTCGACCATCGCGCGGCCGGCCAGCTGGACCGGCTCGAGCGCGCCGGTGCCGGCGGACACGTCAAAGACATTGCCATTGAGGAAGTCGAACAGGCCGAGGCCGACTTCGCGGCCGACGATCTGCTTCTGATAGGAGATGACGTCCACCACCTCGAGCGTACGGGTGTTCACCAGCCGCAGGTCCATGGCGATGTTCATCACGAAGATGCGGGCGCGGAAGCTGCCCTTGGCGCCGTCGGACCCCGTGTCGCCGCCCAGAATGTCGGCGCCGCTGGAGCGGATGTTGTAGTTCAGCTCGGTGATGCCGCCGGTGACATAGAAATCCGAACCGGCGACCTGGCCGGAGAAGATGCGGCGTGGATCCGCCGGCGCGTCGACGCCCGGCGTCGGCCCGTCGGTGATCAGCTTGTTGTTGGCGTATTTCAGCTCGAGTTCGGACACCGACGTGTCGAACCGCTCGACGAGCGGAATGCCGGCCTTGGCGAAGGCGGTCATCGCCATCAGCGAGGCGCCCTGGGTGATCTTGCGGCCGGACCCGTCGGCTTCTTCCTTGCCGGTCATGTCGCTGATGCGGCCGACCGAGATGCGCGGCGCACGCAGATTATACTGCCGGGCATACTGGGCGATGCAGACCAGCGCCGAGGTATAGGGCGTCGGGTTCGCCGTCACCGGGGCGGTGCCGATGGGCGTGGCGTACAGACCGTCGGAACCGGCGGTGGGGGTCACGCAGGCCGACAGGCCCAGAGAGGCCGCGGAAAGCAGCGCGCCAACGCGCGCCCCGGCGCCGGTCATCAATTGCCTCCACTCGTGGTCACACCGGCGGTCACGTCGCCGGTGTTGGTCTGGACCGAGGTCACGATCACGGTGTTCCAGTTGCCCTGGGTGATCACGACCAGATTGTTGCCGATGGCTGTCGACCCGCCGCCGCCCACGCCGGAGCCTGAACTGAACACTCCGCCGCTCATGGCCGAGAAGCTGCTCTGGGTCTCACCGCTCTGGATGATGCCGTCGACGATCAGCCGATTGTTCGAGGAGTCCCGCGTGCCGTACTCGACTCCGCGGTTCTCCTGGCCGGCGACGCGCCCGTACCCGGCATTGAAAGAGGCGGAGTTGGTGCTCATCTGCTGGGCCTGGGCGGCCGAGGCGAAGACCAGACCGCCGATCACCATCGCAGCGCCTGCGGTGAAAAGCCTCTTGGTCGAGAACGCTGCCATGGAAAAAAGCTCCGCGCGGGTAAAGTGCACGCCAGCGCACAAGCAATGAGCGTGCCAAAACAGGACAGCTTTCATCCTGCGGGCGAACCCTTGCTGATTTGGTTAAGGCGGAAGGAATTTGAGTGAGCGAATCGCAGGACGACCCGGCGCCGACGGAGGCCCCCGCCGGGGAGCCAATGTTCAATGCGCCCGCCATCAGCCTGGCGCTTATCGCCCTGCTCGCAATCGCTTATGGCATACAGCTTTACAGCCTGCCCGAGGGTTCGGTTTCGAGTCTCGCCCTGTCAGGCGTCGCGTTGGCTGAAGGGCATTGGTGGACGCTGCTGACGCATGTCTTCCTGCATGGAAGCCTGATTCACATCCTCATGAACGCCGGCGCGGCCCTGGCCTTCGGTCCCGCGGTCGCCCGGCATTTTGGACCGGGTCCGCGGGCGGCCGGGGCATTTTTGCTCTACTTCATGGTCTGCGGCGTCGGGGGAGGGCTGGGCTATCTGGTCACGACGGCCGATCCCTCCATCCAGGTTATTGGCGCGTCAGGGGCTGTCAGCGGTCTCTGGGGCGGCGCGGCGCGGCTGCTCGGCCGGTGGCGCGGTCTGTGGGGCGTCTTCGACGGTCCCGTCCGGACCCAGCTCGCCGTTGTCGTGGTGCTGAACCTGCTGATCGCCCTGACCGGGGTGTTCGCCGAGGGATTCAACATCGCCTGGCAGGCGCACATCGCCGGCTTCCTGACCGGACTGCTGCTGATCGGCCCGTTTACGCGTCTCGCACGGCCTGTTTACCGGGAAGAGCGTTGATTCTCCGCCCGGTTTGCGAGAGCCTTCGTGAAACAGGACTATAAAGCGGGAGGTGCCGGCGTTGCTCGTATCCCAGATCCTCAAGGACAAGGGCGACCTTGTCTTCACCGCGGGGCCCGCCGAGACGGTGGGCGCGGTAGCCGCCCTGCTTCATTCCCGACGTGTCGGGGCCATGGTCGTGGTCGACGGAGACGCGGTGGTCGGAATTGTCTCCGAGCGTGACATCGTCCGCATGGTCGCGGAGGAGGGCGGCGGCGCCCTGGCGCGACCCATTCATATATGCATGACGCGCGATGTGGTGTTCGCGACCCTGTCGGAGACCGTCGACTCGCTGCTGAGCCGCATGACGGACCGCCGCATCCGCCACCTTCCGGTCATGCGCGACGGTCGGCTCGCGGGGATCATCTCGATCGGCGACCTCGTGAAGCACAAGATTGATGAGGTCGAAGCCGAGGCGAACGGCCTGAAGGCCTATATTTCCGCAGGCTAGTGCCGGCGCGCCCGTATCGGCGGGGCAGGAGCGCCGCCCCGGGGCGGCGAGTCGGGGCGACGGCGCCCGGCCGGCTGGACATGATCCGGACCCTTCCCTGGCGGGCCCATTGGCAGTGAATAGAGCGGCAAGGGGGATCGCGGGGCCCGCGGGGCGGAATTCTCCACGTCAGGGGTTGCGAGTCACCGCCCCCGCCCGATATACGCCGCGCTCGCTCGGAGCCGTGGCCCCCCGGCGAACATCGAAAGCCTTAAAGGCTCTTGATTTTCGCAGGTTCAGCCGCTAGGTTCCGCAGCCTCAATCGACTCGGTGACGGTTACTCAAGAGGGAAGCCCCTCGGCGGCCCTTCGCCCTGTTTGCGTCCTGGTTCCGGCTTCGGTCGGACGGGACGAAAACTGAAAAAGGTCGGTTGACGGAGGGATGGGGCTTCGACTAGAAGCGCCGCTCCTTGCCAGACGGAAGGTTTTCCGCGCGGCGCTCCAAGAACATCGGTTCTATATTTAAATAGAGTTGATTGACTTGGGTTAAGGCTTCTCAGTATAGGGGCCGCCTCCCGGAGGGTTCGGAAAGTTTCCGATCTGAAGGGTTCAAGAAAATCGGTTCTTCCAAAAAGAACAGGTTGACTTGGTTAGGCGGGTTCTTTTAGAAGCCGCTCTCCCGCCGCCCCGGATCACTCCGGAACGACGGGATCCGCGGAAACCGGAATGCTTCGAAAGAAGTCGGTTGACACGGAAAAACGGAGCGACTAGATACGCCGCTCCTCGCCGACACCGGGCGCTAAACGGTGGGCAGGGGCAACCCGGTCGGGTCTTTGACATCGTTGATTTGGAAAGAGAAACGCAGGCGGCGGCGTTTTGCGGACATAGCAAGTATGTCCTCGATACGCTGACAATTGCGGTCTCTTGAAGACACCATGAATATAGGCTGCCCAGCTTCGGTTGGGCGGTCGATGTGAATGGGAACTCGTCAAGATACTATGCAAAACCAGAACGATTGATCTCGGTATTCCAACTGAGGTCGGTAATTTTGGGTTAGCGGTCAACTCAACCTGAGAGTTTGATCCTGGCTCAGAGCGAACGCTGGCGGCAGGCCTAACACATGCAAGTCGAACGGATCCTTCGGGATTAGTGGCGGACGGGTGAGTAACACGTGGGAACGTGCCTTTTGGTTCGGAAC
>JAIOXZ010000035.1 GCA_021741355.1 Caulobacter sp.
GCATCGACGTCTATTCCATGCGCCAGGCGCTGGGCGTGGTCGCCGGCATCACCCCGTTCAACTTCCCGGCCATGATCCCGATGTGGATGTTCGGCGTGGCCATCGCGGTGGGCAACACCTTCATCCTCAAGCCGTCGGAAAAGGATCCGTCAGTCCCGGTCCGGCTGGCCGAGCTGATGATGGAGGCCGGCGCTCCGGCCGGCGTGCTGAACGTGGTCCACGGGGACAAGGTCAGCGTCGACGCCATCCTGCAGCACCCCGACATCAAGGCCGTCAGCTTCGTCGGCAGCTCCGACATCGCCCACTACGTCTATTCGCAGGGCACGCTGCACAACAAGCGGGTCCAGGCCATGGGCGGGGCCAAGAACCACGGCATCGTCATGCCCGACGCCGACCTCGACCAGGTGGTCAGGGACCTGTCGGGCGCCGCCTTCGGCTCGGCCGGCGAGCGCTGCATGGCGCTGCCGGTCGTCGTGCCGGTCGGCAAGAAGGTCGCCGACGAGCTGCGCGAGCGGATGATCGCCGAGATCGACACGCTGAAGGTCGGTCTCTCCAACGACACCGACGCCCAGTATGGCCCGGTCGTCTCCGCCGCCCACCGCCAGAAGATCGCCGACTACATCCAGATCGGCCAGGACGAGGGCGCCGAGCTGGTCGTCGATGGTCGGGGCTTCAAGCTGCAGGGCTATGAGCAGGGCTTCTTCATCGGCCCGAGCTTCTTCGACGGGGTGAAGCCCGGCATGAAGACCTATCACGAGGAGATCTTCGGCCCGGTGCTGCAGATGGTCCGCGCCGAGAGCTTCGAGGAAGCCGTCGACCTGCCGAGCAAGCACCAGTACGGCAACGGGGTGGCCATCTTCACCCGCAGCGGCCGCGCGGCCCGCGAGTTCGCCAACCGCGTCCAGGTCGGCATGGTCGGCATCAATGTGCCGATCCCCGTGCCGGTCGCCTACCACACCTTCGGCGGCTGGAAACGCAGCGCGTTCGGCGACACCAACCAGCACGGCATGGAAGGCGTGAAGTTCTGGACCAAGGTCAAGACCATCACCGCCCGCTGGCCCGAGGGCGAGGTCGGTGACTCCAGCTTCGTTATTCCGACGATGGGGTAGTTTTGGGGCCAAGGGCGGTCCTCCCGGCGTCCTCAGCTCTCAACTGTCACCTCAGAAGGCCTCTCGCGGTCTTCTGAGGTGACCCTTTCTTTCTTGGATCCGGCATGGACTTTTCCCTTTCCGACGATCAGCGCGCGATCCAGGAGATGGCCCAGGCCTTCGCGCGGGATGAACTCGCCCCGCATTCGGCGAAATGGGACGAGGACAGCCACTTCCCGGTCGACGTCATGCGCGCGGCCGCCGCCCTCGGCTTCGCCGGCATCTATGTCCAGGACGACGTCGGCGGCTCGGCGCTGAGCCGTCTCGACGCCTCGATCATCTTCGAGGCCCTGAGCTACGGCGACGTCTCGACGGCCGCCTACATGACCATCCACAACATGGCCTCCTGGATGATCGACCGGTTCGGCTCGGACGAGCTGCGTCGGCGCTGGCTGCCGCGCCTGACGACCATGGACCTGATCGCCAGCTACTGCCTGACCGAGCCGGGCTCGGGCTCCGACGCCGCGGCCATGCGGACCACAGCCAAGAGGGAGGGCGACCACTATGTGCTGAACGGCGCCAAGGCCTTCATCAGCGGTGGCGGGGTGTCGGACATCTATGTCGTCATGGCCCGCACCGGCGAGCCGGGCGCCAAGGGCGTCTCGGCCTTCGTGGTCGAGAAAGGGACGCCGGGCCTCGGCTTCGGGGCCAACGAGCGCAAGATGGGCTGGAAGTCGCAGCCGACCGCCCAGGTGAACTTCGACGGCGTACGCGTGCATGAGTCCAACCGCATCGGCGGGGAGGGCGAGGGCTTCCGCTTCGCCATGATGGGCCTCGACGGCGGCCGGCTGAACATCGCCAGCTGCTCGCTCGGCGGCGCGGTCTTCGCGCTCGACACGGCCAAGGCCTACATGGAAACGCGCAACCAGTTCGGCAAACCGCTGAAGGACTTCCAGGCCCTGCAGTTCAAGATCGCCGACATGGCCACCGAGCTGGAGGCCGCCCGTCTGATGGTCCGCAACGCCGCCGACGCCCTCGATCGCCGCGATCCAAACGCGACGAAACTCTGCGCCATGGCCAAGCGCTTCGCCACCGACGCCGGCTTCGAGGTCGCCAACCAGGCGCTGCAGCTGCACGGCGGCTACGGCTACCTGCAGGACTATCCGCTGGAGCGCGTGGTCCGCGACCTGCGCGTCCACCAGATCCTCGAAGGCGCCAACGAGATCATGCGGGTGATCATCAGCCGGGAGATGTTCCGCCAGTGACCGACGAACCCGAAGTCCTCTGCCGTGTCGAGTCCGGCGTCGGGCGGATCACGCTGAACCGGCCGAAAGCCCTGCATGCCCTGACGCTCACCATGTGCGAGGACATGATCGATGCGCTGTCGATCTGGCGCTATGACGAAGCCGTCCAGTGCATCCTCATCGACCACGGCGGCGAGCGCGGCTTCTGCGCCGGCGGCGATATCCGCATGCTGGCCGAGAGCGGGGCGGGCGACGCGGTCGCGGCGCGGAAATTCTTCCATACCGAATACCGCCTGAACCACCTGCTGTTCACCTACCCCAAGCCGGTCGTGGCGGTGATGGACGGGGTGACCATGGGCGGCGGCGTGGGCCTGTCGCTGCCGGCCGATGTGCGCATCGCCACCGAGCGGACCACCTTCGCCATGCCCGAGACCGGCATCGGCCTGTTCCCGGACGTCGGCGGCGGCTGGTTCCTGCCGCGCCTGCCGGGGAAGGCGGGCCTGTGGCTGGCCCTGACCGGCGCGCGGATCAAGGCGGCCGACTGCTGCGCCCTCGGCATCGCCACCCATTACATGCCGTCGGACAAGGTCCCTGCGTTCAAGGCCGCCTTGCTGGCGCATCCGGCCAGCATCCCGGCCGCCCTGGCCGCCTTCGTCGAGGATGCGGGTCATCCGCCGATCGCCGCGCACCAGGCGGACATCGACCGGCTGTTCGGCGAAGGCGATGTCGAGGCGATCCTGGCCAACCTGGAGGTCGAGCCCGGGGAATGGGCCCAGGCCCAGTTGGCGACCCTCAAGACCAAGTCGCCGCAGACGCTGAAGGTGGCGTACCGCCAGCTGAAGACCGGCGCGGCGCTGGACGACTTCGCCGCCAACATGGCCATGGAATACCGCATCGGCTCGCGGGTCGTGCGCCGGCACGACTTCCTTGAAGGCGTGCGAGCGGTCATCATCGACAAGGACAACGCGCCCAACTGGGATCCGCCGACGGTCGAGGCCGTCTCCGACGCCCTGCTGGACGACATCTTCGCGCTACTGCCAGCGGATGAGGAATGGACGCCCCGGTTAGAGGCCCGATCATGACGAAAATTGCCTTCATCGGCGTCGGAAACATGGGCGGTGGCATGGCCGCCAACCAGGTCAAGGCCGGAGCAGAGGTCACAGCCTTCGATCTCTCGGAGGTAGCGTGCGCGCGAGCCTCGGCAGCCGGATGCGGCGTGGCCCGTTCGGTCGCGGAGGCGGTCGCGGGCGCAGATGTCGTGATCACCATGCTGCCCGCCGGTCAGCATGTCCGATCCGTCTATGCCGACCATGTGCTGCTCAACGCCCGTGCGGACGCCCTGCTGATCGACTGTTCGACCATCGACGTCGATAGCGCCAAGGCTGTCGCTGAGCTGGCGGCGGCCGCGGACTTCCGCTTCGCCGACGCTCCAGTCTCCGGCGGGATCATGGCGGCGGACGCTGGCACGTTGGCCTTCATGGTCGGCTGCGAGGAAGCGGACTTTCCACTGATCGAGGCGGTCCTCGATCCCATGGCTCGCGTCATCATCCGCGCGGGAGCGGCCGGGGCGGGCCAGGCCGCCAAAATCTGCAACAATATGCTGCTGGGTATCACCATGCTCGGAACCTGCGAGGCCTTCGCCCTGGCCGAGAAGCTCGGTCTGGATGCGGAGTGCTTCTTCGAGATCGCGTCCAAATCCTCGGGGCAGAACTGGTCACTGACGAGCTACTGCCCGTGGCCCGGGCCAGTGCCGGCAGCGCCGTCGAACCGAGATTATCAGGGCGGCTTCCTCACCAACCTGATGCTCAAGGATCTAAAGCTCGCCCAGGAGGCCGCCGCCCGTTCCGGCGCCGCCACACCCCTCGGTGCCCAAGCCGGGGCCCTCTATGCACTGTTCGCGGGTCTGGGTCACGGCGATCGAGACTTCTCCGCCGTCCTGCAGATGCTGCGGGGACGGCTGGACGCTCTGGATGACGGAGCCTCCGCATGACCTATCAGACCCTGATCATCGAGACCCCGTCCGACGGCGTGACCCTCATCCGGCTGAACCGCCCCGAGGCGCTCAACGCGCTGAACAGCGAACTGCTCGGCGAACTGGGCCAGGCGCTCGACGCCGCCTCGGCCGACGCCGGCGTGCGCTGCGTGGTGCTAACCGGCTCGGACCGGGCCTTCGCGGCCGGCGCCGACATCAAGGAGATGTCGGACAAGACCTACGCCCAGATGATGACGCTCGACTTCTTCACGGCGGCGGCGCGCAAGCTGGAGCAGTTCCGCAAGCCGCTGATCGCGGCGGTCAGCGGCTACGCCCTGGGCGGCGGCTGCGAGCTGGCGATGATGTGCGACTTCATCATCGCCTCGGAGACGGCGAAGTTCGGCCAGCCGGAGATCAATCTGGGCGTCTCGCCCGGCATCGGCGGCACCCAGCGCCTGACCCGCTTCGTCGGCAAGGCCAAGGCCATGGATATGATCCTGACGGCCCGGATGATGGACGCGGCCGAGGCCGAGCGTTCGGGTCTGGCTTCGCGGGTCGTCCCCGTCGACAAGCTGGTCGAGACAGCCCTCGAGGCCGCCGCGAAGATCGCCGGCCATTCCCCGCTGGCGGTGATGATGAACAAGGAACTGGTCGAAGCGGCCTACGAGACCACCCTGACCACGGGCGTGGCGCTCGAACGGCGGCTGTTCCACAGCCTGTTCGCCTTCGAGGACCAGAAGGAGGGCATGGCCGCCTTCGTCGAGAAGCGGAAGCCCGACTTCAGAGGGAAATGATGATGCGAACTGCTCAAGGCTACAGCGGCGGCGGCCGGCCGTCCTCCGCAGCTCCGGAGGAAACAAGCGTCCAGTGGGACGTGATGGTGTCGATCACCGAAGCGGTCGCCCGCCTTGGAGTCACCCATAGGACGTTGCGGTTCTACGAGGAGCGGGGGCTTGTCCGGTCCGTCAGGGTCAAGCATGGCGCGCGCATCTACGACAGCAAGAACATGGATCGGCTCAGGTTCATCTGTCAGGCGCGGGCGGCGACATTGACGGTTCGCGAGATCGCCATGGTGCTGGAGGCGAACGGACCCAACCGCGAGAGGGCCGTGGCGCTCGGCGAGCAGAAACTAGTCGAGTTTGAACTGCAGCGTCACCGGATCAAGGCTGCTCTGTCGGCGCTGGAGCGTGGCGACACTGCCCGTTAGGGCGCATATCCGACCGTGTATCCGAGCCTATTGGACGCGGCGGACGTTCTCGAAAGCTATTGCCTCGGTACAGCGCTCAGTTTCCTTGATCGATACGAAGAGGCGTTACCGCTCCTGAAGGAGCAGGCCGAAAGCCTGCAGCCCGATGCGACAAGCTGGTTTCAACTAGGATCCGCCTACGCAAATTCAGGTCGCCCGGTCGAGGCGATCGAGGCCTATGAGAAGGCGCTGGCGATCGATCGTGACCATGAGCAGGCGCTGTTTAATCTTGGCGGCAGCCATTGGAACCGCGGCGATCACGTCAAGGCGCTTGAGATCTGGAAGGACGCGTTGGCTCGCTTTCCTGACCACGATCTGGCGACGAGGCTTAGGCGCGATATGCCAACGCTTTTCCCGTAGCGGTTTCGCATAACCAATGGCCCACCGGGGCCTATAATCTTCCGTGAATTCAGGTAACTATGACGTCTAATTTCTGATAAGAATACTTAGGCGCAAAACAAACATGCCCATTTGAAGTGTCGCCCGACCCTTATCGCGACCATTGCCCGGGACGCCGAGCGACGAACTTCCTTCCCTAGACCTCGGTGTTGGCCGCGCCGCCCGGCTCATTGATCGTGACGTCGTCGAACCAATCCAGGACGTCGCGCGACCGTCGCGGGAGCGACACGCAGAGCTCATCGGTGTCCAACGGCGCCTTGACCAGATCGAACGTGCCGGCGCGGCGATAGATGGTGTTGAACTCCAAACCCTGCCGGCGCTTCTCCAATGCCCGGAACACCGTGAATTGGACCGCCGTCGGGCACCTGAGGCCGAACACGACCTCACTGAGCTCGAGCGGATTGTCCTGGGCGCCGCGATCGCCAATCAGCCGCCATTCCCGCTCGTACTTCCAATCGGGCGCCTTGCGCAGCAGGACCGCCTCATCGACCTGTTCCTGAGCGCCGGCGCTGCCGTTCAGCATGGCCTCGATCAGGCTTGCCTTCACCACAGGTTCCCCGCCGTAGCGCACCTCATGCACCTTGGCGTCATCAGGGACCGAATAGCCGATACAAACGCCATGGTGCTGGTCGCCGTAGTGGCTCCACATCAACGGGCAATCAGCGCGCTCGCCCAAGGAGACGATGCCCTTGTCGTAGCGCCGCAGAAGCTCGGATTCGACCTCCATGCCCAGTAGATACTGCAGCGGGTCCTCGACCGTGATCTCCGGATTGGCGGCGTGGTAGCGGAGGTCGTCCAGGCGCCGTTTGAAGGCCGATTGGCTCTGGCGCGCGATATGGTCGATGGTTTTGGGGCCCTTGTAGCGGATGGTCTTCGCCGCCGCCTTCAGCTCCGCTTCGACCCGTTGCACCACCAGCTGCTCGAGGACCCATTCCAGCGCCGCGGCATCAATGTCCGGGTCAAGCCTGGGCTTGGTGTCCAGGGGATCGTTGAAGGTGCTGGGATCGGCGAAGTACAGCCGATCCTCGACCAGCATTTCCAAGCTGAGGTGGCTGAACGCCCGATATTTGTAGACCCGCTCAGGGAGTCTTTCGATCTTCATCATCGCCTCCCCTTCCAATCACCTGGATTCGTTCAATCACGATCTGAAGTCCAGCGCGCGCCTCCACGATAAGCTCATGCGTAGCGCGGTGGATGCGATAGGATCGATAAGGGTTGGCACGCGCTGACTAAAGTGGATTCCAATGTCTCAGACTGCCTTCTCTCGGAGCTTCGACAAGGAGCTGGATTTTAAGCAGCTCTTGAAGCTTCGCGGCATCACCGTGACCCTGGATCAGGAGGACTATGGCCTGAGCCAGGCCGAGCGGGCGTGGATGCGCGGCGACCTGCTCTGCCCGTCATGCCGGTGCGACGGCGCGAGCCTGGTCCGGTCGGACGTCGCCAAGCCAGGGAGCCGCAACACCCGCCAGGCGCACTTCCGGTTCATCGACGTCCTGGGCCTCACTGCCCATAAGCTCGGCTGCGATTTCTACGCCCTGGACGATCTCCCAGGCGTCCAAAAGGGCGTCGACGTTGAGTTCACAGCCAACGACAAAGACACCAAGTTGGTGCGGGAATTGGTCTGCAAGGCCATTTCCATCGGCGAACTGAGCAAGACCAATATCTTCGAGATGAGAACGTGGTTCCTCGGTCTCAAGGCCGCCAATACGTTCGTCGTGACGAGCACACCGGCCATGGTCGACTGGCTCTGGGCGGTTCACAGGTCGGGCGTCTACGGCGAGATTAAGTTTGAACCGTTCCACCATGGTCTTCCCGGCTTTGGCGCCCGCCGCGCTGCATACCGCGACCTAGCGTTTCACTATCGCGACTACACGAAGCAGTTCCCAAGGGTTCCGTTCAGCGCCGATGCGCGAGATCGGGCAAAGCGTATTGTTCGCGCCAAACAGGGGCAGAATCTGATCGCCATGGAGTCCTTGCGGCCCCAGTTCGAGGCGACCGCTCAGCTCGCGCACCTGATGGCGGAATATGGCGAGCTGCCATTCACAAAGACGAAGGTTTTCGGTGGCCCCTGGGGCGACATTCCCGAGGCCCTCTCGGCCTTCAGCGCCGCCCTGCTCTTCGTGTCGGGTTGGGATATGAATACAGCCCTGGCCCGCTTCACCAAGATTCTCGCTGCCCCTCCGCCCGAGGACCTGACCCTGGGCAACGTCATGGGGCTCAACCCCTTCCACGACTTTGCCGCGCTGGAGGTCCTCCGGTTCATGACCGGCCTACCGGCCGAGTCCGAACGGACCTACGATTTCGACGCGGAGATGGCTGCAGTGCTCACAAAGATCGAGGCTGCGCGTCCCGATTAGGTGCCCGCCACATCCGAGCCCGTCTCCGTTGCGATTGGCCGGCAATTTGCCGTGGACACCTGCAACTGCGTCTGAATTGCAGGTAATTAACGACGCGCGGTGAAATCGACGTAGCGAACCGTGCTGTCGAGCGGGGCGATTGCCTGCGCGTCGAGCTCTCGCTTGGTCAGATGGCCGAACATGTCGTCGGCCAGGCCAAGTTCGTTGGCCAGCTCGCTGAGCGCCCCCGGGCGCGATCCTCCCAACGCGTCGATGGCGGCGTCTAAAAGCTCAGCGCGCTCCATCGGCATGTCGGCGTCGTAGCGCTCGACCTTGGTCTGGCCGGTCTTGGCGAGGTGGATATTGCCGGTCTTGTACTGGTCGGGCGTGATCACCCCGAGATCTAGCGCGCGCCGGAGCACGGCCCGGGCGCTGACTTTCCAGTTCAACTTGATGTGGAAGATCAGGTCCCAGTTCAGGTAGCGGGATCGCGGGAACATATGCAGGAAGGGCGCGCGGGGCAGAAGGAAGGCTCTCGCGAAGCGGTTGGCCTGATCCTCGGTCCATCGATCGCCGGTCTGCACGCCACGGTGCATGATCAGGTGGCCACACTCGTGGGCCAGGTCGAAGCGCAGGCGGCAGAGGCTTTGCTTGGCGTCACTCCTGACGATGATCGGCCGGCGCCGGTCCATGGAAAGCGCATCCACCCGGTCGGAGACGCCCTCGAAGTGGGTGACGATCGCGCCGGCGTTCTCGACAACCCGCATCATGTTGGTGATCGGACCTGAGCTGCCCAGACCCCAGTGGCCCCGCGCTGATTCCGCGGCCGCTTCGACATCGTCGAGGCTATCGACGGCGGCATCGGGAAAGTTGACCTGCGGAAGCTCCAGCCGGTTGTCCAACTCCTCGGCCAGGGCGTCCAGGATCGATCCCCGGGCCAGGACTTGGCTGGTGATGGACGCCGGCGTGGTCGCCTGCTTGCGGAAGTGGCACTGCTCGGGCCGTACCGTGGCCCGGGGCGACGCGGAAAAGAACCTTGGGGTGACGCCGAGTGCGCCGGCCAAGGCCGTCACCAGCTCCCGGCTCGGCGGCTTGGCCTCGACCTCAAGCTGATGAATGAACTGGCGGGTCGCACCGACCTTCGCGCCGACCTCGTCGAGCGAGTAGCCGAAGGCGAGCCGCGCTAGACGCAGTTGCTCCCCCCGGAACGGTTGCTCGTTACTCATGGTCGGCGCCTATCGTGCGTCCTCCTAACAATCACTTTCATCGGACTAAGCCGGCTCGGTTTTGGCGATCTCGTCGGCGCCCGGAACCCGCACCTCCGGCTTGGGCAGATCGACGCCCTCGGTCGCCGGCGCGGCCGGCGGCAGCGAGACGGCCTCGGTGTAAGGCACGTCCCAGACAAAAACGCGGCTCTCACCGCGCAGGCCGACGAACTTGATGCTGGTGATCGCGCCGTCGAAGTCCGTCTCGACCGCAAAGCGGTAGGCCAGGCCAGCGCCCTTCTCATCGCCGAAGGTGAATGCCAGCTGGTTCAGCTCGGAAAAGGTCTGGCGCAGGGTGCGGTCGCTCGGCTGGTCTGCGTCGCCCTTATAGAAGCGCACAGGCACATCGCCGATTTGGAAGATGAACTGCTTGGTCGGGTCGATGATGGCCAACCATTCGAAGCCGGATGCCCCAGCGGCTTTCTTGATCTGGAAGCGGGCAAACTGGAAGGCGCTGCAGCCCAGGGTCCAGCTATCGTCGCCGATCTCTTCGTTGTGCCGGATCAGGGCGTCACTACGTCCCTGGGCGATGAGGCCGGCCACGGCCACCAGCGCTTCGTGCGTCAGGTGGGCGTGGAAATCCCAAGGTTTCGATTCGGACATGACGCCTCCAGTTGTCTAGATCATGGGCGATCACCGCAATTTGTCAACCACGACTTTGCATGTCCGCCTAGCGTGAAGAGCCGGCCGTGGTTCGGATTTCGTGGCCCGGGGGGGCTGTCGCCGGAAGTCAAATTTTTTCAGACCCCGTTTTCGAGGCGCCACCGATGGATTTTGGAGGTCACACGCGGGATTTGGGTCGATTTCCGACCGCTCTGACCAAGTCTGGGGGCTGCTCTGAGTCCCTGACTGCAGCGATGGAGAGAGCCTCCCTACTTGGGGGGCGGTGGATATCTACTGGTACGTTTCCCGGGATTTTGAGAACGCTTGCAGCCCGCATTTGGAACATCGCGCGCGGCTGGCGGGCGCTGATCCGCTTCATCTCCAACCGCTCGATCAGGCCGGCCGCCGCCAGGTGGTCGCGCGCCTTGACGATCTTCACCTTGGTCCAGCCGCCGAAGGGACCGCCGACGAGCTGGGACATCCCCTCGGCGCTGATCGGCGCGTTCGAGGCGGCGTCCCAGCGATCGACAAGGAACACCAGAAGCATCAGGGCGGCTGCGTCGCCCTTCAGCCGGTGAAGCCCGACGGCGAAGGACACGTCGGAC
Source organism: Caulobacter sp. (assembly GCA_021741355.1). Classification (GTDB taxonomy): domain Bacteria; phylum Pseudomonadota; class Alphaproteobacteria; order Caulobacterales; family Caulobacteraceae; genus Caulobacter. Next base: position 10,759 of record JAIOXZ010000035.1, read on the forward strand.
ACGAGGGGCTCTATCAGACAGTAGCGGGCCGCCTTGCCCCTCCCCTTCCCGCCGGCCTGCAGCAGGCGCAGGACACCGGCGCTCACCAGGGCCGATATGGCCGCTTCAGCATCATGCGCCTTCCAGCCGGGGATCGCCGCGGCGACGCGCCCGGGCGCCAGGTCGATGTCGTTGGTATCGAGCCCGCTTTGGGTGAGCCAGCCCCACAGGGCCAGGCCGCGCACCTGTCGACCTAGACGGCGCAGGGCGTCGCGGATATGGCGCCGGTGTCGAGCTGGCGGCCGGTTCACGCCGCTCAGCGTCCGCGTCCAGGCGCTCTCGGCGAGCTTTTCCGCCTCCGCGGCCGGCATAGGCTCGACGCACAGGGTCTCGTTGTAGGCCTGGACGCGGTCGACCAGGTCGGCGAGCCCGTCATCGGCGTCACCGAGCCTCCGGCGGACATCATGAGCGTCCCGACAGGCGGCCTTGAAAAGCGTGTCGTTGCGGGTCCCAACAACGATAGGGGCGCCGGTCAGGATGACGGTTTCGCCACGGCGCGCGACGACGGGACGGACCCGGACAAGGCCGTGGGGTTGCTGCAACAGCTCGCGCAGCTTGGCCGGTTCGAGCGTCGGCAGGGCCTTTAGCCGCCGCGCGAACTCGGCGACCGAAACCTCCTCCTCACCGGCGAGACGATAGGTGACCCCGCCGTGCTCCGATCCCGGCACGAGCACGTAGTCGGCCTTGCCCGAGGCCCTGATGTCGAACGGTTGGCCATTGGGATGGACCGCGCTGGCGATGGCGCCGGTCGGATCGGCGAAATACCAATGCTCGCCTCTGCGCGTCAGCACCCGCAGCGGCGTGTCGCCGGCAACAGCCTTGAAGAGTTCGATCGCGGCCGACTCGTCGGCGTCGAGAACGGCGAGTCCTTCACGGCGGGTCGGCAGGCCCAGGTTCGCTAGAGGAAAGGCCTCGGTCCATCGGTCGAGGGCGGCTGGGCCGGGGCGACGGGCGCCATAGGCGGTAACGCAGGGACGCTTTCCATTGACCGGGAAGGGATGGAGGCCGCTATCGCGGTAGTCAGCAATCCATCGCCGATAGGGACCAGTCATCCAAACATCTTGTGGCTCAGCCCTTCCCGTCTACCACATGATGCGATTGGAGTCCCACTCACGCGACCCGTTCCTTACGTTCGGGCTTCAGTAAAGCGGTCGTTTCGGGGAACAGGAAAATCAGGAGGTCAGACCATGACGCATCCGTGACGTAGCGGATGCTTCCCTGGCTGATTTCCTGCCGCAGGCGGACCGCCTTGCGCCCCCAACCGCCGGTCTTGTCCTGCGCCTTGAGCGCCTGGTCGTTGCCGTAGAGGCGCAGCAGGTGACCGAACAACAGGAGCAGTTCGGGGTGCTTGTCATGAAGATGGTGGGCGACCTCAGGGAGTCGCTTGTAGCCCCAGCCAACGGGTTGGCCGGTCTTGGCGGTCAGGATCACCTTGATGCGCCGATCGAGCTGCTGATCGCCGTGATAGTATTCCGGCAGGGTTAGGCCCAAGGCGGCGAACCGCGCGTCAAAGCCGGACCAGATCTCGCCGTGCTCGATGTAGGTCATGGCCGGATCGAAGGGCTGGGTCCAGTAGGCCAAGAACTCGTCGCGCAGCCTGGCATGGACCGCTTCAACGGCCGCGCGACGGTCGGCTTCGAGCTGTGCGCGGCGCGCAGCCTCCAATCCCTCGACGTCGACGAGGAATGCGCGCTGCCCCTCAAGGTCGAGAGTGAGCTGGTCGAAGCCAACGAGCTCGCAGGCCCAGGTCGCGGCCGGCCCCACGCCGTCTGGGCGCCGGTGCCAGCACTTCGCCATGAACCGGCCGTTGGCCTCCGACGCCGCCGTGGTCTCGTCGTCGATCACCAGGATGTTCGAATTGTTGGGGAAGACGATGTCGTCTTCCGTCATGCGGCGGTTGTCGGGATCAAAGCTGGCCAGCACCCACACCAGCAGCCCGCCCTGGCTACGGTAAAAGGCGCGCCGTCCCACGACGACCGACAGGAAGGTCGTGCTGAGCTGGGCTTCAAACGCCAGTCTGAGATCACCGAACGCGGCCGAGACATCTGGACGTCGGAGCCCTGCGATGCCGTCGGCCCGGCGCCAAGTTTGCTCCTCGGCCAGCTCGGTGAAGGCCGGGTCAGCCTGCATCGATCGCAGGAGCAGACGTTTGAGGCGGCGATGCGCATCGCTTTCTTGGACGCCGGCGTACTGGCGTGCGCGGATATCTTCTTCGGTTTCGAAGCTGCGGGTCACCGCGGGACAGGATCCATCCTCGGTCCGATGGCGGAAGAAGAACGCCTTGATCGGACTGGCTACCAGATAGACCGGCACCTGACACACGGCGCAGACCAGACGCGGCTTGCCGGCGTAGATGGCCTCTAAGACATGGCTGCGGGTGCGCACCAGGTCTTCGTGACGGTGCCGGGCGATGAAGCGGCGGGCTTCAAGCACCTTTCCGGTTCGCAGGCTGAGCACCTGCTTTATCTGCGGCGCCTGGACCGCGTTGGCGGGTCCGACCGGGTTGATGGTGACGTTGCGCCCGGACCTCACTGAACGGCCGCCATCGGCACGTCGTCGCTCAGAAGGTCGTTGGCGACGGAGGCGACCGCGAAGTTCGACAAGGTCACGCCGACCAGGCGCACGCCCTTGGGCGGAGGGAAGACGGAGCGGATCAGCCCCAAACTCGCCTCGTGGAGCTTCGTGCGGCCATCGACGGGCAGCGGGAACGACTGGCTGCGCGTCGCCTGCTGAAAATCGGCCCACTTGATCTTCACCGTCACCGTCCGGCCTCGGGCGCCGGTTCGTTCGCACCAGGCCCAGACGTCATCGGCAATGGCCAGGACGCCCTGCTCGATGCGCAAGGGCTCGACGAGATCCTCGCTGAAGGTCGTCTCCGACCCCGACGATTTGCGCTCCCGATCAGGTCTTACCGGCCGCTCATCCCGGCCGCGGGCGATCTCGTAATACCAGGGCCCGGACTTGCCGAAGTGACGCTGCAGGACCTCCAGCGGCTGGGTTCGCAGGTCGGCGCCGGTCTGGATTCCCAAGCTGTGCATTTTGGCCGCCGTGACCGGCCCGACGCCATAGAACTTGGTCACGGGCAGCGCCTCAACGAAGGCCTCGCCCATTTCGGGAGGAACGACGTATTGGCCGTTGGGCTTCCTGAAGTCGGACGCCAGTTTCGCGATGAACTTGCAGTAGGAGATGCCTGCCGAGGCCGTGAGGCCGGTCTCCGCCAGAATGCGCGCCCTGATTTCTTTGGCCGTCGCCGAGGCCGTGGCGATGCCGCGCAAGTTCTCGGTCACGTCGAGATAGGCCTCGTCGAGCGACAGCGGCTCGATTAGCGGCGTGTAGTCAGCGAAGATCTCATGGATCTGGCGTGAGACCGCCTTGTAGACGTGAAACCGGGGAGGCCTGAAAATCAGGTCGGGACATTTGCGCAGCGCCGTCGTCGATGGCAGCGCCGAGCGAACTCCGAACTGGCGCGCCTCATAGCTGGCGGCTGCGACCACGCCCCGCTTCTCAGGATACCCAACGGCGACCGGCTTGCCCTTCAGGCTCGGATCATCCCGCTGTTCGACCGACGCATAGAAGGCGTCCATGTCAACGTGGATGATCTTGCGGATTCGCCCTTCAGCCATAGCCGGAGAGGTTAGCATGCGTCGGGAACAAAAGGGATACGGCACGGAAGGCCGCGCCCAACAGGGCGCCCTAGTAAAATGAAGGCTGCCAGGAGCCTGGCCGCGGGCCAGGCGGGAAGCGCCGTCGAGCGGCTGGCGGCGCAACGCGCCCGCAGGGGCGGACCCGTAGGAGCCGCGGCACGCGGCGGGACCGAGCACGCCCGCCAGTCGCTCTCCTTAGCCGGGGCGTTGCGGGGTGTCCCCGCTTGAAGGGGTCGGCCGGGGCGTCACGGCTCGGCCGCAGGGGAAGGCGTTCCCATCTCCCTTGATCCCGCGCGGCGGACTATGATCAGGGCAACAAATCGTTGCAGCTGAGGCGGCCAGCCTCCGATGAGGCCCAGGGATGCTGAAAGCCAGCGAGGACGAGATCGAGGCCGTTCGAGAATACTTCGAATGGCAGGCGCCCGATCTCGAAGTGACCTTCATGCAGAAGGTCTATTCGGAAGCCGTTCTGAACACCCGCCACGACGTGTGGGACATTCACACCAACAAGGACCGTTGGTGGGTCATCACGGGCAACACCAACCTCTACTCGCAGCAGCAGTTCCCCAGCATGGACTTGGCGCTGACCTTCCATATCGGACTGATCCTGCGCGTTCCGCGAACGGAAGACCAACAGCGGGACGATGTGCGGGTGCTTCCTTTCGGCCGCGTCTTCGAAATGATGGAAGAGGCCGGCGCCGCGGTCACCCAGGCCCACAATCTCGCCGGCTATCAGGCCGTCGGGGTCGGCTGCCGCGAAACGCTCCTCCAGCTGATCGGCGTCGCACAGGACGCGGCGGTCTGGACCGAAACCCCGCCGCAGCGCGCCAACTTTCGGGCCTGGACCGAGATCATCTGCAACGACCTGATGCCCGGCGAGACCAACAAGGAGCGTCGTGGGGCTCTGAAGGGCGCGCTCGAGTCGGCCTGGACGTTTTCGAACTGGCTCACCCACTCGAAATCGGCCTCCTGGGTCGATGCCGACATGGCGCATTCGCTGATCCAACACGCCATCGGCATGGCGTCGTCGCTGATCCTTCGCGAGCTGCGCGGTGTGCCGGAGGCATGTCCAGACTGCGGCTCGAACAACCTCGAACCCGAACAGGGCGAAAACACCGCCGCGCCGGGCGTGCTCTGGGAACGACCACGCTGCACCGCCTGCGGATGGGCCGGCAGGCCCGTTCCGATCCTCAATATCGAGAGCGGGCAGGCCATCATCACCCGCGAGGGCGAGGAATCCGATGGCCACAGCATCATGACCGTGCCGCTGCGCACCATTCGCAAGCCAGGGGATCCGCCGGTCGAACCGCTGAAGGACACCGTGACGGGGCCGCCGGAGCCAACCGAGTATTTCGCCTATGGGTCCAACATGGCGACTGCGCGGCTTCGCGAGCGGATGCCGAGCGCCAAGCCACTGGGCGTTGCGACCCTGCCCGGCCACACTCTCCGCTTTCACAAGCGGAGCAAGAAGGACAAGTCCGCCAAATGCAACGCTCTCGCCACAGCCGATGACGACAGCGCCGTCATCGGCGTTCTGTTCAGCTTCGACCCGGCCGAGCGCGGCAAGCTCGACGCCTTCGAGGGAGCCGGCAAAGGCTATGACGCCAGGGTGGTCACGGTCATCAACCACAAGGGTCGCAGGCGGAAGGTCCTGACCTACCTCGCCTCACCGGACGCCATCGACAACAGCCTGAAGCCTTATAGCTGGTACAAGGCCCATGTTCTGGCAGGCGCCAAGGAACACGACCTTCCTGCCGACTACGTCGCCGAGCACATAGAAGCGGTTGAGGCGGTCGAGGATCCCGACACGGCGCGGGACCAAAAGGAGCGTGCCGCTCTCTCAAACAGCGAAGGCTGACCCTTGCTCCGCTTTCGGCCGGTTTTCGGTCGGCCACCAGACCGGGCCGCGCTCACCGAGGTCGACCTTCGCGTCGACGTCACGCCGCGCCAGCGTCTCGACCTCGGCTGATGTCCTCGGCGACACGGCCTAGCCATAAGGCGGTTCGAGCACCGCCAGAGGAAGCTTGTCTGCCCGCCCCCAAAACCGAGCGCAAGCGCCGGCGTACCGGGTGACATCGGCCGGCTGCAGAAGAAGCTGCTCGCTCTCCTCGTTGTAGGGCGGCAGCAGATCGACGTATCGGCTGGGGTCGTAGGTCCAGCGGGCCGGCGCATGCGCCCGCAAATCATCGACCGAGGTTCCGTCACCATGGCGGTAGACATTGGCCGCCAGGAACATCTCAACCAGATCGTAGCCGATCGGACCCTCCTCGAGGTCGACATCGCCGGCGGCGGCGCATAGCCGCAGATACTCGCGGAAGGGTTCGCGCCCAGGCTTGTGTTTTGCCGTCGTGACCCCGAGGCCCCGTCCCCAAATGCGGAGCTGGCGTTCGAACAGCCCGGCCATTGTCAGAGTGAAGGCCTTGGCCGCCTCGTTGGCAGTGTAGTTATCGACCTGGGCCGCGGCGCGGTCGAGAAACTCGTCCATCGTGGAGGCTTCGCCGAAGGTGAGCACCGGATGGATCGGTAATGCCGTCAGGCCGGGGTGGACCACCCGCTGGAAGAGACGGTCAGTGTTGGCTTGGAAGACCCTCGGGAGATTGTCCTGCGGGGTCATGGCGCCATGCTTACAGAAGGTCAGGCAGAGAACGTAAATCGGTCTCTAAGCCGACGCCAAAACGGTCACCAAGGCCGGCCTGACGGGCCAGGTTGGTGAACTGGTTCTCGGCAACGATGATGTCGGCGTAGGGAAGGACAGTGGCGAAGTTTTGCAGATCGCGCATGTCGTTGACATGAATCGGCCGAGCTTGGGCTTCCAACTTCAACGCTATCTCCCGCTCAATGAGGAGCGTGGGAGTCTCACGCACTAGGGTGCGTATCGCTGAGCCGTTGTTTTCTTTGAGGCGTTCCCAGGGAAGACCGACTCGGTCTGCGGCAGCGATCAGGATTTCCTGTTGGTCCAGGACCAACAACACGCTGTAGATTTTCCGCCGCATCGACTCGCTTTCGCCGCCGTGGCGTATCCTCCGTGCCTCGATATCGACCCTCAAAGCTTCGCAGCCAGCTTCAAACTTCGAAATGGCGGCCCGACGTATGTCATCAGGGCCACCGGCGAGGTGATCTAACATCGCCTGCTGGGGATAGGCGCGCATCAGCGCCAAGACCCGCTCGGGGATTGGCGTTTCTAGCCGAGGGTCATCAGCTTCCATGTGAGCTTCAAGGAATAGCGTCGAGAACACCCAGTCCGGGTCTTGCTCGGTCCACTCCATTTTGTAGAGCCTGCTGAGGACACGGGCGGCCTCTGTCTCGAGACGGCGTCTGTGGCCTCGGAAAACCTCCGCCCCGCTGAGGGTCGCTTGGGTGTAGGCGAGGTTGAATCGCTGCTCCGGATCGTTGAGCTTGTGGGTTTCATAGAGATTGGAGGCAGTCAGGGGCAGACGAATCTGACCGGCCTCCACCTTTGCGCAAAGGAATTCCAGGAGCGACCGGTCCTCTGGGTGGTCTTCGGTCGCCGTGACAGCGCGGGCCAGGTCGATCCACTTGTTCTGGTCGAGATAGACGATCTTCGCCGGTTGCGCGGTCGCTAGGTCGGATGGGGAGAGAACCTCGGCGGAATCCATGGCTGATCTTATCGCCCTTTGATCGGAGCGCCGAGGGTTGGTGCCCGCCATCACCGATGCGAACGCGAGCGTTGCCGAGGGCCGAACCTGACGGCGACTAAGATTCGCCGGCGAGATCGGTCGGCTCTTCGTTCAGATGCGCGGCGAGTTGCTGCAGGAATCCGCGAACGCTGCCATAGATGTCGCGCGCCTGAGCTTCGTCATAGCTCGCGCGGGCATGCATGGCGTGGTTGCGCCAAGCATTCTTGATAAAGCGGAATTGGGTGGCGGCTTCCGCCATCCATTGCTCCGCAACCGCGTCGCGATCAGGCCGTCGTTCGCGGATTTTGGCTTCGATATCGTTGAGCAACTTGTTCCAGTTCGCCTTGGCCTCGACGCCACAGCTGCGCGCGAGGGCGTCCAGGGGGACCTCAAGGGCCCTCATCAAGTGCATGACGCACGCCGTGTAGCGTTGCATCGCCAAGCACCGAGCGGCTTCAGCAATGTCGTTTTCACTGGAGGGGAAGGCGTCTTGGACTTCGGGTCCAAAGGCAGGCGCCCTCTGCTCGAGCAGGTCCACCGCACCGGGCGGCATGATGAACATAGGCCGCGCGTCCACCTCGTCTCGGAAGGTCTTCAGCAGGTACTCCAACGCTCCGATCAATTCGGCCAGTTGGTGATCGTTGAATTGTAGGCCTTCTCGGCTCGGCGCGGGGAAGCGATCCATGATCCGGCCAAAGTCGGCGGCGGCTGCGGCGCACGCGACAAAGGCGAGTTCAGCCGATGCGTCCTTGAGGAACTTGGCGGCCTGGATGGTGACCATGATGTCGCCCAGCGGCACGACCAAGAGAGAGTCGCCCTGCTCCCGCAGCAGCCGGCGTCCGACCTGGAAGAACTTACACGCCCCGCCGATCGACGAAGCTGAGGCGAACAGGTTTCCGGCCGGGATGCGAATCATTCCCTGAACATAAGCTGGGACAGGCCTAAGTGGCCGCAAGGCCCACTAAACGTCTAACGCCGCCCACACCCGCGCGTGCGCGGTCGCAATCTCCTTGGCTGACGCCTTCGTCACCCCGGCCGCGTCGCCGAAGGCGGGCCAGCGCGCCACGGCGGCGCGGACCTCTTCCACCATCGCCGCGACCGCCTTAGCGTCGAGACTGTGACGGACGCCCAGCCGGAGGACGTGGGCGCGGGTTGGATTGCGGCCTTCGCCCTCGATGTCGAGGTAGTGCTCGCCCCCCGGCCCCGGCGCATAGGTGAGGTCGTAGGCCGGCGCCAGACGCCAGTCGCCGCCGGCGTCCATGAGATAGGCGTGCTGGCGGGTGTGGTCGTCGCGGTTGCTGGCGAGGATGTTGAACACCATGCGGCGGAAGGCTGCCTCCACATCGGGCTTTCGACGGGTGATCGCCTGCGTGGCGCGCAGGAATGTATCGTAGGAGACGATCCCCGGCTCGGTCGGGGCTTCGACCGCCCCGGCGAGCGAAACCATGTGCAGCCGCCCGCCTCCGTCGGTGCGGTCGAACCGCCTGGTCGCGAAATATCCTGGACCCTGACGCGCGGGGATGAGGCGGTGTTCGCTCATCACGAGCCCCGCGGCTTCGGCCATATCCGCGTAGGCTTCTTCGATCGGGCCGATGTCGTCCGGGTCGTTCGGCGCGCGGAACTTGACCAGCCAGGGGATGAAGCCTTCGGGCAGCTCACCCTCGCCGACCGAGACCTTGCCCTCGGCGTTGAAACCCACATGCACCTTGGGCCTGGCGCCGCCGGAGCCGCCGGCCAGGTCGGCCAGGGTGTCGGCCAACGTCCCCTCCTCGCCCGCCAGGATCGCGGCGGCCTCGGCCGCCAGGGCATCGAGATCAAGCGTCTCCACATCCTCGGCCGGGGTGGTCGCCGGCTCGTAGACGAGCGCGCCGCGCCCATGGCGGCCGACCAGGGCGAGCTGGTCGAGCGGGCTCAGGGTGGCGAGATCGACGCCGAGTCTTTCAAGGCGCCGACGCATGAGACGGCGGCCCCAGCCTTCCGGGAGGCTGTCGGCGAGGAAGCCCTGCAGACCGTCGAAGGCGCGACCGCGCGCCGCCTGCAGGCCCGGTTCGGGCGGATAATAGAGCGCTGCGACAGGGAGCTTCGTCGCGAGGACCTCGCGTGACCATTCGAGCTGAGCGAGGCCGCCGTCCATCGCCACGCGGCCCGCCGGCATTGGCGGCTTGGCCGAGTCGAAAGCCAAGGCGAGGCTGAGGGGTGTTCCTGGGGCCAGCCTCACAGCTTGACCCGAGGCTTGACCCGCGCCCGTCCGCGGAGCACCCGCATCGGCCGTTTCGGCGTCGTTGTGGCCGCCTGACGCGCCAGGAGGTCGTCCATCGAAGCGGCCGCAGGGGCCGGGAACAGCAAAGCCAGATTGTCCTCGCAGCGGAGGGCGATCGCAGCTTGGATGAGGTGGCGGAGCGAACCTTCCCCTTGGCCCTCCAGGCGCTTCCAAGTTCGGAGCGGCACGCCCGATCGCTCTGAAATCTCGAGCTGCGACAAGCTCTGGGCGATCCGCCGGTCGCGGACGGTGCGGCCAAGCTCCTGGAGCAATTCTTCTGCAGTTTTCAGCATGGGCCAAATATGGCCCCTTAGCTGCCAAATAGCAAGTTAAGGTGCCAATTTTGGCCCCACGGTAGCGCACCATCGCGCCGCGCGCCGCTCCAGCAGGCGCTCGACAGGAACACCTAGGTCAGACACGCTCCGCCCGACTGGCCCTCGGCACAGGCTTCCAGGACATAAGCGTCCGCCTCGCGCCCAGTAACGCGGCTCACCTCCCTGACCCGCCGTCCGGCCGGCGCGCGGGCGATATGGATCACCAGGTTGATCGCCTGGGTGATGGCCCGGTAAGGGATGCGCTGGGTTACCTCCCCAATCAGATCCTCCAGCCGCGTCAGGCCCTCCGCCGCGCTATTGGCATGGATTGTCGCCAGGCCGCCGGGATGGCCCGTATTCCAGGCCTTCAGCAGGTCCAGCGCCGAGCCGTCGCGCACCTCACCGATGATGATCCGGTCGGGCCTCAGCCGCAGCGTGTCGCGGACCAGGTCGGTCATGGTGACCTGCGGCTCCGTGCGTTTGGTCAGCATCTGGATCTGGTCCGCGGCTGAGCATTGCAGCTCGGCCGTATCCTCGATCAGCACCACCCGATCCTCGGCGAAGGCGGGCTCGGCCAGGATGGCGTTGGCCAAGGTCGTCTTGCCCGATCCGGTGCCGCCGACGATCAGCATGTTCTGCCGCGCGACTGCCGCCGCTCGGATGATCGCCGCTTGGGCCTCGGTCATCATCCCGCCGGCGACATACTCGTCGAGGGTAAACACCACCTCCGGCCGCTTGCGGATCGCGAAGGCCGGGCTGGAGACCACGGGCATGAAAGCGCCCTGGAAGCGTTCCCCGGTCAGCGGCAAGGTCGCGCTGACCCTGGGATGATCACGAGTGACCACCTCGCCTGCGTGGTCGGCCAGCAGGCGCAGGATGCGGTCGGCGTCCGCCGCGGCAAGGTGCTCTCCGGTCCACGACCTCCCCTCCCCGATCCGGTCCACCCAGATCTTGCCGTCGGGATTGACCATCACCTCGACGACCAGGCGCTCGGCAAGCGCGCCGGCGATGACTGGACCCATCGCCTGGCGCAGGGCCGCGACCTTGCGGTCGGTTACGACAGGATGGTGCTGCGACATGACGCTCTCCACGGACTTGGGTTGGAAGGGGGCGAAGGGTCCACTACAGGCTCCCGTCGTCATCGCCGGGCCGCAGGGCGGCGATCGGCTGGGGCGCCAGGTAGTCCTCGGTCACGTGGCCCTCTGGCGCGTCCGCGGCGCCCTTGCCCGCGCCGGAGCGTGCTCGGGGCGGCGAGACGCCCGCAAAGCTCTCAGGAGCCGCCACCACAGCCCGCACGCCCCTCCAGTCGATCGAGGCCCGCCCAGGCAGGTCGGCGGCCTCTGGGCGCTGCTCATAGGCCGCGGGCACGCCGTTGAAGTAGTCCCCCGTCCGCGCCTTGAAGAACGGCTCCTCGTAGTAGCGAATCTTGTCGGCGAGGATCGGCTTGGTGTTGTTGACGAACAGGAACTGCTTCCTGTCGTCCAGGCCGCGCACATCCTCCTCGGAGAGGATGTAACGCTGCTGCTCCGACTGGGAGGTCGAACGGTTCGCGCGCCCGAAGAGGCTGCGCGGATCGCTGTAGCTCTCCCGCATCTCCAGCGCCTTGCCCGCCCGGCGCGTCACCTTGTCGATGCTGGTGGGCTCCGAGGTCGCGAAGCAGGCCGTGATGTGCATGTTGTCGAACAGCGGCGTCTTGTCCCCGTACTTGGAGAACACGTCGTTGAAGCTCTGGCAGATCAGGTGGGCGGTGATCCCGTAGCCAGCCATCTCGCCCATGGCGTTTTCCAGGAACGGAAGACTGCCGAGCTTCGGGAACTCGTCGAGCAGCAGCAGTAGCCGGTGCAGCTTGCGCCGGCGGCGGCTGTCGAAATGCTCGTGCTCCATCAGGCTGTTGATGGTCTGGCGCGTGAACACCCGCACCAGGAACGCCAGGCGGTCGGCATGGGCCTGCGGCGTGATGATGTAGAAGGACACCGGCGCCTCGGAGCAGACCAGGTCGCCGATGGAGAAGTCTGACCAGCTGGTCGCGTACTCCACCAAGGGGTCCGCCCACAGCGACAGCGACGCCCGGCAGGTGGCCAGGACATTGGATTTCACGCGCTCGTCCATGGTCGAGAGCGCCGTCGCCCCCAGCAGGACCTCGGGGTGGATCTCCGCGATCGGCGCGCCCTCGGCGTCGAGCGCGAGCCCATCCGTCGCATGATAGTCCGGCCGCCAGCGATGCTGAGTGTTCATCATCGCGTGCAGGGTCGGCTCGATGTTGATCAGCAGGCGGCGGACCTGGGCCAAGTTCTTCTTGGTGTCCTCCTCGCTGTAGAGGACGTGCAGGATGATGGCGGTGAAGAAGTCCGTCGCACTCTGGTCCCAGAAGTTCAGGTCGCCGGCTTTGCGGCCCAACGGATCGACCAGGATCCCGACCACGTTCTGGATATCGGCGATCTCCATCGGCCCCTTGCGGACCTCGAACAGCGGATTCCAGCGGACGGTGTTGGGGTCGGTCGGGGAGAAATAGAAGACGTGGCTGAACGTCTTTCGGTGATCGGCGGTGATGTGCCAAAGCTCGCCCTTGCGATCATAGATGAAGGCGCTGTGCGGCCAGGCGATCAGGGTCGGGACCACATGCCCGGCCCCCTTACCGCTCCGCGACGCGCCCACGATGATCGCGTGCTCGATCCCGCCATAGGTCAGGTAGCGGCCATTGAAACGGCCGAGCACCCGGCCGCTGATCTGACCGCTGGCTTGTCCGCCGGGGCCGAAGAGTTTGGCCCTCCGCACGTCATCGACGTCGGCCCAGGCGTCCCGGCCAAAAGCCTTGGGTTCGCGCTGCGATCGGCGGGTCAGCAGCGCCGCCAGCATCACCGGCGTCATCGCGACGGCCAAGGCAGCCAGGCCCGCCAGATCGAACGGCTTCGGATAGCTCGGCTGGAAGCGCATGTACCAGCCGACGAACGACCAGGGCGCATAGACCCGCACCGTCCCGAGGTCGAAGGCGCCGGCCCCAAATTCGCGCGGATAACCGTAGGTCTGCGCCACCATCTGAGTGGCCAGCGTCAGGCCGAGAAGGATCGACAGGGCCGCCAACGGCAGGATGATCGAGGCCCGCGTTGAGGCGTTCATCGTCCCTCTCCTGCCCTAAGAGCCCGGAATGAAGCCACGTCCGATGACGCGCCCCAGTCCTCGGTTGAGCCGTTCGACGGCCTGTTGTCGCGCCGGCGCCGGGAAGCGCATCACCGCCTCCCGCGCAGGGCCGCCGATGTCGCGAATGAAGCGGGTTTCGTCGGGGACCTTGGCCGGAACACGAAGCTCGCCCTGCCCCAGCGCCTGGGCGACCCGCAGGTCGTTGAAGGTCCGCGTGGCGCCCGCGATCCGCTTGTCCGCGCGTTTGACTTTCCGCTCCAGGGTCCGCTTGCGACGAGCAACATCGGCGGCGGTCTCCAGCTGCGGTCCCCGGCGCGCCGCCACATAGGCCTGGCCCTGCGGCGAACGCGCCCAGGACGCACGAACCTCAAGCTGCAGGTCAGCCCGCCGGAGCGCCGAGCGCGCCCGTGCGATGGCATTTAGCTCGGCGTGCTTCGCCCAGATCATCCGGGCCGGATTGCGCACCCATCGGACCAGGTTCAGCCGCTTGGACCGCAGCCCGGCGACGCGCCCTTCGACACGGGCGAGCCGGGCCTTGGCAACCGCACGCTCACGCGCCGCGTCCGCCGTCAGCGCCCGTTCAATCTGCCCGGCTGTCTCAATCTTCGGCCCGCCCAAGCCCGCCCGCTCAGCCGCCCAGCCATCGCGCTCGGCGACCATGCGTACCCGCATCTGCTCGGCTTCCTTGACCAGCTTGGCGACCGGAACCGAGATCAGCGGCGCGGCTTCAACAAGCCGATCGGCAGTCTCCTGAAAGTCCCGCCGAAGCTCAGCCCGCTTGCGATTGTGGGCCGCCGTATCGCGGTTCTGCTCGCCCCGTTCGGAAGCGATGTTCTTGCGCTCCAAGGCCGAAGCCGTGGGTCCAAGGTGGACACCCGGCTCGCGGTCAAGACCCCGCTCGGCGAGGGACAGATGCGAGACCTGCGGGGCCTCCGGGCCAAGGTGCCGACGCAGGTGCTGGTTCTGCGTTTCGGCCCACGCCGCACGCCACTTACGCACCGCCCGCGGGCTCCACCATTCCGGCGGCTTTCGCCCGAACCCCGCCGGTCCGACTGAGCGCGTCGTGACCAGCACATGGGCGTGGAAATTGCGCTGATCGCCCTCTTTTCCGGGCCGGTGCATCGCCACATCGGCGATCATCCCCTGCCCCACCAGATGCTCTGAAACGAAGGCCCGGACGAGGTCGCGCCGCTGCTCGAAGGTCAGTTCGTGCGGCAGGGCCAGGAGCAACTCCCGGGCCGGCACGGCGTCCTTCCGCGACTCCTGCGCCTCGGCCGCATTCCACAGCACCTCGCGGTCCCGGAAGGCTGGAGGCGCACCGGCGGGCGCCAGGATCTCCGCGTGCTCGATGCCGTCCTTGGCGGCGAAGTCGAACTCCATCGCCAGGCGCTCATCCACCAGCCGGTCGCCTGAACGGTATGCCGCGGCGGCCACAACCGAGCGGCCCGCTGAACGCTGGATTGTCTGCACCTGGCAAAGGAACGACGCCATCTCTTCCCTCCCCTTGGCCGGCCCTGCCGGCTGGATCGCTAAGGGCTGCGCCCTTGGCTCAAGGCTCCAGGGCCGGGCAGGCCGTCGGGGGGCTTGAGGGTGCCGGGCGGAGCCTGGCCGCTGGGTTGGTGGGCGTAGCCCAACCAACCCGTATATGCGCCATTGTCCGTAATTACTGTTCTGCCATGGATAGACCATGACGGGCGTTATTGATAGGTTTAGGCCGTTGGGGGCTTTTACGACAACTACGGTGTGCGCCATGACCACGGTCGATAAGCGTCGGAGAAACACCCGCCCGTCGAAATATCGCCCGCGAACCGAGGCGCAGAAGGAGCAGCGGCGAGAGCTGTGGATCGCCCGGGCCGAGGACCGTGAGCAGGGTCGGCGGGTCTCAGAAGAAGACGCGCTGAAGCTCCGATTGGACGAGCTGGAAAGCGCGCTTCGCGATGCCGGCCATGACGGCGTGCATCGCCGCCGCCACGCCACGCCGCTCGAAGATATCGCGGACGACGAGCAGCGCTTCCTGGTGCTCAAGGCCCGCGTCGAACGGCTCGAAGCCCTGTGGTCGATCAACCAGCGCAAGCGGGAAACCCGCGCCAAGATCATCATCGGCGGCGCGCTATTGGCCGAGGCCGGCGACGATCTACTGGCCGGTGACGCCGAGCTCCTCGCGCGCCTGGTCGACATCATCGACCGCCGCGTCGAGGGCATCCGCGACCGCCTCACCGTGCGCGAGCTGCTAGGCAATGTGCCGCTCTCGCTGCGGCCCGGAGGCGACGTTGAAGAGAGCCCAGAGAGCGCCCTCCAAGCCGATGGTGCGACCCTCCCAGACTTCGATCTGATGGCGCAGTCGGCGATGGCCGACGAGCCGGTCACGAGCTTCCTGCCCAGCGACGTCGATGCGGACTATGCCGACCTCGATGGCTCCTGGCGGGCAGCGTGATCACTGGCGCCACGCGGTGACTGTCCCGTCCTGGCGAACGAAGATCGCTCGGGCGCCGTCGGCCGGTTGAGGCCGCCGATCACCGCCCTCGCCTGCCCCGTCCGGGGTCTCCGTAGGCGCCGCCTCAGCGGCGGCGGCAGGCGCCACGAGGGCACGGTTCTCGCCCGCGAAGATCGCGCCGCCGGCGGACTGCCAAGGGTCGGATGCCGCACGGCCACGAGGCGCTGCGGCCGACCGCCCGGCGCCAGGCGTCGAGCCCCCTCCCCTGCCCGCTTCCACGTAGAAACTATGCGCGCCGATCACCGCCGAAGGCGGGGCGCCACCGAAGTTCACCAGGCCGGCCGACACCTCGCCGCGGGCCGCCCGACCGGCCACGATCTGCGGGTTCTGGAAGAACCTGGCGCCATTGGTCGGATCGGGTAACCGGCCCTCCAGGGCCAGGTTGATGATGGTGTCGATCCGCGCCTGCCGGACCTCCGAGACCGTGGGCAGGCTGCGCCAGCTGCCCCCTGCACGCATCACCGGCTCGAACTGCCGCCGGGCGTTGACGACCGCCTCGACCGAACCGCCCCAGCGGCCATCGGCGAGGCGATTGATGATCGTGTAGACAACGCCCGCCAGGCCACTGTCGCCCTGGTTCGCGGCCTCGGCATAGGCGACCCGCGCGATGGCCTCCCGCGCCTCGGGCGAGGAGACCAGCGTGGCCAGGGACCGGGCCGGCGGAGTGGCTCCCGCGAACGGCGTGGCGGGGGCATACACCCCTGGGCAGTTCACGCCGGTTGGGACGGGTTGAGCCGTCTCGCCCCGGGCCAGGAGGGCGCAAAGAGCAGCAAGGGCCGCAGGATCCATCATCGGTCTCCAGAGGAGTGAATTGAGGGGCTGAGCGGCCGGAAGACGCCGAGGATCTCGCGCGTCGTCACCGGCCCGAAATAGCGGCTGTCGAAGCTGTTCGGGATGCGATCGGAGAACACGAAGAACTCGCCGCGCGCCAACGCGCGGCAACCGGCCCAGCGGGGCAGACCCACACCTCGGCGGTCATGGGAGAGCACCGGCGCGCGACGGATCCCGTTGATCGTCAGCATCCCGCCATCGGTGCAGACGTGATCGCCCTCCCCAGCGGCAATCGCCTTCAGGATTGGAATTCGGCGCAGGTAATCCATCTGCCCATCGGCGTAGGGAAAGGCCGGCGCGGGCGCCTGAAAAGCGATGATCGCGCCACGGGCGGGATGCCCCAGGGTGCGGACATAGAGCCCCAAAGGCTCGCTTGGACTGCGGTTCCAGA
>JAIOXZ010000009.1 GCA_021741355.1 Caulobacter sp.
GCGGCAGCAGCGGTTCCAGCCGGGCCCACTCCTCGTCGCTGAGCCAGTAAATCTGCTTGGCCATATCAACGCTCCCTTCCAGAAGCCTTGAATCAGCAACTCACAAATCCCGCTAGCCCAATTGAGTACGGACCCTAGGGCGCCATCGCCTGCGACCTGGTGACGCAACCCCCCATTGTGCGACAACACGTCACGCGTCGGCGGTGCTGTCTGGTAACAACCCTGGCGAGACAGTGTGGCCATGACCGCACTCGCCTGCCTTCGCATTCTGATCGACCGGACCCCCGATGGCGGCGCGCCTTCGACCCTCATGGTCCGGCGCGTCGCCGCCGCCTTCCTGGTCAGCCGATGGTCGAGGCCACGGCGCTTCGGCGAAGTCGCGCCGGGCGTATTCCTGCTGACCGACCCCGGCGCCGCGCCGATCGATCCTGATGAGCTGATCCCGCTGGCGATGGAGTTGCGGCAGGAGCCGGTCACCTTCGCCCTGCTGCAGGGCGACGAGGCCTCGGCGACCTGCTTCACCGCCCTGTGCGACTCCGATCTGCGCGCGTTGCTCGCCGGCCGCCTGGTCGTCGACGCCATGCCCGGACGGCTGAGTCAGGTGACCCCGGACGGTGTGAGGGCCGTCGAGCCGTCGCCCGATTTCCAGCCCCTGCGCCTGATCATCGAGGGCGCGCCGGTGAGAGCCGCGCACGACGACCTCAGGATGGTTGGCTAGCGGACCCGGCTGTAGCGCCAGTCCATGCCGCGGGCCTGACCGTTGATCGTTCCCTCGATCCGCGCGCAGAGGTCGTCGCCGCAGGTCCGGTAGATCACCCGCTGCGGGAAGTCGTGGTCGGGATTCTCGAACACCGCTTCGCCCGGCGCGCCCTGCTTCAGAACGAAGGGCGTCGGCGGCTGACCGGTCACATAGGCGGTAAAGGTCACGCCGCCGGGGCCGGTCGTTATCGTGCTGAACTCGGTCGAGGCCGGCTTGCCGGGTCGGTGGGTCTGGGTGACGCCGGCCATGGCGCCCTGAACGGGCGGAAGCCAGGTTTCACGGACGACCTTGCCACCGGCCTCCTGCGTCCAGCTGCCGGCCATCCAGGCGAGGTCTTCGACCTTCGACGTCTCTCCGGCCGCGGCGGGCGAGGCGGTCAGCAGCAGCACGGCGAATGCGACGGTCTTCATGGCTATGTCTCCGGCGACGTGGCCAGTGTGCCCCGATCAATCCCGGACGTCACTTCCCGCGTCGGGCCCTGAAAAACCCCCTCAGCAGATCCGCGCTCTCCTCCGCCAGCACGCCGCCGGCGACCTCCGGCCGCCAGTGGCAGGTCGGCTGGTCGAAGAAGCGGGGTCCATGGATCACCGCCCCGCCCTTGGGGTCGTCGGCGCCGAACACGACCCGGCCGATGCGGGCGTGGCTGATCGCGCCGGCGCACATGGCGCAGGGTTCCAGCGTCACCACCAGCGTCAGGCCGGTCAAGCGGTAGTTGCCGAGGCTCGCCGCCGCCAGCCGCATCGCGGTGACCTCGGCGTGGGCGGTCGGGTCGTGTGCGCCGATGGGACCATTGCCGGCGCGGGCCAGCACCACGCCGGTCGACGGATCCAGAACCACGGCGCCCACCGGCGTTTCGCCGCGCGCGGCGGCGTCCCGCGCCTCGGCGAGGGCGATCTGCATCGCGTCGTGATCGCTCATGGTCGTCAGGGAACGGATTCCATGCTTTAAGGTGCCGGTATCGCCGGGAGGCGACACAGCCTTCTAACGGAGCCGGTCACATGACTGCACAGGATTCTTCCCAACAGAATGATCGCGTCGCCAAGGTCCTGGCCAGGGCCGGGGTCGCCTCGCGCCGTGAAGTCGAGCGGCTGATCGAGGAAGGTCGCGTAGCGATCAACGGCGAGACCCTGACGACGCCTGCGGTGAAGGTTGAACCAGGCGACATCGTCACGGTCGACGGTGAGGTGGTCGGCGGCAAGGAGCCGACCCGCGTCTTCCGCTACCACAAGCCGGTCGGCCTGCTGACCAGCCACAACGACCCGGCGGGCCGGCCGACAGTGTTCGACGCCCTGCCCGAGGGCCTGCCACGGGTCATCTCCATCGGCCGGCTGGACATCAATTCCGAAGGCCTGCTGCTGCTGACCAACGACGGGGAGCTGTCGCGGGCGCTGGAACTGCCTTCGAGCGGCTGGGTGCGCCGCTACCGCGCGCGGGCCTTTGGCTACACGACCCAGGAAAAGCTCGACACGCTGAAGAACGGCATCACCGTCGAGGGCGTGCGCTACGGCGCGATCGACGCCAACCTCGACAAGGCCACGGGCGACCGGGACGGCGCGCGCAACGTCTGGATCACGGTCACCCTGTCCGAAGGCAAGAACCGCGAGGTCCGCCGCGTGCTCGAGGCCATCGGCCTGAAGGTCAATCGCCTGCTGCGGCTGAGCTACGGCCCCTTCTCGCTCGGCACGCTGGCGGCCGGCGAGGTCGAGGAGGTCGGGCCGCGGGTGATCCGCGAACTGCTGGCCGATTTTATTCCCGCCGCCAACATGCCGACCGGCAATGCGGTGCAGTTCAGGGCCGCTCTGTCGGCAGGCCGTCGCAGCGGCGCGGAGGACGGCGTCGGCGGCGCGGCGCCCGCGGCCAAGCCGCACCGCAACGCGCTGCGTCCCGGTCAGGAGAGCGGCGAACTCAAGGGCGAGCGCCAGGTGAAGAAGCCCGGCTGGGCCAAGGCCAAGCCGCGGAAGCCCGGCGGCCTGCGCACACCGAAGAAGGCGGCGCCGGCGGCCAAGGCCGGCGCGAAGAAGCACTGGAGCGAAACGCCGAAGACGGCACGGACGCCGGGGGCGGACAAGCCCCGGTCCTTCGCCAGGCCTTCAGGGGCTGCAAAGCCTGCGGGACCGCGCGGACCGCGTCCGACGGCGGCGCCCAGGGGCCCTCGCAGCGGCGGTCCGGCGAAGCGCAAATAGAGCCCTTCTCCCGCGAGGGGAGAAGGTGGCCTGCGAAGCAGGTCGGATGAGGGGTCGCAGACCGCATCCGCGCAAACTCAAGGGGTTGAGACCGACAGGCCGGTGAGCCCCCTCATCCGTCGGGCATTGCCCGACACCTTCTCCCGCGGGGGGAGAAGGATTATCGCGTGCGGTCCTGCTCCGACTGCCGCTGTTCCAGCCTCAGAGCCAGGGTCCGGGTCCGGCGGATCAGGGTCCAGACGGTCCCCGCCGCGATCACCGCAAGGCCGATCATCAGCACCTGCCCCTGCCCGCCCCAGATCGGCTCGAGCGCACTGAGGACGCAGGTGACCGTCAGGGCGAACATGCGGTGAGGCTTGGCCATCGGGCCGGAGAAGTCAGCGGGGAAGTCGAGGCCGCGGCCGAGCTCGCGGACATAGGCGGTCATCACCGCCAGCAGCGCCGCAAGCCAGCCTAGCCACGAGCCGGCCGTCAGTCCCATCGCCCAGGCGCCATAGCCCGCGCCGACCAGGAACAGGGCGTCGGCGACCCGGTCGGGCAGTTCATTCCAGATCGCCCCAGCGCTCGAGCCGAGGCCATGTTCGACCGCGACCATCCCGTCGAGCATGTTGGCCAGCAGCCGCAGCTGGATGCAGACCGCCGCGCCGATCAGGCAGGCGGCGCGCAGGCCGGCCTGGTCCTCCAGGCCGCTGATCATCAGCAGCGCCGCGCCGAGCACGGCGAAAACGACCGAAAACAGCGAGATGATGTCGGGACTGATCCGCGCCCGTCCGAGCCGCGCCGCAAGCGCGCCGGCCCAGGCTTTCGACCGGGTCTTCAAGGGGCGACGGTTCTCGGGGGTCTCGGTCATGCGACGCTCCGTCGGGTCCGGACCAGGCCCGCGTTGTAGACGATGGCGTAGAGGGTCGAGACGCTCCACGGAAAGGCGATGGTCGCGATCAGCTCGGGTGTGCCGATCAGCGTATGGACGAGCACCAGCAGCACGAGAATCGAACCGGCCGTCACCGCGGGCGGAACCGTATAGGCGAGAACCCCGCCGAGCCGGCCATCGAGCGCCTCCAGCGTCTTCTTGAGCCCGCCGGTCAGGGCGCCGGACAGCATCCCCTGCGCCAGCGCGGGCAGCCAGGCGGCCCCCAGACCGTGCGCGCGGTTGGCGAACAGGGCCCAGCCGCCCATCAGCAGAAAGCCGAACGCGACGTGGACCAGGCTCGATTTGATCAACCTCTGCATGCGCAGAGCCTTGACCGGATCACCACGCCCGGCAAGGTCCCCCAGGTGCGTGGTTCGAGACGCTCGGCTGGAGCCTCGCTCCTCACCATGACGAAGGGGGTTTGCAGCCCGTCCTCCTCGTCATCCTGAGGAGCCCTCGCAGAGGGCGTCTCGAAGGACGCAGGGACGCCCATGCCCGACCCCTTCGGGGCCCGGCCGGATCAGGACCTGACAATGGATATCATCCGGCTGATCGTCGACTTCCATAACGCGCAGCCGCTGCCGCTGCTGTGGGGTCTGGGCGGCATCTTCGCCATGCTCGTGCTCGGCAGTCTGGTGGCGGCGATCCTCACCGTGGCCCGGCCGTCGAAGGACTACCGCGAACTGCGCCAGCGGATGACGAGCTGGTGGGTCATGGTCCTGCTGCTGGCCGCCGCCCTGCTGGCCGGATGGCAGGCGACCCTGGCGCTGTTCGCCGTGGTGTCATTCATCGCCCTGCGCGAGTTTCTGTCGCTGGCCCCGACGCGACGCGAGGACCGGCTGATCATCCTCGGCTGCTATCTGACCATCCCGGTCAGCTACGCCTTCGTCGCCGCCGACATCTACGGCATCTACCTCGTCATCATCCCGGTCTACGCCTTCCTGATCCTGCCCTGGCTGATGGCGGTGATCGGCCAGACGAAGGGCTACCTGTCCAGCGTCGCCCTGTTCCACTGGGGGCTGATGACCTGCGTCTACAACATCGGCTACGCGGCCTTCCTGATGCGGGCGCCGGCGGATCAGACGCCTGCGGGCGCCGCGGGCCTGGTGTTCTTCCTGCTGGTCGCCACCGAGTTCAACGACGTGGCGCAGTACGTCTGGGGCAAGCTGTTCGGGCGAAACAAGATCATCCCCAGGGTCAGCCCCAACAAGACCTGGGAGGGCTTCCTCGGCGGCTGGGCCAGCACCGCGGCGCTGATCTGGTTCGTGGGCCCGGTCTTCCTGCCGCTCGGCGGGGTGGGCCTGGCCACGCTTGCCGTCGTGCTGCCGGTCGCCGGCTTTGCGGGCGATGTGACCATGAGCGCGATCAAGCGGGACATCGGGGTCAAGGACACCTCGCACCTGATCCCGGGGCACGGCGGCATCCTCGACCGTATTGATAGCCTGACCTTCACCGCGCCGTTGTACTTCCACCTCCTCGCCTGGTTCTCGCTGGCGAAGTTCTGAGGGACGCGCGCTGATGAACTGGATCCGCTGGCTGCTCCTGCTGCTGATCGTCCGGCCGATCGCGCGGTTCCTGACCGGCGCCGACGTGAGCGGGCGCGAGCACCTGCCGCTGAGGGGCCCGGCCATCGTCGCGGCCAATCACAACAGCCACATGGACACTCTGCTGCTGCTGAGCATCTTCCCCAGCCGGGCGGTGATGCGCGTGCGGCCGGCGGCGGCGTCGGACTACTTCCTGCGCGACCCGGTGATCGGCTGGTTCTCGCGCAACCTGATCGGCATCGTTCCGATTGCCCGCGGCAAGGCCGGGACCGGCGAGGACGTGCTCGCTCCGGCGCGGGAGGCCCTGGCCGCCGGCGACATCATCGTGGTCTTCCCGGAAGGCACGCGTGGCGACGCCTCCGACGAGATGGCGGCGCTGAAGAGCGGCGTCGCCCGGCTGGCCGAGGCCTTCCCCGACGCACCCGTGACGCCGGTGTGGATCCAGGGCGCCGGACGGGTCCTGCCCAAGGGCGAGGTGATTCCCGTGCCCCTGAACTGCGCGGTTCTGATCGGCGAGCCGGTGCGATGGGAAGGCCGGCGCGCCGAGTTCATGGACGGGCTGCGCAAAGCGTTGCTCAAGCTGAAGGCCGAGGCTCCGCCGCTGCGCTGGCGCTGAGGCCGACAAGTCGGCGCAGGCGGGCGTCCCGGTGCACAAACACCGCCAGACCGATCAGGACGAGCGTCGGGAGCAGGTAGATGGCCCATCCCGTGAGGGACAGTTCAGCCGAGGGCGGCGCGCCTGGATTGATCCAGTCGGCGTCGTTCAGGATTGGCCTGAACGTCCTGTCGCCGAAGAATTCGATGGCGAGGTTCCAGCCCGTATGCAGGCCTATCCCCCATTCCAGGCCGCCGGTCCGGATCGCCGCCCAGGCCAGCGCGGCCCCCAAGATCGTAAGGTCCACAAATCTCCAAGGCTGGTATTCCCGGTGCGCCACCGCGAACAGGACGCTGCTGATCACCACGGCGACGGCCACGCCGCACCTCGCATCTCTGAGGCGATCCAGCAGCCAGCCCCGAAAGACCAGTTCCTCGGAGGCGGCGGCCAGCAGGATTAGCACCGTCACACCACCCACGCCAAAGAACAGCTGCAGCGGATCCGCCAGACGCGACATCACGGGCGGGCTGTATCCATCGGATGAGGCAGAACCCGAGGCCGCCAGATAGATCGCCAGGGGCAGACCCCAGAGGACAAGGCCGGCCAGCAGCGGACGGATTCGAAAGGTCGGGGCGGAACTGACCCAGCTGAACATGGGTCGCCGATGAGCCAGGCTGGCGGCCAGCAATGTGCCGGTGGCGAAGACGACGGCCGCCGACGTTTCGGGGAGATCGAAGGCGAAGGCGCCGATGCCGTCGCCGAAGATCATGATGTCTCGAAAGACGTTCCTGTAAACCAGCCAGAAATCGAGCGACAGAATGCCAAGCCCACGAAGCAGACCAGTTCCGACCAAGGCGCCGACGCCATAGGCGAGCAGCGCCGGAATGATCCCCACGAACACCCAGAGCGCCAGGAACCGGGGCAGACCCGATCGCGAACTTTCCCCTGACGCTGTCACCGAAAGAGACATTCGCTCCTACTCAACACCACCGCTCGCCCTAAGGTGGCATCTTGGCGTTCAATCTTCCAGCGGGTTTCTTCCCTCCCGCGCCGGTCGTCGCCGTTCATGGACAGCCTCGCGGAAGCGTAGTTGAAGGTGGCGCATCGCGCCGCGCTGGAGTTGACGACATTGCGTATCGTTTCGGGCAACCTTCGGGGTCGCAGCATCGTAACCACGCCGGGAGACGCCACCCGCCCGACCAGCGACCGGGCGCGGCAGGCGGTGTTCAACATCCTTGAGCATGCGCCCTGGGCGGGCGACCTGCATGGCGCGCGCGTCATCGACCTGTTCGCCGGGTCCGGCGCGCTGGGGTTCGAGGCGATCTCGCGCGGCGCGGCCTTCTGTCTGTTCGTTGAGACCGACGAGGCGGCGCGCGGGGCGATCCGTGAGAACATCGACGCCCTGGGCCTGTTCGGCGCCACGCGCATCCACCGCCGTGACGCGACAGACCTCGGCCAGCGGCCGGCCAGCGCGGGCGAGCCGTTCGATCTGGCCTTCCTCGACCCGCCCTATCGCAAGGGCCTGTGCGAACCGGCCTTGGCCGGGCTGGCGAGCGGCGGGTGGCTCAAGCCCGGCGCCGTGGTGATGGTCGAACGGGCCGGCGACGAGGTCGACCTGGCTCCGCCTGGCTTCGACGTGCTGGACGCGCGAGACTACGGGGCGGCCCGGGTGCAGTTCCTGCGGCTCGGAAGTCTCTGAGGTCATCCGTCGGGCTGGCCGCAATACTCGTTCATGTGACCACAGGCGATACAGGCATCCGCCCTGCCCGCGCGGCCAGGCTGATGACTTTGGCAGCGCGCCTGAGAGGTCATCTCAGGCATGGCCGAAGGCCGGTCGGCCGGAGACAACCGCCTAAGCTTCCCGACAGCCCCGATTTATTGCTTCGCCTCCTCGCAACCTATGGAGCGACGGTTCGTTTCGAAGGCATTCGTCTTTCAGCCACGTCCATGCGGGCCCTGCCCTCTGGCGCCAAGCCGCACCGACGTCCTGCCGTCTCGGGAGAGAACCATGAACAAGATCCATCCGCTGGCCATTCTGGCCGCCGGCGCCGTCACATTCGCGGGCTTTGGCGCCAACGCCCAGTATCGCACCCCTCCGGCCCAGAGCCTGGGCAGCTCCTGCCAGGACGTCCAGACCCTGAACAGCGGCTATCTCACCGCCGTCTGCCGCGACAACCAGGGCCGCTATCGCTGGAGCTCCATCTACTATCCCTACTGCCGCAGCGATGTGTCCAACCGGGATGGCATGCTCTATTGCGTCGGCGCCCAGGCCAGCGGCGGCGGGTACGTCGACCGGGGTTCGCCCGACCAAAGCGCGTCCGTGGGCGCGATCATCGGCGCGATCGCCGGCGCCTTGCTGGGCGGCAATGACCAGTCGCTGTATGGCCCCGGAGCGCGGTACCCGGCCTGGGGCGAGGCCGGCTACGGCGACCCCCGCACCGATCCGCGCTTCGGCGAACAGGGCTGGGGTTACGGCTCGCAGGGCCAGTGGGTGTCGATTTCCCGTCGTCAGGCCTGGCTGGAACGCCGCATCAGCATGGGCGAACAGCAACGGACGCTGACGCGCGCGGAAGCCACGACCCTGCGCCGCAACCTGTCTTCGCTGATCAGTCTCGAGCGGCGGTACAGCCGCGGCGGGCTGTCGACGCAGGAACGGGCCGATCTCGACCGCCGCTTCGACGCTCTCAGCGCGCAGATCCGGTTCGAGAGCCAGGACGGCCAGACCGGCTGGACCAACATCAACCAGCGCCAGGCGAACCTCGACGCCCGTATCGATGCCGGCGTGCGCGACCGGACACTGACCGCCCAGGAGGCCTCGCGCCTGCGCGCCGACTTCCAGGCCCTGGCCCGACTCGAGGCAACCTACCGCCGCAACGGCCTGACCAATGCCGAGCGGGCCGACCTCGATCGCCGGTTCGACGCCCTCAGCGCCCGCATCCGCAGCGAGCGCCAGGACGACGATGGCGGCTGGACCAACATCAACCGGCGCCAGGCGGACCTCGACGCCCGCATCGACGCCGGCGTGCGTAACCGGTCGCTGACCGCCCAGGAGGCCTCGCGCCTGCGCGCCGACTTCCAGGCCCTGGCCCGACTCGAAGCGACCTATCGCCGCAACGGCCTGACCAATGCCGAGCGGGCCGACCTCGATCGCCGCTTCGACGCCCTCAGCGCCCGCATCCGCAGCGAGCGCCAGGACGACGATGGCGGCTGGACCAATATCAACCAGCGCCAAGCGAACCTCGACGCCCGTATCGACGCCGGCGTGCGCGACCGTTCGCTGAGCGCCCAGGAAGCTGCACGCCTGCGCGCCGACTTCCAGGCCCTGGTCCGGCTTGAGGCGACCTACCGCCGCAACGGCCTGTCGATCGTCGAGCGGGCGGACCTGGACCGTCGCTTCGACGCCCTCAGCGCCCGCATTCGCAGCGAACGGCGGGACCGCTAGCGGCGGTCTCACCAGCCCTTGATCGTCACCCGGTTGTCGAGCTGGGATCGCAGACTGAGCAGCCCCTCCCGCGTGATGCGGTAGGGGCTGCCGTCCTTGCTGGCGATCAGGCGGCGCTTCTTCAGGGTCTTGAAGACCGCGATAGTGCAGTCGCTGAGCAGCCAGCCGTCGCGATTGTGGCACTGGGCGGCGAGGATGCCGCCGCGGTCGTCGCGCACGAGGGTGATCGCGCCGCCCTGGGCGAGCGCGTGCAGCGTGCGCTGCTGCGGTTTGGAGATGTTCACTGGAGTGTCCGTGTCGAGGCGTGAGACGTCGCGCCCCGGCGCGTGGCAGGGGCGGGCGGATCAGCGGGCCGCGACGGACTTAGGTCGCCGTCAGGCCCGCGCCTCGGTGGCAAGGGGTAGCATGGTCGCCTCGATTGAACGTGCGTAGCCTAGCCAACAGTTCCGGAAATCACAAACGCCCGGGAAGGGGACATGTGCCGCAGGTACGTGTCCCCCATCGATCGTCCTGAGCCTGGACCAGGGGACACGTACCTGCGGTACATGTCCCCGGCTACCGCCGCCCGAAAAGGCGCTCGATGTCAGCGAGCTTCAGTTCCACATACGTCGGCCGGCCGTGGTTGCACTGGCCGCTGTGAGGGGTGGCTTCCATCTCGCGCAGCAGGGCGTTCATCTCGGCGGCGGTCAGGCGGCGGCCGGCGCGGACCGAGCCGTGGCAGGCCATGGTCGAACAGACCTCCTCCAGCCGCTCCTTCAGCGCCAGCGCTTGGCCGTTCTCGGCCAGATCATCGGCGATGTCGCGGACCAGACCGGCGGCGTCGGTATCGCCCAGCAAGGCGGGCGTCTCACGCACCAGCACCGCGCCCGGCCCGAACGCCTCCAGCACCAGACCCAGCGCGGCCAGTTCATCGGCCTTCGCCATCACACGGTCCGCCTCGGCGGGATCGAGATCGACCACCTCGGGCAGCAGCAGGGTCTGACGCACCACGCCGCCGGACTCCATCTCGGCCTTCATCCGTTCGTAGACGAGCCGCTCGTGGGCCGCGTGCTGGTCGACGATGACGATGCCGTCGCGGGTCTGGGACACGACATAGGTCTCATGCACCTGGGCCCGGGCTGCGCCGAGCGGGTAGTCGACGGGATCGATGACCGGAGCCGCCTCGCCCCAGGACTGTTCCGGCGGAGCCCAGTCGCCCATCGGCTCGACGCGGGCGGTGGCTTCCGCCATGCCGGGCAGGCTGGGCGCCGGTGCGCGGGGCGTCCAGCCGCCTTGCTGCCAGGCGGAAAACCCTGCGGGCGAAGGGCCGGGCTGGTAGCCGGCGCCCGGAAACGACTGCGCCCGGAACCCCGCCAGGGCGGCCGAGGCGACGGTTGTCGAGGCCCGGTGGCCGGCGCCGGCCAGGGCGTGGCGCAGGGCGCCGATGATCAGGCCACGCACCAGCGACGGATCGCGGAACCGCACCTCGGCCTTGGCCGGATGGACATTGACGTCGACCAGCGTCGGATCGAGCTCGATGTAGAGGGCCGCCGTCGGATGGCGATCCCGGGCGAGATAGTCCGCATAGGCGCCGCGCAGGGCGCCCTGCAGCAGCCGGTCGCGCACCGGACGGCCATTGACGAACAGGTACTGGTGAGCGGCGTTGCCCCGGCTGTAGGTCGGCAGGCCCGCGAACCCGGTCAGGCGGATGCCCTCGCGCTCCGAATCGATGGCCAGGGCGTTGTCCTGGAACTCGTGGCCCAGCACGGCGGACAGGCGCGCGAGACGGCCGTCCGGTCCCGGATGTTCGGCGCTGAGGCGCAAGGCGCGGCGGCCGTCCATATCCAGGGTGAAGGCCACCGCCTCATGCGCCATGGCCTGACGCTTGAGCTCCTCGGCGATGGCCATCTGCTCGGCGCGGGCCGACTTCATGAACTTAAGGCGGGCAGGGGTGGCGTAGAACAGGTCGCGGACCTCGACCCGCGCGCCATGGTCGCCGGCGAAGGCGGCCGGCCCCACGTCGCCCGTGGCGCCGCCCTCGACGAGGATGGCGTGGGCGTCCGCGGCGCCGCGCGCGCGACTGGAGATGCTCAGGCGCGCCACCGAGCCGATCGACGGCAGGGCCTCGCCCCGGAAGCCGAGCGTCGAGATGTGCAGCAAGTCCCAGGTCCCGTCGGCGTCCGGCGAGAGCTTGGACGTGGCGTGCCGCTCGACGGCCAGGGACAGTTCCCCGGGCGACAGGCCCGACCCGTCGTCGGCGACGAGAATCCGGGTCAGGCCGCCGCCGTCGGCCTCGACCTCGACGCGGCTGGCGCCCGCATCCAGCGCGTTCTCGACCAGTTCCTTGACCGCACTCGCCGGCCGTTCGACCACCTCGCCGGCGGCGATGCGGTTGACGGTTTCCGGCGGGAGGCGGCGGATGGGCATGGAGGGGAGTGTAGGACGATTCAGAGCGAAGTCCTTCTCCCGTTCACCCCCAGCCGTCATGGCCCGGCTTGTCCGGGCCACCCAAGCGCACACAGGAAAGCAAGAAGGGGCGCAGCCGGCGCCGCGCCCCTTCTGATAGTCGGTGTTCATGGGTGGCCCGGACAAGCCGGGCCATGACGGCTCTTTGAGATCAGAGACCCGGCAGCTTCACCCAGCTGGCCTTTTCGCGGGAGATGATCACCGTCTTGCCGCCGGTGATGGCTTTCAGACGAGCTTCCTCGGCGGCGGCGTCGACCAGCACGGGCGGCGCGGCGCCGTCGGCCGAGGCGACCGTGGCGGCCACCGGAGCGTCCTTGCGCCAGAACATGACGCGGTCGGCGAACGACTTGTCCTTGTGGGCGATGTCGCCGAACTCATCGTCGACGACGTAGCGGATCAGGGGGTCGGCCTTGTCGGCGCCGGCGCGGGCGACCAGCAGGCGTTCGCCGTCGGTGCGCTGGGTGGCGGCGGCCTGACCGGCGAGCGCCGTGCGGGCGGCGCTTTCCGGCTGCAGTTCCTGCGGACGGGGCTCACCCGGCGACGGGGGACGCAACGCATAGTCGGGCGGAACTACCAGAGGAGCCTTGGTCACAACGCGGAATTCGTCCGGCGTGACCTTGGACAGGCCGAGCGCCTTCGACGTCGAGTTGCAGCCGGCAAGGCCGGCGGCGGCGATCAGCGCAACAGCGCACGCGACGCGGGTAGAGATCATAGAGCCTTGCTCCTCGGGGCCTTGAGTCGGGCGCGTTCAATCGCCCCAGCCGCTAACAGGCGCTCTCGATACGCCAAAAGTGAGGCGAACGGCAACCGCGTTAAGCCTTCACATCCCGGCGGGCGCTGTCCAGCAGCAGAAGGATGACGCCGATGGTGATGGCGCTGTCGGCGACGTTGAACACCCACGGGAAATAGAGCGCCTTCAGGTCGATGAAATCGGCCACCGCGCCGAACCGGATCCGGTCGACCAGATTGCCGATCGCGCCGCCCATGACCAGGCCGATGGCCGCACCCAGCAGGGGCCGCTCGACCCGCCTCGCCCAGACCGCCAGGAAGCCCGCGACGCCCAGCGAGAAGGCCGCCAGCGCCCAGCGCACCCATTCGGCCTCGCCCCGGAACAGCCCGAAGCTGACGCCCTGATTCCAGACCATGGTCAGGTGCACGGGACCCCAGACCTGCACGCTGCCGAGCACCGGCAGCTGGAAGGCGTAGAGGATCCATTGCTTCGAGAGCTGGTCGGCGAGAATCACCGCCAGGCAGATGGCGTAGGCCGTCGGTCCCTGCAGACGGTCCGGCCGGGCCGTGTCCGGCGCGCCGTCGGGCGGCGTCGCGTCGTTGGAGACGAGCTCGGCGTCGGGCGATTCGGTGGCTTCAGAACTCACGCGGGCGTTCCCCAAGGTCCGGACTGGAATATCAGCCCGCGTGGGTCTTGTCCCACACGGCGACGGCGTCCTCGCAGCGCAGGCAGAGCTGGGTGGCGGGCTTCACTTCCGGGAGGACCTTCCAGCAGCGGGCGCATTTGTGGCCCTCCGCCTTGTCCGGGTCGACCGCGACCGCCTTCATCTCGGCGATGCGGAAGCTGGCCGCCCCGCCGGCGCCGGCGACCAGCGTCCCGCCACTGGTGCGGAAGATCTCCGCCGGGTCGAGGCCGCCGAACGCCGCCATGAGCCCTTCGTCCGCCACATGCACGGCCGGCGCGCCTTCCAGCGACGAGCCGATGCGCTTCTCGCGGCGCTCGATTTCCAGGGCGCCCGTGACGACACCGGTGACCTGGGCGACCTTGGCCCAGCGCGCCGCTTCGGCGTCATTGCGCCAGTCAGTCGGCGTCTCCGGGAACACGCGCAGGCTGTTGGAGCCAGCGTCCGGATAGCGGGTGGTCCAGGCTTCCTCGGTGGTGAACGGGATCAGTGGCGAGAGCCAGATGGTCAGACGCTCGAACACCGCGTCCATCACCGTGCGGCAGGCGCGGCGGCGCAGGCTGTCGGGCCGGTCGCAGTAGAGCGCGTCCTTGCGGATATCGAAGAAGAAGGTCGACAGGTCGCCCTGGCAGAACTCCAGCAGCGGCCGGACCACCTCGCTGAACCGGTAGCTCTCGTAGGCCTCGCGGACCTCGGTATCGAGCTGCCAAAGGCGGTGCAGGATGAACTGCTCCAGCGGCGGCATGTCGGCCACGGCGACGCGCTCGGCGTCTTCGAACCCGTTCAGCGCGCCCAGCAGGTAGCGCATGGTGTTGCGCAGCTTGCGGTAGGAGTCGGTGACAGTGGCCAGGATCGTCTTCCCGATCCGCTGGTCTTCCATGTAGTCGACGGTCGCCGCCCAGAGACGGAGGATCTCGGCGCCCGACTCCTTGATGATCACCTGCGGCTCGATGGTGTTGCCGAGCGACTTGCTCATCTTCACGCCGTTCTCGTCGAGCGTGAAGCCGTGGGTCACCACCGCCTTGTAGGGGGCGCGGCCCCGCGTGCCGGAGGACTCCAGCAGCGAGGACTGGAACCAGCCGCGATGCTGGTCGCTGCCCTCGAGATAGAGATCGGCGGGCCAGGCGCTGTTGGCCCGGCCCTCGATGGTGAAGGCGTGGGTGGCGCCGGAGTCGAACCAGACATCGAGGATGTCGTTGATCTTCTCGTATTGCTCCGGATCACGGTCGCCGAGGAAGTCGCTGGCCGGCCGCAGGAACCAGGCGTCCGCGCCCTCGGCCGCCACCAGATCGACGATGCGTTTGTTGACCGCCTCATCCTTCAGCGGCTCGCCCGTTTCCTTGTCGACGAACATCGCCAGCGGCGTGCCCCAGGCGCGCTGGCGGCTGATCAGCCAGTCCGGGCGCGTCTCGACCATGCCGCCGATGCGGTTGCGTCCGGCGTCGGGATGGAAGGCGGTGTCGGCGATCGCCTGGACGGCCGTCTGGCGCAGGGTGCGCCCGTCGGCGAGGGGCTCGTCCATGCGGATGAACCACTGCGGCGTGTTGCGGAAGATCACCGGCGCCTTGGAGCGCCAGCTCATCGGATAGCTGTGTTCGAGCCGGCCGCGGGCCAGCAGGTTGCCGGCCTCGATGAGCTTGTCCATCACGGCGGGGTTGGCCGGCCCGAACTTGCCGACCTTCTTGCCCTCAGTCTCCAGCACCTTCAGGCCCGCGAACAGCGGCACGTGCTCGTAGTAGGCGCCGTCGGGGCCGACGGTCTCGGGGATGGTCGTGTCGATGCCGGCCGCATCGAGCTGCGCCTTGCTCTTCAGCCAGATCAGATAGTCGTCCGCGCCATGGCCCGGCGCGGTGTGGACAAATCCGGTGCCGGCGTCGTCGGTGACATGGTCGCCGGCCAGCATGGGCACGGGGAAGCCGTAACCGGCGTCCAGTTTCGCCAGCGGGTGGGACAGCGTGAGGCCATCCAGATTTGCCGTCTCGACGCGCTTCCAGGCGGCGACCTTCGCCGTCTTGAACACATCCTCGGCCAGCTTGTCAGCGAGGATCAGCTTGTCTCCGGGCCTAGCCCACGGTTCGAAATCCAGACCCGTCTCCATGGCCTCGACCTCGTAGACGCCGTAGTCGATGCGCGGATTATAGCTGACAGCTCGGTTGGCCGGGATCGTCCAAGGAGTAGTCGTCCAAATGACTACGCTCTCGTCGAATGCGGCGTAGACAGTGTTGCTAGCCGATGAGCTATCTCGGTGCTTCCGACTTCTGACCGGGAACTTCACCCAGACCGTCGGGCTGTTGTGGTCGTGGTACTCGACCTCGGCGTCGGCCAGGGCGGTGCCCTCCACCGGGCTCCACATCACCGGCTTGGAGCCGCGATAGAGCTGGCCGCTCATCATGAACTTGTGGAACTCCGACACGATCACCGCCTCGGACGTGAAGTCCATGGTGGCGTAGCGGTGTTCGTAGTCGGCCAGGGTCCCCAGCCGCTTGTGTTCGGCCATCTGCACGCCGATCCAGCCGGCGGCGTACTCGCGGCAGCGGGTGCGGAATTCCTCGGTCGGGATCTCGTCCTTGCGGCGCCCCTTGCCGCGGTATTCTTCCTCGATCTTCCACTCGATCGGCAGGCCGTGGCAGTCCCAGCCGGGCAAGTAGTCGACGTCGAAGCCCATGGCGAAGCGGCTGCGGACGACGAAATCCTTCAGCGACTTGTTCAACGAATGGCCGATGTGGATCGCGCCGTTGGCGTAGGGCGGGCCGTCGTGGAACACGAACAGCGGCGCGCCGGCGTCCTGGCGGGTCTTGCGCACGAGGTTGTAGAGGTCCTGGCCGGTCCAGGCCTCGAGGATCTTCGGCTCCAGCGTCGGCAGGCCGGCCCGCATCGGGAAGGCGGTCTCCGGCAGGAAGACGGTTTCGCGGTAGTCGCGCCCGGAGGCGGCGTCGTCGGTCATGGGAATTACTCGGAGATTGCGGAAGGAACGGGTTTCGCTACCCGGCGCACGTTGCCTCGTCCGGCGACGCTACGCCGGGCGGATAATTCGCGAAGTCTTCCGAACCGAAGTCATGGGCGCGCTGTAGCAGAGGAATATGGGTTTTGCGAGCCTCCCTCCCCTTCATGGGGAGGGTGGACGCTGCGAAGCAGCGGGCGGGTGGGGAAGTCTTTCGCCACCCCGATCCATCCGGCACGGCCCACGGTTTCCCCACCCTGACCGCTTCGCGGTCTGTCCCTCCCCATAAAGGGGAGGGAGGACTCTAGCTCCGCTTCCGCGCCTTGGGCGTGACCGTGACCTTCATCCGCACGCCGGCCCGGACGATGTCCATCACCAGGGGCTTGTCGATGCTCTGGGGGCCGAGCGCCCGCAGCAGGTCGTCCAGGCCGGTGATAGGCTTGCCGCCGGCGGCGACGATCAGGTCGCCCGCCGCGATACCGGCCTTTTCCGCTGGGCCGCCGGCGTCCACCGAGGCGACCCAGACGGCGTAGGGCTGGTCGACGCCGGCCGATTTGGCGATGGCCGGCGGGATCGGGGTCTGCTGGGCGACGACGCCGATGGTGCCGCGCCGCACATGGCCGTGTTTGGCGATCTCGGCCATCACGAACGAGGCGGTGTTCGAGGCGACCGCGAAACAGAGGCCCTGGGCGCCCATGATCACGGCGGTGTTGATGCCGATCACCTCGCCGTTGGAGCTGACCAGCGGCCCGCCGGAGTTGCCGGGATTGAGCGCCGCGTCGGTCTGGATCAGGTCCTCGATCAGCCGGCCTTTTTCCGCGCGCAGCGAGCGGCCGAGCGCGGAGACCACGCCGGTGGTGACCGTCGCTTCGAAGCCCAGCGGCGCGCCGATGGCGATGACCAGCTGGCCTCGCCGCAGCTTCTTGGAGTCGCCCAGCCGGGCGAACGGCGCCTTGACCGGCTGCTCGACCTTGAGCACGGCGATGTCGGTGTCCGGGTCGTCGCCGATCGGACGGGCGGTCAGCACGCGGCCCTCGGCGGTGATCACCGCCAGGCGCGAAAAACCGCCAACCACGTGGCTGTTGGTGACGATCAGGCCGTCGGCGGAAACGAAGAAGCCCGAGCCCTCTCCCGCAAAACTGCCGTCCGTGGTGATCGGCGAGACCCGCACAACGGCCGGGCCGACCATCTCGACCGCGCGCACCACGGCATCGGAGTAAGCGTCCAGCAGATCGGATTCGCTGCGGACGATCCGCGGCTCGACGCGGGTGTCGAGGACGAAGGAAGCATCCGGCGGAAAGGCGAACGATTCCGGCGCCTGACGCTTCGGCGCCGGCCGGCGCGCGGCCGCGAACAACTGATACTTCCGTGCC
This sequence comes from Caulobacter sp., assembly GCA_021741355.1. Classification (GTDB taxonomy): domain Bacteria; phylum Pseudomonadota; class Alphaproteobacteria; order Caulobacterales; family Caulobacteraceae; genus Caulobacter. The sequence continues at coordinate 17,606 of JAIOXZ010000009.1, forward strand.
TTGAGCATTCGGCCCCCGCCTGAAGGTTAACAGGGAACACGCTGGCGAGCGCGGCGCCAAGGGGGTGTCGCCCGCTGAGCGAGTTTGCGTGGTTCGAGACGCTCGGCTGATGCCTCGCTCCTCACCATGACGGGCATTGGTGTTCGTCATCCTGAGGAGCGATCCCTCGGGATCGCGTCTCGAAGGACGAAAGCCGCCTACGCCCCCAGAATCCCTCGCGCCGCCGCCTCGTCCCGGCGGATCTGGACGACCATCTCGTCGATGGAGCTGAACTTCTCTTCCGGACGCAGGAACGCGATCAGCTGGGTCTCGATGACCTGGCCGTAGAGGTCCTCGTCGAAGTCAAACAGCCAGACCTCCAGCCGGGTCTCGACCTCGCCGGTGGTGGGGTTGTTGCCGATGTTGGCGACGCCCGGAACCACACGGCCGTCCGGCAGGCGCGTGCGGGTGGCGTAGACCCCCAGGCGCGGTACGACATAGTCGACCATGAACACATTGGCGGTCGGAAAGCCGAGCGGGCGCCCCAGCTGCTGGCCGCGCCGGACGACGCCCTCGATGGCGAACGGCCGCCCCAGAATCGCGGTCGCCTCTTCAGGACGCCCTTCCCGCAAGGCCGCCCGGACGGCGGTGGAGCTGAACTTTTCCGCCCCCTCCCCGGCCGCTGCGGCGACCGAGACGGTGAAGCCGAGCTCGGCGCCGTAGGCCGCCATGGCCTCCGGGCTGCCGGTGCGACCCTTGCCGAAGGAGATGTCGAACCCGACCGCCACATGGCGCACCCCGAGCCCCTCGTGCAGCACATGCTCGACGAAGCCGCGGTCGCTGAAGTTGGCCATCTCGAAGTCGAAGTTCAGCACATAGAGCCGGTCCACGCCCATCTCTGCGAGGGCCCGGGCCTGCTGTTCGACCGTCATCAGCCGGAAGGCCGGCTCATCGGGCTGAAACAGGCGCCGGGGGTGCGGATCGAAGGTGATCACCGCCAGTGGCGCGCCGGTCGCCTTCGCGGCGGCGGCCGCACCGGCGATCACCTGCTGGTGGCCCCGGTGCACGCCGTCGAAGTTGCCGAGCGCCACCGACGCGCCGCGGTCGGCGGGCGCCAGGGCCTTCCAGCCGTGGATGATCCGCAGGCTCATCAGGCGGGCCGGCGCGGAACCATGATGGTCGCTTCACCGTCGAGCACGGTCTTGCCGCCGACGGTGCAGACCGTGGCCAGCACCGCGCGGGCCTTCTCGGCGTCGAGCGCGGTGATGGTGGCGGTGACCGTCACCTCGTCGCCGATCTTCACCGGGCGGCGGAAGCTGAGCGTCTGGCCCAGATAGATGGCCCCCGGTCCCGGCAGCTTGCCGGCGATCAGGGCCGAGATGTAGGCCGCCGACAGCATGCCGTGGGCGATGCGGCCCTTGAACTGCGTGGTCGCGGCGAACGCCTCGTCCAGGTGCACGGGATTGTGGTCGCCACTGACGTCGGCGAAGGCCTGGATCGCCTTCTCGTCCACGGTGCGGGTCAGATCAGCCGACTGGCCGACGGACAGGTCCTCGAAATACAGGGCCGACATCTCGCGCTTCCTCTCGTTCTTGTTGTCTACCAGACCAGGTCGGCCATGGCGTAGCGGGCCTTGACCCCTTCGGCGGCCAGCAGCGCGTCAACGGCGGGAGCGGACAACCGTCCGTCCGGGCCCATGGCGGCTTCACCGTGAATGCCCCTGGCGACAAACAGGCAGTCGAGCCCGCGCTCTTCCGCGCCCTGGACGTCGGTGTGCACGCCGTCGCCGATGCACAGCACCCGCGCTGGATCGGCGTCGCGGCCGAGCAGGCGAGCGGCCTCGACCAGGCTGAGATCATAGATCGGGGCGTAGGGCTTGCCGGCCATCAGCACCTCGCCGCCCATGTCCTTGTAGAGGTCCGCCAGGGCGCCGCCGCAGTAGATCAGCCTGTCGCCGCGCTGCACGACCCGATCGGGGTTGGCGCAGATCATCGTCAGGCCGCGCGCCGCCGGGGCGACGAACCGCTCGCGATAGTCTTCCGGCGTCTCGACCTCGTCATCGAACGGGCCGGTGACGGAGATGAAGGCCGCGGCCTCGGGCTCCGCGGTCGTCAGGCCCAGGCCCTCATAGAGAGTCCCGTCGCGCGCGGGGCCGATGATCCAGGCGGGCCCCGGCGCCCGTTCACCCAGCAGCATGCGGGTGGCGTCTCCGGAGGTCACCAGGGTGCTCCAGGCCTCGCGCGGCACGCCAAGCGCATCGAGCTGCGGAACCACGTCATGCGCGGGTCGGGGCGAGTTGGAGATCAGCACCACCGGCCCCCGCTCGGCGCGGAACCGGGCCAGGGCGGCGCAGGCGTCGGCGAAGCTCTCGCGGCCATTGTGAATCACGCCCCAGACGTCGCTGAGCAGGACGTCGTAGTCGGGGGCGAGGTTGGAAAGGCCAGCGGGCAAAGCGGTCATGGCGTTCGGCTAACGGTCCGGCGGCGGCGGGTCAATGTCGCGTCCTTCGAGACGCTCGCTTGAGGCTCGCTCCTCAGGATGACGCAAGCGGGTGGGCTTCATCACCATTCGTCATGGTGAGGAGCGCGGAGCGCGTCTCGAACCACACACCATCTCACATCAGGGCGCGGTCGGCGTCTCCCCCGTCCACCGCTTCATCCAGGCCTCGACGGTCGCGTACCACTGCACCGAGTTCTGCGGCTTGAGCACCCAGTGATTTTCGTCGGGGAAGTAGAGGAACTCGGTCGGCGCGCCGAGGCGCTGGTTGGCGGTGTAGCTGGCGATGCCCTGGTCGAGCGGGACGCGGTAGTCGCGGGCGCCGTGGATCACCAGCATCGGGGTCTTCCAGTCCTTCACATGGACCGCCGGATTGAACCGGTCGACCGCCTCCGGATCCGTCCAGGGCACGCCGTACTGCTGTTCGGAGAAGTTGGGGATGTCGGTCGCGTAGGCCATGCTGCGGGTGTCGAACAGGCCCGCATGGTTGACCAGGCACTTCCACGGCGACTGCCACTGGCTGGCGATCCAGGCGACCATGTAGCCGCCGTAGGAGCCGCCGAGCGCGCAGGCGCGGCTGCTGTCCAGCCAGCTGTATTTGCCGAGCGCGGCGGTCCAGCCCTTCTGCAGGTCTTCCAGCGGACGGTCGCCCCAGTGGCCGACAATCGACTGGGCGAAGGCCGTGCCGTAGCCGGTCGAGCCGTGGAAATCGACCATCACCACCGCATAGCCCATGCCGGCCCAGACCTGCGGATTCCAGCGATAGGACCAGGCGTTGCCGAAGCTGCCGTGCGGCCCGCCGTGGATCAGGAAGGCGACCGGATAGGTCTTGCCCGCCTGCCAGCCGGTCGGCTTGACGAGGTAGCCGTGGACCGTCTCGCCGTTCCAGCCGGCGAAGCTGAACTGCTCGGCCGGCGACATCGGCGTCTCGGCCATGGGCGTGGCGGCGATGCTGGTCAGCTGCCGCGGCGCGGCGGCCCCGGCGATGTCATAGATCTGGCCGGGCGAGGTGAGGGATTCGCGCTGATAGACGATCACGCCCGGCGCCTGGTCGAAGGCCGCGACCGTGCCGTCCCCGACGATCGTGGTCGCCTTGCCGTCCGCGACGGCGACCGAGATCAGTTTGACCTGGCCCATGGACTGGCTTGTCAGCAGCAAGGCCTTGCCGTCCAGCGACCAGGCGAGGGTGTTGGCGCTGACGTCGAGATCAGGGGCGACCTCGCGTGTCGCGCCGGTCTTGAGGTCGCGAATCATCAGCGCCGAGCGCTGGGCGATCATCACCGGGCCGCTTTCCGCCACATAGGCCAGCGACTTGCCGTCCGGGGACAGGACGGGACGGCTGTCGGTGGTGACGGCCGACGGGTTCAGCTGCGTCGGTTTCGCCGAACCATCGGCCGAGACGACGTAGAGGCTGGAGATCGGACCCGTGCCGGGCGAGACGCCGGCCGGAAGGGCGGCGAACCAGATGCTCTTGCCGTCACGGCTGAGGGTCAGCTGGTCACCGTCGATATCGGCCTTGAGGCCGCCGGTCAGGGGCGTGGCCTCCATCGGCGCGCCGATCCCGTCCAGCCGGACGCTGAACAGGCCGGTGAAGAGATCGTCCTCATACTTGTCGAAATTGCGCGGCAGCGCGCCGCCGACGAAGGACTTGCCGCTGGTCTTGAGCTTATCGCCCGCCTCGGCGCGGGCCTTGCTGCAGGCGAGGTCGGCGCAGTCCGGATAGACGTCCAGCCCGACCACCAGCACCCGGCCGTCGGCCGAGACGCGGAAGAAGCCGACATCGAGCGGCAGGCTGGTGATCTGGACGCGGGAGGAGCCGTCGGCGGCCATGCGCCAGACCTGGCGGGAGCCCGACTTCGACGACAGCACATAGAGCCATTTGCCGTCCGCCGACCAGGCGGGCGCGGGCGGGGCCTTCTCGTCCTTCAGCAGGGCGACGGGCGCCGCGCCGGCCGTCTTGCGATCGAGCAGCCAGAGCGCCTGAACGCCCTTGTTGCCATCCCAGTCGGTGCTGCGGACGGCATATGTGAGCCAGCGGCCATCGGGCGAGATGTTGGGGTCGCTGACGCGATCCTGGGTCGCGAGATCCTTCGCCGTGAACGGCCGCGCCTCGGCCGCCGTCGTGATCAGGAGCGCGAGCGCTAGGCCCGCCGCCGCAAACAATCGCATCCAGAAATCCCCCTCAACCGTCCGGCCACGCTATGGGCGACGACGGCGGGGAGCAAGGCCCGCGGCGCGGCGGCTACCAGCCCGACGCGCGACGCAGGGTGGTGCGCATGAAGTCGGCGGGGGGATCGGCCTCGGCCAGCACAGCATCGCGGATCGCGCGGGGCTCGCCGAACAGGTGGCCCTGGCCGAAAGCCATGTCCAGCTCGAGGATGTCGACGACCTGCCGCTCGCTCTCGACCTTCTCGATGATCACCTCGATGCCGTAGCGGCGGGTCAGGCGGGCGAAGTCCGAGGCGTGAAGATCCGGCAGCGAGCGGATGACCAGGCGGCCTTCCGACTCCTCGAGCTGGTCCAGCAGCAGCTGGGCGCCGACCTTGATGAACTTGACGTCCGACCGCGCGAGATCCTGGAAATCGAGATCCAGGTCCATGACCTTGTCGAGGCTGAAGCGGAATCCCAGGTCGGCCAGCCGGGCCATGTGCCGGGCCTCGACCGCGCCGCGCCGCTCGAACGCCGCCTGGCCCAGTTCGAAGATCAGGGCGCCCGCCATGTCCTTGTTGGCCGACAGGAAGTCGAGGAACTGCGGGAAGAAGGTCTCGTCCGACAGGCTGGCCAGCGAGATGTTGCAGAAGATGCCGATCTTGCGGTCCTGCTTGGCCAGCCGGCGCACAATCTGCACGCAGCGGAACAGCAGCAGGTTGTCGATCGCCGCGACCAGGCCCTCCGGCTCGGCCACCGACAGATACTCGGCCGGCATCATCACCCGGCCCGTATCGTCGCGCAGACGCGAGAAGCTCTCGTAGAAGACAGTGCGGCGCTGGGGCAGCGACACGACCGGCTGCAGGTAGAGGTCGACGCGGTTGCCGGCCAGGGCGTCCTTGACGGTGTCGAGCAGGGCGACCGACTGCGGGCCGCGGCCCAGCGCGCCCGGAGGCGCGGCGGCGACCCGGCTGGAAAGCTGCGCCTCCATCTGCTCGGCCATCCGCTGGACGGCGTCTTCCAGCGAGTGGACCTCGCTGGTCAGCGCCTCGGAGCGGCGCAGGGCGTCGGTGGTGACGGTGTCGACCACCTCGTTGAGCCGGGTGTCGATCTTCTCGATCTGGCGGGCGAGGATCAGATGGGCCTCGCGGATATTGCCGAGATCGTCTTTCATCCGCGCCGTCTGGATCGCCGCGTCGATCAGCGAGTGGAAGGCGAACGCCAGCGCCAGGCCCCCGACCAGGGCCGCGACGCCCGCACCCCAGCCTCCACCGTTGCGCCAGATGCCCAGCGCAACGATCAGGGAGAGACAGAGGTAGGCGCCGCAGAGCAGCGCAAGGGTAAGCCTTCGCATGGTCCCGCCTGCACGAATCGTTCGGAGTATCCCGCGCTGCGCATCATGGTGTCCAAGGTATTAACGCCGCACTGCCGTCCCTGGCCGATTCTGTGGCATCGACAGGGTCGGTCCGCACTGATAATCATTCGCAATCACCGCCGGAACCGCCATGTCAGAAGCCCTTGTTCTTGACGCCATCGCCGCCCCCGAAGCGCTCGAAGCCCCGGTCGGGGTTGCGGGCGCCGGGCTGCTGAGCATCGCCCGTGTCGGCGCGTGTGGCGTGATCGAGCGGGTCTCGGCGTTTGACGGCGCCCTGCCCGCCCCTGAACTGGAGCGACGCCTGCTGGAACTCGGTTTCGTCGAGGGCGCGCGGATCGAGGTGCTGGAGGAAGGCCTGTTCGGCCGTGACCCGATCGCCGTGCGGCTGGACGACACGCGGGTGGCCATTCGCCGCCGCGAGGCCGCCGCCATTGAAATCCGTTTCGATTCACAGGCCGACGCTTGACCGACACGACGCTCGCCCCGACGCGCCTGGCGCTGGTGGGCAATCCCAACACCGGCAAGACCGCCCTGTTCAACGCCCTGACCGGCAGCCGCCAGAAGGTCGCCAACTACGCCGGCGTCACCGTCGAGCGGAAGGAGGGCGTGCTGACCAGCCCCTCCGGCCGCGTGATCCATGTGCTCGACCTGCCGGGCACCTACTCCCTGCGCGCCCGCAGCCCCGATGAGGCGGTGACCCGCGACGCGGTGCTCGGCCGGCTGGCGGGCGAGACGCCGCCGGACGTCATCGTCTGCGTCGCCGACGCGACCAACCTGCGGCTGGTGCTGCGGCTGGCGCTGGAGCTCAAGCAGGTGGGACGCCCGTTCGTGCTGGCGCTCAACATGTTCGACATCGCCCAGCGTCAGGGCCTGCGGATCGATCTTGAGGGCCTGTCCCGCGAGATCGGCGCGCCGATCGTCACCACGGTCGCCACCCGCAAGCGCGGCATCGAGGACCTGGTCCTCCAGGCCGAAGCCCTCGCCGACTCCATGCCCGCCGGCGAGAATGTCTGGCATGAGCCGTCGGCCGCCGAGATACGCGCTGCGCATGGCGAGGCGCAGCGCATCATGAAGGCCCATGTCCGCCCCGCCGAGCGCCCGGACACCTGGACCAGCCGGATCGACCGCGTGCTGCTGCATCCGGTCGGCGGCCTGCTGATTCTGTCGACCGTGATGTTCGTGATGTTCCAGGCCGTGTTCGCCTGGGCCACGCCCGTGGCCGATCTGATCGAGGCGGGCTTCGTCGGCCTTGGCGGCCTCGTCGCCACGGTCACGCCGGACGGGTTGCTGCGCAGCCTGCTGGTGGACGGCCTGATCGCCGGCGTCGGCAGCGTGCTGGTGTTCCTGCCGCAGATCCTGACCGTGTTCTTCTTCATCCTGCTGCTGGAAGACAGCGGCTACATGGCCCGGGCAGCCTTCCTGATGGACCGGATCATGGGCTCGGCCGGCCTGCATGGGCGCGCCTTCATCCCGCTGCTGTCGAGCCATGCCTGCGCGATCCCGGGCGTTATGGCGGCGCGGGTGATCGACCAGAAGCACGACCGCCTGACGACCATCCTCATCGCGCCGCTGATGACCTGTTCGGCGCGGATTCCGGTCTACACCCTGATCATCGGCGCCCTGATCCCCCGGACCACCGTCTGGGGCTTCCTGAACCTCCAGGGGCTGGTGATGTTCGGCCTCTATGCCGCCGGCATCCTGTCGGGTCTGCTGGTCGCCTTCGTGATCCGGACCCTGTTCTGGAGAACCGCGTCGGAGCCCTTCATGATGGAGCTGCCGACCTATCGCTGGCCGGACCCGGAGAACGTGCTGCGCAATCTGTGGCAGCGGGGAATGATCTTCATCAACCGCGCCGGACGCATCATCCTGCCGCTGATGGTGCTGGTCTGGGTGCTGTCGACCTTCCCCTACCCGCCCGAGGGCGCCACCGGGCCGGCCATCGACTACAGCTTCGCCGGCATGATCGGCCACTTCATCCAGCCGCTGCTCGCCCCGATCGGCTTCAACTGGCAGATGTCGATCGCCCTGGTCCCGGGCATGGCCGCCCGCGAGGTCGCCGTGGCCGCGCTCGGCACCGTCTACGCGGTCGGGGATGTCGAGGGCGCGGGCCAGGTCGCGCTGGCGTCGATCCTCCAGACCCAGTGGTCGCTGGCGACCGGCCTGTCGTTCCTCGCCTGGTACGTCTTCGCGCCGCAGTGCGTGGCGACCCTCGGCGTGGTCAAGCGCGAGACCAACGGCTGGCTCTGGCCGACGGTGATGTTCAGCTACATGTTCGCCTTGGCCTACCTGGCCTCGCTGGCGACCTACAGGGGCACGGTGGCGCTCGGCTGGGGCTGAGCCCTAGCGGGTTCAGGCGGCGTTCAATCAATCTGGCGTCATGGCCCGACTTGTTCGGGCCACCCAAGCGCGCGATGCCCGAAATTATCCCGCTGAATGTCAGCGGTTCACCAACTGAGCGACCGTATTCTTGGATGGCCCGAACAAGTCGGGCCATGACGGAAGCAATTGAGAAGCGTTGAGCGCTACATCAGCCATAGCAGGGCTAGACGTTGTTTGGCCCTAGCGGGTCGGAACCGGCACGTCCCCGCGGTAGTCGTAGAAGCCGCGGCCGACCTTCTTGCCCAGCCAGCCGGCCTCGACGTACTTCACCAGCAGCGGGCACGGGCGGTACTTGCTGTCCGCCAGACCCTCGTGCAGCACGTTCATGATCGACAGCACGGTGTCCAAGCCGATGAAGTCACCCAGCTCCAGCGGGCCCATCGGATGGTTGGCGCCCAGCTTCATCGCCGTATCGATCGACTCGACCGTGCCGACGCCTTCGTACAGCGTGTAGATCGCCTCGTTGATCATCGGCACCAGCACGCGGTTGACGATGAAGGCCGGGAAATCCTCGGCGTTGGTCGTGGTCTTGCCCAGCGACTGGGCGAAGGTCACCGCCGTCTCGTAGGTGGCGATGTCGGTGGCGATGCCGCGGATCACCTCGACCAGCTTCATCAGCGGCACGGGGTTCATGAAGTGCAGGCCGATGAACCGCTCGGGTCGGTCCGTCGTCGAGGCCAGCCGCGTGATCGAGATCGACGAGGTGTTGGACGCCAGAAGGGTGTTTGGGCCCAGGTGCGGCAGCAGCGAGCGGAAGATCGCCTTCTTGGTGTCTTCGTTCTCGGTCGCCGCCTCGATGGCGATGTCCGAGCCGGCGACCACTTCCAGCGACGCCGGCTTGATGCGGGCCAGGGCGGCCTTCATCGCTGCGTCGTCGATCAGCCCGCGGCTGACCTGACGGGCCATGTTGTATTCGATCTGCTTGAGGCCGGTGGTGATCCGGTCGCTGTCGACGTCGTTCAGGAATACGTCGTAGCCGGCGAGCGCGCAGACGTGCGCGATGCCCGATCCCATCTGACCGGCGCCGATGACGCCGACCGACTTGATATCCGCCATGAAGTCTCGCCCTTGACGACGACGCGGTGTTTTCCGGGAGGCCCGCGCCGAACTCTTGTGACGCTTTCTAGCACGAGAGTCCTAACAGCCGCCAAGGTCTTTGCTGCGATGCAGCGGAGAGGAGCGACTGGACAGGTTCCGGCCTTGTTTGGCGCTGATTGGCGCCCGTGGTAGGAAGAAGTGCTACCAATCCTATCCGAGGCGACGATGGCAAAGGTCGACAAGATCAGCGTGGCTCTGCCGACGGAGATGGTCGATGGCATCCGTGAAGCGGTTGAATCCGGCGAGTACGCCACTGTCAGCGAAGTCATCCGCGACGCCTTGCGGGACTGGAAGATCAAGCGACGGCTGTCGGGGATGGAGGTCGAGGAGCTTCGCCGCCTCGTCCGTGAAGGCATGGAAAGTGGCCCCGGCCGGCCGGCCGAGGAGGTGTTCGCGCGCCTCACAGCCAAATACGCCGCCATGGCCGATCAGACCAAATGAAGGTCATCCTTTCTCCACGCTCCGAAGAGGACCTGGAGGAAATCGCCGACTTCATCGCCCGCGATAGCCCTCGACGCGCTATTCGCTTCATCGCCGAGATCCGCGCGACCTGTGAAAAGCTTGCGGACGCGCCGTTGGGCTACGAGGTGCAGCCCCAACTCGATCCCGACATTCGCCGGGCGGTGCACGGCCGCTACCTGATCTTCTATTCGGTCAAGCTGGGCCTGATCCGCGTCGAGCGCGTCCTGCATGGCGCCCGGGATTTGACGGACGATCTGTTCGACATGTAGCAGCCAACGAAAAGGCCCGGAGCGCGAACTCCGGGCCTTCGTCGTTTCAGACTGTGGCAATCAGCCCAGCGCGGCCATCAGGTCCGGCACGGCGGTCTTGTAGTCGGCGACCAGGCCGTAGTCGGCGACCTGGAAGATCGGCGCGTCGGCGTCCTTGTTGATCGCGACGATCACCTTGGAGTCCTTCATGCCGGCCAGGTGCTGGATGGCGCCCGAGATGCCGATGGCGATGTACAGCGCCGGGGCGACGACCTTGCCGGTCTGGCCGACCTGGTAGTCGTTCGGAGCGTAGCCGGCGTCGACGGCGGCGCGCGAGGCGCCCACGGCGGCGCCGAGCTTGTCGGCCAGCGGCTCGATGACCCGCTGGAACTCCTCGGCCGAACCCATGGCGCGACCGCCGGAGACGACGATCTTGGCGGCCGTCAGTTCCGGGCGGTCAGACTTGACCATCTCTTCCGAGACGAACTTCGTGCCGGTCGCCGAGGCGGCGGCGGTCTTTTCGACGGAGGCCGAGCCGCCTTCTTCGGCGGCCTTGAAGGCCGTCGGGCGAACCGTCAGGATCTTCTTGGCGTCGCCCGTCTGAACGGTTTCCAGCGCGTTGCCGGCGTAGATCGGGCGGACGAAGGTGTCGGCCGAAACCACTTCGATCACGTCGGAGATCGGCGAGGCGTCGAGGCTGGCGGCCACGCGCGGGGCGAAGTTCTTGCCCGCCGAGGTGGCCGGCACGAGCAGGGCGTCATAGCCGCCCATCAGGCCGACGATGGTGGCGCTGATGGCCTCGGCCACGCCGTGACCCACGTCCGCGCCCTCGGCCAGGATGACCTTGCGCACGCCGGCGATCTTGCCGGCGGCGGCGGCCACGGCGTCAGCGCCCTGGCCCAGGACCAGAACGTCGACGTCGCCCGACATCTGCAGGGCGGCGGTGACGGTCTTGTGGGTGGTGTCGCGCAGGTGCGCGTTGTCGCTGTCGGCGACGACGAGAACGGCCATCAGAGGACCCCCGCTTCAGTCTTGAGTTTGCTCACCAGATCGGCGGCGGTCTCGACCTTGATGCCGGCCGAGCGCTTGGCGGGCTCGGTCACCTTCAGCACCTTCAGCCGCGGGGCGACGTCGACGCCGTAGTCGCCGGTCGCCTTGACCGCGATTTCCTTCTTCTTCGCCTTCATGATGTTCGGCAGCGAAGCATAGCGCGGCTCGTTGAGGCGCAGGTCGGCGGTGATCACCGCCGGCAGCGCGACCTCGAGCACCTGCAGGCCGCCGTCGACTTCACGGGTCACGGTGGCCTTGCCGCCGGCGATCTCGACCTTGGAGGCGAAGCTGGCCTGGGGCCAGCCGAGCAGCTGCGAGAGCATCTGGCCGACGGCGTTGTTGTCGCCGTCGATGGCCTGCTTGCCCATCAGCACCACATCGGCGCCCTCTTCCTTCGCCACGGCGGCGAGGAGCTTGGCGACCGCCAGCGGTTCAACATCCACGTCCGACTGGATCAGGATGCCCCGGTCGGCGCCCATGGCCAGCGCGGTGCGGATTGTTTCCTGAGCCTGGGTCGGGCCGACGGAAACGGCGATGACCTCGGTGGCCACACCCTTTTCCTTGAGACGGACGGCCTCTTCGACCGCGATCTCGCAGAAGGGATTCATGGACATTTTGACGTTCGCCAGGTCCACGCCCGACTGGTCGGGCTTCACCCGAGCCTTCACGTTGTAATCGATAACCCGTTTGACCGGGACCAGCACCTTCATGGGTTTGTCCGCCCGTGTTTGTTGCGTTGCGAAAAATTTTGCGCGGGGAAGGCTGATAACGACTCCGCCACGCAATGCAAGTTTACGTAGGGGTCAATCCGACGCCGTCAAATTGCCGACCCGGGGCGATTCCTGTAGACCGCGCGCCATGAACCTGACGATCACCCGCCTGAAGCTGTTCTTCCTCGTCCTCTTCGCCGTCGGCACAGTGGGGATCTGGGCCTACCAGATCTTCTATGTCTGGCCGGCGCAGAAGTGCGACGATCGCGGCGCCTGGTGGGATCGCAAGGGTCGTGTCTGCGCCACGCCGCTTTATATTCCCAGCCTGACGGGCCGACCGGTGGGCATGAGCCGCAAGGAGTGGTCGGAGAAGCAGGCCGCCCGCCAGGTCCAGCGCGACCGGGAAGGTTATCCGACCGGCGAGACTGCGCCCGAGTCGGCGGCGAAGGTCGCCGCGCCCGTGGCGAAAGCCGCGTCCGTCGCCGGCGCCGCCGCGTCGGCCACCGCCACACCTGAAAAGAAATAAGCGACGGGTCCTGGCGCTACCGATTCGCGCCCGGGACCCAGAGGACGTCGCCGGCGCCCTTGTCATTGGCCCAACGGCCCGCGACGAACAGCAGGTCGGACAGGCGGTTTAGATATTTGACGGCCGCCGCGCTGACCGGTTCATCCGGGGCGGCGGCGAGCGCCACGCAGGCGCGCTCGGCGCGGCGGCAGACCGTCCGCGCCTGATGCAGGGCCGCCGCCGCGGGCGTCCCGCCCGGCAGCACGAACGACGTCAGGTCCGACAGTTCGGCGTTCAGTCGATCAATCTCGGTTTCCAGACGGTCGACCTGGGACTGCAGGATCCGCAACGGCTCCCATTCGACGGGTTTGCCCCGGTCCGGCGTCGCCAGGTCGGCGCCTAGGTCGAACAGGTCATTCTGGATGCGCCCGAGGATCGGATCGAGAATCGCATCGGCCGCCGTGTGCAGCCGGACCAGACCGAGACAGGCGTTCGTCTCGTCCACGCCGCCATAGGCCTCGACCCGAAGGCTGTCCTTCGGGACCGGCTCTCCGGTGGCCAGACGGGTCGTGCCGTCGTCGCCGGTGCGGGTGTAGATGCGGTTGAGCGTGACCACCGCCGTCAGCCCGCGTGGCTCGTCCGCCACCACAGCGCCGCGACCAGCACCAGAATGGCGATGAACTGCAGCAGCACGCGCAGGCGCATCAGCTTGTTGGAATAGGACCGGCCGAAGTCGCCGCCGCGATAGAGGGCGTAGAGGCCGGCCAGCAGCGCCAGAAGCACCGCGGCCAGTGAAACGGGGATCAGGACGTCGAACATCGTGCTCATGGCGCGCAATCTAGCGCGGCGGACCTGACCCGGCCACCGCCCCGGTGACAATCGGTCGCATCCAAAGTTCGCCGAGCACGTTCATTCGGCGGATTTGTCGCATCACAGCGATCAAGGAACAGGGTTACCCATCTATTGAAGCGGAATCGGACAGATTCCGGCCTTGAAAATAGTGTTTGACCTGTATCGACGTTCGCTGTAGGTCGCGCATCCTCTTGCTCGATGAGCATGTTCAACGAACGCGATCAACTCCTCACCGTGGTTCGCGCTGATGGCTTCAACCAACGGGGAGGACGAGACGGAGATGCCATGGGCCTGCCCCAAGCCGCCGCCGCCGTCCAGGCCGCGGAACGAGATGAAACCATTGCCGAGGTTCGGCAGTTGATCGTGGACCTGCGCGACGCCGCGCAAGACGGTCGCAATCTGGCGCGCCGGCACGCCGACGTCCTGCAAAAGGTCGTCGACGAGTACTGCGACGAATTTGAGAAGCGTGCTGAAGCCGCGCTGGCCCGTTTGGAGGCGGTCCGATGAACCATATTCCGATGCGCATGCATGCGCCCTCGTTGCGACCGCAGAAACTGACCCGGCGCGCGCTCGCCAAACAGCAGACCCGTGAAAAGGTCCTGCAGGCAGCCCGCGAGATGTTCATCGAACGCGGCTATGAAGGCGCCACGATCCGCGACATCGCCCGCGCCGCCGGCATGTCCACCGGCGCGGTGTTCGCCAGCTTTACCGACAAGCCCGAGTTGTTCGACGCCATCCTCAGCGATGATTTCGCGGCGCTGCTCGATCCGATGCAGGACGCGGCCTCGACCGCGCCGTCGGCCCGTGAAGCCCTGGTGGCGATGTTCGGCGCGGCCTACCGGATGCACTTCGCCCAGCTGCCGCTGATCCAGGCGGCCCTGGCGGCCTCCTGGACGCGTACGCCGGAGGCTGAACGCCTGCGCCGTGAAACCATGCGTCCGATCCGCGGTCTGGTCACCGAAGTGCTTGAGCGCGGCGTGGATCGCGGCGAGCTGACGCAACGTTTCGATCTGCGTCTGGTAGCCGACGTTCTTTGGGATCTGTTTCTGGCAGGCTACAGGCCCGCGGCCTTCGACGGCCTGTCGGTGGATGTCCAGACCGACCGCCTGGCGGAACGTATTGATTTGGTTCTGGCAGGCCTGAAGGCCTAGTCAGGGATTCTTCGCGGCATTCCGATTCAGGAACGCTGCTTCCCGGGGGGGAACGGTTGGCAAGCGTTCGCGCAACGCAGAAGCAGAGTACGCGCCGCAAGGTTCTGGAGGCGGCGCGCGATCTGTTCCACGAGATCGGCTACGACGAAACCACGATCCGCGCCATCGCGGAGCGGGCCGGGGTTTCAGTCGGCAGCGTCTTCACGACCTTCGCGTCCAAGTCCGATGTCCTCAGCCAGGTCATGGATGACCGGGTCGAGTCGCTTTTTGCAGAACTGGACCGGGTGGCCCGCCACCTGAGGGGATCGGTCATCGATCGCGTCAGCTCGGTCTTCGCCATCCACTACGATTTCGAATGCCGGCGGGTGAAGCTGTTCCTCGCCCATGTCGCCGCGTCGTTCAGCCCGACGCTCGAAGCGTCGACCATCCCCTACGGCCGGAACTCCCGCTTCAAGGGCATGCTGCTCGACATGATCGCCGAAGCCGTCGAGCGCGGCGAAGTGCGCGCGGACGCCGATCTGGACCTGGTGCTCGACACCCTGATGGCCGCCTACGCCTGGAACTACCGGCTGGCGGCCCAGCGTCGCGCCGACGCGGCGGCCATGACCGCCATCATGGAGCGGCAGGTCGCCCTGATCTTCGACGGCCTGCGGCCCTGACGCATGGGACATGTACCGAAGGTACGTGTCCCCTTTTAGTTGGCGTCTTCCAGCAGACGCCGGGCGATGACCTGGGCCTGGATCTCGCCGGCGCCCTCGAAGATGTTCAGGATGCGGGCGTCGGCCAGCACCCGGCTGATCTCGTATTCCATCGCAAAGCCGTTGCCGCCGTGGATCTGCAGCGCGTTGTCGGCGGCCGCCCAGGCGACGCGCGCGGCGATCAGCTTGGCCATGCCGGCCTCGAGGTCGCAGCGCTTGCCCTCGTCCTTCTGGCGCGCCGCGAAATAGGTCAGCTGGCGCACGGCCATGATCTCGGCCGCCATCATCGCCAGCTTGTTGGACACCCGCGGGAAGCCGAAGATCGGCCCACCGAACTGCTTGCGGTCCAGCGCGTAGTTGAGCCCCAGCTCCAGCGCGCGTTGCGCCACGCCGACCGCGCGGGCGGCGGTCTGGATGCGGGCGCTCTCGAAGGTGGCCATCAGTTGCTTGAAGCCCTGGCCCTCGACGCCGCCCAGCAGGTTGGCCGCCGGAACGGTGAAGCCGTCGAAGCCGATCTCGTATTCCTTCATGCCGCGATAGCCGATGACGCCGATCTCGCCGCCGCTCATGCCCTCGGTCGGGAACGGAGTCGCCTCCTCCCCGCGCAGCTTGGGCGCCAGCAGCATCGACAGGCCGCGGTAGTCGGTGGTGTTCGGGTCGGTGCGGACCAGCAGGGTCATCACATCGGCCCGCGCCGCGTGGGTGATCCAGGTCTTGTTGCCGGTGACGACGTACTGGTCGCCGTCGCGGACCGCCCGGGTGCGCAGGCTCCCCAGGTCCGAGCCGGTGTTGGGCTCGGTGAACACGGCGGTCGGCAGGATCTCGGCGGTGGCGATCTTCGGCAGCCACTCGGCCTTCTGGTCGGGCGTGCCGCCGGTCAGGATCAGTTCGGCGGCGATCTCCGACCGGGTGGCCAGCGAGCCGACGCCGATCCAGGCGCGGCTGAGCTCCTCGGACACCACGCACATGGCAGTCTTGCCGAGGCCCGCGCCGTCGTACTCTTCCGGGATGGTCAGGCCGAACACGCCCAGGTCGCCCAGTTCCTTGACCAGGCTCATCGGGATCAGCTCGTCACGCAGATGCCAGCCGTGCGCGAAGGGAACGACCTTCTCCTCGGCGAAGCTGTGGAACTGGTCGCGGATCATCTCGAAGGTCTCGTCCAGGCCGGTCTTCTCGACCGTGGCCTTGCCGCGCGCGGCCGCCACCAGATCGGCCAGCCGGGTCTTGACGGCCTGGCCGCCGCCCTGGGTCATCAGCTGGACCAGCGCCGGGTCGAACAGGCGGTTCATGACCTCGCGGCTGGCGGTCAGGTCGGCGGGCCGAACCGTCTCGCCCTGGTTCATCGGGATGCCGCCGACCAGCTGGGTGCAGTATTCGGCGAACAGCAGCTGGGCCAGCAGGGCCTCGGTCTCGCCGAACGCGCCTTCCGCTTCCAGCCGCGCGGCCCAGCCGGCGACCTGGTTCAGCAGCTCGGCGTAGCTGGCGTACCAGCCGAAGCCGTGGACGGCGTGTTGCTCGACGTCCGCCAGGACGCGATCGATCTTTCCGCCGGTGGAGACCTTCGCCTTCACGCCCACCTTCGCGTCCGCCACGAAGGCGCCGGCGGCGTCAGCGGCCTGCTGCAGCAGGGCGGTCAGCCCCGGAAGGACCAGGGCCTCGGGCGAGGTCTCGACAGCAGCGGCGCTCATGGGTTCGTTCTCCCCGAAATTTGTTGCGGCGCACTATATGCATTTCGCACCCGCACACAATCAGCCCGGCCAAAGGTAGAATTTGCCAGCCGGAAGGCGAGGCCTATGTTGCGCCCCGAACCATTTTTCCGGGGAAACGCCGTGCTCACTGTCCACCATCTCAATGAATCGCGCTCGCAGCGCATCCTCTGGCTGCTGGAGGAACTGGGCGCCCCCTACGAGATCAAGGTCTACGCCCGCGACGCGACCACCCGGCTGGCGCCGCCGGAGCTCAAGGCGATTCATCCGCTCGGCAAGTCGCCGGTCATCACCGACGGCGATCTGACGGTCATCGAGTCGGGCGCGATAATCGACTACATCATCCGCAGGCACGGCGGCGGCCGGATGGCCCCGGCGGCGGGCACGGCCGACCACGAGGCCTACCTGCAGTGGCTGCACTACGGCGAGGGCAGCGCGATGCTGCCGCTGATGCTGAGCATGTACGTCATGCGCCTGGGCGAGGCCGGTGCGCCGCTGCACCCGCGCATCGAGAGCGAGATCGCCAACCACATGTCCTACCTCGAGGCCGCCCTCGAAGGCCGCGACTGGCTTATCGGCGACGGCCCGACCGGCGCCGACGCCCAGATGAGCTTCGTGCCTGAAGTGCTGAAGGCGTTCGGCAAGCTGGGCGCCTATCCGAACATGTCCGCCTGGATCGAGCGCATCCACGCCCGCCCGGCATGGCAGGCCGGGCTCGAAAAGGGCGGCCCGTATCTGATGGGTCGGTAGTCGCCGGGGACATGTACCGAAGGTACGTGTCCCCTAAACCTGCAGAAACTCGATTGGGGGACACGTACCTTCGGTACATGTCCCCGCTACCCCAACCCCTCGTCGAGATATCCGTCGAGGAAGTCGAACACCGTGGCCTTGAGCAGGCCGTGGGGAATGGCGTTGAAGTGGTCGCAGCCCATCAGGCTGACCGCCTTGGCGCCGGGGATCAACTCGGCCAGGCCGTGGGGATCGCCGGCGAGCTCGTCCCGCGCGCCGGCCACCACCAGCGTCGGGGCGCCGATGGTCGCCACCTCGTCGCGCGTCACCGGCGCGCCGCGGCCGCGGGTGAAGGCGGCCAGCGCCAGCCGGTCTTCGCCCTGTTCATCAGCGAACTGACGGAAGCTTCTGAGCATCGGCTCGGTGATGCTGTCCGGGCTGTCGGCCTCCATGGCCAGCGCCATCGGGTCGCCCGGCGGCGGGGGATCAAAGAAAGCGCCGCCGACGCCGCCGAGGATCAGGTAGCCGACCCGCTCGCGCTCGCTGATCGCCAGCGACAGCGCCAGCCGGGCGCCCATCGAGTAGCCGAACACATTGGCCCATTCGACGCCGAGATGATCGAGCAGACCGGTGATGTCGCCCAGCAGGACGTCGCGCCCGTAGGCCGCCGGATCATGCGGCTTGCCGCTCTCGCCATGACCGCGCAGGTCGAGCGCGACCAGCCGCTGGCCGCGCTGGGCGATCGAGGCGTACCAGCCGGTGCGTTTCCACGCCTCCTGCCGGTTGGAGGAGAAGCCGTGAATCAGCAACATCGGCGCGCCGTCGCCACCAGTGTCGTCGTAGGCGATCGAGACGCCGTCTGCGGCGGTGAAACTGGGCATCCGGGGTAGTCCCCTCCCCGCGCGACTCTCTTGGGACCCGCAAGTAACAGGGTGGCGCGTGACGGGCGGGGGTCAAGCGAATTTCCCTTCTCCCCTTGCGGGGGAAGGTGGCCTGCGGAGCAGGTCGGATGAGGGGGCGCGCCGACGATCACCAATTGAAGAGAGGCCGAAACGGCGTCAGCCGCTCGACCCCTCATCCGTCAGGCTTCGCCTGACACCTTCTCCCGCAAGGGGAGAAGGAACAGACTATCGCAGGTCCGGCGGCGTCGCTTCCTCAGTCAGGATGCGGATCGCCTCCTCGACCGAGACCACCGTCTGGTCCTGCGAGCCGAGCCGGCGGATGGCGACCGTGCCCTCCTCGGCCTCCTTGCGGCCGACGACGGCGATCGCCGGCACCTTGGCGACGCTGTGCTCGCGGATCTTGTAGCCGACCTTCTCGTTGCGCAGGTCGGTCTCGACCCGCAGGCCGGCCGCACGGAACTTCGCGGCCACCTGCTCGGCATAGTCGTCGGCTTCCGAGACGATGGTCGTGACCACCGCCTGGACCGGCGAAAGCCACATCGGGAAGCGACCCGCGTAGTTCTCGATCATGATGCCGATGAACCGCTCGAACGATCCGAGGATCGCCCGGTGCAGCATGACGGGCCGCTGCTTGGAGCCGTCCTCGGCGATGTATTCGGCGCCGAGCCGCTCGGGCAGCACATAGTCGAGCTGCAGCGTGCCGCAGGTCCACTCCCGGCCGATGGCGTCCTGGACGATGAAGTCGAGCTTGGGCGCATAGAAGGCGCCGTCCCCCTCGGCGATCACCGGCGTGACGCCGGCGAGCCGCGCAGCCTCGGCCAGCATGCCCTCGGCCCGGTCCCAGAATTCGTCCGAGCCGGCGCGGTTTTCCGGCCGCGTGGCCAGGGCGATGTACTTCGTCTCCATGCCGAGGTCGGCATGGATCATCTTCGTCAGCCGGATAAACCGTTCCGTCTCGTCGACGATCTGGTCCTCGCGGCAGAAGATGTGGGCGTCATCCTGGGTAAAGGCGCGCACCCGCATCAGGCCGTGCAGGGCGCCGGACGGCTCGTAGCGGTGACAGGCGCCGAACTCGGCCATGCGCATCGGCAGCTCCTTGTAGGAGCGCTGGCCGACATTCCAGATCTGCACGTGGCCGGGACAGTTCATCGGCTTGAGCGAGAGCGTCTCGCCCTCGACCGTCTCGCAGACGAACATGTTGGGCCGGTACTTTTCCCAGTGGCCGGAGTCTTCCCAGAAGGTCCGCTCCAGCACCTGGGGCGTCTTCACCTCGATGTAGCCGGCCGTGTCGAGCCGGCGGCGCATGTAGGCCTCCAGCGTGCGCCACAGCTGCCAGCCCTTCGGGTGCCAGAACACCATCCCCCGGCCCTCTTCCTGCATGTGGAAGAGGTCCATCGACCGGCCCAGCTTGCGATGGTCGCGCTTCTCGGCCTCCTCGACACGCAGCAGGTAGGCGGCGAGGTCCTCGGGCGTGGCCCAGGCCGTGCCGTAGATGCGCTGCAGCTGGGCGTTGGCCTGGTCACCGCGCCAGTAGGCGCCGGCCAGCTTCGTCAGCTTGAACGCCTTTCCGACATGCTTCGTCGACGGCAGGTGCGGGCCGCGACAGAGGTCGGCCCACTTGCCCTGGCGATAGAGCGTCACGTCCTGGTCGGCCGGGATGCCCTCGATGATCTCGGCCTTGTAGGCCTCACCAATCGCCTTGAAGTGGGCGATGGCCTCGTCGCGCTCCCAGACCTCGCGGACGATCTTCTCGTCGCGGTCGACGATCTCGGCCATGCGCTTTTCGATGGCGGCGAAGTCATCGGTGCTGAACGGCTCGTCGCGGGCGAAGTCGTAGTAGAAGCCGTCCTCGACGTTCGGGCCGATGGTCACCTGCGTGCCGGGGAACAGCTCCTGCACGGCTTCGGCCAGCACGTGGGCCGTGTCGTGGCGGATGGTGTCGAGGGCGTCGGGGTCATTGCGGTCGACGAACTCGACCTTGCCGCCGCCGGGCAGCGGGCGGTCGAAGTCGAGCAGCTGGCCGTCGAGACGGACCAGCAGCGTGCGCTTGGCGAGCGAGGGCGAGATGGCCGTGGCCACGTCGCGGCCGCTGGAGCCTTGCGGATACTGACGGACAGAGCCGTCGGGGAAAATCAGGTCGATCATAGCGGTTCACACTTTCGCGGCGGCACCGGATCAAATCCGGAGCGGCCCCAGGGATGGCAGCTGCACAGACGTTTCGTGGCGAGCCAGCCGCCGCGAACCGGTCCGTGCGTGATCAGGGCCTCGCGCGCATAGTCCGAACAGGTCGGAAGAAAGCGGCACTGGCGTCCGATCCACGGGGACAGCGTGAGCTTGTAGGCGCGGTGCGCCAGCGTAACGCTGCGTTCGTAGAGGGTCATGCCGACACGAGGGTGGGTGAACGAGTCCCGGCGCTTATCGACGCGCCAGCGCGCGCGATCAAGCCGCGTCGGCGCCGCTAGTTCGTGTTCCGGCCTGTTGGACAGCCGCGACGGCGGCCTCGAACGCCAGGAGCGTCGAAGCGTGTCTCGCGGGATAGTCCTTCACGGGCGCCAGCACGGCCAGATCCTCAAACCGTCCGGTCGGCGCGGGGCCGCCGGACTTCAACATCGTGGAAAGCTGATCGCGCGCGGTTGAGATTTCGTCAAGTCCGGCGCCGATGACGTTGGCGCCCAGCACCGCCGCGGACGCCTGTCCCAGCGCGCAGGCCTGGACGTCCTGCGCGAAGGCGGAGACCTTGCCGGACGGGTCCAGATCGACGTCGACGACGATCTTGCTGCCGCACAGCTTGGCCACCTTCTCCGCCGACCCCTGCGGCGCGGCCAGCCGCCCCGCGAGCGGCATGTTGGCCGCCAGGGTGAGGATGCGGGCGCTGTAGAGGTCGTCGATCATGGGAGGGGATATAGCAACTGCAGCGGGGACATGCACCGCACTGCATCCTCTGCCGCCTGGGAGGGGAGCGAAGGGGTTCCAGAAACTGTGGCGGCGGGGTGCGCTAAGGGTGGGAAGCGGACGTTGCCTTCGAACCACGGAGCGGAGACGATGCCAGCATGGCTCTATCGATCAAATTAGTTGAAGGCCGTTTATATATCGCCAAGGCAACGCCGCCTCACGTGTCCGAGCTTTGGGAGGCGTCGCAACCCTCAACGGTCGATCACATAGTCTCCGAACTCCGAGAGCGAGGCTGCCACCAAACGGACATCGGCGATGCATTCTATGAAGCTGATCCCGATTGGCCAACGAAGCGATAGCCTTGTGGTCACTTCCTAGGAATTCATCGATTGGTTCAAATGGAACGCGCAGTACCTTTCGATTTGCGTCGAGAGGCAAGCCGTCGAGGCCACCACCACTTCCGACATTCGCCGGGTAAATGCAGTCCCCCTTTCTCCCCGCTCATCCTCGCGGAAGCGAGGACCCAGGTTTGCGGCCGGTGCACTCACCTCAAGGGATGTCTGGCGCCGGGCCTGGAGGATAGAACTGATCGAGAGGACCCATCACGGCTGGCGGGATCTGTATCCGGGCATTTGCTGAGCGCACCCCGCTCACCTCGCCGAGGCAAGAACCCGGTTCATTCGATGAAGCGGCTCATCGCGATGTTGGCGAACGGCGACCGCCGTGCGTGCACCGGCGGTAAACCTGGGTCCTCGCTTCCGCGAGGATGAGCGGAATGGAGGGGAGCTACTTCCGCGCCGCCCACAGCGCTTCTGACCGCTGCTTGAGCACCGCATTCATCGCTTCAAACCCGTCGATGATCGGGCGACGCAGGCGCTTGGCCACAGACCCGCCCAGCAGGCCGTCGAAGATTTCGCCGTTGTTGAAGATGACGTTTTCCTCGCCCATCTTCTCGATCTCGAGGAAGCGCACGGTCCGCACCCAGCCGCGCAGGGCGTCCAGCCGCCAGTGGATGTGGTCATAGGGCGCCCAGTCGAGGATCACCGGATTGATCGTCCGCGGCTTTTCACCGGGTAGCGCCAGCTCGACCGTCCAGCGGTTGCCGATCCGGATCTCGCCCTGCGCCCGCGGATAGATCGGGTTCCAGTCCGCCCAGCCGGGAATGTCCGACAGGATCTCCCAGACGATCTCGTCGGGAGCCTGGATGCCGATGCGACGTTCGAGTTTTACTGCCATTTCCGTTCCGGGGCCGTGCTTGGAAAACCGTATTCTGCCCCCTTCCCCCTCGATGGGGGAAGGGTCGGGGATGGGGGTGAGTGCAGGGTTTTGCGGAATGGGCTCGGGAGGCTCGGCGCCCATCCGGATCTTACAGCCAACTTTCGCGGCTGCACCCCCAACCCTGCCCTTCCCCCATTGAGGGGGAAGGGTTCTCAGGCCCCTTCTTTCAACCGCCACGTGGCGCCCTGGGGTGAATCCATGACGATCACCCCGAGCGCATCGATCTCGCCGCGAATGCGGTCGGCCTCGGCCCAGTCCTTGTCGGCCCGGGCCGCGACGCGGGCTTCGAGCAGGGCCTCGACCTTGCCCTTGAGTTCCTCGTCGGCCCCGCCTGCGAACCAGACGTCAGGATCGGCCTTGAGGAAGCCCAGCAAGTTGGCGGCCGCCAGCAGATCGGCCTTGGCCGCCGCCTTGCCATCACCGTGAGCTGTTTCCAGCGTCTTGGCCAGGCCGAACAGCTCGGCGTAGGCCTTGGGCGTGTTCAGGTCGTCCGACAGGGCCTCGATGAAGGCCGCCGGCGGATCGCGCACCTCGACGTCCAGCCCCTTCACCCGCTGCAGGGCGCCGTAGAGCCGGTCGAGCGCCTTGCGGCTCTGCTCGATCAGCTCGGCGGTCCAGTCGAGCGGCTGGCGATAGTGGGCCGCCAGCAGCGCCCAGCGCAGCACCTCGCCCGGCACGGTCTTGAGCAGATCGTGCGGGATGATGACGTTGCCGAGGCTCTTGCTCATCTTCTCCCCGGCCATGTCGAGGAAGCCGTTGTGCATCCAGTAGCGGGCGTACTCGCCGCCGCCGTGGGCGCAGACGCCCTGGGCCAGCTCGTTCTCATGGTGCGGGAACTGCAGGTCGATGCCGCCGCCGTGGATGTCGATCGGCAGGCCAAGCTGCGCCTCGATCATCGCCGAGCATTCGATATGCCAGCCGGGCCGGCCCGCGCCCCAGGGACTCGCCCATTCCGGCTCGCCGGGCTTGGACGGCTTCCACAGCACGAAGTCGGCCGGGTGGCGCTTGTAGGGGGCGGGGTCGACGCGGGCGACCTGGACCATGTCGTCCATCGGCCGGCCCGACAGCTTGCCGTAGTCGGGGAAGCTCTGGGTGTCGAACAGCACATGACCCTCGGCCGCATAGGCGCAGCCGCGCTGAATCAGCGCGCCGATCTGCGCCAGCATCGCCTCGATATTCTCGGTCGCGCGCGGTTGCAGCGTCGGGGTCAGGGCGCCCATGGCGCCCATGTCCGCCTCGTAGGCCGCCAGATAGCGGTCTGTGATGACGCGGATATCGACGCCTTCGTCGATGGCCTTCTGGTTGATCTTGTCGTCCACGTCGGTGACGTTTCGCGCGTAGATGACGTGATGTTCGCCGTAGATCTCGCGCAGCAGGCGGAACAGCACGTCGAACACCACCACCGGCCGGGCGTTGCCGATATGGGCGTAGCCGTAGACCGTCGGCCCGCAGACATACATCGTCACCCGGTCCGGATCGGCGGGAACGAAGGGCCGCTTCTCGCGGGCCATGGTGTCATAGAGCTTCAGGGTCATGTCCGTCTGACGTTGGGTAAGAGCTTGCCGGGTCGGCTAATGGCCCCATATAGCTTTCAGGCGCGGGCGAGGCCACGGTCCGTCGCGCTGTGAATGGGGTGGCACGCGTCATTCCGGAGCGACAGGCGCTCCGGCGCAACTCAGCCCCGGGAAGACCCTCTCGAACATGGACGCCATGAGCCGCGAGCGAACCCTGATCGGCGGCGCCGGTCTTGATCTTGAACCCGCCAAGCGCCCGACGCGCGAAGAGGCGATGGAAGCTGTCCGGACCCTGATCGCCTGGTCCGGCGACGATCCCCGCCGCGAGGGTGTGATCGACACGCCCAAGCGCGTGGTCGACGCCTACGGCGAATGGTTCGAAGGCTACGCCGCCGACCCGGCCAAGGAGCTGAGCCGCACCTTCGAGGACGTGCAGGGCTACGACGACATCGTCATGCTGCGCGAGATCGAGGTGGAGAGCCACTGCGAGCACCACATGGCGCCGTTCCTCGGCAAGGCCTACGTCGCCTACATGCCGACCAACCGCGTCGTCGGCATCAGCAAGATCGCGCGCGTGGTCGAGATCTTCGCCCGCCGCCTGCAGACCCAGGAAACCATGACCCAGCAGATCACCGACGCGATCTGCGACAGCCTCAAGCCCGCCGGCGTGGCGGTGCTGATCGACGCGGCCCACCAGTGCATGACCACGCGCGGCGTGCACCACCGGCACGTGACCACGATCACCACCCAGTTCCGCGGCGTGTTCAAGACCGACGCGACCCTGCGCCAGCGGTTCCTCGACTTCGTGAACCGGGGCTAAGCCGCCCGGGGACATGTACCGAAGGTACGTGTCCCCTAATCACGCTGCTGGTTTGGGGGACACGTACCTGCGGTACATGTCCCCTTCGGCCTGTGCACCAGTGACACCAGCACGAAGCTCAGCAGCATCAGCAGGTACCAGCTGCCGAGCTTGGCGACGCTGACCGGCTTCCAGCCGTCCGCCTGCGCCGGATAGACCCAGGCGTTGGCCAGGGTGGCGAGGTTCTCGGCGATCCAGATGAACGCGGCCACCAGCAGGAACCCGAGCAGCATCGGCATCCGCCGCGCCACGCGGTCGGGCGTGAAGCTGAACCCCGACCGGCCGAAGATCGCCGCTGACACCACGAACAGCGGCCAGCGCAGGTCCTGCATGTAATGGTGGCTGAAGAAGTTCAGGTAGGCCGCCACCGCCAGCGCCCAGGTCGTCCAGACCGGCGGATAGTCCTCGAACCGCACATCGAACAGTCGCCAGGCCCGCGCGATGTAGCTGCCGACGCAGGCGTACATGAACCCCGAGAACAGCGGCACGCCGCCGATCCGCATCAGGCTCTGCTCCGGGTAAGTCCAGGATCCGTGCGCGGTCTTGAACAGCTCCATGATCGTGCCGACGACATGGAAGATCAGGATCACCAGCGCCTCCTCCGGCCGCTCCAGCCGCAGGGCCAGCAGACTGAACTGGATGGTCAGGGCCGCGACCACCAGGAAATCGTAGCGGTGCAGCGCCGCGTCGGCCGGCCACCACAGGCGGGTGCCGATCAGCAATGCCAGCATCAGCCCGCCGAACAGGCAGGCCCAGGCCTGCTTCAGCCCGAACAGCAGGAACTCGAACGCCCACCCGCGCCAGCGCGACCGTGCCGCCCAGGGCCGCACGCGCCCGTCCATCGCCGCCACCAGCGCCTTGATGCGGTCGTTGAGGTTCATATCCCTCTGGCCCGATCCGTCTGGAGAGGGCCATATGCGCCCATGACCAAGCCCCTTTTCCCCACCGCCCCGGACACCGCCGCCCTCGAGCGCGGCGCGGTGCTGGCCCCGCGCTTCGACGCCGCCGGCCTGGTCGCCGCCGTGGCCCAGCATGCGGACACCGGCGAGGTGCTGATGCTGGCCTGGATGAATGCGGAAGCGCTCAAACTGACCCTCGAGACCGGACAGGCGCACTACTTCAGCCGCTCACGGAACGCCCTGTGGAAGAAGGGCGAGACCAGCGGCCAGCTGCAGGACGTCGTCGAACTGCGCGTCGACTGCGACCAGGACGCGGTGCTCATAAGGGTCCGTCCGCGCGGAGACGGCGGCGCCTGCCACGTGGGCTTCCGGTCGTGTTTCTATCGTGTGGCGGTGCAGGGCGGGGCGCTGGCGGAGCGGGTATAGGGCGCCCTCACCCATCTTCACCCCGTCATCGTCGGGCTTGTCCCGACGACCCATGAACACCGTCTTCGCGGAAGGACGCGCGGCGAGGCCCGCGCCAGGATCTGGTCTGTCCGTGCGCATGGGTCCTCGGGACAAGCCCGAGGATGACGGCTTTGGATGTGCCGGGATGAGCGGAGAGTTAGCCCGCCACCAACCCGCTCACCCCGCCGCCGGCCATCGGCGTCACGGTGTAGGTCCGCAGCGCGGTCGCCGTGTAGTCCTCCGACAGGATCGTCGACACGGCGATGAACTCGGCCTTCGCCGCCTCGCGCGTCAGGGTCAGCAGGACGTAGCCCTTGGCGCTGTGGTCGTTGAACACCACCTCAGGGTTCTTGTCCTCGAAGCCCTGGTTCAGCGGCACGCCCTGGATCACGTCACCGGCGCCCGGGCTGGTCACGCCGGTCGTGCCGAACTCGGCGGCGACGAGCGCGCCGCCCGCGTCATGAAGCTCGTTGGCCCAGAAGGCGTGGCTGTCGCCGGCCAGCACCAGCGGATGGGCGCCGGTCGCTTTGAACGCCCCAAGGACCCGCTCACGGTCGATCGGATAGCCGTCCCAGGCGTCGAGATTGTAGGGCAGGCCGAAGGATCCCAGAGCCGAGAGCTGCGTGACGGGAACCCGGTATTCCTCGGGCAGGCCGGCTACGATCTCGCCCCACTTGGCCTCGCCCAGCGAAGTCCTGAAATCCGGCGCCGAGACGCGGGCCATGACAATCTGGTTGCCTATGATCTGCCAGGTCCGCCCGGCCGCCACCGAGCCCGCCAGTTCCGTCGCCAGCCAGGAGAGCTGGTCGGGGCCCAGCAGACGCCGCGACGGATCGAGCCATTTGGCCTTGAAAGCCGCCGCGTCCGGCTTGCCGTCGACGATCGGCAGATCCTTGCCGTAGTTCAGCGGCTCGGTCCGCGCCGTCAGCCGGGTTTCGACCATGAACAGCGACGCCAGGTCGCCGAACTGGAAGGCGCGGTTGGCCATGTCAGCCGTGCGGCCCGGCGCCGGCTCGCGGATCGGCATCCACTCGTAGTAGGCCTTCAGCGCCACGGACTTGCGCGCGGCCCAGTCGCCGTCGCCCTTGTCGGGATTGTGGTTCTCGGCGCCGTCCTTCCAGCTGTCGTTGGCCGTCTCGTGGTCGTCCCAGACCACGATCCACGGCGCCCGGGCATGGGCGGCCTGCAGCTGCGGGTCGGTCTTGTACTGGGCGTGCCGCCGACGGTAGTCGGCCAGCGACAGGATCTCGTGCGGCGGATCGTGGGGCCGGTTCGGCGAAACGGTCGTGTCGTCCCCGTAGGAACCCGGGCCGCCGTATTCGTAGATGTAGTCGCCCAGGTGGATGACCGCGTCGAGCCGCTCGCGCCTGGCGATATCGCCATAGGCGTTGAAAAAGCCGCGCGGATAGAGCGAGCAGGAGGCCACCGCCAGGACCAGGTCCCTGGTGGGGCCGGCCGGCAGGGTGCGGGTACGACCGACCGGGGAAAGCGTTGTATCGATCTGGAACCGGTAGAAGTACTCCGTGCCGGGCTTGAGGCCGGTCACATCGACCTTGAGTGTCCAGTCGCGGTCGGCCCTCGCTTCAACAGGGATGGTCTTTACGACCGAGGTGAAGGCGGCATCCGAGGCGACCTTCACCTCGCCGGCGAGAACCGACAGTCCCGGCTCCATAGGCGTCAACCGCGTCCACAGGACCACCCGGTCCTGCAGGGGATCGCCGCTGGCGACCCCGTGCTGGTAGGTGACGTCAACAAAGCTGGCCGCCGCCGGGCTTGCCACTGCGCCGGCGCCCGCACCGGCGCCCAAAAGCGCCAGCAGGTCGCGTCTGTTCATCGCCATCGCCGATTCCCCCGTCTTTTTTCGTTGTGCCGCGACTTCACAACGAGCGGATGACGCCTGTCCAGCGGGCGGGAAAAAGAAACCCCGGCCGGTGAGGGCCACCGGCCGGGGCGGAGGGAGGCGGGTCGCCCTCGGGGGAAGGCGACCCGCCATCGTCACGTCGAACCTCTGTCGGGGGGCGTCGGCGTGACAAATCTGGCGGAAGGATCCCGGCTACGGCGCGGACGGGCCCTGCACGGCGGCGACCTGAACTGAAGCGATGGTCCGGGTCGGGGCGGTCGCAAGCAGCACAACGGCGCCGGCGGCGGCGATCAGCGCAATGGCGAGTGGGGCGAGTTTCATCTGGCGTTTCCCGAGGCTCGGGCTCCTCTGTCGGGAGCCTCATGTCCTGTGCTTCGGGTATAGGCGCCGCTCGCCGATGCAGTCAGGCGTAACAACGGTCTTCGAATTGCGCCGGCTTGCGCGACGGTATGCACTGCATTGCACCGTTCATGCATCGGGAGTTGCATTTTGATGCAGGCATGGAATTCTACGGGCGATGGGGCGACTGACAAATTTTCCGGCCAAGCTGGACCTGGTGATGAAGGCGCTGTCTCTCAGCCGGGGGCGGCTGGCGGCCGATCTGGGCGTGGACAAGTCGGTGGTGGCCCGCTGGGCGACCGGAGCGGTCAGCCCGTCCGAGTATAATCTGGCCGCCCTCACCGCCCTGGTGACCGGCCGAAAGCCGGGCTTTTCGATGCTCGACTGGGACCGCCCGATCGAGGCCCTGATGGCGCTGTTCGGCGGCGAGTCGCTCGGCGGGCGGGTGGTGGAGTCGCGCGGCCTGGACCTTCTCGACCCCCTGCTGGAACAGGCCCGCCTGACCACGGTCCGGCGCGGGGCGGCCTATGAGGGCTTCTGGCAGTCGACCCGGCCGTCGGTGATGATGGAGGGCCGGTTCTTCCACGATCACGGCATGATCCGCCGCGAAGCCGACGGCCTGCTGCGGTTCCAGATGGGCGGCTCGGGCCTGCTGTTCCAGGGCTGGATGCTGCCGGCCGAGGGCCAGCTGTTCGTCATCCTCTACGACACGGTGGGGCTGACCCCGATCTTCCTGACCTTCAACGGCGTGCCCCTGCAGAAGGCCTCGCTGCTGGACGGCATCGTCATGGCCGCCGCCCTCAACGCCGCGCGCACGCCGTCGGCCTATCCGATCATCCTGGAGCGGATCGGCGACCTGACCGGCGACCGCGAGGCGGACGACCGGCGCTGCGAGGAGCTGCTGGCCATGGACCCGTTGGCGCCCGAGGGCTCGGTGTCGCCGGAAATCCACAACCACCTGATCCGCGATGTGGGACCGGCCGCGGTCAAGGCCGGCGGCGATCTGTTCCTGCTGGCGCCGGTGACGACCACACTATCGCGCGGCGCCAGCGCCGGGGGACACCTGACGGGTTGAAGCTTGTCCCGTTCCTCGTCCTGGCCCGGACTAGCCGCGCCATGACGAGGAATATGAGCAGGGATGATGCGCGGCGGCCCGGTCCGCGTTAGGAGTCTGCAACCCCGATCCAATGGAGCTCCGCATGTCGAGTGAAGGCCTTCACGTTCCCCGCGAGAAGCTGAGCAAGAAGACCCTGCTGCAGCACTACGCCATCACCTCGCTGATCGAGGAGCTGGAGGCCGTGGACTGGTATCGCCAGCGCGCGGATGACTGCGAGGACGAGGAGCTGAAGGCGATCCTGCTGCACAACGCCGCCGAGGAGCTGGAACACGCGGCCATGGCGCTGGAGTGGCTGCGCCGGAGCGACGCCGAGGTCGACAAGAACCTGCGCGAATATCTCTTCAAGGAAGGCTCGATCACGGGCCACGAAGAGAAGGCGACCGGCAAGGCGTGACCCCGGTCGACGGCCTGCCTGACGACGAGGAAGCCCTCGAGCCCGACCAGCCGGGCGAACGGGTGATCGAGATCACGCCCGAGGACGCCGGCGCCCGGCTGGACAAGAGCCTCGCGGACCGACTGCCGGAGCTGTCGCGCGGCCGCGTCCAGACCCTGATGGCGGCGGGGATGATCAGCCGCGACGGCACGGTTGTGACCGACGCCTCGGCCAGGGCGGCGGCGGGCCTCTACCGGCTGCTGATCCCGCCTCCGGAATCGACCGAGGTGGTCGGCGAGGCGATCCCGCTGAGCGTGCTGTTCGAGGACGAACATCTGATCGTCGTCGACAAGCCGGCCGGCATGGCCGCCCATCCGGGTCCGGGGACGCCGGGCGGCACCCTGGTCAACGCGCTGATCCATCACTGCGGCGCAAGTCTGTCGGGCATCGGCGGCGTCGCGCGGCCCGGCATCGTCCACCGGCTCGACAAGGACACCAGCGGGGTGATGGTCGCGGCCAAGACCGACGCGGCCCACCAGGGGCTATCGGCGCTGTTCGCCGCGCACGACATCGACCGGCTCTACATCGCCCTCACGCGCGGCACGCCGAGCCCCTCGAAGGGCACGATCACGACGCAGATCGGCCGCAGCCAGCACGACCGCAAGAAGATGGCGATCCTCAAGACCGGCGGCCGCGAGGCGACGACCCACTACCGCGTCGAGCAGGCCTATGGTCCGCAGGCGAAACCGGTGGCCGCGCGCGTGTCCTGCCGCCTCGAGACGGGGCGCACGCACCAGATCCGCGTGCACATGGCCAGCAAGGGCGCGCCCTGCCTGGGCGATCCGACCTATGGCTCCGGCCCGCCCGCCCCCGTCGTCCGCGACGCCATGGCCGCGGCAGGCCTGCAGCGCCAGGCGCTGCACGCGGCGGTGTTGGGGTTCGTGCATCCGGTAACCGGCGAGTCCCTGCGGTTCGAGACGCCCCTGCCCGCCGACATGCTGGCGCTGGAAGCGGCGTTGGCGCAGATTCCTTCTCCCTGAGGGAGAAGGAGGGGCCCGTCCTGCGAGGCGGGATGGGAGGTTGAGGGTTTACGGACCCGACCGTTTCACACCGTAACCCCTCACCCTCCCGCCGCTACGCGTCGGGCCCCTCCCTCTCCCTGCGGGAGAGGGAAATTGAATCTGCACCAAACCCGCGAGACTCCCGGGACATATCTTGTCGGGACAAGTCGAGACATTGGGCATGCTCCAGTGGACATTTCTCGCCATCGCCCTCGCGCTCGCCACGGTAGCCGTCCGTCCGAAAGAGGCCGCTCCCTCCCCCGCCCGATCGGCCGTCGTCGCGCCGGGCCTCTTCCCCCTGCCCTGCGCCGATGCCGGACCGTTGCGACCGCATACGCGGGGCTATTGCCTGATCCGGCGCCACTACGTCCGGGAGGCGCCGCGCGCCGCGCTGCTCAGGGCGGCGGCCACCCTGCAGGCGCGCCACCCGGGAACGATCGTCCGCTACATGGAGGCCTCCTGGCCGATCGGGACGCGGCCGATGCCGCCTCATCTCTCCCACGGCGACGGACGACAGATCGATCTGGCGCTGTTCTATGTCGATCTGAAGGGCCTTCCGCTCGTCGCGGCGCCGACCCGATCAGGCTACGGCGCCTACGAACCGCCGCTGAAATCCGGGGACCGGCGTTGCACCGGCGCCACGGCCAGGGCCCCCGGAATCGCCGCTCCGGACCCGGCGGCGGGTCGGAGGTGGCGTCTGGACGAGGTCCGGACAGCCGCACTGGTCCGCCTCCTGGCCGCTGATCCACAGGTGCGCCGCGTGTTCATCGAACCCCACCTGAAGGCCCGTTTGGGCTTGTCGGACTTGGGAAAAGTCCGCTTCGCGGGCTGCCGGGCGGCGCGGCATGACGACCACATCCATGTGGATTTTTTCTGACAACCCACTGACACAATCTCGATATCCCAGCGCCACAGTCAGGGATTACAAATTGCTCACTGGCCTTCCAACGGCCGGATCGGCTTCCTATCTCGGAAGTTAAGGGGGGCGCGGGACCACGCATTGTCGGCCACGCACCCGAGTTTTGAAGGGGATGTACCTATGGCCGCAACGTCTCTCGCCGTGATGACGCCCGATGGCGGTCTGTCGCGCTATCTGACCGAAATCCGCAAGTTCCCCATGCTGGCCAAGGACGAGGAGTTCATGCTGGGCAAGGCCTGGAAGGAACACCAGGACCCTGAGGCCGCTCACCGCCTCGTCACCAGCCACCTGCGCCTCGTGGCCAAGATCGCCATGGGCTATCGCGGCTACGGCCTGCCGATCGGGGAAGTGATCTCCGAGGGCAACGTCGGCCTGATGCAGGCGGTCAAGAAATTCGAGCCCGAGAAGGGCTTCCGCCTGGCCACCTACGCCATGTGGTGGATCCGCGCCTCGATCCAGGAATATATCCTGCGCAGCTGGTCGCTCGTGAAGATGGGCACCACCGCGGCGCAGAAGAAGCTGTTCTTCAACCTGCGCAAGGCCAAGGCCGAGATCAGCGCCTTCGAGGAAGGTGATCTGCATCCCGAGCATGTGAAGACAATCGCGACAAAGCTGGGCGTGCTGGACGAGGAGGTCATCTCGATGAACCGCCGTCTGTCCGGCGGCGACGCCTCGCTGAACGCGCCGATGCGCGCCGACGGCGAAAGCGAGTGGCAGGACTGGCTGGCCGATGACAACGCCGTCAGCCAGGAGACCCAGGTCGCCGAGGCCGAGGAAACCAGCCTGCGCATGGACCTGTTGCAGGAGGCCATGGCCGAGCTGTCGGACCGCGAGCGTCACATCCTGACCGAGCGCCGGCTGAAGGACGACCCGACCACCCTCGAGGAACTGGCCTCCGAATACGGCGTCAGCCGCGAGCGGGTGCGTCAGATCGAGGTCCGGGCGTTCGAAAAGCTGCAGAAGACCATGCGCGCCGCCGCCCTTGAGCGGCAGATGGTCGAGGCCTGATCAGGCCGCGCGGGCGGCGTCCGCCGCTTCGGGCGGCATGAACACCAGAAGGCTGCCGATGGCGCCATCCAGCGCCCGACGGTCCGTCGCGGTTTCATCGGTCAGCTGCCGGCTCAGCGCTGCGGCGGCTTCCATCATGGTGGAGTCGCTCAGCGACACGGCGACCTTCTGGATGTCCGCCGCCTGGGCGAGCAGCGCGCGGCGCGCCTGCGGCCAGTCGCTGTCCAGCGCGGCTGCGGCGGCGCGCACGATCTTCAGGGCCTGGATCAGGCGCATTTCATCAGACGTCTTGCGGCTGTCGGACTTGCGCTTGCGCGGCCCGGCGTAGTCGCCCGAGTTGAACCGGCGGCGGTCGGGCCCGACATATTGCACCGCCTCGACCCAGTCGCGCGGCTTCAAGGCCACGGCTTCCAGCCGACGCAGAAGATCCTTGATGGTGAAAGGCTTGCGCAGGAATTCATGCACGCCCGCGTCGCGGGCGCCGAGGATCGCCTGGGCCGTCGCCTCGCCGGTGACCATGATGATCGGCGCCTTGCGGCAACTGAAATCGCTGCGGCGGATCGCGCGCGCCAGTCGGGCGCCGTCCAACGCGGGGCCGGAGTGCTCCATGAAGATGAGCTGCGGATCGACCACCGCCGCCATCTGCAGCGCCTTCTGGTCGGTCGCCGCACTGACGATCTGGGTCGCGGCGACGGACCTGAGCAGATCCGCCAGCAACTTCACCGCGGCAGGCTGAGGCTCAACGATGAGCACTCGCTGGAGATGCGGAGCCAGCCGTTGCTGCAACCTGTCTTCGGCGGTGAACAAGACTTGCTCCGGAGTCCCTGAAGGAGCCGACATTAGGGCGGGAACCGGTAAAGATCGGCTTGACGAAACTCAGATCGCCAATTGCTCTCCGAGGCCGGCCTCGAAATCCTGGAAGATGTCGATCGCCTCATCGACCATCACAATGGCGAGGCGACTTCGCGGGAACCGGTACCGCCAGAAACTGGCGATGTGCGACACCTGCCCGACCTTCTCGCCGAGTGACAGGAACTGTTGCGGCGCGTCGAGCAGGAAGCGCCGGAAGGCGGCGGGATCGCCTCGCTGGGTCAGGCCTTCGAAGGCGCGGTCATATGCCCTCAGCGACCGGTCTATCTCGCTGCGTTGAGCCAGAATCGCACGCTTGATCCGCTCTCGCGCTGCATCCAGATACTGCCCGGTCTCCAGGTCCCTGGGCCCGGAAATGGTCAATGTGCCGATCTCTCTGGCGACCGCCGCGAGTTGCGGCTGGAGCACGGTCAGCATCCATTTGTAGTAGAGGAAGCCCTTCCAGCTGAACACGCCTTCGCTGAATTCCTGCCCCTCAAGCATGAAGGTCGCGCGGAGCGGTTCGAGGCGTTCGTCGATGTCGGTCGACAGCAAGGCTTCCACCAGCCGCGCCGTAAAGCCCCCCTTGCCCGTCCGGGCGTAGGCGAGGTTGACCAGCTCCTCGACCTGCATGGCGACGTAGCCGTGCATGGCTTCGAGGTCGGCCGGCGAGATGGCGAAATAGCAGGGCGCGACCTGAAGGTTGTGTCGTCGCAGATGCTCCCGCAGCAGAAACGGGTCGAGCGAGGGCAGGCTGTCCAGCAACCGCAGAACGGTGACGTCGTGGTCCAGTGCGCGGTGGTCGGCGCACGCCTCGCGCAGAAGATCCATCCAGCCGCGCTGGCCGACCAGGAACGACTGCCCGCCAAGCGCCAGATCGCTGCGCTCAAACGGTATTATGATCTTGGTCGCCGAGGTCCGGTAGTCGTCGAAGACATAGGTCTCGTCCGGGCGCAGCCGGTGTTTCAGGATCATCGAGGCGTTGAGCACGCGGTTGCGGAACAGCGGGCGTTCGCTCCAGTCGGGGCGACCGACATTCTGGGAAGCGATCGCAAGCAGGTTCAGCACGCGACTGGTCGACGCCGTCCGCTCAAGGGACCGCAGGCTGCGCGCCGTGCGGTCCGTCGTCGCCGCCAGTTTTGCCCTGCGTCTCGCCCGCACCCGATTCCCCTTCGCCTGGCCAGGCTAGAGATCAGGGCTGAGCATTCGATTACTGGACAGGGTTAACGGTCTATCCCTCGAACGGATCGCGCATCAGGATCGTGTCGTCCCGCTCCGGACTGGTCGACAGCAGGGCGACAGGCGCGCCGATCAGTTCCTCGATCCGCCGCACGTATTTGATCGCGCTGGCGTTCAGGTCCTTGAACGAGCGGGCGCCAGCGGTGCTTTCGCTCCAGCCGTCCATCTCCTCGTAGATCGGCACGGCGGCGGCCTGGTCGCGCATCCCGGCGGGCAGGTAGTCGAAGGTCTTGCCGTTGATGGTGTAGCCGACACAGATTTTGAGGGTCTTCAGCCCGTCCAGCACATCCAGTTTGGTCAGGGCAATGCCGGCGATGCCGTTGATCGCCACCGACTGCCGCACCAGCACCGCGTCGAACCAGCCGCAGCGGCGGCTACGGCCGGTGTTGGTGCCGACTTCCCGGCCGACCGTCGCAAGGTGCTTGCCGACCTCGTCGTCCAGTTCCGCGGCGAAGGGGCCCTCGCCCACGCGCGTGGTGTAGGCCTTGACGATACCCAGCACGTAGCCGGGCCCGCGCGGGCCCATGCCCGACCCGGCCGCGGCCTGGCCCGCGACCGTGTTGGACGAGGTGACGAACGGATAGGTGCCGTGGTCGACGTCCAGCAAGGCGCCCTGGGCGCCCTCGAACAGGATCCGCCGGCCGGCCTTGTAGGCCTGGTCCAGCAAACGCCAGGCCGGCTGCGCGTAGGGCAGGATCTTCGGCGCCAGCGCCAGCAGTTCCGCCAGCATGGCCTTGCCGTCGGCTTCAGGCAGGCCGAGGCCGCGACGCAGCGCGCCGTGGTGCGACAGCAGCCGGTCAATCTTGGCCTCCAGCGCCTCCGGGTCGGCCAGGTCGGCGACCCGGATCGCCCGGCGTCCGACCTTGTCCTCATAGGCCGGGCCGATACCCCGGCCCGTGGTGCCGATCTTCTGGGTCGAGGCGGCCTCGCGCGCCTGGTCGAGGTCCTTGTGCAGCGGCAGGATCAGGCAGGCGTTGTCGGCCAGGACCAGCAGGTCGGGGCCGATGATGACGCCCTGCTGCGCGATCTTCTCGATCTCGCCCAGCAGGTGCCAGGGATCGACGACCACGCCGTTGCCGATCACCGACAGCTTGCCCTGGACCACGCCGGATGGCAGCAGGGCCAGCTTGTAGACCTTGCCGTTGACGACGAGGGTATGGCCGGCGTTGTGGCCGCCCTGGAACCGCACGACCACGTCGGCGCGGTTGCTCAGCCAGTCGACGATCTTGCCCTTGCCCTCATCGCCCCACTGGGCGCCGACAACGGTCACATTGGCCATGGATACGATCCTCCCGCCTGCCGGGACGATCCAGCGCGCCCTTCGACAGGCTCCTCGGCGCGTGGACTTGGGATCAATTGTGGGCCGCGCGAAGCGACCGCGGCGGCGTATAGCGAGCGGGGCCGATTGCGTCCAGTCCGCAACGCAGTTGGACTATGACCCGCCGCGCGTCACCGCGCTCCAGGACCGGCCCTCGCCCGTAGGGACCCTGGCGGTCGCGGCCTTGAGCCAGGCGATGTTGTTGGCCGCCTGATCGGGCGGAAGATCCTGACGGACCAGCTGTTCGGCTTCGGCCAGGCGGCCCTGCAGGCCGACCACGAGCGCGAGGTTCTGGCGCACGCGGGCGTCAGCGCGCGGCAGGGCCGCAGCCTGGCGCAGCAGCTGCTCGGCCTGGACCAGATCACCGTGGCCGGCATGGTACATGGCCAGATTGGTCAGCACCGCGGGCTCGTGCGGGGCGAGGGTCAGGGCCAGGCGATGGGCGGCCAGCGCCTCGTCATCGCGGTCCGCCTGTTCATAGGCGACCGCCAGCAGGGCGACAGGTCGCCAGTCGCGCGGTGCGAGGATCAGGGCCCGGCGCGCCGGTTCAATGGCGTAGAAGCCCTGGCCGCGGCCGATCTGGGCGCGGGCGGATTCAAGCAGGGCGTCGAAATTGTCGGGCTGGATCACCAGCACCTGGCCGGCGGCGTCATAGGCCTCCGGGAAGCGGCCGAGCTGGCGCAGCGACACGGCGAGGCCGAGCCCAGCCTCGACATCGCGGGGGTCGATCTCGAGCTCGCGGGCCCAGAAGGCCGCCCGGGCCAGCGGGTCGATGCGCCCGGCCTCGGCGCGCTGCGTGGCGCCGGCCTTGGCCCGCAGCATCGGGCCGGTTGACGCCGCGACGGACGGAGGCGTCGGCGCCGGCGCCGGCGCAGCGGCCAGCACGGGCGTCGCGACGAGGGTCAGAATGGTTGCGGCGAGGGCCGGCATGCGACACATGAGAGGCGAGCCTTTGACGAGGTCTGACCCGCAGCCTCGCCCGTCGGGCTCAAGGAATCGTTAAGCATAAAGCCGGCGCCCATGACCGAAGTCCTGCTCTCCGCCCCTGACGGCCCGACCATCCCCGTTTCCATCCTCGCCGAGGGCGACCTCGCCGGCCTGTCGCCCTTTGAGCAGGGACTGGCCACGACGGCCGAGTTCAAGGGCAAAGCCGGCCAGCTGCTGGCCGTACCCGGCGACGACGGCAAGACTGTCCGCGTTCTCTTCGGTCTCGGCGATCCGGCCAGGGCCGAGGCCATGCTGTTTCGGGGCCTGTCTTCGCGGCTGTCGGCGGGTGACTACCATCTGGAGAACCTGCCCGACGGCCTGGACCCGACCCAGGTCGCCACCGCCTTCGCGCTCGGCGGCTACAGGTTCGACCGCTACCGCAAGAAGCGCGACGCCCAGCCCCGGCTGGTGGCGCCCGACGGCGCGAACCTCGCCGAGGCCCGGGAGACGGCCCACGCCTGCGCCCTGGCGAAAGACATGGTCAACACCCCGGCCAATGACATGGGGCCGCGGCAGATCGAGACCATCGCCCGCGAGATCGCCGAGCGGCATGGCGCCACCTTCAGCGTCATCACCGGCGATGACCTGCTGGAGCAGAACTACCCGTCCGTGCACGCTGTCGGACGGGCGGCCGATCCGGCGCGAGCGCCCCGGATGATCGAACTGGGCTGGGGCCGGGCCGGCGATCCGATGGTGGCGCTGGTCGGCAAAGGCGTGGTGTTCGATACCGGCGGCCTCGACATCAAGCCGTCCGCCGGCATGCGCAACATGAAGAAGGACATGGGCGGCGCGGCCCACGTTCTGGCCCTGGCGCGGATGATCATGGCTGCCGGCCTGCCGGTGCGGTTGGCCGTGCTGGTGCCGGTGGTCGAGAACGCCATCAGCGGAGACGCCATGCGGCCGGGCGACGTTCTGGACACCCGCAAGGGCCTGACCGTCGAGGTCGGCAACACTGACGCCGAAGGTCGGTTGATTCTGTCCGACGCCCTGACCCGGGCCGCCGAGCTGCAGCCGGTGCTGACCATCGACATGGCCACACTGACCGGCGCCGCGCGGATAGCGCTCGGCCCGCAGGTGATCCCGTTCTTCACCGACGACGAAGCGCTCGCCGCAGAAATCGCGACCGCTTCGAGCGCCGTTGCCGATCCGCTGTGGCGTCTTCCGCTCTGGGCCGGCTACGAGGAAGCGCTGGATGGCGACGTGGCCGACCTCAAGAATGACCCTGACGGCTGGGCCCAGGCGGGCTCGGTGACGGCTGCACTATTCCTGAAGCGGTTCGCGCCGTCAGGCCCCTGGGTGCATCTGGACATCTTCGCCTGGAACCCGAAGAGCCGGGCGGGTCATCCCGTCGGCGCCGAAGCCCAGGCGATCCGGGCGCTGTACGCGATGCTCAAGAGCCGGTTCGGCAAGGCCGCCTGACGCGGCGATCCCGGGTCCGGTCATCCAGGGGTCCGCGACCTCGCCGGGTCAAAGAGCCGCCCCGCCCGGTCGGCGTCGCACTGAAGAAAAACCGTCACCAATCTGTGTCGAAATCGCAATCGGGCGCCACTAGGCTCAGCGCACGATGAAGCGCCTGGACACCGTCAACGGCCCGACACCCTGCAGAATTGGGTTGGTGCGCGAACACCCAAGTCTGCCCGATCTCGAACGCCAGAGCGAAATTCTCACGACCGTCGGTGAATGCCCCACGGTCGTCGAAGTCGGAGTTGGCGCGGGTGGCGGGAAGCGTCTGGAGAAGATGCTCTCGACTCTGCCGAAGGGACCCACGGTCTGCCTGGTCAGCCTCGATGTCTTCGGAAAGGCGCTCCCCGATCTGGTCCGGCTCCTGCGCGATCTCGGCGAACTGTCGATTTCCGTCGCCATCATCACCCGAAAGGACGGCGAAACCCTCCTTCGCCCGCACGAGGAAACCGTTGAGCTGTTGCGGCGCCTGAGCGCCTACAATGGACGCAGCCAGCCCCAGCCGGGCGATGGCCCCCAATGGTACGGCCGCACCTCCCGCGCCGCCTCCGAGTTCAATCGCCATCAGGTCCTGCATGCGAAGAAGCTCTACGGCGAAGGGATGTCTCTGAGGGCCATCGGCCTGATTTTCCAGACCTCTCCCGAGGAGGTCTGGAAGGTCGTGTCGTGAAAGTCACAGCCCCTCGTTGTCACGAGGGGTTCGCTGATCTGTCACAGCGACGTCGGACGGTTGTCACGACCGCCACCTAGGACTCCGGCCGGGCAGGTGGGGAAGTCCCTTCAGAAGCGAGACCAGACGGTCGTTCGCTGATCTCCGCCCGCGTCTGAACGATTGCGATTGTGGAGACTGGTATGACCGGCCTGAAGAAATTTGGCGCGCTCGCGTTTGCGATCAGCGCTTCGCTCGCGCTGACCGCCTGTGGCGGCGCGGATGGTGTCGCTTCGCCTGGTGAAGGCGGCTTTGCCGGTGGCGGTGGAGGCGGTGGCGGTGGCGGCGGCGGCGGCGGTGGCGGCGGCGGCGCCGCTACGGACTGCCCGACCGGCTTCTCCAATGTCGGCACCATCAACGCGGCCGTCGGCGGCGAGCTTCGCGTCTGCCAGTTGCCGGCCCAGATCCTCGGCAACCTGGTTGTCACCCTGCGCACCGGCACGATCTACTCCATCAGCGGTCGGGTCGATGTCGGTCAGGACCGTGGCGGCAACGCCGCCGCGCCGATCGCAGGAGCCCAGCAGGGCATCCTGACCATCGAGCCGGGCGTGCGCATCTTCGGCTCCGCCGGCGCCGACTACATCGTCGTGAACCGCGGCTCCCAGATCTTCGCCCAGGGCACCTCGACCCAGCCGGTCGTCCTGACGTCCCGCCAGAGCGTTGAGGGCACGACCGGGGTCGACTCGATCGGTCAGTGGGGCGGTCTGGTCGTTCTCGGCCGGGCCAACATCTCCAACTGCCCGGGCGGTACGCCCTATGGCAGCGCCAACTGCGAAGCACAGGTCGAGGGCACCAACGCCCTCTACGGCGGCAACTCGAACGCCGACAGCAGCGGCATCATGCGGTATCTGCGAATCCAGCACTCCGGCTTCACGATCTCGCTCAACAACGAGCTGAACGGGATCACCCTGGCCGGCGTCGGCAGCGGCACCACCTTCGAATACATCCAGGTCCACAACAGCTCGGATGACGGCATCGAGTACTTCGGCGGCAAGGTGAACTCCCGCTACCTGGTCCTCACCGGCAACGACGACGACAGCCTCGACACCGACCAGGGCTTCGACGGCGCCATCCAGTACGGCATCGTGGTCCAGCGGGCCAA
This sequence comes from Caulobacter sp., assembly GCA_021741355.1. Taxonomy (GTDB): domain Bacteria; phylum Pseudomonadota; class Alphaproteobacteria; order Caulobacterales; family Caulobacteraceae; genus Caulobacter. Next base: position 58,326 of record JAIOXZ010000009.1, read on the forward strand.
TGGCGGCGACAAGATGATCGAGGCCAGCATGGCCTCGCTCGCCACCGGCAATCCGCGCAGCCGCCCGCAGTTCTCGAACATGACGTTCGTCGGGCGCGGCGCCAACGCGGGCGTTGTCTTCAACACCGGCACCGACGTGAACCTGTACAACAGCATCATCCGCACCACGGGCGGCGCAGCGGCCTGTATCGACATGGACAACCTTCCGTCGACCACGGGTACGTTCCGCTCGGTCTTCCTCGCCTGCGCCGCGTCCTTCGACGCCGATGCGGATGACGAATCGGCGGTCTTCACCAATGCCAGCAACGTGCCTGCCGGGACGTCCACGATGACCAGCACCTTCATCAACGGCGCCAATGAGAACGCCGTGGTGGTCACCTCGCCGGCGGCCCTCAGCGCCTTCTTCGGCGTGCCGACCAACATCGGCGCGGTCAAGGACGGGACCGACACCTGGTGGCAGGGCTGGACCTGCGGCCTGACCGCCGGCTCGACCTGCTGATGAACTGTCCGGGCGGCGCAAGGCGCCGCCCGGACACCTCCTGCACTATAGTGACAAGGTTCCGCACATGAAGACGTTCATCCCCGGTCTGAGTGGCCTGCTGCTCGCGACGACGGCGCTCACGGCCCCGCAGGTCGCCTTCGCCCAGGCGACGCCCCCGGCTGAGGTCGCCACCCCCACCGAGGTCGATGAAATCGTCGTTCTCGGCGCCAACATCCCCGAGCCGATGCGCGAGACATCGGAGGTCGCCACCTTCCTGTCGGTCGAAGACCTGAAGCGGCAAGGCGACGATACGGCGGCCGAAGCCCTGACCCGACTGACCGGCGTCAGCCTGGTCGGCGGCCGGTTTGTCTATGTCCGTGGTCTCGGCGAACGCTATTCCTCGGCGCAGCTCAACGGCTCGCCCCTGCCCAGCCCCGAGCCGCTCCAGCGGGTCGTCCCGCTGGATCTGTTCCCGAGCAACATTCTCGCCGGTGCGACCGTCCAGAAGACCTACTCCCCGAACTATTCGGGTGAGTTCGGCGGCGGGGTCATCGACCTTCGCACGCTGACGGTGCCCAACGAGCCGTTCTTCACCATGTCCATGAGCGTCGGCGGCAACACCGAAACGACGTTCAAGGAAGGCATCACCTACTACGGCGCCGAAACCGATCCGTTCGGCTACGACGACGGCACGCGCGATGTCCCGGGGCCGCTCAAGGACGCCATCGCCACCGGTCTTCGGGTGACGAACGGCAACTTCACCGACGATGAACTGACCTATATCGGCAGCAGCTTCGTCAACGCGCCGCTGAACCTGATCCAGCACAACAACGCGATCCCCGGCAACTTCAGCGCCGACATCAGCGGCGGCCAGTCGTTCGATCTCGGCTGGGGCACGCTGGGACTCATCGGCGTCGCCGGGTTTGACAACGGCTGGCGCAGCCGGTTCGGCACGCAGCAGGACGGCTTCGTGGCCGCCGGCGTCATTTCGCCGGTGACAAACTACACCTTCCGCTCGACCCAGAACGACGTCGTGATCAACTCCCTGGTCGGCGTCGGCCTGGACCTCGGCGAGCATATTTTCAGCTGGACGACGCTCTACATTCACGCGACCTCCAAGGAAGCGCGCATCCGCGAGGGCGTCGACGACCTGGCCGGCGCCGAAGTGCGCGACGACTACACCGAGTGGTTCGAACGCGAGCTGATCTCGACCCAGCTCACTGGCGAGCACGATTTCGACCAGCTGGAGCTCGACTGGCGCGGCGCCTACGCGGAAACCAGCCGCAATGCGCCGTACGAGAAGAGCATCCGCTACCGCCTCGTGGCGGGCGAGTATCTCCACAACGCCTCCCAGGAGCAGAACTACACGCGCTTCGGCGAGGTGGAGGAAACGGTCGGCAGCTTCGGCGGCGACGCCCGGTACACCTTCTCGCTGTCGGACGCCCGTGACGTGGTGGTGAGCGGCGGCTTCGCCTATTCGGACACCAACCGTTCGGCCACCCAGCGCGAGTTCAGGCTTCTGGCGCTGAACGTGTCTCTCCCGATCGAGGTTCAGCGGCAACGGGTCGACTATCTGCTGGCGGACTACAACATCGGCCCCAACGGGCTGGTGCTGCGGGAAACCACCGGCGCCGACGGCGCGGCGGCCTACGACGCCAACCTCGAGGTCAAGGCCGTCTACGGCCAGGTTGACGCCGAGATCATCCCGCTGCTTCGGGTGGCCGTTGGCGCGCGTTATGAAGACGCGACCCAGAGCGTGACCCCGTTCTCGCTCTTCGCCGGCGACCCCACGCCCTTCGCCCCTGCGCCGCGCGAGAACCAGTACTGGCTGCCGGCCGCGACGCTGACGTGGAACTTCTACGAGGACATGCAACTGCGACTGGGCATCTCCCAGACGATCGCCCGTCCGCAGTTCCGCGAGCTCGCGCCCCTGTCCTATGTCGATCCGGATACGGATCGCCTGTTCATCGGCAACCCGAACCTGGTCGATAGCAAGCTGCTGAACCTCGACGCCCGCTACGAGTGGTACTTCGACCGCGACCAGTACGTAACGGTCGGCCTGTTCTACAAGGACATCGAGAACCCGACCGAAGCCATCGTCAACGACATCGGCGGTTCGGTTCAGACGACCTACCTGAACGCGCCGCGCGCGGTGCTCTTCGGCGCCGAGTTCGACGTGAAGACCTACTTCGAGCTGTTCCCGGAGACACCGTGGTTCTCGTCCAAGCGCTGGCTGTTCTCGGCCAACTACACCTACAGCAAGTCGGAACTCCGGGTGGAAACGGGTGATGTCGTCTACCCGCTGACGATCGACGGCTCGTCGCGTCCCGCGCTCGATTTCGTCAGCGACGGCCAGGCGATGCAGGGCCAGTCCGAGCATCTCGCCAATGTCCAGTTCGGCTATGCGGACGAGGAGGCCGGCGCCCAGGCGACGCTGCTGTTCACCTACGCCAGCGACCGGATCTCGACCCGTGGCCGTTCGGGCTTCCCCGACCTGGTCCAGAGCCCCGGCATGATCGTGGACTTCACCTATCGCCGTGACTTCATGGCGATGGATCGGGAGTTCACCTTCGGCTTCGAGGCCCGCAACCTCCTCGAAGAGGACTCCGAGGAGTTCCAGGAACTCGGCGGCGGCCGGATCGAGAACAACAGCTACGAGCTGGGGCGCAGCTTCTCGATCAGCCTCTCCGCCCGCTTCTAGGCGAACCGGAGCCGTGCGGAAGGTCCGCGCGGCTCCGGTCTCGTCCGTGCGCGAAGACTGTCACCACAGTGTCGCAAAACCTGCACGAACCTGCCTCCCAGGCGCGGTAGTCCACTGGCAGTTGCTGCTGGTCGGGACCTGGACACCGCGTGAACTTGCCGGATTTTCATTGGATCGTCGGGAACCGTCGCCAGGCGATGATCGCGGCCGCCGAGGGGTTGCTCGCCATCGGTCTGGCCTGGCAACTGGCCGGGCTGATCTGGATTTTCATCGCGCCTCAAGGGCCGTTCCTGGCGGCGACAGGCGCGACTGGTCCGACCGCGGACCTCGGGGTCCTGACCCGGTTTGACCCTTTCTTTCGCAATGCCTCGCCCGCGTTGATCTCGGCCGCCGCCCAGTCCTTCCGCCTCTACGGCGTCCGCGCCGGCGGCGGCGGGGCCGGATCAGCCATCATCGGCACGCCGGACGGTCGGCAGGCCTCCTTCGCGGTAGGCGATGAAATCGCGCCCGGGGTCCGGCTCCAGTCCGTCGAGGCCGATCATGTCGTTCTCGCCCGCGGCGGTTCGCGGACCCCCCTGTCGTTTCCGGCAGAAGCGGTCGATGTCCTTCAGGAAGTGGTTGAACCGTGAGACTCGCTCCGCTCTTTCTCCTTCTCGCCGCCCTGGTCGCGGCGCCGGTCGCGCCGGCCTACGCCCAGGCGCAGGTGCTCAATGTCCAGGACGCCGACATCCGGGCCTTCATCCAGGATGTTTCCCGCACCACCGGCTACACCTTCGTCATCGACCCGCGGGTCAAGGGCACGGTTTCGGTCTCCAGCAGCGGCGCCCTGAACCGCGCGGAGCTCTTCGAGGTCTTCCTCTCCACGCTGCGCGCCAACGGCTTCGTCGCCACGCCGACGGGATCGGGCGCCTATCGCATCGAACCCGCCGAGGGCGTGGCGCGCCAGGCGCCGGCCGCCGGCGGCCAGTTCGCGACTGAAGTCTTCCGGCTACGGAATATAGACGCCCAGTCAGCGGCGGAGGTTCTCAAGCCCCTCGTCGGCGCCCAGGGTCAGGTCCTCGCCAACCCCCGCGGCAATACGCTCGTGGTCGCCGACTATGCCGACAACCTTCGGCGGATCCGCTCCATCATCGCCCAGATTGACGTGGACCGGGCCACCACACGCGCCGTCACCCTGCGCAACACCTCCGCGCGCGAGGTGAGCAGTGTTCTGACCACGCTGATGTCGACGCCGGGAGCGGACGGCAAGCCGGGGCGCGGGCCTGTCCAGATCATCCCCGTCGAGAGCAGCAACTCCCTGCTCCTTCGGGGCGACGCCGACGCTATCGTGAAGCTCCTGCCGATCATCGAGGATCTTGACCAGCGCGCCAGGGCGACTGGTTCCGTCAAGGTGATCTTCCTCAAGAACGCGAACGCGGAGCAGCTCCTGCCGGTGCTGCAGCAGCTTCTCGGGCTACCCGTATCGGCGCCCGAGACGAGCGGCGGGTCTGGCGCCGCGGCTCAGCCGGTGGCGGCCGCGCCGGCCCAGGGCGGCGAGGGCATTCGGGCCAGCATCGCCCGCTTCCCCGGCGCCAACGCGCTGGTGATCAACGCCTCGCCCGACACCCAGACGATGCTCGCCGAGGTCATCGCCCAGCTCGACGTCCGCCGCGAACAGGTGCTCGTCGAGGCGATCGTGGTGGAGGTCTCGGACACGGCCGCCCGTGAGCTCGGCGTGCAGTTCGTGCTGGGCGGGGGCAGCGGGGACGGCGCGATGCCGTTCTCGGTGACAAACTACTCCAACTCGGCGCCCAACATCCTGGCGCTCACCGGAGCGATCGTCGGCGAAAACAGCCTTCCGGAGAGCTCCGGCAGTCTGGCGGCCTTGCGGGAGGCGGCCCTGTCCTCGTTGCTTGGCGCGACAGGTCTGACCACGGGTGTCGGCGGACAACTCGACAGCGGCGCGCTGTTCGGCGTGATCGTCAATGCGGTGCGCCGTGACTCAGCCTCGCGACTGCTGTCGACGCCGTCGATCCTCACGCTCAACAACCAGGAGGCTTCCATCCTCGTCGGTCAGGAAGTTCCGATCACGACCGGCGAGGTCCTGGGCAGCGCCAACAGCAATCCCTTCCGCACGATCCAGCGTCAGAACGTCGGCATTCAGCTGACCGTCAAGCCGCAGATCAACGCCGGCGGCGGCATCACCCTGTCCATCAAGCAGGAAGTGTCCAGCGTCGCCGGCGCAGTGACCGCCGCCTCACCGGAACTGATTTTCAACAAACGCCAGCTGGAGACCACCGTGCTGGTCGACGACGGCGCGATCGTGGTGCTCGGCGGCCTGCTCGACGAGAACGAGCGGATCTCCCTCGAACGCGTTCCGTTCCTGAGCGATATCCCGGCTCTCGGCGAGCTGTTCAAGAGCCGGGCGCGCTCCGGGGGTCGGACCAACCTGATGATCTTCATTCGCACCCGGATCATCCGCGGCGCCGATGACGCCCAGGCCGTGACCGCCCCGCGATATGACTACCTTCGCCGCGAGACCGGACTGACCAGCGCGAATGGCGGCAACGCCCTCGACGCCGTGGTGCAGGACTACCTCAGGACGTCGCCGCCGGTGGCGCCGTCGGCCGGAAGCACCATGCCTGCCGCGCAGAGCGGCCCCCCGGCCGCGGGGGGAGTTCCCCGGTGACCGACGCTTCGCCCGACTGTCTGCCCTACGCCTTCGCCCGTCGCCACGGCGTGTTGCTGCTGGGGATCGATGACCGGGCTCACATCGCTCTGCGCGAGGGCGGCCAGACGACGGCGCTGATCGAACTTCGAAGGGCCTTCGGGCGACCGCTCAAGGTCGACAATCTGTCGGCCGCTGCCTTCGACCGGGCGTTTTCGGAAGCCTACGCGGACGCCGGCATGGGCGTGGGTGTCGGCTCGGGCGCCGAAGCGCTCGACTTTTCCGAAGGGCTCGACGGCCTCCTCGACGAGTTTCCGACCACGGCAGATCTGCTCGACTCCCAGGACGACGCTCCGGTCATCCGGCTGATCAACGGACTGATCGCCGAGGCGGCGCGCCGCGGGGCGTCCGACATCCACATCGAACCCTACGAGGCCGCCCTGCTCGTCCGGCTACGGATCGACGGGGTGCTGCAGGAAGTGCTGAGCCTCCCCAGCCGCGTGGCCCCGATGCTGGTGTCCAGGGTCAAGGTCATGGCCCGGCTGGACATCGCCGAGCGCCGCGTGCCGCAGGACGGGCGCATCTCCCTGACGCTCGGCGGGAAGGCCCTGGACGTCCGTGTGTCGACCCTCCCCTCCCGCGCCGGCGAGCGGGTCGTGATGCGGATTCTCGACAAGGACCAGGCCGGTCTGAAGCTGGAAGACCTGGGCATGGCCCCGGACGTCCACGAGCTGTTCCTGGGCGCCCTGCGGGAGCCCAACGGCATCGTGCTGGTGACCGGACCCACGGGGTCGGGCAAGACGACCTCGCTCTATGCGGGCCTCGGCCTGCTCAACGACAATCGCCGCAACATCCTGACCATTGAGGACCCGGTCGAGTACACGGTGCACGGCATCGGCCAGACCCAGGTGAACACCAAGGTCGGCATGAGCTTCGCCGCCGGCCTGCGCGCCATCCTGCGTCAGGACCCGGACGTGGTGATGGTCGGCGAGATTCGCGATCCCGAGACCGCCCAGGTGGCGGTGCAGGCTGCCCTGACCGGGCATCTGGTGCTGTCCACGGTGCACACCAATGACGCCGTCGGCGCGGTCACGCGTCTGCGGGACATGGGCGTGGAGCCGTTTCTGCTCGCCTCCACCCTGCGCCTTGTGGTGGCCCAGCGGCTGGTCCGGAAGCTCTGCCCGCACTGTCGCCAGGCCTACGCCGCCGATGCGTCGACGGCGCGCCAGGTCGGCGTGGCCAGTGGCCAGACGCTCTACCGCGCAACGGGCTGCCCGGCCTGCAACGCCACCGGCTATCAGGGCCGCATCGGCATCTATGAAGCGCTCAGGATCGACGACCGGATGCGCCGACTGATCAGCGAGAACGCTGACGAGGACGCCATGGCCAGCGTCATGGACAGCGCCGGCGGCGGCCTGTCGTCCGCGGCCCGGGCCCGGGTGATCGACGGATCCACGACCGTCGAAGAAGCTGTGCGGGTCACGCGCCAGGAGCCGGACTCCAGTGCCGGCATTTGACTTCATCGCCATGGACGGCGCGGGTCGTCCGAAGAAGGGCGTGATCACCGCGCTAGACGAGCGCGCCGCGCGGGTGCTGCTGCAGCGACGCCGCCTTGCCCCGGTGCGCGTCGAGGCCAGCGCCGGCCCGGCGTCGGCGCGCACGGCGTCTGGCCTGTCCCGCGACCGGCTGACCGGAAAGCCGCTGGCGATCGTCACACGACAACTCGCCACACTGACGGCCATCACGCCTCTGGAAGAAGCGCTGAGGACAATCGCGCTGCAGGCCGACTCGGCGAAGGTGAAGCGCGCGCTGTCGGTCGTTCATGAAGGGGTGCTGGAAGGATACCGGCTGTCTGACGCCATGGCCCGGCCCGGCGCGGGGTTTCCGGTCCTGTATCGCGCCATGGTCGCGGCCGGCGAGAGCTCCGGCGCACTGCCCGACATTCTCGAGCGCCTCGCCGACCTGCACGAGCACGAGCAGCAGGTCAGCGCCAAGGTCACCACCGCGCTGGTCTATCCCATCGTCCTTGCGGTGACGGCCGGACTGGTGGTCATCGCCCTGATGACCTTCGTTGTGCCCAAGGTCGTGGACCAGTTCGAGTCGATGGGGCAGGCGCTGCCTCTGCTCACCCGACTGGTCATGGGCGCCTCCGAGGGCATCCAGCGGTTTGGCTGGCTGGCTGTGGTTGGAATTGCCCTCGGCGGCTTTCTCTTCAATCGCGCCCTGCAACGACCGCGCTTCCGGCGGGGATTTGACACCCTGCTGCTGAAGCTGCCGGTCATCGGTCGTCTGATCCGCGACGTCCAGGCCGCCCGTTTCGCGCGCACGCTCTCCACGATGATGTTCGCCGGGGTCCCGGTGCTCGAAGCGCTCGGCCTGACCGGCCCCACGGTGCGCAACATCGTACTGCGGGAGGCGGTCGCCGACATGGCGGTCGCCATCAGCGAGGGGGGCGGTCTCTCCGCCGCGATGCGCCGCGCCGAGGTGTTCCCGCCGATCCTCGTCTACATGACCGCGAGCGGCGAGAGCAGCGGACGCCTGGGCCTGATGATGGCGCGCGCCGCCGACTATCTCGAGCGCGAGTTCGACACCTTCACGTCCGCCGCGCTGAGCCTGCTCGAGCCGGCGATCATCGTCGTCATGGGCGGCGTGGTCGCGACCATCGTCCTGTCGATCCTGCTGCCCATTCTGCAGCTCAATACCCTGGCCCTCGGCTGAATGGAGCGCCACATGCGTAGCCCCCGCCCCTCACGTCGTCCCGCGCATGAAGCGGGCTTCACCCTCATCGAAATGATGGTGGTGGTGGTCATCCTGGGCCTGCTGGCCACCGTCGTGGTGATCAACGTCCTGCCGAGTCAGGACCGGGCCATGCGCGAGAAGGCCAGAGCCGACATCGCCGTGCTCGAGCAGGCCCTGGAGAGCTACCGGCTGGACAACTTCGTCTTTCCCGGCGCGGAGGACGGACTGGCCGCCCTGGTGACGCCGCCGGCGTCGATGGAGCGCGCCGACCGATATCGGGAGGGTGGCTACATCCGCCGCCTGCCGAAGGACCCCTGGGGCAATCCATACCAGTACCGGCAACCCGGTCGGCGCGGGACCGTCGACATCTACTCCTTCGGGGCCGACGGCCAGGAAGGCGGCGAGAAGAATGACGCGGACATTGGCAACTGGAGCTGACCGTCATCACGAGCGGGGCTTCACGCTGGTCGAACTGATGGTCGTTCTCGCGATCGTCGGCCTGACGACCGGCGCGGTCATGCTCACCGTGTCGGACCCGAGCCCGTCCGTCGGCCGGGAAGCCGAGCAATTCAGCGCGCGGCTTGTCCGGGCCAGGGAGGAAGCTGTCCTTTCCAACCGCGCCATGGATGTCGTGGTGTCGCGCCAGGGTTACCGGTTCCGGACGCGTGACGCCGGCGCCTGGCGCGTGTTGACCGACCGTCCCTTCGCGCCCGTCGACTGGGCCGCCCGGACGTCTGTCACCGAGGAGTCCGACACCGGCCGGGTCGCATTCGACACGACCGGAGCCGCGACCCCGGCGATCTTTCTGATCGCACGCGGCCGCCGCGGCATGCGGGTCGCGGTGGATCCGGCCGGGAATGTGAGGGTCGATGCCGCGCCGGTCCTCTGAACACGGCTTCTCGTTGATCGAGGTGCTGGTGGCGTTGACCGTGTTCAGCGTTGCGGCGCTGGCGCTGGTCAATCTGGGCGGCGAGAACATCCGCTCGGCGCGGGCCATCGAGGCCCGGGTCATCGCCGGCATCGTCGCCGACAACCGGACAGCCGAGGCGCTGATCGGCTGGCCGCCGCTTGGTGAGACGACGGGTCAGGACCGGGCCGGGGGACGGTCCTGGCGCTGGGTGCGGCGGGTGTCGCGCACCGCCGATCAGGAGATCGTCCGTGTCGATGTGCTCGTCAGCCCGGCGCCGATCGGACGCACGCTCGCCGAAGTCACCGCATTCCGGGGGCGCCAATGAAGGGCTTCACCCTGGTCGAGATGATGGCGGCGCTGTTTGTCTTCGGCCTGCTGACAACGGCCGGCGCACTGGTCATGGGATCGACGCTGGAGGGCCAGAGCGCGGTGCGGGACCGTATGGCGCGCCTGGGTAAACTGCAGCAGACACGGGCCTTGCTCAAGGCCGACCTCGGCCAGATCGCCGCCCGGCCGTCCCGCGACGAGAGCGGAGCGCCGAGCCGTCCGGCCTTCCACGGCGTAGCCGTGGTCGATGGCGCGCCGTTTCTCGGCTTCGCCCGACGCGGTTGGGAAAACCCCGATGAAGCCCCTCGGGCGTCCGTCCAGTACGTCCAGTACAGGCTGGCCGCCGACCGGCTCGAACGGGTCAGCTTTCCCCGGCTCGACGGAACGGCCCCGGGCGCGCCGCAGGTGCTGATCGACGGTGTGACCGCCGTGAGGATCCAGTTCCTGCATCGCGGCGTCTGGGCGACGACCTGGACGCCGGTCAATGACGCCGACTATCCGCAGGCCGTGCGGCTGTGGTTCGAAGTCCGGGGCCTCGGCGGCTTCGAGCAGCTGTTTCTGACGCCCGGCGGTGTCCGATGAGGCCGCCGGAGGAGAAGGGCGTCGCGCTCCTGACTGTGCTGCTGCTGGTCGCGGTGATGTCGGTCATCGCCGTGGCGGTGCTGGACGATGTGCGGTTCGGCCTGCGTCGCGCCGCAAACGCGCGGTCGATGGGCCAGGCGCAGTGGTACGGGCTGGGCGCCGAGGAACTGGCCCGTGTGCGCGTGGCGAGGCTCTCCCTGGCCAGCCCGGAGCGCACGACCCTGCAGGGGGACTGGAACGGCCGGCCCTTCCAGTTCCCGGTCGACCACGGCGCCATCGAGGCCCGCATCTCCGACGCGGTGGGCTGCTTCAATCTCAACAGTCTGGCGGAACGGCAGGGTGACCGGCTGGTCCGGCGCGCCGACGGGGAGCGCCAGTTCATCACCCTGCTCGGCGGACTTGGCCTGAACGAACCCAGAGCCGTGATCCTGGCGAGCAATATCGGCGACTGGATCGACACCGATGATGTCTCGGAAAGCGGCGCCGAGGACCTCGACTACGCCCGCATGGACAAGCCTTATCGCACCAGCGGAACCCTGTTGTCGGAAGTCTCCGAGATCCGCGCCGTTCGGGGCGTGACCCCGGACATCTATCGCCTCATCCGCCCCTATATCTGCGCCCTGCCCACGACCGACCTGTCGCCGATCAATGTGAATACGCTGCCGGTCGACCGGGCGATTTTGATTACGATGATCACGTCCGGCGCGGTGCCGGTCGAGGCCGCCGCGCGCCTGATCGCCGCCCGCTCCGATGCCGGCTGGCCCGACGTACAGGCGTTCTGGAACGAGCCGATGCTGGCCGATCTGGTCCCCGCTGATCCGGTCCGGAACCAGGTTTCGGTCCGGACGCGCTTCTTCACGCTGGACGCGGACATCACGTTCGCAGGGGCCAGCGCCACCCTGAACTCCCTTTTTGAGCTCCAGTCCGCCGGATCGGTGAAGCTGGTGGCCCGACGCTGGACGCGCGACGAATGACGATCACCCGACTCGTATTCTTCGCCGGGGCGGAAGCGCCCTGGCCCTTCCTCCGGGCGTCAGAGGACGGCGAGGTGCTCCAGAGGGGCGTCATCCCCGTCGGCGCCGCCCCGCAGGACAACGAAGATATTGACCGCCTGGTCGCGCCCGGGTCCGATGCGCTGGCGCGCTGGCTCGACCTGCCGGACCGCAACGATGTCCAGGCGCGCTCGGCGGTGACGTTTCTGCTGCAGGACGAGATCATCGAGTCCGGCGCGGACCTGCATGTGGCCATCGGCGCCGCGGACGCCGGCGGTCTCAGACTGGCCGTCGTCACGCGCATGGACGTGGTGCGGGACTGGCTCGAGCAGGCCAGGTCACGCGGCGTCGAGCCGGTGTCCATAACGCCGGACTATCTCCTGCTGCCCGAGCCTGAAGGCCCCGAACTGATCACCGCCCGGTTTGGCGATCTGATGACGGTGCGAGGCCAGAGACTGGCGTTCGCGCTTGAGCCGGACCTGGCGGAAGCGGTGATCGCCGGTCGCCCGTGTCGTCGCCTGATGCTCGCCGATCTGGAGAAGGACCTGGCCCTGAACGCGGCCCGGCCCGCCATCAATCTGCTGCAGGGCGTGCTCGACCCCAACCGGCCTGTCGAACGACGCACGCCGTGGCGACGCGCGATCGCCATGGCGGCGCTTCTGCTGGTTTCCCCCCTGCTGTTGCTGCTGGGCGAGATCGGTCGCGACTATGCGGCGATCTGGTCTGCCGAACGCCGGATCACGACGACGCTGTCCGCGGCCTACCCGGACATCGCCACGTCGCGTGACCCGGTCGCCGCGACCCGGGCCAGACTGGACCATCTGCGATCAGCGGACCGGTTCCCGGAGCTCACAGCCGGCCTCTTCGCGGTGGTGGAGAAGGTCTCGGGCGCCCAGCTCGACACGCTGTCCTACTCCGAAACGGGGGGGCTTCAGGCGCGCGTCTCCTGCACCAACTATTCGGACATGGACCAGTTGAAGGCGACGGGTCGCGCCATGGGCCTCGACATCCGTCAGCGGAGCACGGTGACCGAAGGCGCCCGGATCACAAGCGAACTGTCCATCGGGAGGCTGCCATGATGTTCCTGGGTCAGGCGCAGGCGTGGTGGCACGGCCGCAGCGACCGCGAGCGCCTCATGCTCGGCGGCCTGGGGATCGTGCTGGCCGCCCTGATCGGCTGGTACGGTGTCGTCGCGCCCCTGAGCCGTGCTTCAGCAGCTTTGCACGCGCAGCGCCAGGAAGCCGAGGCAGACCTGGCCCTGGCCAGCGCCGCCGCGGGTCGCACTGCTGGTCGCCCGTCTACGGAGTCGTCGCGCTCGCTGGCCGCCATCGTGGACGCCAGCACCGCGGCGGTCGGTATCGCCATTGAACGGCGGCGCGAGGACGCCGACGGAGGCCTGACCGTCTGGATAGCCTCGGTTGAGCCCGGCCTTCTGATGCAATGGATCCTCGCCCTGCGGACGGGACAGGGCGTCGCTGTGTCCGCGCTCGCGGTCTCAAGGGCCGACGCCTCAAGCCTCGAAGTCGAGATCGCCCTGTCGAGGAAGCCCGGATGACCGACCTGCGTCTCCTCCTGGTCTTTCTGGCGGCCCTGGTCATCGCCCTTGTGGCGACCGTGCCGCTCCCCGTGGCGCTGGCCGCCAGCGGCCTCGGTGGGCGCCTGACGGCCCGCGAGGTCCATGGGACAATCTGGCGGGGGCGGCTGGAACAGGCCGCGCTCGGGGGCGTGGGACTGGGTGAGGTGCGTCTGGGTCTTGGGGCGGGGCAGCTGCTGGTGGGCGGCCGGACGCTGACGGTCGTCGCCCGCGGCGGCGCCTTCGAGGGGCGCGGCAAGATCGTCGCGCGCGGCGGCGGTTCGGGCGTCGAAGCCGTGACCGGCCGTGCGCCGCTGTCCATGCTGGGCGCGCCGGCGTCGGTCACCGGTGTGATCACGCTGAAGGCGGTCGCCGTCGGCTTCGCCGGCGGACGGTGTCGGTGGGCGGTCGGCCAGATATCGGCCGAGGTCCGCGGGCTCGGCGATCAACCCGTTGTGCTGACCGGCCGGCCGGCGTGCCGGGACGCCGCGCTCGTGATCGCTCTGAACGGATCGCGCAGCGGCGCGCCAGTCGAGGTTCTCGCCCGGCTTGAAGCGACGGGGCGCTACAATACCCGGGTCCGGGTGAGTACTGCTGAACCGGTCCTCGGGGCGCTGCTTTCGGCCGACGGATTCGTCAGCGACGGCAGTGACTACAGCAAGACCAATGAAGGACGATTCCAATGAGTATCCTGTCGCTGCTGGCCGCCGCTGTGGCGGGCTTCACCCTGGCCGCGGCGCCGGTGGAGACGCCGCTTGAGGAACTGCCCGCCCAGCGGCTGGCGGCCGGTCAGTGCGGTCTGTTCCTCTGGTCGCGCACCTCGCCGCCCCGTCGGGTGCTGATGGCCTCGCAGTCACCGGCGATCGCGCGCATCCAGGTCGGCGGCGTCACCCTGGAGTTACCGAGGGTCGCGTGGGAGGGGGAGGCCGTCTATGGCCACTATGCCATGCAACGGTACGCCGGATCGGGCCACGAACTGACGGTCCGGATCGAGACGGACGTGCGCACCGGTTTGACCGCCGGCGCCGTCGCGCCGGTGGCGACCATCGAGCACCGCGCGCCCGGGGGGTGGGACGTCGTCATCCCGGCCGCCGGCCTGATCGGCTGTCAGCCCTGACAGCGGCTACCAGCCTGCCCGCCCCAGCGGACCGTAGAGCCAGGTCAGCCAGGCGCCGAGCGCCAGGAACACCCCGAAGGGCAGATGCTCGTCCCGACGCAGGGGGCGCCTGGCGACCATCCGGGCGACCGCCCAGCTGAGGCCGGCCGCAGACGCCCAGACCAGGACGGACGGCAGACCGATCCAGCCGACCCAGGCGCCGATGGCGCCGAGCATGCGCGAATCCCCTCCGCCAAGACCCTCCTGCCCACGAAGACGGCGATAGAGCGCCGCCAGACCGGCAAGAACCAGGAAGCCTGCCGCCGCGCCAATCAGGTGATCCAGCGGACTGCCGGGTCCGAACAGGACGCTGACCGCGAGGCCGGCGGCGCCGAGCGGAAGGGTCAGGAGGTTCGGCAGCCAGAAGTGCTCGCCGTCGATGGTCGCGATCAGCAGCAGAGCGGCCCCGAGACCCGCGCCTATGAGCGCCAGGGGACCCGCCAGCACGGCAGCCGCCCAGAGACCCGTCACCACACCCGCCACCGTCAGGCCGACGATGCGGCGGCGCCCCGGCCGTGACGGCGCATCCGGGCCCGCCGACAGCCGGGTCGACAGCACGGCCGCCAGAAGCCCCAGGACGGGCGAGGCGAGGATTGCGGCAAGACGCCAGGTCAGGTCGGTGGACACAGACAGGTTCTAGGGCGCCAGCCAGCCGAATTGAACCGTGGACGTGGTGTCATCGGCTTGTCAAAAAACTGTCACCTATAGCTGTCAAACCACGCCACACAGCAGTCCTGAAGACGGCTGTCAGCTCCCGGATTCGAGGACACCCCCATGCGCACCTTTTTCTGCCTTGTCGCCGGCGTCGGCGTCCTGATGACCGCCGGCTGCGACAGCAAGCCGGCCCAGTCTTCCGGCGGGAGCCGCTCAGGCCCCTGGGCTGCGGGATCGTCGACCGTCTTCCCGTTCGCCACGCGGGTCGCCGAAAATGTGGCCAGAACGACCGGCGGCCCTCCGGCCAAGGTCGAGTCCCTCGGCACGGGTGGCGGCTTCAAGCTGTTTTGCGGCGGCACGGGGTCGAACTACCCCGACATCGCAAACGCGTCCCGCGCCATGAAGGCGTCCGAGTTCGAACAATGCGCCGCCAACGGCGTCACGGACCTGATCGAGATCCGGATCGGCTACGACGGCGTGGTCATCGCCACCGGCCGTCAGAACGCGGCCTTCAACCTGTCGCTGGCCGACATCCACCGCGCCCTCGCAGCGGAACTGCCGGCCGCCGGAGGCTTTGCGCCGAACGCGACCAAGACCTGGGCGGATGTCGCGGCCGGTCTTCCGGCGACACGCATTCAGGTTTACGGCCCGCCGCCGACCTCCGGCACGCGAGACGCCTTCCTGGAGCTGGCCATGGAGGCCGGCGCCGCCAAGGACCCCGTGCTCAAGGCGCTGAAGGGCAGCGACGAGAAGGCCTTCAAGAGCCGCAGCAACGTCCTGCGCGGCGACGGCGCCTGGGTGGACTCGGGCGAGAACGACAATGCCATCATCGGCACCCTGACCAAGACCCCCGGGGCGTTGGGCGTCTTCGGATACTCCTTCCTCGACGAGAACCGCGACCAGGTCGCGGCTATCACGGTCGGCGGCGTCGCCCCGACCCTGGCGAGCATCAGCGATGGCTCCTACCCGCTGTCACGGTCGCTGTTCATCTACGTCAAGAAGTCCAACCTCGATGTGATCCCGGGCCTGCAAGTCTACGTGAGCGCGTTCGTTTCGGACGCCGCCAGCGGCCCTGGAGGCTATCTCATCGATCGCGGGCTCATCCCGCTGAGCCCGGAGGCCCGGGCGGCCGAACGCGCGAAGGTGACCGCCCGCACGACCATGACTGCACCGACCCACTAGAGCCCCTTCCGGTCTGCCTGCCCCAGGCAGACCGGGTGGATGTCGGGGCGAGGGTGCGACAGGATGAACGAGCCGGCCTGAAGGCGCCCTAGCCGGGCTTCAGGCCGAGGCGGGTTCTCACCGAGTCGACCAGCGTCGCCCGCTTGCCGAAGACGAGCCGATTGACGCCGAGCGCGAAGGCGACACAGGCGCCCAGCGTCACGACCATCAGGTGGATGTAGTGGATCGGCGTCCAGATGAAGGTGAACCCGGCGTAGAGCAGGGTCCCGAACACGACGGCTCCCATGACGGCGCGTGCGTCCACATTGCGGAACAACAGCCCAACGATGAAGGCCGACAGGATCGGCATCGACAGCAGGCCGTTGAGCTGCTGGACCAGATTTATGATCGATGCGGCGCCCATGTAGACGGGCACGAGCAGAACCGAGAGCACCATGAAGGCCAGCGAGATGATGGTGTTCAGCCGGCCGACGTTCGGCTTCTCGGCGATGAACTTCTCATGCAGGTCGCAGACGTAGAGCGTCACCGACGAGTTCAGCACCGAGGTGTAGCTGGTGAGTAGCGCGGCGGCCATGAAGGCGGCGAAGGCGCCCGACAGCCAGCCGGGCATCACGGCCGCCACGATCCGCCCGTAGGTCGCGTCGCCCGCGTCCCCGAACAGTTTGTAGGCCGCTACGCCGGGCACGACGACGATGGCGGGAACGACCAGCAGGCGGATGACCGCCGCGGCCAGGACGCCCTTCTGCCCCTCGCGCAGGCTGGGCGCCGCCATCGCCCGCTGGGTGATGGTCTGGTTGGTGCTCCAGTAGAACATCTGGATGAAGATCATCCCGGTCAGCAGGGTCTGCCAGGGGATGGGCGAGTCCTTGCCGCCGATCATGCTCAGCCGCTCGGGCGGTATGCCGCTGAAGTCGAAATCGATCGCCGCCAGGGCCAGGACCATGATCAGCAGAGCCATGGCGAGCACGCCGATCCCGGAGATTGTGTCGTACACGGCGACCGCGCGCAGGCCGCCGCCGATCGCATAGGCCCCGCCCAGCACCGCCATCACCGCGGCGATGGCGATCAGCGGGACGTCGACCCCGAACATCGTCTTGAGGAACAGCGAGCCTGTGTAGAGCATGATCGGCAGGTAGATGAAGACGTTGCCGAGCAGGAACAGCACCGACACCACGGCCCGCAGGTGTTTCGAGCCGTACTTGCGCTCCAGCAGCTCGGTCGTGGTGGTGCAGTTGTTGCGGTAGTAGATCGGCAGGAAAATCCAGCAGAGCATCAGAAGGCCGATGATCGCCGACAGCTCCCACCAGGCCAGCAGCAGCATCTGGTTGCCGTTCATGCCTACCAGCTGGTCGGTCGAGAGATTGGTCAGAGTGATCGAGCCGGCGATGAACGGCCAGGTGAGGTTGCCTCCGGCGAGGAAGTATTCGCGGTTCGAGTCGCTGGAGCGACCGCCCATGCGCGCCACCTGCCAGCCCGTGAGGATGGCCATGAGCGCGGTCAGCCCGCCAAAGACGGCCCACTGAATCAGATCGGTCTGCAAGGCTTCCCCCCGGACCCGCAGAGTCGCGGTATGCGAAGTTCGCCTTGCTTAGGCGCCCGGCGTCAACCGCAAGCCCGGCGAAGGTGAACGACCCGCTCGCCAAAGGCTCCGCGCATGCTAGCTTCCTGCGGACAAGGGATGGGCGGTCCGATGCAGGCGGCCCCTCGAGGGAGGATGCATGAAGGGCCCGGCTATCTTTCTGGCGCAGTTCGCCGGCGACGAGTCGCCGTTCAACAGCCTGGAGTCCATCGCCCGCTGGGCCGGCGACCTCGGCTACAAGGGCGTGCAGATTCCGACCTGGGACCGGCGGCTGTTCGACCTGAAGCTGGCGGCTGAAAGCGATACCTACTGCGACGAGGTCAAGGGCGTTCTGGCCGCGGCCGGCCTGGAAGTGTCGGAGCTGTCGACCCACACCCAGGGCCAGATGGTGGCCGTGCATCCGGCCTATGACGAGATGTTCGACGGCTCGGCCCCGGCGCGGGTGCGCGGCAATCCGGCGGCGCGGCAGGCCTGGGCGGTGGAGCAGGTGCTGCTGGGGGCCAAGGCCTCGCGGCGGATGGGGCTGGACGCCCATGTCACCTTCTCAGGCTCGCTGGCCTGGCCCTATCTCTATCCCTATCCGCAGCGGCCCGCCGGGCTGATCGAGGAGGCGTTCGACGAGCTGGCCCGCCGCTGGCGGCCGATCCTCGACGCCTTCGAGGAGGTCGGGGTCGACCTCTGCTACGAGATCCATCCCAGTGAGGACCTGTTCGACGGCACGACCGTGGAGATGTTCTGGGACCGCGTGGATCACCATCCGCGCGCCTGCCTGCTCTACGATCCCAGCCACTTCCTGCTGCAGCAGCTCGACTACCTCGAGTATATCGACCTCTACCACGAGCGGATCCGGATGTTTCACGTCAAGGACGCCGAGTTCCGGCCGACCGGACGGCAGGGCGTCTACAGCGGCTACGCCCCCTGGAAGGAGCGGGCCGGACGGTTCCGCTCGCTCGGCGACGGCCAGATCGACTTCAAGGCCATCTTCTCCAAGTTCGCCCAGTACGGCTACCAGGGCTGGGCGGTGCTGGAGTGGGAGTGCGCGCTGAAGGACCCGGTCCAGGGCGCGCGGGAAGGCGCCACCTTCATCCGCGATCACATCATCCAGGTGACCGGCAAGAGTTTCGACGACTTCCTGGCCACCGATGTGGACGCGGCGGCCAATCGGCGGCTGCTCGGCCTGGACCGCTGATGCGCCTGTCGCTGGGGATGGTCGGTGGCGGCGAGGGCGCGTTCATCGGCGGCGTGCACCGCATGGCCGCGCGGCTCGACGACCGCTGGACGCTGGTCGCCGGGGCGTTCAGCAGCGAGGCGGGACGTTCACAGGCCTTCGGACGCACGCTCGGCCTGGCTGACGACCGCTGCTACGGCGACTGGCAGGCGATGGCGCAAGCGGAGGCGGCGCGGCCCGACCGGATCGACGCGGTGGCGATCGTCACGCCCAACCATCTGCACCACGCGCCGGCGCGGGCCTTCCTGGAGGCCGGGATCGCGGTGATCTGCGACAAGCCCCTGACCACCGGCCTGGCGGACGCCCTGGACCTGGCCGACGCCGTGGCGCGGATCGGCGCGCCGTTCGTGCTGACCCACAACTACAGCGGCTACGCCATGGTCCGGCAGATGCGGGCCATGGTCGCGGCCGGGACGCTGGGCGCGGTCCGGGTCGTCCAGGCCGAGTACGCCCAGGACTGGCTGGCCCGGCCCCTGCCGGGCAACAAGCAGGCGGACTGGCGGGGCGATCCGGACCAGGCGGGGCCCGGCGGCGCCCTGGGCGACATCGCCACCCACGCCTACCACCTGGCGACCTATGTCGTCGGAACGGCTGCCGATCAGGTCAGCGCCGAGACCTCACGGTTTGTCGCCGGGCGCCAGCTCGACGACGACGTGCAGCTTCGTCTGCGCTGGGCCGGCGGCGCGCGCGGACAGCTCTGGGCCAGCCAGGTCGCGGTCGGGGCCGCCAACGGGCTGCGGCTGCGGCTCTACGGCGAGCGCGGCGGGCTGGAGTGGTCGCAGGAGGATCCGGATATCCTGCGCTACACGGCGCTCGGCGAGCCACCACAGATTCTGCGACGCGGCGGGCCCGGCCTGTCGGCGGCCGCGCAAGCGGCGACGCGCATCCCGGCGGGGCATCCCGAGGGCTATCTGGAAGGTTTCGCGCAAATCTACGCCGACGCGGCGGATCTGGTCGCCGCGCACAAGGCCGGTCGGCCGGCGGTTGCGACGGACCTGCCCGGCGTCGTCGCCGGTGTCGAGGGGGTGCTGTTCATCGAGGCCGCTGTTCGCAGCGCAGCGGCGGACGGCCGCTGGATGGCTCTGGGGGCGGACGCTTGATCCGTCAGAGCTTTGCCTGGTGGTCCTTTACGGCCGGCCGGGAGGTGGATCCCGCGACCCTGCTGCGCGAGGCTGCGGCGGCCGGCGCCCGGGGGGTGGAGATGCTGCCCGAGGCGCTCTGGCCGGTTGCGAAGGACGCTGGTCTTTCCATCGTCACCCTGACAGGCCACACCCTCGAACGGGGCTTCAATGACCCCACGCTGCACGCGGCCCTGAGCGACGAGGTCCGGCGGAACATCGACACCGCCGCTGCCGGCGGGTGCGAGGCCGTGATCGTCTTCTCCGGCAACCGCATCGGCGACGGCGCCGACGGGCCGGCGATCGCGGCCTGTATCGAGGGTCTGGCGCCGGCTGTGGCCCATGCCGAGGCGGCGGGGGTGCGGCTGCTGATGGAGCTGCTCAACAGCAAGGTCGACCATCCAGGCCACCAGTGCGACCGCACCGCCTTTGGCGCGGCAGTGATCCGGGGCGTGGGCTCTCCCGCCCTGCGGCTGCTCTACGACGGCTATCACATGCAGCTGATGGAGGGCGATCTGATGCGGACGATCCGCGCCAACATCGACCTGATCGGCCACGTTCACACCGCCGGCGCGCCCGGACGCCGCGACCTGGACGACCGCCAGGAAATCAACTGGCCGGCCATCGCGGGGCTGCTGCGCCACCTCGGCTACCGCCATTGGGTCGGACATGAGTTCGTACCGCGTGGCGAGCCCGTCCCGGCGCTTGCGGCGGCCATCTCGCAGTTCGAGTTGAAGGGAGCGGCGTGATGTTCGACGCCATCATTGTCGGGTCCGGGATCACCGGCGGCTGGGCGGCCAAGGAGCTGTGCGAGCGCGGCCTGAAGGTGCTGATGCTCGAGCGCGGCCCCGACGTCCCGCACGGGACCGGCTACAGCTACGACAAGTCCCTCAAGCTCCGCCGCCGGGACGACCAGATTCCGCAAGTCGAACGGGACCTGCATTACCCCTACCACGTCGGGGTCTCCTACGCCCTGTTCAACTCCAACAAGGCGTTCTGGGCCAGCGATCACGACCATCCCTACGAGACCGTCGCGGGCAAGCCCTATCGCTGGATCCGCGGCTATCAACTGGGTGGACGATCGTTGACCTGGGGACGTCAGTCCTACCGCTGGTCGCCGCAGGACTTCCTGTCCAACCTGCAGGACGGCCACGGCGTCGACTGGCCGATCCGCTACGAGGACCTGGAGCCCTGGTACGACCACGTCGAGGCCTTCGCCGGGATCAGCGGTGACTACGACGGCCTCGACCAGCTGCCGGACGGCGACTTCCTGCCGGCGTTCCCGTTCAACGATGTCGAGTTGGCCGCCAAGGCGAGGATCGAGGCGGATTTTCCCACCCGCCGGATGATCATGGGACGGACGGCCAATCTCAGCCGGGTCGCGAAGGCCCAGATGGATGTCGGCCGAAAGCGCTGCGAACAGCATGTGAAGTGCCATCACGGCTGCCCGCTGGGCGGCTACTTCTCGACCCAGGCCGCGACCCTGCCGGCCGCGCTCAAGACCGGCAACCTGACGGTCCTCACCGACCGGGTCGTCGAGAGCGTCATTCATGATCCGGTGAGCGGCCGCGTGACCGGCGTGCGGACCGTGGGCCGGCTCGACAAGGCCGGCGAGGTCTTCGAGGCGCGGATCGTCTTCCTCAACGCCTCGGCGATCAACACCGCCGCCCTGCTGCTGAACTCGAAATCAGAGGCCTTCCCGCGCGGCCTGGCCAACGGCAGCGACCAGGTCGGCCGCAACCTGATGGACCATGTCAGCAGCAAGCCGATCGTTGGCAAGATGCCCGGCTTCGGCGACACGCCCTTTCAGAACGACCGGCCCACCGGCATCTACGTTCCGCGCTACGGCAACGTCACCGAGCGCGACAAGCCCTACCTGCGCGGCTTCGGCATGCAGGGCGGCGCGGTCCGCTCGCGCAACGTCGAGGGCGCCGTCCAGGGCGTCGGCGTCGGGGACGAGGATCTCGGTCACCGCGGATGGCGTTTCTCGCTGATGCCGTTCGGCGAGGTCCTGCCCGACCCGGAAAACCGCGTCACCCTGTCCGCCACCCGCCGGGACAGCTGGGGCGTGCCGGTGCCGGTCATCGGCGTGACGCATGGGCCCAACGAGTACGCCATGATGCTGGCGGCGGCGCGCGACGCGGCGGAGATGCTGCGGGCCGCCGGCTGCGAGGACATCACCGACTGGCAGGAGGCCGGCGAGCAACTGACCCCGCCGGGCGACCGCATTCACGAGATGGGCGCCGCCCGCATGGGCCGCGACCCGGCGACCTCGGTGTTCAACGGCTGGGGCCAGGCGCATGAGGCGCCCAACCTGTTCTGCTCCGACGGGGCGGTGATGGCGTCCAGCGCCTCGATGAATCCCTCGCTCACCTACATGGCGCTGACCGCGCGGGCGGCGAACCATGCGGCCGATCTGCTCGAACAAGGAGCTCTCTGATGACCCCCGTCGGCCTCCAGCTCTACACCCTGCGCAAGCCGTTCGCGGAGGACGCGATCGGCACACTCGAGCGCATCAAGGCCGTCGGCTACGACGCCGTCGAGTTCGCCGCCCCCCTCGACATGGACTTCGCGCCGCTGGCCGCGCGGATGCAGGCGATCGCGCTCGATTGTCCGTCCGTGCATGTGGGCCTGGCCGACCTGGTCGGGCAGCCCGGGCGGGTGCTTGAGGTCGCCAGAACGCTGGGCTGCCGCTTCATCGTGCTGCCCTATGTCGATCCGGCCGAGGCTGACTGGCAGGCGGTCGTCGCCCAGGCTCAGACCTTCGCCGGGCAGGCCCGGGACGAGGACTTCCGCTTCGCCTACCACCACCACCACTTCGAGTTCGACACGGCGCGCGGCTTCCGGCCATTCGATGTGCTGGTCGGCGAGTCCGATCCGTCATTGCTGTTCTTCGAGCTCGATGTCTTCTGGCTGAAGACCGCCGGCGAGGACCCGCAGGCGATGATCGAAAAGCTCGCCGGCCGGGTGAAGCTGCTGCACCTCAAGGACTATGCAGCGGACGGAAACATGACCGACGTCGGCTCGGGCACGCTCGACTTCCCTGCCCTGATCACCGCCGGCCGGGCCGCCGGGGTCGAGCACATGTTCGTCGAGCACGACTTCCCGCCCAAACCCTACTGGCCGAGCGTCGAGGCGAGCGTGGGATATCTGCGGACGCTGGGCTGACGTTTCCGCTACAGGCGGTCGATCGCCGCCCTGAGTTTCTCGCCGACGATTGCGGCCTGCGCTTTCAGCGCCGGGTTTTCGATCGATTGCATCGAGGCGGCAGGATCGATGGCGGCGACCTCGATCAAGCCGTCGTCAGCCTCCTGGACGATCACATTGCAGGGCAGCATGAGACCCACCTTGTCCTCAAGCAGCAGCGCCTCATGGGCCAGGGCCGGGTTGCAGGCGCCGAGGATCAGGTAGGGGCGAAACTCCGCGCCGATCTTTGTCTTCAGGGTTTGGCGAATGTCGATTTCGCTGATGACCCCGAAGCCCTCGTGCGCGAGCGCGGACTTGGTTCGGGTGATCGCCTCGTCAAACGACGTGTCGAGCAGCTTCGAGAAATAGTAGCTCATCGGAAATCCAGTCCTTTGGTGCGGTGGCCGGAGGTCAGGCGACCGTAACGGGCAGCTTCAGAAAGACGCGCCCGTTCGAGGACGCGGGCGGAAGGGCGCCGGCGCGGATGTTGACCTGCAGGGACGGCAGGATCAGCGCGGGCGGCGCGAGGGTGGCGTCGCGGCTCTCGCGGAGCGTGACGAAGTCCGTCTCGGTAACGCCGTCCCGGATGTGGACGTTCCGCGCGCGCTCCTCCGCCACCGTGGTCTCCCAGACGAAGGAGGTCCGGCCCTCGGGCAGATAGTCGTGACCGACGTAGACACGCGTCTCCGGCGGCAGATCGAGGATACGGTGGATCGACCTGTACAGCGTGCCGGCGTCGCCGCCCGGGAAGTCGGTCCGCGCGGTGCCGTAGTCAGGCATGAAGAGCGTGTCTCCGACATAGGCCGCGTCGCCGATGAGGTAGGTGACGCAGGCGGCGGTGTGGCCGGGCGTGTGCATCACCTTGATCGGTGTCTCGCCGAGGTCGAAGACCTCGCCGTCGGCGACCAGTCGCCCGAAGGCCGATCCGTCCGGAACGACGTCATCGGCTTCGAACAGGGCCGCGAAGTGAGCCTGGACCTCGCCGATGTGCTCACCGATCACGACCTGGGCGCCGGTCGCGCGCCGGATGTAGTCGGCGGCGGACAGGTGGTCGGCGTGGGCATGGGTCTCGAGCACGTAGCGAAGGTCCAGCCCGAGGTCCGTGACGGCCGCAAGGACCCGGTCGGCGAAGCCGGTCGAGACCTTTGCCGACGCAGGCGCGTAGTCGAGCACCGGGTCGATGACGGCGGCGGCCCTGGTCGCGTCGTCCCAGACCAGATAGGTCACCGTGAACGTCGGCTCGTGGAAGAACGCCTGCTGATGAACGGTCATGTGAATCTCCTTCATCGCTTAAATATGCCATCTTGCTAATTTAGCAAGTCCATATATATTGCCGCCATGATCATGACCCCTCAAACGGACGTCGATCTGGTCGCGAACGCCCGGTCGGCGGCGGACCTGCTGAAGGTGCTGGCCAACGAGCGCCGCCTTCAGGTGTTGTGCGCCTTGCGCCCGGGGGAGCTGTCCGTCGGAACGCTCGCCGATCACGTCGGCCTTTCCCAGTCTGCGCTGTCGCAGCACCTCGCGCGTCTGCGGCTGGACGGGGTCGTGGCGACCCGCCGGCAGGGGCAGACCATCTTCTACAGGATCGCTGATCCGGACGTGATGACAGTCCTTGAAGCCGTCGCGAGCGTCATGACAGGCCGACGCGCAGGAGCAGACCAATGATCGACATGACGCTATCGAGCGGCGCCCTTGCGGTGACAAGCGGCGCGCTCGTCGGGTTGCTGCTGGCGCTGTTTGGCGGCGGCGGGTCGGTCCTGGCGACGCCGTTGCTGCTCTATGTGGTCGGCATCCGGGACCCTCATATCGCCATCGGCACGTCCGCCGCGGCCGTCGCCGTGAACGCCCTGATCAACCTGATCGGGCACGGTCGCAGCGGGCGGGTGAAGTGGCCGTGCGCGACCGTCTTCGCCGCCGCCGGCCTGGCCGGCTCGTTCATGGGCTCGACCCTGGCCAAGCAGGTCGACGGGCAGCGGCTGCTGCTGTTCTTTGCCATGGCGATGGCGGCGATCGCCCTGTCCATGCTGCGGCGGCCGAAGAACGAGGGCGATCCCGGCGTCCACATCACCTGGCAATTGACGCTCAAGCTTGCGCCGCTCGGACTGCTGACCGGACTGGCGGCAGGCTTCTTCGGCATCGGCGGCGGATTCCTGATCGTGCCCGGCCTGATGGCGGCGACGGGCATGACCCTGGCGAATGCGGCGGCGTCATCGTTGCTCTCAGTGACGCTGTTCGGCGCGGCGACGTCCGCCAACTACGCCCTCTCCGGACTGGTGGACTGGCCGGTCGCGGGCCTGTTCATCCTGGGCGGCGCGGTCGGCGGTTGGGCGGGACTGAAGGGCGCCGGGCTGCTGGCCGGCCGGGCGCTGCTGGCGCGACGTCTGTTCGCGGGGCTGGTTCTGCTGGTCGCAGCCTATGTGGCCTGGCGGGCGCTGGGCGCCTAGCGGCGGCGGCGTCCGTCAGCCGGCGCGCTTGTAGATCTCGCACAGCGTGTCGAGCATGCGGATCGCCGCCGGATCATCGAGCCGGTAGTAGATCGTCTGGGCCTCTCGCCGCGTCGCGACCAGGCCTTCGGCGCGCATCTTCGCCAGATGCTGCGAGGTGGCTGACTGGGCGAGGCCGACATGGGCCGACAGGTCGCCGACCGAGCTCTCGCCCTCGATCAGCTTGCACAGGATCAACAGCCTCTGTTCGCTCGCCAGCAGCTTGAGCATGCGGGCGGCGGCGTTCGCGCTCGCCTCCAGCTCGGACAGTTCCGCCTTCGCGGGTCGTTCGGTGAGGTCAATGGTCATTTCATCAAAGTAGAATGTACGAATGGGCGATCAAGGGGCCTGGCGCTATGCGGGGTCAAGCAGGCTGCGCAGCATCCAGGCCGTCTTTTCGGAAACCTGCATTCTCTGCGTCAGCAGATCACAGGTCGGTTCGTCGTTGGCCTCATCAGCGATCCGGAAGACCTGGCGCGCGGTGCGGGTCACCGCTTCATGGCCCATGACCAGATTGACGATCATGTCACGCGCCGGCGGAACGGCGGTTTCCTCGCCGATGCTGGAAAGCCGGGTGAAGGCGGCGTAGCTGCCGGGCGCGGGGTGACCAAGGGCGCGAATGCGCTCGGCGATATCGTCCACCGCCAACCCCAGTTCCGTATACTGCGTCATGAACATCGTGTGCAGCGTCTGGAACATCGGACCGGTGACGTTCCAGTGGTAGTTGTGGGTCTTCAGATACAGGGTGTAGCTGTCCGCCAGGAGCCGCGAGAGCCCCTCGGCAATGGCCGCGCGCTTGTCCGTCGAAATGCCGATATCGATGTCCATGGTCGTGCTCATGTCAGTGGGGTTTCTGGCCGGAGGCAGGCCGTTGGTCGTCTCGCAGGACGACATAGATCGCCGGGATCACCAGCACCGTCAGGATCGTTGACGACGCCAGCCCGAACAGCAGCGAGATCGCCAGACCCTGGAAAATCGGGTCGAACAGGATCACTGCCGCACCGATCATGGCGGCCAGAGCGGTCAGAACGATCGGCTTGAACCGGATCGCGCCGGCCTCGAGCAGCACCTCGCGCAGCGGGCGGCCGTCACCCTGGCTGTGGCGGATGAAGTCCACCAGCAGGATCGAGTTTCGCACGATGATCCCGGCGAGCGCGATGAAGCCGATCATCGAGGTGGCCGTGAACGGCGCCTGGAACAGGATGTGGCCGATGACGATGCCAACCAGCGTCAGCGGGATGGGCGTCAGGATCACCAGCGGCAGGCGGAAGCTTTTGAACTGGGCGACCACCAGGACATAGATGCCGAGGATCGCGACGCCGAAGGCGGCGCCCATGTCGCGGAACGTCACCCAGGTGATCTCCCACTCGCCGTCCCACAGGATGGTCGGGCGGCTTTCATCCGTCGGCTGGCCGTTCAGGCGGATGTCGGGCTTGGGAACGTCCTTCCACTCCCCTTCCCTGATGGCCTTGTCGACGGCCATCATCCCGTAGATCGGCGCTTCATAGGCGCCGGCGAGCTCGCCGAGAATCATGTCCACGTCGCGCCCGTCCCGGCGGAAGATGTGCGTCGAGCCGGCTTCCTCACTGGCGGTCACGACCTCGCCCAGCGCAACCAGGCGGCCGGTCTGCGACTGGGCCACCGGCATGGCCGCGAGGCCTTCGCCCCAGCTGCGCGAGGACTGTGGCAGGCGGACGGAAATCTCCAGCGGGTCGCGGCCTTCGCCGCGGTGGGCGTAGCCGACCACCTGGCCGCCGAGCGCCGCGCCGATCGAATCGTAGACGTCGCGGTCGGTGACGCGCAGCGCCTCCAGCCGGTCACGGTCGGGAACCAGGCGCAGGCCGGGCCGGGGCTGGCCGTAGCTGTCGTCGACATCGACGATGTAGGGAACCGACCTGAAAGTCGCCTTGACCCGTTCAGCCACAGCGCGACGCGTCTTCGCGTCGGGTCCGTAGATCTCGGCCAGCAGCGTGGCCATGACCGGCGGTCCGGGCGGCGCCTCGACCACCTTGATCGATGACCCCACGGGCAGGGCGAGCGCGGCAAGCCGCTTGCGCAGGTCCAGAGCGATCACGTGGCTCGAGCGGTTCCGCTCGTCCTTGGGTGCGAGGGCGACCGACAGGTCGCCCATCTCCGGCTTGTTGCGGAGGTAGTAGTGCCGGACCAGGCCGTTGAAGTTGAACGGCGAGGCGGTACCGGCATAGGCGTCGATGGCGGTCACCTCGGGCAGGGCCCGGGTAATCAGCGCGGCGTCGTTCAGCACCCGCTGGGTGGCCTCAAGCGATGTGCCCTCCGGCAGGTCCACGACCACCTGCAGCTCCGACTTGTTGTCGAACGGCAGCAGTTTCACCGTCACCGTCCTGGTGGCGAACATGGCGCCGGCCAGCAGGGTGGCGACGCCCACGGCGATCAGGAAAATCCAGGCGCTGCGGCGGGTGGCGATCACGCCGCCCGCGACCTTGCGGTACATCGCGCCGAGCTTGCCCTCGCCGTGATGACCGCCGCCGGCGGCGAGCGTCTTGCGGGCGAACCGGACCATCAGCCAGGGCGCGATCACCACGGCGACGAAGAACGAGAATACCATGGCCGCAGAGGCGTTGATCGGGATCGGCGCCATGTAGGGGCCCATCAGTCCCGACACGAAGAGCATCGGCAACAGGGCCGAGACCACCGTCAGGGTCGCCACCACGGTCGGGTTGCCGACCTCGGCCACGGCCTCGACCGCCGCATCAATGCGGTTGCGGTCGTCGTTCATCGCCCAGTGGCGGGCGATGTTCTCGATCATCACGATGGCGTCGTCGACAAGGATGCCGATGGAGAAGATCAGGGCGAACAGGCTGACCCGATTGATCGTGTAGCCCATCAGGTTCGAGGCGAAGAGGGTCAGCAGGATCGTCGTCGGGATAACCACGGCGGTAACCGCCGCCTCGCGCCAGCCGATGGCCAGACCGATCAGGACAACGATCGACAGCGTCGCCAGGCCGAGGTGGAACAGCAGCTCGTTGGCCTTTTCGTTGGCCGTCTCACCGTAGTCGCGCGTGACCGCGACGCTCAGACTGTCGGGCAGCAGGGTTCCCTTGAGGGCCTCCACCCGGGCCAGAACCGCGTGCGACACGACGACGGCGTTCGCGCCCTTGCGCTTGGCGATGGCCAGACTGACGGCCGGCACCTGGCTCCAGTCCTGGCCGACACGGGCAAAGCGCCAGGCGCGGGCCTGGTCCTCGCGCGGCGCCTCGATGACCATGGC
Organism: Caulobacter sp.; assembly: GCA_021741355.1. Lineage (GTDB taxonomy): Bacteria > Pseudomonadota > Alphaproteobacteria > Caulobacterales > Caulobacteraceae > Caulobacter. The sequence goes on from JAIOXZ010000009.1 coordinate 87,114, forward strand.
GACGTCGCGGACATAGACCATCTCGCCGCGCGCCGACGGGAGGGCGATGAGGCCGATGTCGACGGCGCGGGTCAGGGTGCGGCCCACCGAGACCTGGACAGCTTGCCCGTCATTGCGGACCTGGCCGGCGGGGAAGGCGCGATTGGCCTGACGGATGGCGTCCATCAGGCCGCCAAGGGATACGCCATGCATCGCCAGCTTCGCCGGATCGGGTTCGACGCGGATTTCCTGTGGCCGGCCGCCGACGATGAAAGTCAGGCCGACATCGTCAACCTTGGCGACTTCCGTGCGGAGTTTGCCGGCCAGTTCATAGAGCGCCTGGTCGGTCCACTGGCCCGCAGCACCCGGTTTGGGCGACAGGGTCAGGACCAGGCTGGGCACATCGTTGATGCCGCGGGTCTGGATAAGCGGCTCCGGGATCCCCGCGGGAATCCGGTCCATGTTCGCCCGGATTTTCTCGTGAATCCGCACGGCCGCCGCATCGGGATCGACCCCGACCTTGAAGCGCGCGGTGACCATGACCTGGTCATCGTCAGCGAAGGTGTAGACGTGCTCGACCTCGGCGACGCTCTTGACGATCGTCTCCAGCGGCTTGCCGACCAGTTCGACGGCGTCAGGGGCCCGAAGGCCGGGAGCCGCGACCATGATGTCGACCATCGGGACGCTGATCTGCGGCTCTTCCTCACGCGGAATGCTCACCAGCGCGAGCAGGCCCACCGCGATGGCCGCGAGCAGGAACAGCGGCGTCAGCGGCGACTTGATCGTCGCCCGGGTCAGACGCCCGGAAGGACCGAGGTTCATGGGTTGGCTCCCGCGGGAACCAGCACATCGCCCGGGCGAACGCCGGACAGTATTTCAGCATCGCCTGCGGTCGGCGTGGCGGTGGTCTGCACGGGAACCTCGGAGACAGTCCCGTCGCGACCGACCAGACGGACGTAGTCGATGCCGTAGCGGGTCGAGACGTAGCGGCGGGGGATCACCAGGGCCTGCCGCTGGCCGATCGTCACACCGACGCGAACCCGTTGGCCGACGAGGTCTTCCGGCAGTCCAGGGGCGGTGACGTCCGCGATCACCTGACCGGCGGTCACGGAGGGGTAGACCTGGCTCACGCGTCCGGTGGTCGCGACGCCGCGCAGATCCTCGGCGGAAAGCTGGACCTCGTCGCCAACCTTCAGGGTGCGGGCCTGGCCTTCGGGCAGCTCCAGTCGCACAACCGTAGGCCCGGCGGTAACCCGGGCGACCGACTGGCCCGCCATGACGACCGATCCGACCGGCACGTCCGCGACCAGCACCCTTCCGGACGCGGGCGCCAGAACGGCGCCCTGCGCTCCCAGTTCGGCGCTGGCGGCCCGCTGGGCCTTCGCGGCCGCCAGGGTGGCGTTGGCCGCCTTGGCCATGGCCTCGACCTGGTCCATCCGGGCCTGGGCGTAGATGCCCTGGTTGAACAGGGTGCGGGTGCGGGTCAGGTCGCCCTGCGCTCTCGCGGCGTCGGCGGCCGCGGCGGCGACCTGGGCGTCGTAGGACGCCGTCACCAGGGCCAGCCGATCATCCCGGACCGTGGCGATGAGCTGCCCCTGTCGGACCACGTCGCCTTCCTTCACGCGCAGGGACACCAGAACGCCCGAGATCCGCGACCGGGCTTCGCCCATGTCCCGTGTCGTCAGGGTGGCCGACACCGGCTTGATGTCCGCGACCGTGCTGTAGGCCACCGTGAGACGGCCTGCAGCCGGCGCCTGCACAGCAGCAGGCCGCTCAGGCGCGGACTCACCGCAGGCTGCCAACAGCAGAACGGCGCCGAGTGCGCCCGGGAGGAAGGGTAGTCTGGCCATGGTCTGCCCGTTCGTGGGTGCTGGTTTCGCGTGACTAGCGACGGTCGAGCACTTGGCCCGTTCCGGAGTCGATGGTGACGGTCGGAAGGCCGGCGGCCTTCCACGCGGCGATGCCGCCGGCCAGATGGGAGTCGATGCTGTGGCCGGCCTTGAGGCTGTGCCCGACCGCCGTGGCCGACCGCTTGCCCGATCCGCACTGGAAGACGATCAGCCTGTCGCCGGCGGCAGGAAGGGCGCCCGGGTCGAACGTCGAGAGCGGGAAGTTGAGCGCCCCGTGGATTCGTTCCGCCGCGAACTCGGCCGGCTCGCGCACGTCAATCAGCAGGATCTCGTGCGCCTCGAGCGACGCCTTCACCTGCTGCGGGGTCAGGTCCTTGGTCCTGGGAGAGCCGAACATCGGATGATCCTTTCAGTCGGGGCGGTCAGGCGACCGCGCAGAATTGGTTGGACAGGGTTTCCACGACGGCGCGGGCCTGGCCGCTCCGGAGCGCGTAGTAGATCGTCTGGCCCTCACGACGGGCGGAGACCACGCCGTCGCGCCGCAGGAGACCAAGGTGCTGCGACGCCAGGGTCTCGCGCACGCCCAGCAGCTGCGCCAGCGCGCCCACCGACTGTTCGCGGTCGAGCAGGGCGCAGACGATCATCAGCCGATGCGGATTGGCCAGCGCCTTCAGGAGGGCGCAGGCCTGGTCCGCGGAAGCCTTGAGAGCGTGATCATCAAAATTCATAGTTGCGTATATGCGGCTATTCACATATTCAGTCAAGCGCACTGAGGATCTGCCTACGCCGTTCGACGGCGCCCGGGTGTGATCCTGATCAAAGCCGGTCATCCGGAAATGGCGGACGCTCCGTCAGCAACCGGAGGCCTCTGGAAGGAAACCGATCATGGGCAAGCCGCGTATTGTCATCCTGGGCGCAGGACTGGGTGGCGCGATCGCCGCTTTCGAAATCAAGGAGGCGGTCGGAGATCGCGCCGAGGTCAGCGTCGTGTCGCAAGGCGACACCTTCCACTTTGTACCGTCGAACCCCTGGGTCGCCGTCCACTGGCGGAAGCGTGAGGCGATCGAGGTCAAACTGCCTCCGGTTTTCAAGAAGAAGGGCGTGAGCTTCTCAGGCGTTGGCGCGAAGCGGGTCTCGCCCGGCGAGAACCGGATCGAGCTCAATAGCGGCGAGACGCTCGCCTACGATTACCTCGTCATCGCCACCGGCCCGGACCTGGCCTTCGACGAGATCGAAGGGCTTGGACCGCACGGCGGCTTCACCCAGTCGATCTGCCACGTCGACCATGCCGAGACGGCGGCGGCGGCGTTTGACAGATTTGTCGAGAACCCGGGACCTATCGTTGTGGGCGCCGTCCAGGGCGCGTCCTGCTTCGGCCCTGCCTACGAATTCGCGATGATCCTGGACACCGAGCTCAAGCGCCGGAAGATTCGCGACAAGGTCCCGATGACCTTCGTCACCTCGGAGCCGTACGTCGGCCATCTGGGGCTGGACGGGGTCGGCGACACCAAGGGTCTGCTCGAAAGCGAGATGCGCGACCGGCACATCAAGTGGATCACCAACGCCCGGGTTAAGTCCGTCGAGGCCGGCATGATGCATGTCGAGGAGGTCGCCGAGGACGGGGCCGTCAGGGCCGCCCACGACGTCCCGTTCAGCTACTCCATGATGCTGCCGGCGTTCCGCGGCGTCGAAGCCGTGCGCGGCATTGAAGGCCTGACCAATCCGCGCGGCTTCATCATTGTCGACAAGCACCAGCGCAACCCGACGTTCCCGAACGTCTTCGCGCTCGGCGTCTGCGTCGCCATCGCCCCGACCGGCAAGACGCCGGTCCCGGTTGGCGTTCCCAAGACCGGCTTCATGATCGAAAGCATGGTCACGGCGATCGCGCATAATCTCGGCGATCTCGTCGCCGGTCGGCCGTCGACCCACGAAGCGACCTGGAACGCCATCTGTCTGGCCGACTTCGGCGACGGCGGCGTGGCCTTTGTCGCCCAGCCCCAGATCCCGCCGCGCAACGTCAACTGGTCGGCCAGCGGCAAATGGGTCCACCTGGCCAAGGTCGGCTTCGAGAAGTACTTCCTCGCAAAGGTCAAACGCGGCGAGAGCGAGCCCTTCTACGAAAAGCTGGCGCTGGACGTGATGGGCATCCGCAAGATCAAGCCCTGAGGCCGCGACCATGCGACAGTTCGTGTGCCCCGCCTGCGGCGCGACCAACCGGTCGCCACCCGAGCGCGACGCCCTCAAAGCCAAATGCGGCCGTTGCGGCGAGCCGCTGTTCACCGGCCATCCGGTCGAGGTCAGCGGCCAGGCCCTCAGGACTCACCGGCGCGCCACGCAGGGAGCGGCCGTCCTGGTCGACGTCTGGGCGCCCTGGTGTGGCCCCTGCCGAACCATGGGACCCCAGTTCGCCGCCGCCGCGCCCCGGCTGGAGCCGGATGTGCGATTGCTGAAACTCAATGCGGATGAAGAGGGAGCCACGACCGCCGAACTCGGCGTATCGGGCATTCCCGCCCTGATCCTGTTTCGCGACGGCAAGGTCGTCGCACAGCAGGCCGGCGCCATGACCGCCAACCAGATTGTCGCCTGGACCACCCAGGCGCTCGCAAGGGCTTCGGCCTGACGTCCCGAGGAGATTTCCATGACTGTTGATCGCGCCGTCTTCATCTTCGCTGGCCTGGTCGTGCTGGCCGGCGTCACGCTCGGCCACTACGTCAGCCCCTGGTGGCTGCTACTCAGCGCCTTTGCCGGCCTGAACATGATCCAGGCGGCGTTCACCGGCTTCTGCCCCGCCGCGCTGGTGTTCAAGAAACTCGGAATCCGGCCCGGCGCCGCGTTCCGCTGACCCACGCCTGACGAGCACTCCCGGTCAGCGATCAGGCTCTGGACGAGCCGTTCAGCGGACGTCGCGCCACGGCATGCTCAACAGCACCGCGCAGTTGATCAGACCCACCAGCGAATAGGTCTGGGGGAAGTTGCCCCACAGCTCTCCGGTGTGCGGGTCGATGTCTTCCGACAGCAGGCCCGATGGCGTCAGGCGCGAAATCATCTCCTCGAAGAGAGCCCGCGCCTCGGCGTCCTGGCCGGTGAAATGGAGCGCCTCGATCAACCAGTAGGTGCAGACGTTGAAGGCCGTCTTCGGGAGCCCGAAATCGTCCTCGATCGCATAGCGCAGCATGTGCGGGCCGCGGCGCAGGCCTTCCTGGACCGCCGCGAGCGTGCCGACAAAGCGCGGATCGTCCGGCTGCAGGAAGTTGAGATCAAGGAGCTGGATCAGACTGGCGTCGAGGATGTCGCCGCCGAACGAGGCTGACATCCGGCCGGTGTCCGGCCGCCAGGCGGCCGCTTCGATACGCCGACGGATGGTCTCGGCCCGGTCAGACCAGAACCGGGCCCGGGTCTCGAGGTCCAGCGTCAGCGCCACCCGGGCCAGACGGTCGCAGGCGGCCCAGCACATGGCCGCCGAATAGGTATGCACGTGGCTCTTCGTCCGCAGTTCCCAGAGGCCGGCGTCAGGCTGGTCATGCATCAGCCAGGCCCGCTCGCCGACCGCTTCCAGGGCGTGGAAGTCCTCCACGCCCGAACGGCGCAACAGGCGGCGGTCGAAGAAGGCCTGGGCGCTGGAGAGTACGATCTGGCCATAGACGTCGTGCTGCACCTGGTTGTAGGCGGCGTTCCCGACGCGGACCGGGCCCATGCCGCGATAGCCGGCGAGCCGGGACGCTTCCCGCTCCTCGATCCTCGTCTCGCCGCCGACGCCGTAGAGCGGCTGGACGTAGCCCCCCTTCGCATCGTCGACGATGTTGCGCAGGAACTCGAGGTAGCCCTCAAGCACGTCGAGCGCTCCGAGCCGGTTCAACGCCTGGACCGTGTAGTAGGCGTCACGGATCCAGCAGTAGCGGTAGTCCCAGTTGCGGCCCGAGTCGGCGTGCTCGGGGATCGACGTCGTCATGGCGGCGACGATGGCGCCGGTCTCTTCGTGCTGGCAGAGCTTGAGGGTGATGGCCGAACGGATGACCTCGGCCTGCCACTCGACCGGCGTGGCCAGTCCGCGCACCCACAGGCGCCATTCGATCACGGTCTGGTCCAGCATGGCCGCGACGACGGCCCCGACCTCGCCTTCGAAGGGCTCGTCGGGACCGAGGAACATGTGGATGGGACGCTCCAGCCTGAAGACCGACTCGTCCTCAATGCGTCCCGGCGAACCGTCAGTGGTCAGCCGCAGGTTCGTACCCGCTGTCTCATAGCGCAGGTGGTTGGAGCCCCGGGCGCGGGTGACGACGCCGCCGCCCCAGTCGGTCGCCGGTCGGAGGCGAATGCGAATGCGCGGAACGCCGGCGATGGGCCGCACGATGCGGGCGAAGGCCATGGGTCGATACAGGCGGCCCGAGCGGGCAAAGCGTGGGGCGAAGTCGATGATCTCGAGCCCGGCTCCGGCGGCGTCATACAGCCGGGTGGCCAGGATCGGCGTGTTGTCGAGATAGCCCTGCTCGGTGCGCGCGTGATCCTCAAGCGAGATTTCCCACAGGCCGTTCGTGTCGCCCTCACCGTCGACCAGTGCGCAGAACACGGGGTCGCCATCGATGCGGGGGACGCAACCCCAGACGTAGCGACCGCGCTCATCGATCAGGGCGGAGACCTGGCAGTTGCCGATCGGCCAGAGGTTCAGGCTGGTGGTCATCAAGCGGTCCCGGAAGCAGGATCGGCGGCGGCGACCGGGGCCGGGCGCCTTCGCCCCGGGACGAGAGGAATCGCCAGCGACCGCGCGATGGCCGTGACGGCGTTCAGCAGTTTCGGCGCGAGCGTGACGGGGAAGTCCGGATTGAGCGCCATGGACAGCCAACGCGCAATACAGGCGACGGCTCCGAGAACGCTCAGCGCGCACGTCACAGCTGCGCCAGCGCCGGCGAGCACGGCCAGTGGGTCCCGGGCGAAGAAGGAAAGAGGGAAGATGGTCAGCACCTGTATCGGTCGTCTCCGGATTGCCCGACCGCGCAGTCGAGGCGGGTCGCCCGGCGGCTTGCGCCGTTACCTATAGCGTACTGGTCGGCGGAAGGCCGGAAGGGATGACGGTGAAGGCGCCCGGCGCATTTGACCGGGCGATGCCGCATCAGATCGCGAGGCCCGGATCGCCTTCGAGGATCTCCTGCCGGAGCAGGGGGCGCTCTCCCGCCTTCCAGAGCGAAACGCGATGCGCCACGCGATAGACCAAGGGGCCGCCGTCGTCCGTTTCGGCGCGCTCCAGCGGTTTGGGGATGCAGACGAACTCGGTCTCGAGCTCATCCGGCGAGGCCCGCACCGTCACGTACCCGTGGCCGGCGTAGTCGACGAACTTCAGATGCGGCGCCAGCTCCGGATTGCGCGCCGCGCGCGCCTTGTCCGCGTCCCCGGTTTCCCTCAGCACGAACGAGGACTTCACGCCGTGCATCAGGGTCATGCCCAGCGCGCTGTCGATCGCGCCGTCCGGCCTGTCATGAAGGAAGACAGCGCGCAGGGGGGCCTCCCTGGGCATCGTCAGCCCCGCCACCTCGGCCTGGCCCTGGGCCGAGATCGAGCCGGTGATGAATTCGACGCCCACCGGGTCGAACGGTCGGGGCGGCAGGGTCTTGCTGGGGTAGCCGGCCCAGAAGGAATGTTTGTCGCCGGCCACGATGGTGAAGCCGGTGATGCCCTCGTCGCGGATCATGTCGAAAATTTCGTCGTGCTCGGTGAAATAGCCGCCATTCATCACCCCGTATCCCGCACCCGCCGGCCACCGGTCCGCGAACGCCGCGGGCAGGTTCTGGGGATCTGTGCGTCCGGTGAGCGTGCCGAATGAATGGCCCCAGATCTTCCACGGCGCCCGGGCGGCGCGGAGCCGGTCCTTGAACCACGCCATCTGCTCCAGGCCGAGGTAGGCCTCCGGTGGCGCGTCGACGTTTGGATTGGGAACCTCGGCATTGCCGACGCGAAGGGTGGCGGGCGGCGAGCCGTCCGCACAAGCCCGGCCCCGATCCAGAATCTCGTACATCTCTTCAGGAATGGCGCCGAACCTGATGTCCGGATGGCCGCTGTAGCTGCCCCCCGGCGATCCGAACGACCGGTTGTCCGTCAGGATCATGTCGACATTCTTGCCGTACCGGAACGCCCGCTGGATCTGCAGAGCGGTAATCGCCGCCAGATTGTTGGGTTCCTGCCCGACGCCTCTCGCGTCCAGCGCCGCGAGCGGCCTGTTCTCCACGGCCGGCGCCTCGAACACATCGCCGCTTCCGGGCTTGCGGACGCGGGCGGGCTGATACTCGTACCAGGCCTGGCTCGCCGCGACCTTGATCGTCTGCGCCGGGCGGATCTCGCCGCCGATGATCTGCTGGCTCTGGTAGGAGCGCCAGTTGAACTCGTGGTTGTCCCACACCGGAACGAACGGCCATTGCGCGCGGGCGTCCTGCAGATCCGGGTCGAGCAGATAGCCGCGATAGGCGGTGCGATAGTCGTCCAGATCCGTCGGGATGTGGAATGTGCTCACCTTCTCGCCGTGTGGATAGCGGACGATGTCGCGCAGACGCCGGCCCCGCTCCATCCCACCCGGCCGCTCCTCGGGATACCAGACCAGCTCGTAGATGAAGTCGCCCAGGTGCAGGACGAAGCCCAGCTGTTCGTCGCGCGGTCGGCGGGCGTCCTCGTACAGCATGCGCCGGTACGCATTGAGGGCGCCCTGGGTGACGTCCTGACAGCTGACGAAAGCGAACTTCACCGGCCGGTCGTCGTCGTCCGCCGGCGCCGTCAGGGTGCGGCCGGTCCGGCTGGCGTTCCCGGCCTCGTCGACGAACCGATACCAGTATTCCCGCGCGGGCTTCAGGCCCGCCGCGAGGAAGCGGCAGGTCCAGTCCGTCGCGGCTGTGACCGCGACATCACCGCGGGCGACCAGCCTGCCAAATTCGGGATCGCTCGAGACTTCGACCGACAGCCGGTATGTCGCCGCGCCGGCCTCGGGGGCTCGCCGCGTCCACAGGATCACGCTGTCCGCGCGGGGATCACCCGAGGCGACGCCCTGCGGGAAGAGGTCGCGGCGTTCCCCGCGCACGGCAACCCTCGCCTGGGCGACGGCGGGTCCGAACGCCAGCGCCGCGCCGAGCGCCGCGGCCTGGGCGGCGAAGGCTCGCCGCGACAACGCGAATCTGCCCATGGTCCGTCCCTCCCGAGTTGACCCCTCCTGTCGAGGAGAGGTCGCTCCGTCGCTCTGCCGGCGGGCGGGGCGACTGGAAAGCTGACGGACGACTTTCGACCTGGGGCCGCAAGTTAACTTTCGTTCTGGCGAGTGGCGTCAAACCCGGGGAAACCCTGTCATTCCGCGACCCGGCGGGGCCGGATCACAAGGGCGATGGCGGAGAGGGTGGGATTCGAACCCACGGTGCCCTTCCAGGCACGCCGCATTTCGAGTGCGGTACATTCGACCACTCTGCCACCTCTCCTAAGACGCCGGGTGTGAGGGTCGTGAACCCCCTGAGTGCGAAGGCGCGGAACCTAGCGACGCCATCCGGGGAACGCAAGCGGCGGTTTGACCTCCCGTCAGAACCGGCCGCCCCGGCCCTGGCCGTCGGTGAACCGCGCGGCGCCGGCGGCGGTCTCGCCGGAATCGAGCGTCTCGAGGCCCAGCGCGATTTCGCGGGCCGTCGCCGCGTCCCAGTCGAGGCTCCATTGCTCGAGCGCGGACTGTCGGTCGTTGCGCATGCAGCCCTGCGGGAACGCCGCGATCTGCCGGGCCAGCGCGATGGCGGCGTCCAGCGCCTGACCGTCGGGAACCACGCGATTGGCCAGACCCATGGCCAAAGCCTCGTCGGCCGCCACGGGCCGTCCGGTCAGGATCATGTCCATCGCCCGCGACTGGCCGATCAGACGCGGCAGGCGCACGGTGCCGAGATCGATCAGCGGCACGCCGAACCGGCGGCAGAAGACGCCGAAGGTCGCGCCGGCCGCCGCGACGCGCAGGTCACACCACAGGGCCAGTTCCAGCCCGCCGGCGACGGCGAAGCCCTCGACCGCGGCGATAACCGGCTTGCCGAGCTGCAGGCGGGTCGGCCCCATCGGCCCGAAGTCGCCCGCACGCTCGACCCGGTTGCCGCCGCCGCCGGCGATAGCCTTGAGATCGGCCCCGGCGCAGAAGGCGCCCCCCGCGCCGGTCAGGATGGCGACAGAGGCGGTTTCGTCGGCGTCGAAGGCCTTGAACGCGTCGTACAGCAGCCGGGCTGTCGGCCCGTCCACCGCGTTGCGGCGATCGGCGCGGTCAATGGCGACGATGGTGACCGGACCCTCGCGGGTGATCGTGATGCTCATCCTCGAAGCCTCGCGCCTCAGACGTCCTTCGAGGACTTGTAGACCTCGACGTCGATCTCGTTCTCCCACCGGGCCACCACGGTCGCCACGGCAAGGTCGCTGGTGTTGTTGGGGACCGTCCGGATCATGTCGAGGATCCGGTCGAAGGGCAGGATGAAGCCCACCAGAATGGCGGTCTGCTCCGGCGTGATGCCGAAAGTGGTCAGCACCCCGGCCAGCATGAACAGCGAGGCCGAGGGAACCGGAGCGGTGCCGACGGCGACCATCACCGTAGTGACGCCGATCAGCAGGTATTGCTCGAGGCTGAGCTGAACGCCGAACGCCTGGGCGGCGAACATGGCGAGCAGGCCGATGTAGAGGGCTGTGCCGTCCATGCTGACCGTCGTGCCCAGCGGCAGGGCCGTCGAGACCACGGCGGGCTTGATGCCGAGGTTCTCTTCCGCGACCCGCATCGCCACCGGCAGGGTGGCGGAGCTGGACGAGGTGGAGAAGGCCACCAGCATGGCGTCGGTGATGCCCCGGAAGAACGGCACGACCGGCAACCAGGCCATCAGCCGGATGACCAGCCCATGGACGATGAAGGTCTGGAACAGCGACCCGCCGAGAACGCAGAGGGCGAGCACGCCGATGCTGGCGAACACCTTCAGCCCGACGGTTCCCATGACCGTGGCGATCAGCGCGAACACGCCGAAGGGCGCCAGTTCCATGATGATGGCGACGACCTTGAGCATCACCTCCGACGCGGATTCGAACAGCGCGGCTATCGGCCTGCCCTTCTCGCCCGAGGTCAGGATCGCCGACCCCAGCAGCAGCGAGAAGAAGATGGTCGGCAGCAGCGCGCCGTCGGCCATGGCCTTGAAGACGTTCGCCGGAACCACGTCGGTGATCTTCAGGCCAACGGACTCGGTGGTGTTCAATACCTGCGGCGTGGCGGCCGAGAAGTCGGCGCCCAGGCCGGGCTGTGCAAGCGTGCCCAGCGTCAGGCCGACGGTCACGGCGATCGCGGTCGTGAACAGGTAGAGCAGCAGGGTCTTGACCCCGATGGAGCCGAGGCGTCGGGCGTCGCCCAGGGCCGCCACGCCCGAGACGATGGTCACCATGACCAGCGGGATCACCGCCATCCGGATCAACAGCACGAACAGGTCGCCGATCCATTTGATCGAGGCGGCGCCGGGCCCCCAGAAGTAGCCGGCAACTCCGCCGGCCAGAAGGGCGGCGAGAATGCGCTGCCACAACGGCACCCGGAACCACAGCCCGGCGAGACCTCCGAGGATGCCGCGCTTCTTCGGCGGCGCAGGCGGAGTATTTGAGACTTCAGTCATGCGGGACGCCTCCAGCTTGGGTCGACGGGACGGCGCAGGCCCTTGCCAGCGAGCGACCGAGTCGGCGTCCATCTTCGGTTGCCGGGCCGATCTTGGCGAGAGGCCATCGGAGGCCGGTCAAATGCCGGTTGATCCTCGCCAGTCCGGGCGGAGAGCCTTACGCCATGCCGACCAGTCCCTGGCTGGTCAGCTCCAGGGGCCCGCGCGGCGGGTCGGTGGCACCGAGGTCCCGCCCCGGCGCGTCCGGCCCGACAGCTTCAGCAGCGCCTCGACACGGTTGGCCGTGGCCGGATGGGTCGAGAACAGGTTGTCGGCGCCCTTGCCCGCGAGCGGATTGATGATGAACATCTGGCCGGTGGCCGGATTGCGCTCGGCGGTCTCGTTGACGGTCCGGTGGGCGAAGGCCTCCATCTTCTGCAGGGCGCTGGCCAGGGCGTCCGGATCACCGCTGATCTCGGCGCCGGCGCGATCGGCCTCGTACTCTCGGCCGCGGCTGATCGCGAACTGGACCAGGGCCGCGGCGATGGGCGCGAGGATGGCGATCAGGATCGTGCCGATCATGCCCGCCGGCCGGTCGCGGTCGCCGCCGAAGAAGAAGGCGATATTGGCCAGACCCGAGATGGCCCCGGCGATCGTCGCCGTGATCGTCATGGTCAGGGTGTCGCGGTTCTTCACGTGCGCCAGTTCGTGCGCCATTACGCCGCGAATCTCGCGCCGGTCGAGCATGCGCAGCAGGCCGACGGTGGCGGCCACGGCGGCGTTCTCCGGATTGCGGCCGGTCGCGAAGGCGTTCGGCTGATCTGTTTCGATGACGTAGATGCGGGGCCGCGGCAGACCGGCGCCGTCCGCCAGCGCCAGGGTGTCGTCGACATAGTTGCGGATCAGCGCGTCGGGGTGCGTCCCGTCGACCTCGACCGCCCCGTACATGCGCAGGACGATCTTGTCGGCGTTCCAGTAACTGAACAGGTTCATGCCGACGGCGAGGGTCAGCGCGATCAGCATCCCGGCCGTACCCCCGATCAGGAACCCGGCGACGACGAAGATGGCCGTCAGGGCGGCCAGCAGCATGAAGGTGCGGAGCGAGTTGTTCATGTCCGGAGATGTGGCCCCGGATTCCCGTTCCGCAAGTCCTCGTCAGGCCTGCACCACCTTCATCGGCAAGAAGCGGCTGTTGCGCAGCAGTCCCGCGGCCACCAACGAAACAAGCAGGCCGACCGGGAAAATCTCGACGGCCGTCATCGGCATGCGCAGCAGCGGGTTGCGATACCAGGTCATCATCGACTGCATGTCGGCGGCCAGTTTCGCGACCTCGGCGGCTGACTTGCCCTTGGCGCGGGCGGCCTCAAGGGCCTGGGCAGGGTAGGTTTCCAGGAAGGCGTAGTCGGTCAGGACGAGGGTGATCTCCCAGCCGACGATGTAGACCAGCGTCGCCACGGCGCTGATGCCCAGGCCGAGCAGCAGGGCCGGGATGAAGCGGATCACGCCGCCCAGCGCCCGGTCGCGGAACCGCTTCACCCCGACGAAGATCAGGCTGAAGCCCAGAAACATGAAGCTGAAGCCGACGATCTCAGAATGCCCGAGCGAGCCGGGGTCGCTGATCACCAGCAGGGTGAACATCGGCACGACGATGATGAGACCGGCGATGAGGCCGAAGGCGATGATGGTGCGAGACATGGTCTGGTTCCCCCAGTCTGGATCGATGCCCGCAGGAAAGGCCGCCGCGACCGCCCGCGACAATCGCCCAAAAGGGTGATTTCGCGAAATTCACCCGAAAGATCAGGGGATCAGCCGAAGCTCCCGGGCCCGCAGGATCGCCTCGGTGCGGCGCGCCGCCTCAAGCTTCTCGAGCAGGCGCGCGACATGGGTCTTCACCGTGTTCGGCGACAGTACGAGCAGTCGGGCGATCTCCTTGTTGGACCGCCCGGCAGCCAGCAGACCCAGAACTTCGTGTTCCCGCGGCGTGATTCCGAGCGACGCCAGGGCCTCGGTATTGGGCGCGAAGGGGCCGCTGCGCACCTGTGGGCGGAACAGCCGGGCGCCGACCCAGACTCCGAGGCCGAGGAAGGCGGCGGCGATCAGGCCGATCCAGATCTCGACGGCATGGGACTGCGTCCAGATGCGATACTCCAGCCATTGCAGGAGCGCAGCCCCGGCCGCCAGCGCCAGGCCGTAGATCAGTACAGTCCGAAACATGGTTTGAAACCTAGGCGCGTCCTCACCGTCTCGCCAAGGTCGCATACCGTCGCTATAAGCAGCCATGACACATGAGAAAGAAGCAGCCGCCATCGTCGAGCGGCTTATTGAAGAATACGAACGGTCCGTCTCCGCCCTGAGGGGCGCCTTGAAGACCTTCCTGACAACCGGCCAGCGTCCCGACCCCGCCCTGCGGGCTGATGGCGCGTTCGTGTATCCCGAATTGCGGATGCACTGGAGCGGCGAGAACGGCTATCCCAGGATCAGCCGCGCCTACGCCCGGATCGGCCTGCCAGGCGACTACGCCACGACGGTCACCCGTCCGGCGATGTTCAAGGACTACCTGATCGAGCAGCTGGCCCTGATGATCCAGGACTTCGGCGTTCAGCTCGACGTCGGCCGTTCGATGCAGGAGATTCCGTTCCCCTACGTGCTGGACGGCGGCGACATCGCCATGGCCGACGTCAGCGCCAGCGAGATCGCCCGCTGGTTCCCGACCACCGAGCTGGCCCACATCGGCGACGAGGTGGCCGACGGTCTCTGGGACCCCATTCTCGAGGCCTCCCGGCCGCTGGCCCTGTTCGACGGTCTGCGCACCGACTTCTCGCTGGCGCGCCTGAAGCACTACACCGGCGCCCCGGCCGAGGACGTGCAGCAGTACATCCTGTTCACCAACTACCACCGCTACGTCGACGAGTTCGTCCGCTGGGGTTGCGAGCAGCTGAAGGTTCCCGGCACGCGATTCACCGCCCTGTCGGCGCCGGGCAACATCACGGTGACCAAGGATTCTCCGAACCCGGAGATGACCATCGCCAACGGTCCCTGGCGGCGACACCAGATGCCGGCCTACCACCTGGTCGCCGAGGACGGACAAGGGGTGACCCTGGTGAACATCGGCGTCGGCCCGTCCAACGCCAAGACCATCACCGACCACCTGGCGGTCCTTCGTCCGCAAGCCTGGATCATGATCGGCCACTGCGGCGGCCTGCGCGGTAGCCAGACGATCGGCGACTATGTGCTGGCCCACGCCTATCTGCGGGACGACCATGTGCTGGACGAGGTCCTGCCGCCGGATATCCCCATCCCGAGCATCGCGGAGATGCAGCGCGCCCTCTACGACGCGGCCAAGCTGGTCAGCGGCGAAAGCGGCGAGAGCCTCAAGCGCCGTCTGCGCACCGGCACCGTGGTGACCACCGACGACCGGAACTGGGAGCTGCGCTACACCTCCTCGGCCCTGCGGTTCAACCAGAGCCGGGCCGTGGCCATCGACATGGAAAGCGCCACCATCGCCGCCCAGGGCTACCGCTTCCGGGTGCCCTACGGCACGTTGCTCTGCGTGTCGGACAAGCCGCTGCACGGCGAGATCAAGCTGCCGGGTCAGGCCAACGCCTTCTACGAACGCGCCATCAGCCAGCACCTGCAGATCGGCATCGCAACGGTGGACCTGCTGCGGGCGGAAGGACCAAATCTGCACTCGCGCAAGTTGCGTGCATTCGATGAGCCGCCGTTTAGATAGAGCTGGACGGCCCGGCTGCCGAGGCGTAGCGTGCCCCCATGCCGAAGTCGAAGAAGCCGGTCGCCGACGATGAATTGGTCGCTCAGGCCCCTCCAGGGGTCGCGGAGCGCCCGGCTGTCTGGCGGGACGACGCGGACAGGGCGGAAACCCTCGCGGCGCTGGAAGAGTATCGGCGGACGGGTGTCAGCTACTCCGTCGAAGAGGCGATGGCCGAGCTTGATCGGCTGATCGCAGAGCGGCGGGCGCCCAAGGATTGATCCACGACGTTCAGCTGGCGCCGCGAGCGTGGAGAGACCTCGCCCGCCTGGTGGATTTCCTCGCCCCCAAGAGCCCCAAGGCGGAAGCCAGGGCGCGGGCGGTTCTATGGACGGCCATCCGGTCCCTCGATCAGTTCCCGGATCGGGGAACGCCCACCTCTGTCGATCACGTCCGCGCGCTGTTCATCCCGTTCAATCGCGGCGGATACATCGTCACGTATCTCTTGGAAGGCGACGACGTCATCGTTCTGCGCATCTTCCACAGCCTCGAAGAGCGGTGACACCGCGTCGCCCATCCGCTATCGACCCGCACGACGATACGGGAGCTCAGCGCCTTGACCGACAAGACCGAGGAAGCCGGCTGGGCGACCGCGAAAACCCTCGCCGAAGCCCTGCCCTACATCCAGATCTACGACCGCGAGACGGTGGTGATCAAATACGGCGGCCACGCCATGGGCGAGGACTCGGTGGCGAAACTGTTCGCCGCCGACGCCGTGCTGCTCAAGCTGATGGGCGTCCATCCGGTCGTCGTGCATGGCGGGGGGCCGCAGATCTCGCGCATGCTCGACCGGGCCGGGGTCAAGTCGACCTTCATCGACGGCCTGCGGGTGACCGACGAGGCGACAATGGAAGTCGCCGAGATGGTTCTCTCCGGTGCGATCAACAAGGAAATCGCCAACTGGATCACCCTGGCCGGCCGCGAGGCGGACGTGCGGGGCGTCGGTCTGTCCGGCAAGGATGCGCGGCTGATCACGGTCACCCGCGCCCGCCGCACCAAGAAGGATCCCGACAGCAACATCGAGCAGGTCGTCGACCTGGGTTTCGTCGGCGAGCCGCAGAAGATCGACCCGACCCTGATCCAGGTGCTGATCGATTCCGAGCATGACTACATCCCCGTGGTGGCGCCCATCGGCGTGTCGGAGTCTGGCCAGACCTTCAACGTCAACGCCGATACCGTGGCCGGCGCGCTCGCCGGCGCGCTGAAGGCCAAGCGCATGCTGCTGTTGACCGACGTCCCGGGGGTCAAGGACGCCAATGGCGAGCTGATCCGCCAGATGACTGTGGCCGAGGCCTTCGAGCTGATCCGTACGGGCGTCGCCACCGGCGGCATGATCCCCAAGCTGGAAACCGCCATCGCCGCCGTCGATGCCGGCGTCGAGGCAGTGGTCATTCTCGACGGCCGCCGGCCGCACGCCATGCTGGTCGAGCTGTTCACCGAGCATGGCGCGGGAACGCTGGTGAAGGCGTGACCGACCTTACGCACATCGACACCTGGCTGTTTGATCTCGACAACACCCTCTACCCGATCGAGAGCGAGGTGATGACGCTGGTGTCCGGGCGGATGACCGACTTCATGGAGCGGGTCACCGGCCTGCCGCGCGATGAGGCCAGGGCGATCCAGAAACGCTACTACCACGAGCATGGCACCACGCTCGCAGGCCTGATGGCCAACAACCACGGCATCGATCCGGAAGATTTCCTGACCGCGGTCCATGACGTCTCGCTCGACGCCCTGACGCCCGATCCGGCCCTCACCGCAGGGCTGGAGCGGCTGCCCGGCCGGCGGCTGGTGTTCACCAACGGCTCGGCCAGCCATGCGGAACGCGTGCTCGACCGGCTGGGCATCGCCCACGTCTTCGAGGACATTTTCCACATTGCCGCCGCGGGCTACATTCCCAAGCCGTCGCCCGTGACCTTCGGCATGATGATCGCCCGCCACGGCGTGACCGCCGCCGGCTCCGCCTTCTTCGAGGACAGCGAGCACAATCTCGCGCCGGCCGCAGCCCTGGGCATGACCACGGTCCTGGTCGGCGCCCACGCCGCCGACTCGACCGCCTCTTTTGTTCACCACCGCGCAAGACACCTGGCCGAGTTCCTCAACGCTGTCCGGGTGAAGGAAACCGCCGCATGACCGCCGTGACGCTCGCCGACCTGGAAACCGAGATCGAGGCCGCCTGGGAGGCCCGCGACAGCGTCTCGCCCGCCACGACCGGACCGGTTCGCACGGCCATCGAGGAAACCCTGTCGCTGCTCGACAGCGGCAAGGTCCGGGTCGCCGAAAAGATCGATGGCGAGTGGATCGTGCGCCAGTGGGCCAAGAAGGCCGTGCTGCTGTCCTTCCGCCTGAACCCCAACGTCGTCATGCGCGCGGGCGCCATGGGCGGCGCCGTGGGTCCCTGGTGGGACAAGGTGGCCAACAAGTTCGACGGCTGGGAAGCGCCGCAGTTCGAGGAAGCCGGCTTCCGCGCCGTGCCCGGCGCCATCGTCCGCCGGGGGGCCTATGTGGCGAAGAACGTGATCCTGATGCCCTCGTTCGTGAACATCGGCGGTTATGTCGACGAGGGAACGATGGTCGACACCTGGGTGACAGTCGGCTCCTGCGCGCAGATCGGCAAGCGGGTGCACCTGAGCGGCGGCGTCGGCATCGGCGGGGTGCTGGAGCCGTTGCAGGCCAATCCGACCATCATCGAGGACGACTGCTTCATCGGCGCCCGGTCCGAAGTCGTCGAAGGCGTCATCGTCGGCCAGGGCAGCGTGCTCAGCATGGGCGTGTTCCTGACCGCCACCACCAAGATCGTCGACCGCAAGACCGGCGAGGTCCACAGGGGCTACGTCCCGCCCTACAGCGTGGTCGTGCCCGGCAGCCTGCCCGACCCGCATGGCGTCGGGCCGAGCCTCTCCTGCGCGGTGATCGTCAAGACGGTCGACGCCCAGACGCGCTCCAAGACCTCGATCAACGACCTGCTGCGGGACTAGCCGGTCGGCCGACTACCCACGGCGCATGATCCGCCTGGCGAGACCAGGTGCAATACGATCTATGCCGTGCAGGAGCGCGGCCTGACCAATATAGACTTCGTCGGAGCTGCCGCGGATCGCGCGGACAATCTGTCGCGCGACCCTCTCAGGGCTGATCTTGCCGGACCCGCGCCCGCTGGTCATGGGCGTATCCACCAGCGGCAGGACGACATCGACGATCCGGACCGACCGGTCCGCGAGCATCATCTGGTTGCGCGCGCCGACGGACAGGTTTCTCAGGCCCGCCTTGGTGGCGCAATAGACCGCCGCCGACGATTTGGGGGCTATGGCCAGGCCGCTGGTCAGGTTGGCGATGAAGCCGCCTTGCGGCAGGTGCGGGATCAGGCGCGCACTCAGGATGGCCGGCGCGGTCAGGTTGGTCCGGATCTCCCGGTCGATCGCCGGTGAGGTCTGGTCGGCGAGCGACAGGTCGTCCTGCCCGGCGGCGTTGTTGATCAGGCCCAGTAGCCCCGGCGCGCTCGCCGCTTCGCGGGCGAACAGATCAACCGCCGACGGGTCGCCGAGATCGACGACCCGACCCTCTACGCCCGGGTGCAAACGCGCGAGGGTATCGAGCTGCCCGCCGTGCCTCGAGCAGGTGAGAACGCGGGTTCCGGTCCGGGTCAGCAGTTTCACCAGAGCGAGGCCGATGCCCGACGTCCCGCCGGTCACCACGACCAGTCCATCCAGCTTCATGTGAGGTCCACCACTTTCCGCGATCGGCATTGTTCGACAGAGTGGGTAGCGCTGGCCCTGGCCGGCTGCATTATCCGGAGATAAGGGGTGGCGAACGATCCAGGACCCTTGCGCATCTTTCTCGAGCGGCTGGCGGAGGAGAGCCTGCCGGATTGGACAGAACTCGCGCCGCTCGTCACCGCCCGGACCTGTCAGCGGGGTGAACTGATTTTCGATCAGGGTGCGCCCGACCTGAGTCTTCGCTTCCTGACGCGAGGGGTCGTGCGTCTGGCCTACCAACACGAAGATGGTCGTCGCCACACCAAGTCGATCATCGTCGAGGGCGATCTGGTCGCGAGCGCAAGCGCCCTGGCCGGCGGAGAGACAACGTTTTCGGCCGTGGCGCTCACCAGCGTCGGGCTGCTCAGCATACCTTACCCGGCGGTCGAGCGTCTGATGGCGCGCCATATCGCCTGGGAGCGCGTCGCGCGGAAGCTGTTCGCCGAACTGGCGCGGCTCAAGGAGCAGCGGGAGTTCGAATTCCTGACCCTGAAGCCGGAAGAACGCTGGCGCGGACTACTGACACACCGCCCTGACCTGATCGGGCGGGTGAGCCAGGCCGAACTCGCCGCCCTGATCGGCATAACGCCGGTGGCTCTCAGTCGGATCAAGGCGCGATCGCGCTGAAGCCGTCTGTCGTCGTTCTTGCGCGGTCGGGGTCGGCGCCCCTAAACGGACGACAATGACCCAGATCGACGTTCTTGAACTCGCCCGCGACCTGATCCGCCGTCCGTCGGTCACGCCGGCCGACCTCGGCGCGATGGATATCGTCCAGCAGGCGCTGGAGGGCCTGGGCTTCGCCTGCCGCCGGATGCGGTTCGGCGAGATCGAGAACCTCTACGCCCGGCGCGGGACCAATCGTCCGAACCTCTGCTTCGCCGGGCACACCGACGTGGTGCCGGTCGGCGACGCGGGCGCCTGGACCAGCCCACCGTTCGAGGCTGCCCTCGCCGATGGCGTCCTGATCGGCCGTGGCGCCGTCGACATGAAGGGCGGCATCGCCGCCTTCATCGCCGCCGTGTCCGGCTATCTCGCCAAGGGTGAGCCAAACGGGTCCCTGAGCTTCCTGATCACCGGCGACGAGGAAGGCATGGCCTTCGACGGCACCAAAAGGGTCGTCCAGGTGCTGGCCTCCGAGGGCGAGGTCATCGACCACTGCATTGTGGGCGAGCCGTCCAGCTCGGCGCGGCTGGGGGACATGATCAAGATCGGCCGGCGCGGCAGCATCAACAGCTGGATCACGGTCGAGGGCGTGCAGGGCCACGTGGCCTATCCCCACCGGTCGGCCAACCCGATCCCGGTGATGGTCGATCTGCTCGCCCGGCTCCAGGCGCGGGTGCTCGATGATGGTTACGAAGGCTTCCAGCCCTCGAACCTCGAGATCACCACAATCGATGTCGGAAACACCGCCAGCAATGTCATCCCCCGCGAGGTGAAGGCCCGCTGCAACATTCGCTTCAACCCGGCCCACAAGGGTGCGGAGCTGGAGGCATGGATCGCCGGGACCGCCGCTGCCGCTGGTGAGGGGTTCTCCGGCAAGGTGTCGGTGACTTCGGTGGTCAGCGGCGAGGCTTTCCTCACCCGGCCAGGTCCGTTCACGGACCTTGTCGCCGCTGCGATCAAGGAAACCACCGGCGAGGACACGGACCTTTCTACCACCGGCGGCACGTCGGACGCGCGGTTCATCCGCGACCTGTGCCCGGTGCTGGAATTCGGTCTGGTCGGCGCGACCATGCATGCCGTCGACGAGCGCGTGCCGGTCAGCCAGCTCCATGAGCTGCAGAGCGCCTACCAGCGGATTATCGAGCGCTATTTCGAGCGCTTCGGCGACGCCTCGACGTAGCCCCGCACGAGGCGCACCAGCGCCTCCTCAAGGTCTGGCGCGCCCAGCAGGGGCGAGTCTTCCAGCACCGCCGCCCGCACCACGCCCATGATCGCGCGCGACAGGACGAAGGCGTGGACGGGACGCTCGCCCTCGCGGACGAAAGGCGCCACGCCGGCGTCGACCTCGTCGGCCATGCCCGGCACGGCGGGGTCGCGCAGGATCGCCTCCAGCACCGCCCGTCGCGCGGCGTGACGGCCGTCGAAGGCGGTCAGCTGGGCGCGGATCGCCGCCCGCGCCGGATCGACGCCCGCCTCTATCGCGATGCGCGTCGCCTCAGCCATGACCGCCCGCTCCCGCGCACCCAGCGCGTGGAGGATTGCCGCCTTGTCCGGGAAGTACTGGTAGAGCGTGCCGACGCTGACCCCGGCCCGCTCGGCGACGTGGTTGGTGGTGAAGGTCTCGCCCGCCTCGAGAATGCGAGTTGCCGCCTCCAGAATGGCGTCCACGGTGGCCTTCGACCGGCCCTGACGCGGGCTGCGGCGGGCGTTGGTGGTGGCGTCTGACATGCGAGTCCCCCGATACCCGAGCAAGCCTCACATTTCTGGCCGTGAAATCGAAGAGGCATTGAATGACCTGGGCCACCGACCGGCTGGACGCACTGATCGCAGGCGCCGCGGAGCCGCCGCCTGTTGTCGTCGTCCTTCGCCTGGGCCTGCTCGAAGCCTGGGGCGAGGGCTGGGCGCGCAAGCGCTGGGAGCCGCAGCCCGAGCTGATGAACGGCGACGGCTCGATGTTCGGCGGCTATCTGGCGGCGCTGGCCGACCAGATGATGGCCTTCGCGGCCATGACCGTCATCGAAGCCCCGTCGGCATTCCGGACCACAGACCTGCAGGTGCGCTTCTTCAAGCTCGGCCGCGCTCACCCTTTGCTGATCGAGGGGCGCGTCGTGGCCCGGTCACGCCAGCTGATATCGGTCGAGGTGGAGTTTCGTCGCGAGGACGGGGAGCTGCTGGCCAAGGCGACCGGCCAGCAGTTCGTCACGCCCTACCCTTCGTAGCCGACGCCGGTCAGATACAGCCCGTCCGCCGGCGCGACCTGGCCACAGGCCGTCCGGTCGCGGGCCTCGAGCGCCGCCTTCAGGTCGGTGCCGGTCCAGCGCCCGAGGCCGACCTCCACGATCGAGCCGACCATCGAGCGCACCTGCCGGTGAAGAAAGGATCGCGAGGCAAAGACCAGATGCACCTCCTCGTCCTCGCGGCGCACGGAAGCGACATCCAGCGTCTTCATCGGCGACTTCGCCTGACACTGCATGTCGCGGAACGTCGTGAAATCGTGGTGGCCGGTCAGCGCCTGGGCGGCCTCATGCATCCTCGCCGCGTCCAGCGGCTTGCGCACATGCCAGACCCGTCCCTTGTCCAGGGCGGCCGGCGCAGGGCGGTTGAGCACGCGATAGAGGTAGCGACGCTCGGTCGCCGAGAAGCGGGCGTGCCAGTCGTCAGAGACGTCCTGGACCTCAAGAACGGCGATCGGCTCGGGCCGCAGATGGGCGTTGAGGGCGTCGCGCACCACGTCGGCCGGCCAGGCCTTGCCAAGGTCGACGTGGATGACCTGGCCGGTCGCGTGAACGCCGGTGTCGGTCCGGCCGGCGGCATGAATCCGAAGGGTCTCGCCGGTGAAGGCCAGCACCGCGGCCTCGATCGCGCCCTGGACGCTGGGCAGCCCGTCCTGGGCCTGAAAGCCGCGATAGGGCCGGCCGTCATACTCGATGGTCAGGCGATAGCGGGGCATCAGCCGAGCACGGTCCCGGCGGCGAGCGGAAAGCCGCGCAGGAAGTCCGCCGCGTCCTGCGCCGACTTGCCCTCGCGCTGGGCGCGCAGGAGGCGCAACGCGCCGGTCCCACAGGCGATCAGCAGGCTGTCATCGAGCGTCTGGCCCGGCGTTCCAGACCCCTCCTCAACCCGCGACAGCAGAGCCTTCACGCGCACCGATCCCTTGTCGGACGGAGCCTCGAACCAGGCGCCGGGGAAAGGCGACAGGCCCCGGATGTGCAGGTCCAGTTCGGTCGCCGAACGGGTCCAGTCGATGCGGGCCTCCGCCGGCCGGATTTTCTTCGCGTAGGTGACGCCCTCGGCGGCCTGCGGAACCTCGATCGCCGTCCCCGCTTCGATGGCGGCAAGCGTCGACGGCAGCAGCCGCGCGCCAGCCTCGGCCAGCCGGTCGTGCAGTGTCCCCGCCGTATCCAGCGGGCCGATGCGCACCGTCTCGGTCGCCAGCACGGCGCCCTCGTCGAGGCCGAGACTCATCCGCATCACCTGCACGCCCGTGACGCTGTCCCCGGCCATCAGGGCACGCTGGATCGGCGCCGCGCCACGCCAGCGGGGCAGCAGCGAGGCGTGCACGTTGAAGCAGCCGAGCCTGGGCGCATCCAACACCTCGGTGACCAGGATCTGGCCGAACGCCACGACGACGGCCGCGTCGAGATCCAGCGCCTGGAACGCGGCGATCTCCTCCGGCGCCTTCATCGAAACGGGGGTGCGCACAGCCAGCCCATGCGACTCGGCGAAGGCCTGCACGGGTGAGGGCTGAAGCGTCTGACCGCGCCCCCGCGGCGCAGGCGGTTGGGAATAGACGCAAACGACCTCGTGCCCGGCCGCGAGAATGGCGGCGAGGCTCTGGACGGCGAAATCGGGCGTTCCGAGAAAAGCGAGGCGCATGCGCGGGGTTTAGCCGTGACCGCGCTCCGGCGAAAGTCGCCGGGAACCCCAGGCTTCACAGATCGTTGATCGGTGGAACGAAACTCAACAACGGAATTCCGCCATGCGCACACTCGTCATCATCACCCTCGCCGCCGCCGGTCTCGCCCTCAGCGCCTGCTCGAAGGAAGATCGCGCCGACGTCGGTGAAGGCGCGGCCGCCGTCGGCAGCGAGGTCAAGGAAGCGGCGAAGGAAATCGCGGCCAATCCGGACGTCAAGGACGCCGGCGCGGCGATCGGCAATGCGGGCGCCGAGGCCGCTGACGCGGTGAAGGATACGGCCGCCGATGTCCAGGAAGGCGTCGCCGACGCTTCCGCTGAAGCCCGGCGTGAGGCCGACGAGCAACGGGCCGCCAGTGGGGATACGAGCCGGAAGTAGGGGTAACGCGGCTAGGGTCCGTACTCAATTGGGCTAGCGGGATTTGTGAGTTGCTGATTCAAGGCTTCTGGAAGGGAGCGTTGATATGGCCAAGCAGATTTACTGGCTCAGCGACGAGGAGTGGGCCCGGCTGGAACCGCTGCTGCCG
>JAIOXZ010000036.1 GCA_021741355.1 Caulobacter sp.
TCGCCGCTCCGCGGCCGCGAAGCGGTCCTTGAGCAGGGCCGACGTCGGAGCAACACTGGCCGTCAAGACATCAGGGCGGGTCTGCCTCGTTGCAAGAACGAGCGGATCGGAAGCGAGGAAGCGGTAGGGGACCCGTACTGAAGTCCATGTCCCCGCGCGCCTAGCCCCGCCCGATGCTCGAATACCGGAACCCGCGGGCCTTCATGTCGTCCGGGCGGTAGATGTTACGCAGGTCGACGACGTTCGGCGACTTCATCAGCTGTTTCACGCGGTCCAGGTCGAGCGCGCGGAACTGGTCCCATTCGGTGATGATCACCACCGCGTCGGCGCCCTCGACGGCCTCGTAGGGGCCGGCCTTGAAGTCCACCCCGGCCAGCATCTGGCGCGCTTCGTGTCCTTCGGGATCAAAGGCCTGGACGGTGGCGCCCATGGCCTGCAGCGCGGGCACGATGTCGAGGCTCGGCGCGTCGCGCATGTCGTCGGTGTTCGGCTTGAAGGTCAGGCCCAGCACGCCGATGGTCTTGCCGTTGAGGTCGCCCTCGAGCACGTCGGCGACGCGGCCGGCCATGGCCTTCTTGCGCGCATCGTTGATCTCGACGGTGGTCTCGATCAGCCGCACGGGGGTCCCGGCGTCCTGGGCGGTGCGCACCAGGGCGATGGTGTCCTTGGGAAAGCAGCTGCCGCCATAGCCCGGGCCGGCATTGAGGAACTTGTTGCCGATCCGCTTGTCCAGGCCGATGCCGCGCGCGACCTGCTGCACGTCGGCGCCGACGGCTTCGCAGAGGTCGGCGATCTCGTTGATGAAGGTGATCTTCAGCGCCAGGAAGGCGTTGGCGGCGTACTTGATCAGCTCGCTGGTCCGGCGGCCGGTGAACACGATCGGCGTCTCGTTGAGGAACAGCGGGCGGTAGAGCTCGTTCATCACGGCCCTGGCGCGCTCATCCTCGGTCCCGACGACGATGCGGTCGGGCCGCTTGAAGTCCTCGATGGCCGCGCCTTCGCGCAGGAATTCCGGGTTCGAGACCACCGCGAAATCGGCGTTCGGGTTGGCCTTGCGGATGATCGCCTCGATCTCGTCGCCGGTGCCGACCGGCACGGTCGACTTGGTCACCACGACGGTGAAGCCGTCCATCAGCCCGGCGATCTCCTCGGCAGCCGCATGAACATAGGAAAGGTCGGCATAGCCGTCGCCGCGCCGCGAGGGCGTGCCCACGGCGATGAACACCGCGTCGGCGCTGCGCACCGCCTCATCGGCCTGGACCGAGAAGCTCAGCCGCCCCTCGCGCACGTTGCGCTCGACCAACGCATCGAGGCCCGGCTCGAAGATCGGGATCTCGCCGGCCTTCAGCCGTTCGATCTTTCTGGCATCCTTGTCGATGCAGCAAACATCGTGACCGAAGTCAGCGAAACAGGCTCCGGACACCAGGCCGACGTAGCCGGTGCCGATCATTGCGACGCGCATCTTTTGAGAACCCTCAGACTTCCTGGTTGTATGCACCGACTTCGGGGTGTTTCGCCAGACGGGGCTTCACCTCCTGGCGGAACAGCGCACGCATGTCGTCATCCGATTGGGTGCTTTCGACGACCACGACGATCTCGGGCTTGTTGGACGAGGCGCGGACCAGCACCCAGCTGCCGTCTTCCAGCGCCACGCGCACGCCGTTGACAGTGATCACCTCGGTGATGCCGCGGCCGAGGATCTTGCCGCCGGACGCAGCCAGGGCCTCGTACTCGGCGACGATCTTGTCGACCACGCCGTACTTCACCTCGTCGCCGCAGTGCGGGCTCATGGTCAGGGAGGTGTAGGCCACCGGCAGCGCCTTGCGCATGTCCGAGAGCTTCTGGTCCGGGTTGCGGTCGAGCATGCCGAGGATCGCGGCGGCGGCTGTCAGGCCGCAGTCGTAGCCCCGGCCCAGCGGCTCGTTGAGGAAGAAGTGGCCGCTCTTCTCGAACCCGGCCAGGGCGCCCAGCTCGGCGGTCTTGCGCTTGATGTAGCTGTGGCCGGTCTTCCAGTAGACGGTGGTGCAGCCGTTGGCGGCCAGCACCGGGTCGGTGGCGTAGAGGCCGGTCGACTTCACATCGACGATAAAGGTCGCGCCGGGGTTCAGCGGGGCGAGATCGCGGGCCAGCATCAGGCCGATCTTGTCGGCGTAGATCTCCTCGCCGGTGTCATCGACCACGCCGCAGCGGTCGCCGTCGCCGTCGAAGCCCAGCGCCAGGTCGGCGCCGAACTCACGCACGGCCTTGGCCATCTCGTGCAGCATCTCCTGGTCTTCGGGGTTGGGATTGTACTTGGGGAAGGTCCAGTCGAGGTCACAGTCCATCTCGTAGACCACCGCCACGCCCATGGCCCGCAGGGCCTGGGGCACGAAGGCGCCGGCCGTGCCGTTGCCGCAGGCGGCGACCACCTTCAGCGGCCGGGTGATCTGCACCCGACGGGCGACGTCGGCGATGAACCGCTCGGCGACGCCCTCTTCACGCACCAGCTTGCCGCCGTCGCGACGGACGAAGCCGCCGCCGAGCACGATCTCCTTCAGCCGGCCCATCTCCTCGGGCCCGAAGGTCAGCGGCCGGGCCGCACCCATCTTCACCCCGGTCCAGCCGTTCTCGTTGTGGCTGGCGGTAACCATCGCCACGCAGGGCGCGTCCAGATCGAACTGGGCGTAATAGGCCGTCGGCGACAGGGCCAGGCCGATGTCGTGCACCTGGCAGCCGGCCTCCAGAAGGCCGATGATCAGCGCGTGCTTGATCGAGGCCGAGTAGGACCGGAAGTCGTGACCGACGACGATCTTCGACTGGCCCAGCTCGTGGATATAGGTCCCCAGCCCCAGCCCCAGCGCCTGGATGCCGAGCAGGTTGATGTCCGGCCCGAACAGCCAGCGTGCGTCGTACTCGCGAAACCCGGTCGCCTTGACCAGCGGCTCGTTCTCATAGGCGGCGGTGTTGGGGACGAGATCGGAACGGGGAAGGAAGGGCATCGAGCGAGCTCACGTGACGGAGGGGCTCCCTATAACGCCCCTGCGACAGCTTGGTGAGGGGGCGGCGGGAAAATAGCCGCTCAGGCCGGCACGAAGACCTCCTCGATCTCGTCCAGGATGCTCTCGCCTTCCTCCGGCAGGGGGGTGACCGGGCAGCTCTGCGGATCGGCCGGCGGGGACATCGCCTCGACCTCGGCGATCTCGCCGCCCAGCCGCACGACCTCGCCGGCCGCGGCGCTCTCGATCGCGGCCTTGTCCTTACCCAGTCCCACGAACTTCGTCACGATGTCCAACCGGTCCCGCAGGTCCTTGAGGTAGGCCGCACGCTTCTCGTTCCAGGCCTTCGGACCTTCACAGCGGGCGCGCTCGAGCTCCTGGCGCTTGACCACGTCCTCGGCGCGGAACTTCTCCAACCCGTCGACCAGGCGCTGGAGTCCCGTCACGTGGAGCTTGCCGAAGTCGGGGTCCGTGCTCGGATCATAGGGTTTCGGGCCCGGACCCCAGGGCGGCATGGTGGGCGGCAGCGGCAGCCGGGTCGTCGTGGCTCCCGGGCCGGCCGGCGCCGGTGTGGCCGTGGAGGTTGCCGGGGCGTTCGTCGCGGGCGGTCGAGTGGTCGTCGTGGGCGTTCCCGGCCGATCGCTGGCGATGCCCGTTCCATCGGTCAGCCTTGGCGGGCCTTCGTCCGGCGGACAGGGTCCCTCCGCCGCCTTCGTCACGGCGATCTTGCCGTCGGGGCCCTGGGTCAGGGTCAGCACGAAGGGCACGGTCGTCACAGGATCGCCCTTCGGCCGGGTCACGTGGACGACCAGGGTCAGCGGCTCGCCGCCCGGCTGCACGTTGAAGATCGCGCCCATCTCGCGCGCGCCGTTGCTGGCGTTGGAGAAGCCCATCCGCTTCCACAGGCCGTCCGGCGCGTCGACCTTCGACAGCATGCCGGGGATCCGGAACCGGCCGCCCTCGGACCAGCCGCCGCTCTCCTGGCTGACCAGCTGGCCGTCGACATAGGTGCTGCGCGTCCAGGACACGGTCAGCTTCCACTCGCCCCACAGGTCGCAGGGGCCGACGTCGCTCGGCGCGATGGTCTCGCCGGTCGAGGGCCGCTCGAGGAAGGCGGTCTGGAAGGTGCCCTTGTCGGGCGACTTCATGATCTTGGAGAACAGCACCGTCTTGCCGCCCTTGACCGTCTTCGCGGCGACGCCGAGCGACACGCCCGTCACCGGGTCCTCGAAGATGGTGTACTCGGAGTCCTTGATCTTGCAGGTCCAGAGGTCGGGTCCGTCCGAACCGCCGCCGCCGCCGCCGCCCACGCCGAGCGCGCCCAGCAGGGCGCCGGTGGCCATGCCGGTGACCTTGGAGCGCAGCTGCGCGCCGGAGCCGACCTTGTTGTTGGGCCCGACGATGATCGGGTCGCGGCCCTGTTTCGGCGGACAGGGCTTCTTCGGTGTCGAGGCGGCGTCGTCGGGGCAGTCGTACTGGCCGCGCGCGAGGATGTCCTCAAGTAGCTTGATGGACGTCTCGAGGTTGGCGATCTGCGCCTCGTAGCGATCGAACAGCCGCACTCCGGTGCCGTCGAACGCCAGGAATATCCGGCCGCGCGCTTCCTTTTCGGCCTGGGGCATGTCGTCAGGCAGGGTGTTGTAGAAGTCGGTGAGGCGGTTGCGGTCGGCGCGCGCGAGATCGGCGGGCTCTCCCCGACGGTTCGCCAACGAACTGGCGGCCAGGACCTCCAACTCGTCGAGCAGGTCGCGCATCTGTGTCAACCGCGCGCGCATTCTCGCCAGATCGGCCTCGACCTCGGCGCGACTGCAGTACTTCGCCCGAGGCTCGATCGGGTCGAAGTAAGGGAACACGGGGCCGCCATAAATTGGCTGGAACGGCGCGGACGTCGGCGGCGGCGGCGGCGTGAAGGGCGTCAACGCCGGATCGGCCGGGGGCTGAGGCGACGCGGGTGGCGGCGTCCGGGGCGGCTGCGGGTCGTCGCAGGGGACGAGCGGGACAGCGATGATGTCGGCGTAGAGGCGCCGCAGCGCTTCCGCCCGCACCGTCGCCGCCTGGGCGATCAGGTCGTAGGCGTCGCG
Organism: Caulobacter sp.; assembly: GCA_021741355.1. GTDB lineage: Bacteria > Pseudomonadota > Alphaproteobacteria > Caulobacterales > Caulobacteraceae > Caulobacter. The sequence goes on from JAIOXZ010000036.1 coordinate 5,057, forward strand.
CTCGGCCCGGACGCGGCCCCAATACAGGCTGTTGGTCCGCATGTGCTGCGTGAAGAGCGCGTTGAGCATGGCCAGGTGGTTCTGGGCCAGGGCCGCGTCCCGCAGGGCGGCCTGAACGGCCGGATTGTAGACCTGCCCGATGTAGTCGTTGCGCGCGTATTCGCTGCAGAACTGCGCCGGGATCGCCAGTTCGGACAGCCATTCGAACTGCGGCCGCGTCAGATCGGGGCCGTCGTCCTCCGGCTCGGCCTGGGGCGGCGGCTGGGTGCGCGGCGGCTCGGCGGTCTCTTCCGGGCACTCGCGGCGGAAGACGACCGGCTTCATCAGCGGCAGGGTCTCGTCGATCGCCCGGTTGAACCAGGGCAGGGCCGAACCCCAGGACAGCTTGGGTTTGCCGCCCGGCACATCGGCCCGGAACACCGGAATGTTGGCGCGCGTCAGGCTGAAGGTGCCGCAGGCCTCATGGACGCAGGCCATGTACCGGCGCCGCGCCGCCCGCACCGCCGCCAGGGCGTCCTCCGCCGCCCAGAGGCGATTCTGGACGCGCTGCAGCTCCTGGAACTCCCGCGCCTGTTGCAGGTCGCCGACAGCGGCGTCTTTCAACAGGTTTTCGAGGGCTTTCTCCCGTTCCTCAAGAACCGAGGCGGAGTAGGTCTTGAGAATGCGGCCGACGATCTGACCGAGCGCGGGGCCTGCGCCTTGCTTGAGGGCGGCGCGCCAGTCGCGGCCATGCTCCACCGCGCTTGTGACGATGTCCTTGAGGTCGGTGATGTAGCTGGTGGCGTCGTTGATCAGGTCCTTGTCGGCGCCGCCCGTCAGATCGACCAGATCGGCGACCGGCGTGCCCTGGGGCCGGCCGGTCTGGGCCTCCGCGATCGTTGTGGTCAGACTCTCCAGGTCCTTCAGCGCCTCGTAGGCGCTGTTGAGCTGGTCCAGCATCTCAACCGGCGACAGGTTGTCCAGATCCTCGGTGCTGGTCACGACTTCCTTCACCCAGCCCATGATGCTGGCGACGTCGAGCAAGGAGCTGCCGAAGTTCTGCAGATAGGTGTGGACGCCGACCGCCCAGATGGTGCGCTCGAGCTGCTCGCCGTTGGTGATGTTGTTGCGGGCCGTGTTGAGGAACCGCTCCATGTGGTCTTCGTTCGCGGCGCGCAGATAGGGCAGCATCGCCTCGAGGTAGGCTTCCATGTCGGCCAGCGCCTGGGCGGACGCCTTGGCCTCGTCGCAGTCACAGACCGGACAGAGCATGGTTTCGCAGAGTTCGGCCGCGGCGAGGTATCGCTGGGCTGCGTCGGCGATGGCCCGGAGGTCGGCGTCGCTCGCCGGGAAGGCGTCCAGTCCCGGGCGGTAGGTCTTTTCCGGCGCCGTCGGCCGCGCGCCGATGCCGGCGGGCGGACGCAGCAGCGGCTGGCCGGGCAGCGCCGCGACCGTCGCCGGCGGCTCCTCGGCGGCGGGGCGGCACCGCTTGTCGCATTCGATGACCTCGGCCTGCAGCGCCTCCATCTGTGGCATCAGCTCGGCCAGCCTGGCGGCCAGAACCTCATAGCGGGCGCGGATCGGCCGCTGGGCCGGCGGCCAGGCGCGCTGGTGCTCCTGCGACAGCGATTTCATCTCGATGATGATCTCGTTGATGTCGAGCGCCAGGCTGTTGTGCTTCTCCATCAATGCGCGACAGGGCTCGCACACGCCCGTGATCAGCCGGATCTGGGACGGGAAGGGCAACGGACCGCCCAGGGTCCGCTCCGGGGGCTTGAGGCGCAGATCCTGGAAGCCGCCGTTGCGCAGGCCCGTCTCGGGATCGAACGTCTCGCCCTGCCACGGGACGCCGTCGTGGTTGAACTCGTGGGTCGACAGCCTCAGGCTATCGGCGCCGAAGATGCTGGCCCGGGTGATGATCCGGTTGCCGTCCAGGTCCTCGCCGTAGCTGGTCTCGACGCCGCCGCCGGGCGGGATGCGCGGACCGATGGTCTCCCAGACCTTGCCCTGCTGGGTCTGGGTCACCGGACCGGTCGGCTTGCCGTCGGCGCCGAACTCGATCTTGTGCGTCGGCACGTCCCACTTGTTGTAGAAGGTGATCTCGGCCCGTTCGCCGAGCGCCGTCTCGTTGTCGTAGCTGGTCGAAACGAAGGTCTCGGTCGTTCCCGGCGGCGGGGCGTTGGTGTCTTCCCAGGTCTCGATGGCCTCGTCGAACTGGCGAATCTGTTCGGCGTTCCGCGCCCGCAACTCCTGGAAGGCCTTGTTGTCCTCCGCCGCAGCCTCCTCGGCCATGCGGGACTGCTCTTCCGCCTCGCGCTGCTTGCGCTCGTACTCGGCCTGGCCGGCGGCGCTGTAGGGCTTTCCGGTCAGCGGGTTGATGCGCGGAGGCCGCTCCTGTCCGAAACCCGGGCCCGCGGTCAGACCGAGCGTCAGCAGTGCAATCAGGACAAGCAACAGGCGAGCCATGTCGCCCCCCGTGATCCGCAATGGGCGAACTTACTCACGTTCAGCGAACGTCGTCACGCAAAAATGGCCCAAAACGGGGTCAGACGACCCCGGCGCTCAGCACATCATGGACGTGCAGCACGCCCACCGGCTTGCCGTCCCGAACCACGAACAGCACGGTGATCCGGTTGTCGTTCATCAGGCGCGCGGCATCTCCGGCCAGGGTCTCGGCGGTGACGGACTTGGGGTTGCGGGTCATCAGCTGGCCGGCGGTCTTGCCCGCCAGACCCTCGAAGTTCCGCCGCAGGTCGCCGTCGGTGACGATGCCGATCAGCGCGCCGTCGGCGGCGGTCACACCGACCACCCCCAGCCTGCGCTCGGTCATCACGCGGATGGCGTCGGGCATCGGCGTCGACTCGGCGACCAGCGGCGCCTCTTCCAGCCGGTGCATCAGGTCGCCCACGGTGCGCAGCATGGCGCCCAGCTTGCCGCCCGGATGGAACACGTGGAAGTCGCGCGCGGTGAACCCGCGCCGCTCCAGCAGCGCCACGGCCAGGGCGTCGCCCAGCGCGATCTGCAGCGTGGTCGAGGTGGTCGGCGCCCGCACCTCGCCGGTGGCCTCCGGCGCGTCCGGCAGCAGCAGCACCAGGCTCGCAGCCTTGCCCAGCTGGCTCTCGGCGTTGGCGGTGATGGCGATCAGCGGGATGGCGAACCGGTGCGCATAGCCGATCACGTCCGCCAGCTCGCGCACGTCGCCGGACTTGCTGAGGGCCAGCACCACGTCGTCCTGGCCGATCATGCCCAGGTCGCCGTGGCTGGCCTCGGCCGGGTGGACGAACATCGCCGGCGTGCCGGTCGACGCCAGGGTGGCGGTGATCTTGCGGGCCACATGGCCGCTCTTGCCCATGCCGGTCAGGACGATGCGGCCCTTGCAGGCGAACAGCATCTCGACGGCCCGGGTGAACGCCTCGCCAAGGCCGTCGGCCATGGCGACCAGCGCTTCGGCCTCGATGGCCAGCACCCGGCGCCCGACCTCGACGGCGTTGAAGCCGCTCACTGCGCCGCGCCCGGGGTGGTGGCTGCAGCCGGCGCGGCCTTGGCGGCCTTCTTGACCGGAGGCGGCGGCGCGGGAACGGGCGCGGGCAAGGTCAGCGGATGGCTGAGCGACGGATACGCCGCCCCCATGCCGCGCGGCCAGATCAGGGCCAGGGCGATCATGCCCAGGGCCAGCAGGGCGGCGAGCGGAAAGAAGACGCGGTCACGCATGACGCGGATATAGCAGCGGGAGTCCCGCACGGCGAGACGCCGGAATGGACGGCCTCACAAGGCCGGCTTTCGGCGCAGGTAAACGGCGAAGGCGACGATCCACAGTAGCACCGAACCCTCCAGCACCCGCTGGAACAGTCCGGCGAGCGGATCGGCCATGCTGAAGAAGGCGATTCCCGCGACGACCGCGCAGGCCAGCCCGAGCGGGAACAGCCCTTTCGCGCCCGGCCACTTGCGTGACGCGACTCCCAGCACCGCCAGCGTGAGCGGCGCCAGGATGTAGCCGGCCAGGCCGAAGGCCATGTGCATCACCTGCGACCGGCTCGGCGTCTCCGGCCGGCAACCGAAGTCGCAGGGAAAGAAGGCCGCCCCGAGATACCCGAGGGCGAACAGAAACAGGCCGATGCAGCCCAGGGTCTTCAGCACCCCGCGCGGCGGAATCAGCGCCGCCAGGACCGCGAAGGTCATCAGCAGCACACCGATCGGCAGGAACCCGCCCAGACTCACCAGCCGCCCGTGCGGCGCGCCGGTGGCGCCCAGTTCGCTGATGTACTGGCTCACGTGCGAATAGCCGGGCCAGGCCGCTGCGCCCGCCACGGTCATGAGCACGAGCAGGCCGGCGCCGATGATGGCGGCCCAGAAGGCGAGGGTTCGGATCACGCTGATTCCTCCAGCTGTCGGATGAAACCTAGGCTGGATTGACGGCCGATGACATGGCCCGGCCGCCCCTCCGCCCTTGACGCTCACCGTCCGTCGCCGTAGCCCGTCGGCCATGTCCAAGCTCGTTCTTCTCCGCCACGGCCAGAGCCAGTGGAACCTCGACAACCGCTTCACCGGCTGGGTGGATGTGGAACTGACCGCCCGGGGCGAGGCCGAGGCGCAGCGCGGCGGCGAGCTCCTGAAGGCGGCCGGCGTACACTTCGACCGGGCGTTCACCTCGGTGCTCAAGCGCGCCAACCGCACGGCCGGGCTGGCGCTGGCGGCGGCCGGGCAGGGCGACCTGCCGCTGGTCCGCGACTGGCGGCTGAACGAGCGCCACTACGGCGGGCTGACCGGCCTCAACAAGGCCGAGACGGCGGAAAAGCACGGCGAGGACCAGGTCAAGGTCTGGCGCCGGTCCTACGATATCCCCCCGCCGCCGCTGGCCCCCGGTGGCGAATACGACTTCACCACCGACCCGCTCTACGCCGGCTGCGCGATCCCCGACACCGAGAGCCTGAAGACCACGCTCGACCGGGTCCAGCCCTACTGGGACACCGAAATCGCGCCCCGTCTCAAGGCCGGCGAGACCGTGCTGGTCGCCGCCCACGGCAACAGCCTGCGCGCCATCGTCAAGCTGCTGTTCCAGGTCCCGGACGACCAGATCGTCGAGGTCGAGATCCCCACGGGCAACCCGCTGCTGATCGAACTGGACGGGAACCTGCGGCCAACGAGCGCGCGGTACCTGGACACAGAGCGCGCCACGCCGCTCCCTGCGCTTACCTAGTGCGTGGTTCGAGACGCTCGCCTGAGGGCTCGCTCCTCACCATGACGAAGAGGGGTGCAATCCCCAACGCTCGTCATCCTGAGGAGCCGGCGCAGCCGGCGTCTCGAAGGACGCACTCTGCCAATGTCCGCTGACGAAGCCTTCATGCGCCGCGCCATCGCGGTGGCCCTGACCAACCTCGGCAAGACCGCGCCCAACCCGGTGGTCGGCTGCGTGATCGTGCGCGACGGCGTCATCCTCGCGGAGGCCGCCACCGCCCCCGGCGGACGTCCCCATGCCGAGGAGCAGGCGCTCGACGGCATCGACGCCCGCGGCGCCACCGCCTACGTCACGCTCGAGCCCTGCGGCGCCCGCTCGTCCGGGACCGCGCCCTGCTCGCAGCGGCTGGCCGAGGCGGGCGTCGCGCGGGTGGTCTACGCCTGTGAGGATCCCTCGCCGCTGGCCTCGGGCCAGGGCTCGGAGAAGCTCATCGCGGCGGGCGTCGTCGTCGAGCGGGGCCTGCTGTCACAGGAGGCTTCCGACGCCCTGCGCTACGATGTCTGGAAGGGCGATGTTAATTCGCGTCTGTCATAGGAATTCTCCAACGGAGACAATCCCATGGCCGCCGCAGCGGCGCCGTCCAGTACGCATCGGCGCCTCACGCAACAGGACGTTGATCTGATCTGCGCCAGGCATGACCGCCTGTTCTCGGCGCGGATGGGCGGCGCGCGCGCGGTCTTCGCCTTCAAGGACCTCACAGGTCTGGACCTGTCCGGCCGCAACTTGTCGGACGCCGACTTCACCGGCGCCACGCTGAACGAGGCCCGGCTGGTCGGGGCGAAGCTCGACAACGCCAGCTTCTTCGGTGCGGACATGCAGGGCGCCGACCTCAGCGAGGCCTCCATGCGGCGCGCCGACCTGCGGGGATCCTGCCTGCGCGGCGCCAACCTGACAGGCGCGGACCTGTTCGAGGCCGACCTGCGCGAGGGCACGATCGCCTCTCCCGACCGCGACAAGGGCCTGCGCATCCATGAGCACGCCGCCCGCTCGGGCGACGCCTGCGGCGCAATCCTCGCCGGCGCCAATCTGGAGCGCTCGCGGCTGTCGGGCGTGATGGCGATGAAGGCCGACTTCAGCGACGCGATCATGAAGGACTGCAAGCTGGTCCGCGCCAACCTGAAACAGGCCAACATGAGCGGCGCCAATCTCGCCGGCGCCGACCTGTCCGGCGCCGACATCTCCGGCGCCGACATGCACGACGCGGTGCTGGTCGGGGCCCGGACCTACGGCTGGACCGTCGGCGACGCCGACATGACCGGAGCCCTGACCGACGCGCCGTCGGGCAAGGCGGTCGACGACCTGCCTTACGAGGACATGCTGCGTGAGCACGCCCGCTGGTGCGAGACCGGCGGCGCCGAGGGCAAGCCGTCGGTCTTCGACCGCGCCGACCTGCGCAACCTGAAATCGATCCGTGGCTACGACCTGACCGCCCTGTCGGCCAGGGCCGCGGTGTTCTACGGGCTCGACATGGAGGGGGTGCAACTGCAGGGCGCCCATCTGGAGGGAGCTGACCTGCGCGGCTGCAATCTGCGGCGAGCGGACCTGCGCGGGGCGCGGCTGGCGGGCGCCAAGCTGTCCGGCGCCGATCTGCGTGACGCCCACCTTGGCCCGCTGCTGATCGCCGCCGACCGGCTGCTGGCCTGCGACCTCACGGGCGCCCAGTTGAAGGCCTCGGACCTGTCGCGGGCGGACCTTCGTCAGGCGCGCCTGGCCGGCGCGGACCTGTCGCGCGCCAACTTCTCCGGCGCCCAGCTGCGCGGGGCGGACCTGACGGGCGCCCGTCGCCAGGGCGCGCGCGGCCTCGACGAGGCGCTCTGAGGTCATGCTTAACCCTTCAGTTGGTCGACCCGCGTTATGCTTCGCCGCCAGATGATTCGCAGGTCGGGGGAACAGCATTGAGCGTCACGCAAACCAGTCTCGCGGGGCGTCGCCGTCTGAGCCAGGCGGAACTCGACATGATGATCACCGCCCACGAGCGCTTCCTGTCGGGCAAGCCCGGCGGCAAGCGCGCGTCGCTGCGGTTCCTCGACCTGACCCGGCTGGATCTGGCCGGCCGCAACCTGACGGACGCAGACCTGTCGGCCTCGGTGCTCGACGGCGCGCGGATGATCCGCACCAATCTCGAGCGCGCCAACCTGTTCGGCTGCGATCTGCGCAAGGCCGACCTGCGCGGCGCCAATCTCAAGCGCGCTGACGTGCGCGGCTGCTGCCTGCGCGGCGCCAACCTGACCATGGCCGACCTGACCCAGGCGGATTTCCGCGAAGGCCAGATCGCTACGCCGCATCCGACCAGGGGCCTCAGCATGCTGCTGCATCAGGACCGGGTGGGCGATGCGGATGGCGCGATCTTTGTCGGCGCGACCCTCGACGGCTCAAAATTCAACGGCGCCTCGGCCTTCGCGGCCGACTTCACCGACTGCTCCCTGAAGGGCGCAAAACTGACTGGCTGCAATCTCAAGGACGCCAACATGTGTGGCGCGATCCTCGAAGGGGCGGACATTTCCGGCGCCAATCTGGAAAACGCCAACCTCTCGGGCGCGGTGCTGACCGGCGTCGACACCGCCACGGCGAAGATGAGCGGCGCCAATGTCGCCGGCTGCCTGCGCGCGCCCACGCCCGCGGCCCTGGGGCGTGCGGAAGAGCTCAAGACGCTCGCGGCCGGCAATCAGGCCTGGTGCGAATCCGGCGGCCAGCGCGGCGCCCCGGCGAAGTTCGACGGCGAGGACCTGCGACCGCTCGGTGACGCCCTGAAGGGCGGCCGGCTGACGGCCATGACGGCGAGGAAGGCCTGCATGGTCGGCCTCAATCTCGCGGGCGCCCAGCTGCAGGGCGCCAATCTCGAGGGCGCCGACCTGCGCGGCGCCTGCCTGATCAAGGCCGACCTGCGCGGGGCCAAGCTGGCCGGCGCCAACCTGACCAAGGCCGACCTGCGCGGCGCCAGCATCGGCGTCCTGCCGTTGGGCCCGGGCCGGTCCAACCCGGCCACCCTGAACCAGGCGCGAATGCGCTACACTTGGGCCCAGGCCGCCGACCTGACCGCCGCCATCCTCGACGGCGCCGACCTCCGCGGCGCGGACTTCACCGGCGCCCGGACGGCCCAGGCCTCGTTCCGCGACGCGGATATCGAGAATGCGGTAGGCTACACGGCGGAGTAAGGGCGGGGCGCTGACGCAGGCCAGGCCGCCCGCAGACCCTCCGACACCCACGCGCTCATCGGCCCGGCGCGCTTCCTGTCGACGCCGTTTGCGCACCAATGGGCCACGGAAAAGGGCGGAGCCTTGCGGCTCCGCCCTTCCGAACGACTGGGGATCGTTCTGCTGTAACGCTTAGGCGGCCTTCTTCGCCTTGGGCAGGGCCTTGGCGTCGGCGGTCGTGCTGATGGCGATGGTCCGGGGCTTGAGGGCCTCGGGCAGCTCGCGCTTCAGGGCGATCGACAGCAGGCCGTCGGCCAGGTTGGCGTCGGTCACCAGCACATAGTCGGCCAGCTGGAAGCGGCGCTCGAAGTTCCGCTCGGCCAGGCCGCGGTGCAGGAACTTGCGGGCGTCGTCGTTGGCGGCCTTGCGGCCGGTCACGGTGAGGAGGTTCTCCTTCACCTCGATGGTCAGCTCGTCCGGACGGAAGCCGGCGACCGCGATCTCGATGCGGTAGGCGTTCTCGTCGGTTCGCTCGATGTTGTAGGGGGGATAGCCCTGGGCGCTGTCCTGGGTCGCGGCGGCGTCAAGCTGGGCGGCCAGACGGTCGAAGCCGACGACGGAGCGGTACAGGGGCGAAAAGTCGATCGTACGCATGCGTGCAGTCCTTCTTTCAAAGCAAGGTTGCGGTTTTGACGTACGGGCCGGTGGCGAGCTCGAAAGCCTCGTCGTGACCCGGGAGGCCCGGACATCCAGCGCCTCCGTCCAATGAGGTGGTGAGCCCGTTTTCGGGTTTCAAGCCCCCCGCTCTTGATCCCGCCACGATGACCGTTAGGGTCCCCCGCAAGATGGCATCAAGCGGAGAACGGCGATGATCACGCGCAGACACGGACTGCTTCTCGGGGCCGCCGGCCTGCTGGCCGCCCGGCCGCTTTCGGCCCTGGCGGGCGCGGACGACGCGGTGCTCAAGGCGGCCATCGCCGGCGCCTGGCGCGCACCGGCCAATGTCGCCCGCGACGCCGCGCGCCACCCCCACGACAGCCTGGTGTTCTGGGGCCTGAAGCCGAAGCTGACGGTCATCGAGGTGGTGCCGGGCGGCGGCTACTGGACCGAGATCCTCGCGCCCTACGCAAAGGCCACCGGCGGCGTCTATGTCGCCGGCGTGGCCGATCTGGCCAACCCCGCCCTCTCCGCCGGCGCCCGCAAGGGCCGCGCGGACTTCGAGGCGAAGTTCGCTGACGCGGCGACCTACGGCGCCGTTCAGTACGCCGGCTTCGGCCCCGTGTCCGGCCCGCTCGGCGCGCCGGGCTCGGCGGACCTGGTGATCACCGCCCGCAACATCCACAACTTCATGTACCAGGGCGACATGCTGGCCAAGTCGATGGCCGACTTCTTCGCGGTGCTGAAGCCGGGCGGATTCCTGGCCGTCGAGGAACACCGCGCCGATCCCCGGCCCGAGACCCCCGGCGTGACGGACGGCTATGTCGCCACCGCCACGGTGGTCGCCGCCGCCGAAAAGGCCGGCTTCAGGCTGGCCGCCAGTTCCGAGGTCAACGCCAACCCGAAGGACACCAAGGACCACCCCTTCGGCGTCTGGACCCTGCCGCCGGTGCGCCGCTCCGCGCCCGGCGGCCAGCCGGCCAACCCGGACTTCGATCATTCGAAGTACGACATCATCGGCGAGAGCGACCGCATGACCCTTCGCTTCGTGAAGCCCAAATAGCGCCGCTTTGACCGGGTCAGATGGGCGCGGTAAGCCCGGAGTGTGCGGTGCGGGGGCGGCGTTGACGAATAGGTCGAAGAGTCTGGCGTCATCGGACGCATCGCGGCGGCTGGTTCTGGCCGGCGGCGCGGCGCTGCTGCTGGCCGCCTGCAAGCCGAAAGCCGCCGAGGCCCCGGCGCCCAAGCCCGTGCGCGGAGGCCCGCAGACCATCGCGGCCGCCGTCGCCGGCGACTGGCGCCTGCCGGCCGACCGCGCCCGCGACGCCTGGCGCCACCCTGCCGAAAGCCTGACCTGGTGGGGCCTGAAACCCGGTATGACCGTGGTCGAGTTCTGGCCCGGCGCCGGCTGGTACACCGACATCCTCGCGCCCTTCCTGCAGGGGACCGGCGGCAAGCTCTATGCCGCCAATCTCGAGGCCAGCGACCCCGTCGCGACGCAGATCGTCGACGCCTTCAAGGCCCGTCTGGACGCGAAGCCGAAGCTCTATGGCAAGGTCGAGGTGACCGCCTTCGGCCCGACCAGCGGACCGGTCGCGCCGCCGGGGTCGGCCGACATGGTGCTGTTCCTGCGCAACCTGCACAACTGGATGGCCGCCGGCATCGCCGACAAGGCCTTCAAGGCCGCCTTCGCCGCCCTCAAGCCCGGCGGCGTGCTGGGCATCGAGGAGCACCGCGCCGAGGCCGGCCAGGTCCAGGACGTGCTGGCCGCCGACGGCTATGTACAGCAGGCCTACGCCATCCAGCTGGCCAAGGAGGCCGGGTTCATCCTCGCCGGAACCAGCGAGATCAACGCCAATCCCAAGGACACGCGGGACCACCCGTTCGGCGTCTGGACCCTGCCGCCGACGCGCCTGTCGGCGCCCCGCGGCGAGCCCGCCAGACCCGGCTTCGACCACGCGAAGTACGAGGCCATCGGCGAGAGCGACCGGATGACCCTCAAGCTGGTGAAGCCGACGTGACCCTTGATCGCCGCACCCTGATCGTCTCCGCTGCGGCCGTGGCCCTGTCCCCCGGCGCCGCTCTTGCGGCCGACAAGAAGGCGCCGCCGGTCAGGAAGGTGTTTCCCTACTACGACCTCTATCTCGGCATTCCGGCCGCCGAGCGGTCGCGGTTCGTCATGGCCTACTATCTGAAGGTCAACGGCCAGCCGGCCGGCGGCCAGAACCTCTACCTGGTCATGCCCGGCGGCGCGCGCACCCTGCTGACGCAGGCGGCCGATGGCCGGTTCACCCGTCTGCCGACCCTCGCCGAGCTGAAGGACGGCGTGCTGGACGCCGACAGGAAGAACGCGGCGGACAAGTTCTCGGTCTCGATGGAGATGCAGCCGGTCGTCCGCCTGGGCGAGACGGTGGCTGCGGCCGATCTCGTCGCCGCGCTCGACCAGTGCAACACGGCGATCAAAAAGCGCGCCGGGGTGATCGGTTTCGCCGTGCCGAGGATGGAGCAGGTGATCTTCGTCGGCGCCGGATCGGGCAGCGCGGCGCTGGCCGGCGGCAGGGCCGCGCCGCTGCCGCTGTTCAAGGGCATGCCCTTCTATCGCCCGTCCGACCTGACCGGCGCCCAGACGCTGAGGTTCGCCAAACCGCCCGCCCGCGCGATCCTGGCGGGGAAGACGAAGTAGCCCCCAACTACAGCTGCGTCCTGTAGCGCTCGATCACCGCCGCCTCGTCGACCGTCGGCCGGCCGAGGTTCAGCTGGTCCAGGATCATCTCCGACAGGGTCGGCATCACGGTCCGCTCGACCTGCGCCTCGGTCTCCCACAGCCGCCCGCGCATGATGGCCTTGGGGCAGTGCAGGAAGGCCTCCTCGACCGCCACCGTCACGATGGAGCGCGGCTTGCGACCGAACTCGACGAACCGCTCCAGCAGCGCCGGGTCGTCGCTCAGCCTGGCGCGGCCGTTGATCCGGTAGACATCGTCGAACCCGGGGATCAGGAACATCATCCCGATCCGGCCATTGCCGCCGACCAGGTTGCGCAGGGTGTCCAGCCGGTTGTTGCCCGGCCGGTCCGGCAGCATGACCGTGCGGTCGTCCTCGACATGGACAAATCCGGGCTCACCCCCGCGCGGCGAGACGTCCATGGCCCCGTTCGCATCCGCCGCCGAGATCACGCAGAACGGCGACAGCGCCAGGAACTGCCGTCCGTATTTGTCGACATGATCGAGCGACTTGGCCTTGGTCGTCGGCTTGGGCTGGCCGTAGATCCGGTCCAGATCGTCGAGGGTCAGATCGGCCATCTTCGCTCCCATCTAAGAGTCGTTCGCAACAGTGACCGAAAGTGGCGCAGGCGTCATCTTTTTTTGCTACCGGCTCGCAGTTCCCTTGTGCGTTGAGCGCGACCCGTTTATCGAATCTTCCGCAACATAACGGGAGGCCGCCAATGGCTACGCTGCAAGAAATTACCGATCGCGTGAAGACCGCCGTTGGCGCCGATTCCGGCCTCGGCAAGTCGCTGAAGTTCGACCTCAAGGGCGACGGCTTCATCCACATCGACGGTGGCTCGGTCACCAACGAGGATGCGCCCGCCGACCTGACCATGACCATCTCGCTCGCCGACCTCATGGAAATGGGCGCCGGCAAGCTCGACGCCACGATGGCCTTCATGTCGGGCCGCCTGAAGCTGTCGGACATGGGTCTCGCCATGTCCCTGCAGCCGCAGATGGGCGCCCTGTTCGCCAAGATGGCCTAAGCCTGAAATGACCGACACAGCGCCTCTGGTATCCATTCCCGAGGCGCCCGTTCCGTCTGGCGGAACGGCGGAGTGGTTCAGCGGCGCGGGGGCTTATCGCCTCCGCGCCGCTTTATTTTTGCCGGAAGGAACGCCACGCGGTTCGGTCGTCCTGAGCGGTGGCCGCACCGAACCGATCGAGAAGTATTTCGAGGTCATCGGCGAACTGCAGGGCAGGGGCTTTGTCGTCCTGGCCCACGACTGGCGCGGCCAGGGGCTGTCGCAGCGCCTGCTGCCGGACGCCCTCAAGGGCCACGCCCACGGCTTCGCCGACTTCGTCGAGGACTACCGCTGCCTGCTGGCGCAGTTCGAGACGCGCCTGCCCAAACCCTGGATCGCCGTCGGCCATTCGATGGGCGGCTGCCTGACCCTGCTGGCGCTGGCGCACGGGGTGGGGGACTTCAAGGCGGCGGTGCTGTCGGCGCCGATGCTGGGGCTCCAGACCGGCAACCAGCCCAAGCGGGCGTCGCGGGCGCTGGCCTGGATCATGTCCCGCACCAAACCGACCGAATACATCCTTGGCGACTCGGGCGACGCGCACGTCAGCACCTTCGAGACCAACATCCTCACCCATGACGCCAAACGCTGGGCCCGCAACCAGGCCCAGGTCGCCGCCGAGCCGGGCCTGAAGCTGAACGCCGGCACCTGGGGCTGGCTGGACTTCGCCTTCTCCGCCTCGGCCTGGCTCAAGCGCGCGCCGGGCGTGGCGGCAATCACCATCCCCGTGCTGGTGCTGGGCGCGGAAGAAGAACGCCTCGTCGACAACGCCGACCAGCGCGAGATCACCGCCCGCATCCCGAAGGGCCGCTGGCTGCAGGTCGACGGCAGCTACCACGAGATCCTGCAGGAGACGGACGCGATCCGCGCGGTGTTCTGGCGGGAGTTCGATGCGGTTGCTTCCGCGCTCTAACGCCGACCAATCCCACATCCGTCATGGCCCGGCTTGTCCGGGCCACCCAAGCACGCGGTCGTGGCAGATCGTTCGCTAACCAATCCGCGCGTTACCGACGATAGCGGTGTTCTTGGATGGCCCGGACAAGCCGGGCCATGACGGCATCAGGAAATGGCTAATCCCGCGCCGCCCGCTTCAACGTCACCAGCGCGTCCTCAAGACAGCCCCTGTCCCCCACAAACGCGAACTTGCCGCCGTCTGACCGCGCCGCCGAGCCGTCCCAGTGCGCGACAAACCCGCCGGCGCCCTCGATCACCGGGATCACCGCCTCGACGTCCCAGACCTTCAGGCCGGTATCGAGCGCCAGATCCATCGTCCCCGCCGCGACCATCGCATAGCCGTAGGCGTCCAGCCCCAGCCGGGCCAGCTTCGCCGTGGCCCGCACCTGGGTCCAGGCGCCGAGCTCCGGGCCGGTCAGGATCGCCGGGTCGGTGGTGCAGATGATCGCGTCGGTCAGTCTGGGACAGGCGCGCACGCGCAACGGCGTCTCGCCGCCGCGGCTGATCAGCCGTGACCCGGTCTGGCGGCCGCCGATGTACAGCTCGCCGATATAGGGTTGTCCGATGGACCCCAGCACCGGGCGGCCCTCGTGGCGCAGGCCGATCAGGGTGGTCCACAGCGGCAGGCCGGCGATGAAGGCGCGGGTGCCGTCGACGGGATCGAGCACCCAGACGAACTCGGCGTCCGGGCGGTCCTCGCCGTATTCCTCGCCGATCACCCCGTGGTCGGGATAGCGCTCGGCGATCAGTGTGCGGATAGCCCGCTCGGCGCCCTTGTCGGCCTCGGTGACCGGGTCGAACCCGCCCGCCAGCTTGTTCTCCAGGCCGTGATCAGCCCGGAACAGCGGCAGGATGGCGCCGGCCGAGGCGCGGTTGAGCTCGACCAGAAAGGCGTCGAACTCGGCGAGGCGGTCTGCGGAAAGGGTCATGCCCAACGGTTAGCGGCGGTGATGTCCGCCAACAACCTTGAACTGTCATCCCGGCCGAAGAGCCGGGACCCAGCCCGCCCCGCCCATCCTGGGTCCCGGATCAGCCCTGCGGGCCGTCCGGGATGACAGAATGGGCACGGGCAGACATTCAGGCCGCGTCGGTCTCGCCGTTGAGCGACTTGGCCAGGTCGAGCAGGCGGCGACGGGGCCGCTCGCCGAGCTGGTAGTAGGCGCGGATCAGGTCGAGCGTTTCCTTGCGGGCGAACATCTCGCCGCCTTCGCCGGAGCTCTCGCTCTGCAGCTCGCGCCGGTCAGCGTCCGAGAGGCCGTCGTAGAAGTAGCCGACCGGGACCTCGAGGGCCTCGGACAGTTGCCAGAGCCGCGAGGCCGAGATGCGGTTCGCGCCGCACTCGTACTTCTGGATCTGTTGAAAGCGCACGCCGACCGTGCCGGCCAGCTGCTGCTGGGTCAGGCCGAGAAGACGGCGACGGCGACGAAGCCGCTTGCCGAGATGAACGTCGATGTCGTTGCCCATGGGCTGTCGCCCCCGTGTTGTTGCACCCGCGACTGTTCCGAAACGAAACGGTCTGACCTGAAAGTCGCAAGTCGCGCGCCAAGCGATCCCGGCCTGTGGATAAGCGCCTCACGGGGGATCACGCCGGGCGCGATTCCCACTCAGCCCCGAAGCGGGCTAGATACCTCCCATGAGTGACAAGCGTGTCTCATTCGGCCAGGACGTGGCGTGGCGGCTCGAAGCCCTCGGTTTCGACGTCTTCACCTTCCTGTTCCGGCTGCTGCCGGTGGACGCCGCCTCCTGGCTGGGCGGGGCGATGGCGCGCCTGATCGGGCCGCTGACGAAGACGCACAGGCTGGCTGACCAGAACCTGCGCCTCGCCTTCCCGGAAAAGGACGCCGCGTGGCGCAACCGGATCCTGGCCGAGCAGTGGGACTGCAACGGCCGCACGATCGCCGAGTTTCCGATGATGGACCGGCTGCTGCCGTCGACGGGCCGGGTCGAGATCGTCAACGGCGAGCGGCTCGCCGAGATCGCCGCGGGCGGCAAGCCCGTGGTGTTCGTCTCGGGCCACTTCTCCAACTGGGAGGTGATGCCGGCGGCGATCGTCAATTCCGGCATCAACTGCGAGATCACCTACCGCGCGGCCAACAATCCCTATGTCGACCGGCGCATCCGCGACAGCCGGTTCCGCTATGGCGTGCGGCTGTTCGCGCCCAAGGGCGGAGACGGCGCCCGCGAGATGCTCGAGGCGCTGGGCAAGGGCGTGTCGGTGGCGCTGATGAACGACCAGAAGTTCAACCGGGGCGGGGTCGCCGCGCCGTTCTTCGGCCGGCCGGTGATGGCCGCGCCCGGACCCACGCGGCTGGCCCTGCGGTTCGATACCGTGCTGCAGCCGATGTGCGTGCAGCGGACGCGGGGCGCGCGGTTCCGGGTGGTGGTCTACGATCCCATCGTGCTTGAACGCACCGGCGACCGCACCGCCGACATCGAGGCCGGCGTGCGCCGCGTCACAGCCTTCGTCGAGGAACGGGTGCGCGAGCGGCCGGGCGAATGGTTCTGGGTCCACCGCCGCTGGCCCAACGAGGCCTACGCCGAGTTGGCGGCTCAGGCCGGGGGCGGCTGACGTCAGACCCTACCGTTCAATTGCATCCGTCATGGCCCGAACAAGTCGGGCCATGACGCCGGTACAGGTTGAATTCCGCTCAGGCCTGAAGCGCGACGGCGTCCGAAGATGGCGCCGGCGTGGGGGCCACATCGTCGATGCCCCGGCGGCGCGGGCCGAAATAGTCGTCGGTGCGGACGAACGGTCGGGCATGGAACACGACCGCCGTCAGACGGTCGATGATCGAGCGGGCGGTGACCGGTTTGACCACCAGCTCGGTGACCCCGGCGTCGCGCGCCTCACAGACACGCGGGCGGTCGGCGAAGCCGGTCATCATGATGATCGGCAGATAGGGGTTCTTGCTGTCAGGCGAGTTGCGCACCATCCGGGTGAACTCGACGCCGTCAATCGGCTCCATGCGGAAGTCGATGATGGCGATGTCGGCGGGCCATTCGCGCAGGGCCTGCAGCCCTTCGGCGCCGTCGCGCGCTTCGCGGACCTCGCGGATGCCGACGCCCTTCAGGATCGTCGCCACAATAGCGCGCATATGCTGGTTGTCGTCCACCAGCAGCACCCGTAGCGCGCCCAGTCCGGATTCCATCGAGCCCTCGAATCGCTGCGCCGGGACATAGCCGGCGCCTTGTTATGATTCAGGCTTGATAGAGGTGCGCACCCTTCTGAATCGTTACCTTCAGACCTGTGGTTTAAGGCCGACCAGCAACATCGGGTCCAGGTTGCGTCCGCGCCACTTCATCCGCCAGCACAGATGCGGCCCGGTGGCCCGGCCGGTCATGCCCACCGCCCCAATGACCTGGCCCTTGCTGACGCGGTCTCCGGCCCGCACGTCGATGCGCGACTGGTGCAGATAGACGCTGATCAGACCATGGCCGTGGTCGAGCATCGTCAGCCCGCCCTCGTAGTGCATCGAGGGATTGGAGAACGACACGACCCCCGCCGCCGGCGCCATGATCGCAGACCCGGCCGGCGCGGCCAGATCCGAGCCGAAGTGCGGCGTCTGCGGCGTTCCGTTGAGAATCCGCTGCCCGCCGAACCGGGCGCTGAGCCGCCAGGTTTTCAGCGGCATGGCGAACCCGTCGCGGAAGGCGTCGTCGTCGGTGCGGCTGGCGAAGCCGACGGCCTTTAGCGCCGCCTCGGCCTTGATCCGCGCCAGCAGCGCCGGGTCGGTCGGGGTCACCAGGTTCTTCGGGAGGCCGCCGATCCGCTGCACGTCGAAGTCGCCCGGCGCGATGGTCATGCCGTACGAGGAGGCACCCTCCGCGGTCCGGACGCTCACGGTGGCGGCCGGGGCCGCGTCGCGGTCAAAGCCGATGAAAAACCAGCCGCTGTTCGAGGCGGTTGTGACGATCTGCCCGTCGAGACTGACCTCCGCCCGCGGGCTGGTCAGGCCGATGGCGCAGCCGCCCTGTCGATAGCGTCCGGAAACGATTAGGCCCGGCGGCGCGGCCAGCGACGGCCCGGCGAGGCCGGCCATGGCCAGTCCGCCCAGCAGGGCGCGCCGATTCAGGGGTTCAGCTCCCGCCACCGCTTCAGCGCCTCGGCCGGTCCGGCATAGGCTTCCTGCAGCTCGGGGCTCCAGTACCGCAGGGCTTCCAGCGGGATCTTCAGGCCGCTGACGGCGCAGATCACATGGCGGCCGGGCGTGAGGACGGCGAACTCGCCATCGCCGTAATGCAGCGTGGCGATGTCCCGTCCGAGGTCGCGATCAAAGGCGTTCATGCGGGCAATGTAGCGGGTCAGGGGCGGCGAGAACAGGTCACAACACGACCGATGGAGGGACGTGTCCGGATGCGCCCCATTTCCGCTCATCCCGGCGAAGGCCGGGACCCAGGATTTTTCTCGCGCTTCCGCTCACGGTTCAGGCAAGGCCGCGAGCCAACCCGGACAGGTGAGCGGCTGTTTCAAAAACGCCTGGGTCCCGGCCTTCGCCGGGATGAGCGGATCATGAGTGAGCGTTCTAGAACAGGTCGCCCTGACCGGCGGGCGGTGCTGGAGCCTTTTTGGCCGCGGGCTTTGCCGCGGGTGGCGGGCGAGGCGCATCGCCGCCGCCGCCGTCGATCACCGCCTGGCGGGTCGCGTCCTCGAACATCAGGTTGACCGTCTCGCCGGCGGCCAGCGCGGCGCCGTTCGGGGTCAGCGAGCCGTCCGCGCGCGTCACCAGCACAAAGCCGGGGCGGGGCGGGCGCTTGGGGTTCAGCGTCTGGAGCAGCTTGCCGATGGCCTCCAGCCGCGTCGCTTCCGTGTCGAACCGCCGCCCAATAGTCCCGTTGAACCGCAGGTTCACCGCGTTCAGCCGCTCGCCCAGCTGCTCGGTTCGCCGCTGCAGCATCGCGGGCCTCAGCGGCGCGGCAATCCGCGTCAGCCGTCCGGCCTGCAGGTCGACATTGCGGCGCAGGCCCATGGTCAGGTGGCTGGCAGCGTAGTCCAGCCGCTGGCCGGCCAGGGCCAGCAGGTCGGCGGGTCGCGGCAGCCCCCGCGCCGCGCCGGTCAGCCGCCCCCGCCGGTCCTCGATCAGCCGCCCGCCGGCCGTGGCCAGCCGGCGGTCGTAGTCGGCGGTCAGGGCCTTCAGCTCCGACAGCACCGGCGTGGCCATCTCGGCCGCCGCCGTCGGGGTCGGCGCCCGGCGGTCGGAGACGAAGTCGATCAGGGTGGTGTCGGTCTCGTGCCCGACGGCGGAAATCAGCGGGATCGTGCTCTCGGCCACGGTCCGGGCCAGGGCCTCGTCGTTGAACGCCCACAGGTCCTCCACCGAGCCGCCGCCCCGCGCGACGATCAGGATGTCCGGCCGCGGGATCGGCCCGCCGGGCTGCATGGCGTTGAACCCGCGAATGGCCGCCGCAACCTGTCCCGCGGCGGCGTCGCCCTGGACGACCACCGGCCAGACGATGACCCGGCATGGCCAGCGGTCGCGGATGCGATGCAGGATGTCGCGGATCACCGCCCCGGTCGGGCTGGTGATCACCCCGACCACGGCCGGCATGGTCGGCAGCCGCCGCTTGCGTGAGGCGTCGAACAGCCCCTCGGCCGCCAGCTTCTGTTTCAGCCGCTCCAGCTGCGCCAGCAGGGCGCCGACCCCGGCGGCCTCCATGCTCTCGATGACGATCTGGTAGCGCGACCCGGCCGGAAACGTCGTGATCCGCCCGGTGACGATCACCTCCAGCCCCTGCTCGGGCCGGACCGACAGCCCGCGCACGCTGCCCTTCCAGACCACGCCGTCGAGGGCTGCCTTGTCGTCCTTGATCGTCAGATAGACGTGGCCGCTGGCGTGGTGGGTGACCTTCGACAACTCCCCGCGCAGCCGCACGAAGCCGTAGGCGTCCTCCAGCGTCCGCTTGAGCGCGAACGCCAGTTCCGAGACGGAATAGGCCTGGGCGTTGCTTGCGGGGGTGTCGGGTGAGTCTGTCATGAAGAAGGGAGTAGGGCGTAGGGCGTAGGGAGTAGCAAGTCCATGGCGCTGATAGCGCGGCAGACTACCCCCTATTCCCTACTCCCTACGCCCTGGCCACAGCGCCAGTGGCGCCGCTCCCCTGAACTAGATGTACCGCCGCAGCGACCGCGCCAGTTCGGTGGGCCCGGTCTTCTTCTTGCCGGACTGCGGCTGCTGATAGGCGACCTGGGCGTGTTCACGGCAGTAGGGGCCGATCTCGCCGTTGCGGCGGCCGCAGAAGGTGAAGCCGTCGCTGGACGGGTCGCCGATCGGCCACTTGCACATGTGCGCGCCCAGGGTCAGCACCGTGGCGCTGCCGGGCTCCTCGATGCGGTGCACCGGCTGGGGCATCGGCATGGAGGGCGTGCTGCTGACGGTCTCGGCGACCATGCGGCGCGGCGCGGCCGGAGCCGTGGCGACCGGACGGGCCGGACGCGGGGCCTTGAACACCGGACGGGCAGGCTGCGACGGCGCGGCCCGGCCGGACAGGCCGAGGCGGTGCACCTTGCCGATGACGGCGTTGCGCGTGACCCCGCCCAGTTGCTTGGCGATCTGGCTGGCCGAGAGGCCGTCGAGCCAGAGCTTCTTCAGCGTCGCCACGCGATCGTCGGTCCAGCCCATGATCCAACCCTTTGCTACTGAAGGGCCGACAAACGCCCCCGCGCAGCCGATCCCTACATATTGTGCTTCGGACGCCCGCTGGACGCCCTGCCTACAACATATCGTAAACCTTCTGTTAACCGGCACAATAGGCGCCATCAGCCTGTCCACAGGAACTAGATGTTGAATCCGTCCGGATGCTGACCTCCCTCCCCCTTGTGGGGAGGGTGGACGGCGCGAAGCGCCGGACGGGTGGGGTAGCGGCCCACTTCCCCACCCTGACAGGGCTGGCGCCCTGTCTGTCCCTCCCCATGAAGGGACCGTTGCGTAATTCGCTGATCGTGATTCTCTGTCTGTTGAGGCGGAGGGTCGTTGATGTCGGTGAAGGGCACGGGTCAGCTTGGCTTTGGCGAGGTCGGTGCTGGTCGGCGGGGCGGAAGCGCGGCGCTGGAGC
>JAIOXZ010000037.1 GCA_021741355.1 Caulobacter sp.
CTCGGCCTTCAGCGCGGCATTCTCGGCCCTCAGCGCGGCATTCTCTGACTCCAAGGCCGACACCCGCGCTTCCAGCGCATCCAATCGCGCCATCAGCACGCCGATCAGCGTGTCCTTCTCGGACGAGGAAAGAGCGGTGGGGTCGAGCGGCGGAGTCATGGAAAGGTTGACTCATATCCGCCCCTTCGCCGCAACAGAAATCTATATCGTGTAGGCCGATATCGTCATGCAGCCCCAGCCGTCGCCCGATCAGCCCGCCGGGGAGGGTGAGCAATTACGATTGCTCGGATCTTGTTCCCGCAGACACAGCAGCTCCGCCTTTCCGGCCTCGAAACCGTTTCGAACGATTTTTTCCAACGCGTCCAGAATGCGCATCTGCGAATCGGCGTCCAAACTCATCTCATTCCCTCCCGCATGACTGACCGGATGCCCCTCGTATCCCACGCTTCGATTACCCTGCCAAGAGGTGTTGGGCAACCGTGGCTTTGCTGAAGGGCTGCATGGCGCGAGGGGGTGGGGTGACCGGCGGCGAGA
The DNA here is from genome assembly GCA_021741355.1 of Caulobacter sp. GTDB lineage: Bacteria > Pseudomonadota > Alphaproteobacteria > Caulobacterales > Caulobacteraceae > Caulobacter. Next base: position 535 of record JAIOXZ010000037.1, read on the forward strand.
TCCCCGCGGAGGCGACCGTTCGGCGGCGTTGAGCATGTGGGATTGTCGGGATGTTCAAAAGGTCCCGCTGTTCCGCCCTGTCGATCTGAAAGCCGTTTCTGGTGATTGTTTCGAGCGCGTTCACGAGGCTATTGTGCAGATCGGGTTCTGCATCCATCACTTCCTCCGGGGCGGTGGACACGGTCGGCGGGCCTCGCCCCCCTTATCAACGGCTTCGGATCATGTCCAGGGAACAACGCGAGCACCACCCCCCGACGGGGCACCCCGCGCGGGACAAGGCGGCCCGGCTGGCGGGGCGCGGTCGCGTCGACGAGGCGCTGGCCGCCCTGGCCGGTCTGCTGGCCGAACGGCCGGACGACCACGCGGCTCGGCTCGACCTGTTCGGGCTTCTCGCCGGACGGGTGCGTGGCGGCTGGGCGCCACCCCCTCCGCCGCCACCCCCCCGGTCCGGCCCCGACCCCATGGTCTCGGTGGTTCTCTGTTCCATCGACCCGGGAAAGCGCAAGGCGGTGGCGTCGATGTATTCCCGCCTGCTGGCCGGCCGTCCCCACGAGCTGATCGTCCTCGACGACGCGCGGTCGCTCTGCGAGGCCTATAATCGCGGCATCCGCAAGGCCGCCGGCGAGATTCTGGTGTTCTCGCACGACGACGTCGAATTCCTGGCCGCCGATTTCTTCGACCGACTGGCCGGCCATCTCGACGCCTTTCATCTGGTGGGTTTCGCCGGGGCCACCCGGGTGGCCGGGCCGTCCTGGATCCAGCCGGGCTGGCTGGCCATGCGCGGTCAGGTGACCACCCCCGACCCGTCGGGCCGCCTGCGCACCGACGTCTACGGCGTCGACGGACCGGTGACCGACGGCATTCAGGCCACCGACGGGCTGTGCATCGCCTGCCGGCGCGAAGTCGCCGAAACGCTGGGTTTCGACGAGGCGACTTTCGACGGCTTCCATCTCTACGACATCGATTTCAGCTATCGCGCCTTCCGCCACGGCTTCCGCCTGGGGGTGGTCAACGACATCCCGGTGATCCATCGCTCGCGCGGGCGCCTGGGACCGGACTGGATGGCCCAGGCGAAACGGTTCGCCGCCAAATATCCGGACCAGGGCTTCGGGCTGCACTTCGGCGAAAATCCGCTGCGCGCCGTGCTGCTGGACACGCCGGACCAGGTGGCGCGTTTCTGTCACGCCATCCTCGATCTGGCGCGCCGGGCGCCGGCTGGCGTCCTGGCCCCGCCCCGCCAGCCGGCGGCCCCGCCGCCCGGAGCGCCACCGCTGCTCGGCCTGCTGCCGCCGGGCCTCGGAACGGTGATCCACGCGGGCTGCCGGGACGGACTGGCCGGGCTACTCTACAAGCGCACCCATCCGGACTCGGTGTGGTGGGGACTCGAGGACGATCCCGCCTTCGCCGCCCTGGCCGCCGAACGGCTGGACCGGGTCGCGGCGGAGCAGCTTCCCGACGGGCCGGTCTGCGCCCTGATCCTGGATGGCCCGCGCCGGCTGCATCTGGACCGGCCGGCACGGCTGCGCGCCCTGGCGGAGCGGCTGCGGCCCGGGGGTTGGCTGCTGGCCAGCCTGCCCAATCCCCAGCATTGGCGCGAAATCCAGACTCTGCTGACGGGGGGCGCCGATCCGCTGTCGGGAACACGCCGGGTGCGCGACAGCTTCGTCCCGACCCTGGAGGAGGCTCTGTCCGCCCTGAGCCGAACGGGGTTGACGCGCTTCGAGATTGCGCCGCTCGCCAGTCCCGACCAGAATGCCCCTCCGTTGGTCGAGGCCCTGACCGGCGTGCCAGGCCTCGATCCGCAGGCTCTTCGGACCCGCACCGGCATCAACGGCTTCATCATCCGAGCCCAGCGACAGGACGTCTCATGAGCATCTCCCGATTCGGCATTCCCTGGACCCTGACCGAGTTCCACGGTTGGGGACTGGTCGGGGTCCACACGGCATTGTTCCTGGCAGAGCGGGGCGTTCCACCCGTGTTGCTGTCCGAGCCGATGCTCCAGACCATGCGCCCCCAGACCCGCGAGGCTCTCGCCCCGTTGCTCGAGCCGTTCCGCCAGGTCATGGATTACATGCGCCAGACCAAGGCCGGCGGGTTGAAGCTGTCCGAAGTCGACGTGATGCACCCGCTGGGCAATCAGATGATCGAAGATCCCAACGCCAGCCGCTTCCAGGGCCGGCGGAATATCGGCGTCATCGCCTTCGAGAACACCCGGCTGGGACCCGACGAAGTGGCCCGGGCGAAGGGCTTCGACTTCATGGTCGCCCATTCCACCTTCAATGTCGAACTGCTGCGCGAGGCCGGCATCGCCGACGTGCGTCTGGCCTTCCAGGGCATCGACCCCACCGAGATGTTCCCGGTGCCCCGCCGCGGCGTGTTCGCCAACCGCTTCGTCGTCTTCTCGGGCGGCAAGCTGGAATTCCGCAAGGGGCAGGACATCGTCCTCGAAGGCTTCCGCCGTTTTCACCAGCGCCATCCCGACGCCCTGCTGGTCACCGCGTGGCACAATCCCTGGCCGCAGACCGCCCGCGACATGGCCCAGTCGCCCCACGCCCGGGTCCCGGTGCGCACCATCGGCAACCAGCTCGACATCACCGGCTGGGCCGTCGAGAACGGCCTGCCGCCCCACGGCTTCTTCGATCTGGGCTTCATGACCCGCGACCGCATCGCCAAAGTGCTGGCCGAATGCGACGCGGCGGTCTTTCCCAACCGCTGCGAGGGCGCCACCAACCTGGTGGCCATGGAGGCCATGGGCTGCGGCGTGCCCGTGGTGCTGTCGGCCAACACCGGCCACCGCGACATCCTGATCGAGAACGGATGCTGGCCGCTGAGCCATCAGACGCCGACCCCCGATCCGCAAGGAGAGCGGCGGCACTGGGGCGAATCCTCGCCCGACGAACTGGTCGAGGCGCTGGAGCAAATCTACACCGGGCGCGAGGAGTCCCGCGCCCGGGCCGCGGTGGCGATGAACTTCATCCACAAGAACCGGACCTGGCGCAAGTTCGCCGAGGTTTTCGTCGCCGAATGCTCACGATGAGTCCGACCGGATCGGCTGCCGACGAGGAATCGCGGCTGCGCGACCGGATCCGCGCCGAGCCCCTGGACATGGACGCCGTCGGGCGGATGGCGGCGATTCTGCTCGACCGGGCTCGCCGCGACGGCCCCCGAGCGGAGGCCGCGGCCGTCGAGGCGGCCCGCCTGACCGGCCTGCCGGGTGAAGCCACCGGGTTGGCCGCGGACCTTCTCGTCCACCGCGCCGAGACGGCCCTCGGGACCGGCGCCACCGGCGAGGCCGAGGCCGCCCTGCGCCAAGCCCTCGGGCTGCACCCGGATCACCCGCCCAGCCGCCGCCTGCTGGCCCGCCTGCTGACCGCCGGCGGCGAAATGGAGCAGCGCGAATCCCTGGCCCTCGAACCCGACGACCCGGTCGCCGCCTCCTGCCTCGCCATCACGCTGCACAACAAGGGGGCGCGGCTGTACCGCGACAAACGCTGGAACGAAGCCGAAACGGCGTTCCGCGAGGCCGCGCTGCTGGCACCCGACCTCGACGCCCCCCTCGCGGCCCTGGCCATGGCCTGCGCCGCCCAGGCGCATCTCCTGCTCGACCAGGGCCGTTGTCACGAGGCCGAGGCCCTGGTGCGCGAGGGGCTGGTGTCGCGGCCGGAAGACGCTTGGCTGGGATCGCTGCTGGACCGTGTCCTTGGCAACCGGGTGATGGAAGGCGACACAGCGCTGGCGCCCCAGAACGGCGAACGCCACGCCGCGCTGCGCGAACTGCTGGCCCGCCACCCCGACGACCCCGACCTGCACCGGACGATGGCGCAGCTTCTGACGCGGGAGGCGACCGACCTGATGCAGCGCGGCGCCAAGATCGCGGCACGGGCCCGGCTGTGGCAGGCCATCGGCCTCGACGACACGCCGGTGGCGCGCCATCAGCTTGCCGGACTGCTGTCGGTCGAGGCGGCCGAGGCCCACAACGCCGGACGATACGCCGAGGCGCTGAACCGGAGCCGCACCGCCCTTCGGCTAGAGCCCGAGTGCGAGACTGCGCGTGAGGTGATCCAGAAGGCCCTGTTGCACACCGCCACAACCGCTTTCACCGCCGCCGCCGAGCCGGCCAAAACGGCCGCCCTGCTCGAGCTGATCGCCCGGTCCGGCGGCCAGGCCCCGTTCGAGGCGTGGATCGCCGCCTGCCTGCTGGTGCGGACATCGACCTGCGACGAGGTTGCCCGCATGGTCCTGACCCGGACCAAAACCGAAGATCGGACCGACGCCTCTGTGATCGACGCGATCAGCCAACTGTGCCAACGCAATCTGGCTCTGCCGGGTACCGTCGCGGTCCTCGAAGAACTGTTCCGGGACACCGGACATGGCGCCGTCTGTGCCGCCGCCGTCGCCACGCAGGCCCTGGCCGAAGGCCGTCCGGACGTCGCCCGAACCGTGCTCGGCCAGGAAGAGAGCAACTGGTCGCAGCATTTCACCGCCGGCTCCATCGCGGCGTTCCGGCTCACCGGCCGGGCCGACGATCTGGTCCGCCGGCCAGCCCCGCCCGCCGAGCGGCGGATCGCCATCTCGTCGCTGTCCGATTTCGGCCGCTTCGGACATGTCGTGCTGAACTATCTGACGCTTCGCGACTATGCGGCCCGCCACGACCTGGTTCTCGAAACGCCCGAGTGGGTGGGGCATTACGTCTTCGAGCTGAACGATCCGCTCTACGCCGATCATCTGCCGTTCCGCAGACCTCCGATGGGAGCCATGCCCGACGGCCCGGATCTGGCCGGAACCAACGTCTTCAGCCCGGCCAACCCGCCCACCGCCGAACTGGTTGCGCTGGCGCGCGCCAGCTTGAGCCTGCGCCCGCGCTGGCTGCCGTTCCTGCAACCGGCGCTCGACGCCCTGGGCAGGCGCGGCCGCACCCTGGTCGCCCTGCATCTGCGCCGCGGCGACATCGAACTCATCGGCCAGGGCATCGCGCCGGCCAGGATCTACACCGAGTGGCTGGAGGCGCACCTTCGGGAACTGGACGATCCGGTGGTCTATGTCGCCAGCGATTGCGCGGAGACCAAGGCGGAACTGGCACGCTTCGGCGCCGTTTCGCTCGAGGACGTGGCCGAGCCGTGGGGCCGCAACGCCTACCTGCAGGATTTCTTCGTGCTGATGAACGCCGACATCGTGGCGCGCAGCACCGGCAGTTTCGCCCTTCTGGCCGGTCTGTTGAACCGCCGCGCCCGTCTGCTGCTGCAACCGGCCGGGAACATGTCCCGTCTGGTCTCCTGGACTCCGTGATCCCGGAATCACGTCTCCAGCAGCTTCCGCCGCAACCGGTGGCGGGTCATCTCGCGCACATGGTCATGGGTGTCCCAGCCGAACCTCTGGCCGACCATGCCCAGATAGCGCGGATTTTCGAAGTATTCGTGGAATGCCTGATCGCGGAAAGCCAAAACCTGGGCGGCGGTCAGGGTCTCGGTGGGCAGGGGCTGGCAGTCGTAGGAATGCTGCGAATAGCCCGACCAGGCTTCCGGCATGGCCCAGCCCTGCTCACGGGCCAGGTCATACAGCCGCGAACCGGGATAGGCCATGGCCGAATAAAAATTGCCGAACTCGCAGTTCAGTTCCTTGGCCAGGTCCAGGGTTTCGCGCATGGTCTCGAGGGTGTCGTCGGGCAGGCCGAAGATGTAGTTGCCGATGACATTGATGCCGCTCTGCTGGATCTGGCGGACAATGGTGACGATGTCCTCGTGGCGCAGCCGCTTGTCCGAGCCGTCGCGCACATGCTTCGAGCCCGATTCGATCCCCAGAGCCAGCCACCGGATTCCCGCCGCCCGCAGTTTCGCCAGCATATGCGGCTTGACCGTGTCGACCCGGGAATAGGCCCAGAAATTCAGCTCGTGGGCATAGCCGAGATCGATCAGCCCGTCGCAGATGGCGAAAACGTGGCGCTCGTTCAGAACGAACATCTCGTCGATGATCTTGAAGGTCCGCACGCCGTAAGTGCGATGGAGATGATCGACTTCGGCCACCACGGCGGCGGGCGAGCGCATCCGGTAGCGGTTGGAGTCGAAGGGCGCGTTGATGCAGCAGAAGCTGCACCTGTAGGGACAGCCCAGCGAGGTGTAGATCGAGGCATAGGGCTGGCGCGACCCCAGGTCGCCGAAGCACTGCCAATTGTGGGCGCGGTAACGCTCCATGGGCAGCAGGTCCCAGGTCATGCCGTGCAGATCGGCGTCCAGGTCGGCGATCAACGGAGCCGGCGGATTGAACACCGGCCGGCCCTCGGGATCGCGCCAGACCAGTCCCTGAACGGCGGCCCAGGCGGGCTCGCCGTCCCCGCTCCCCTCCCCCTCTCCGTCGCGCAGCACCTCGACCAGTTGCACCACGGTGACCGGCCCCTCACCCTTGCAGACGAAGTCCACCGCCTCTTCCGCCAGGGTCTGTTCCGGCAGGGCCGAGACGTGTCCCCCGACGATCAGCAGCGGCTGAGCGGGAACGCGGTCCTTGATCGCCCGGCAGGTCTCGCCGGCCCCGACCATCATCTGGGTCGAGGCCGACGGCTGGTGACCGAAGACCACCATCACGGCCAGGACCGGCGCCTTTTCGGCCACCGTCCGGGCGATGGCGCCAGACCCCGTCTTGAGGGCCTCGGAATCGAGAATCTCGACGGACAAGCCGCGGTCCCGGGCGTAGCCGGCGATCAGTCGGCACCACAAGGGGGGCTCGATGGCGGTCAGGCCGCCGCCGAGCTGCTGATACACCTTTTCCCGTCCGCCGGGATTGATCAGCAGCAGGTCGAGTCGGGCGGGCGTCGACATGTCGGTCATCTGTTCCTCAGAAGGGTCCCTTGAACTGCACCTGCCAAGCCAGCCGGGCCCGTTCGGGATCCGGTCGCCAAGCCGGCGCGTCGGGGCGCGCCATGGCCCAGGCGGTCTCGGCAATGGTCGCCGGATTGGGATAGAAGTCCGCCTCCAGCCACGGGCTGGTCGGACAGGTGGTGGGGGCGAATCCCATGCGACGGATCCGCACACCCTCGGTCTCCTCGGCCACCCGGGCGGCGATCTCGGCCGAGACCCCGCACATTGTCCAGCCGTTGTCGACCACCAGCAAACGCCGGGTGCGCCGCGCTGACCGGACGATGGTGGCGATGTCCAGAGGCACGATGCTGATGGGATCGACCACCTCGGCCCGCACCCCGGCCTCGGCCAGCAGCTCGGCGGCGCGGATGGCCTCCTGAACCATGTTCGAGACACCGACGATGGTGATGTCGTCGCCCCGGGTGCAGAGCCGGGCCTTGCCGAACGGCACCTCGCAGGGCGCCACCGGCACATCGGCCTCGGTGTTGTAGAGCAGCCGGTGTTCCATGAAGATCACCGGGTTGTCATCGCGAATGGCGGCGATCATGCAGCCCTTGGCGTCGTGGGCGTTGCTGGGCGCCACCACCTTCAGGCCGGGAATATGGGCGAACAGGGCGTGCAGACCCTGACTGTGCTGGGCCCCCTGCCCCCAGGACTTGCCGACCATCGAGCGCACCACCAGCGGCACCCGGACCTGACCGCCCCACATGTAGTGCGCCTTGGCGGCGATATTGACCAGCTGGTTCATGCACAGCAGCATGAAGTCCATGCGGATATGGACGTGAACGGGCCGGCGTCCGGCCATGGCGGCACCGATGGCGACGCCCGTCATGGCGTCCTCGGACAGCGGCGTGGTGAACACCCGTTCGGGTCCGAAGCGTTCGAGCAGTCCCTTGGTCGACCCCTGGATGCCCAGATGGTCGTCGACGTCGAGACCGAACAGGAAGACCGTGGAATCGCGCTCCATTTCCTGTTCGAAAGCCTCGCGCAGGGCATCGACATAGCGCAGCGTGCGGGACTCAGGCGAAGACATCGGCATACAGCTCCTCGGCGGCCGGAACGGGGCTGGACTCGGCGAAGGCCACCGCGGCCTCGATTTCGGCTTCGATCCCGGCGTCCACCGCCTCGCGGGTCGCGGGATCGAGCATGCCGGCGAGGCGGGCCACCTGATCGCGCTCCTTCCAGGGTTGCGCCTCGTCGTGGCCGCGATAACCCTGGTCATAATCCTCGTTGGGCCCGACATGCTGGCGCCATCGATAGACCACGGCCTCGATCAGCGCCGGCCCGCCGCCGGTGCGCATGGTCCGCACCGCCGTCTCGGCCGCCGAGCGGATCGCAAAGACGCAGCCGTCGTCGATGCGGGTGGCCGGCACCCCCAGGGCCTCGGCCGCGCCGCAGATCCCCTCGGGCCGCGCCCGGCGCTTCGACAGGGGTTCGTGGATGGCGTAACCGTTGTTCTCGCAGACATAGAGGATCGGCAGCCGATGCAGGGCGGCGAAGTTCAGGCTCTCGTAGAAGCACCCCTCCTCGGTGGCCCCGTCACCAAAGAAGACGGCCACCACCGAACCGTCGCCGGCCATTTTGGCGGCCAGGGCGTAGCCGGTGGCCATCGGAATCTGTGTCCCGACCACCGCTGACGAGCCCATCACACCAGCGGCGACATCGATGACGTGCATCGAGCCGCCCTTGCCGCGGCAGCAACCGGTCTCCTTGCCGTACATCTCGGCGATCAGCCCCGGCAGCGATCCGCCCTTGGCAAGATGCATGGCGTGGCTGCGATACGATCCGCCGACCCAGTCGCGCGGCCCGAGCACGTCGCAGACCGCCACCGAGACCTGTTCCTGACCGATGGCCAAATGAACCGGGCTTTTTATTTTGTCGCTGGGATAAATTTCGGCGGTGACCTCTTCGACACGCCGGATGCGCTTGAGTGATCGATAGAGGCGGACTGTTTCTTCACTCATCGACAACCGTCCCTTTCGAAGCCTCTCCGGTTTTTCCGTGTAGCAGAGTTTCACTTTCCAGGCAATTACGGTGGCGCAGGCGCAACAGGCCGAGGGCGGTGCTGGCGTCCTCGATGCCGCCGTCGGCCGCCCGGGCCACCGCCTCGTCGAGGGGCATCCAGTGAAAGGCCCCGATGCCGATGTCGTCCTCCCGCGCCGCCGCCACCGGGCGGCAATCCGGGGCGGCGAAAAGGGCGATTCGGGCCCGCATCACCCCGCCCTCCGGACAGACGGTGCCAAGATCGACCAGATCCTCCTCGGCGCAATCCAGCCCGGCCTCCTCGGTCAGTTCGCGACGCGCCGCGGCGCGCACCGACTCGCCCGGGTCGACGAACCCGCGCGGCGCTTCCAGCGCCCAACTCCGGATGGGATGACGAAAGATGCGCTGCAAGCCGACCTCGGCGCCGCGCAGCGGCAGGACGGTCACCCCGATGGGCGCGGGCGGGCCGTCCTCCATCGGGTCACCGGCGCCCGCGACCACCAGATAGCCGGCCACGGCGGCGCTGTCGGTCTCGATGTCGTCGGCATAAACCTTCAGCTTCGAATTGCCGCAAGCCAGACGGCGGTTGCGCAGGACGATCATGCCGGCTGCGGGACCAGGGCGTCGCGCAGCGCCCGGCAGACATGGGCGATCTGCGCCTCGGTGATCTCGGGATAAATCGGCAGGCTGAGAATGCGCCCGGCCAGCCGCTCGGTGACCGGCAGGCTGCCGGGCCGGCCGTCGATCGCCGGCTGGAGATGGCACGGAATCGGATAATGAACCCCGGTGGCGATTCCCTGTGCCTGCAGCGCCGCCTGAAGGGCGCCGCGGTCGATGCCTTCGGGAAGCTCGACCACATGCAGGTGGTGGACCGGCCGACAGCCCGGGCCGGGGCGGATCCCGGACAGGCCGAGATCGCCGAGATGCCGGTCATACAGCGCCGCCGCCCGCCGCCGGGCCTCGGTCCAGCCATCGAGATGGCGCAGTTTGACCGCCAGAATCGCCCCCTGCAGCCCGTCCATGCGGTGGTTGTGGCCCACCGCGTCATGCTCGTATTTGGCGGCGCGGCCATGGTCCCGCATCGAGCGCATGCGGACGGCCAGGGCCGGATCGGCGGTGGTCACCGCGCCGGCGTCGCCATAGGCGCCCAGATTCTTGCCGGGATAGAAGCTGAAGCAGGCGGCGTCGCCCAGGGTGCCCACCATCCGCCCCTGGCAGGTGGCGAGATGCGCCTGGGCGGCGTCTTCGACCACCTTCAGGCCGTGCCGGGCGGCAATGGCGCCGATGGCGTCCATGTCGCACGGGCCGCCATAGACATGCACCGGCACGATGGCACGGGTCCGGGGCGTGACGGCGGACGCGACGGCTTCGGGATCCATCAGATGGGTGTCGGCCCGCACGTCGACGAAGACCGGCACGGCGCCCAGGCCGAGAATGGCCTCGGCGGTGGCGAAGAAGGTATGGGAGACGGTGATCACCTCGTCGCCGGGGCGCACCCCCACCGCCTCGAGGGCCAGGGTCAGCGCCGAGGTGCCGCTCGAACAGCCGACGCAATGCGCAACCCCCAGGCGCTCGGCGAAGGTCCGCTCGAAGCCCTCGACATGGGGGCCCTGAATGAACGCGGTCTCCTCCAGGACCGCCGTCATGGCGTCCCGGATCTCGTCGCGGATCGTCGCGTATTGCGCCTTCAGATCGACGAAAGGCACGGTGATGGTCATGGATAGGCTCCCGTTTCCGCCACGGCCCGCAACACGCGGGCCGGATTGCCGGCGCACACCAGTCCCGGGGCGACGTCGCGGGTGACCACCGAACCCGCCCCCACCAGCGCCCCGGCACCGATGGTCAGACCAGGCAGGATGGTGACATTGGCCCCGATCCGCGCCCCGCGGCACAGCCGCACGCCGGCCAGCGAGGCTTTGGCGCCGGGCGAACCCGGATAGCGGGCGTTGGTCAGAACGGCGTTCGGCCCGACCCAGACATCCTCCTCCAGCACCGAATGCTCGGGGATGAAAGTCTGGGAATGCAGCCGCACGCGGTCGCCGATGGTCACGCTGTGCTCGATCACCGACAAGGTGCCGATGGCGACATCGTCGCCGATCCGGTTGCCTTCGCGGATATTGACCTTGTTGCCGGTCTGGAACCGGGCGCCGATGCGGTTTCCGGCATAGATCACCGTGTGCGAGCGAATGTGGGCCCCGGACCCGATCACCGAGGGCGACGCGCCGGGCTGGTGGCCGCGCGGTGCGGCGCCGAGGATGCAGAAATCCTCGATCACCGCGTCCCCGCCCAGGTCGACGCCGGGGTGAAGGACGGCGGTGGCGGCGATCCAGGTGCTCATCCGGTCAAGCCCAGCCGCGCCCGGCGCGCCTGGAACCGCAAAGGAATCTCGCGCCCGGTTTCGACGGATTCGTAAATGGCGCTGATCAGTTCCAGCGACTTGCGGCCCTCGAGGCCATCGACCAGCGAGCGGCCGCCGTTGCGGATGACGTCGACCACTTCGCGCAGATAGGCGGCGTGGCCGAAGCCATAGACGGTGGGCGGGTTCTCGCGGGCCGCGGCGAGGATGGTCTCGTCCTCGGGCCGCGGTTCGGCAAAGTTCCAGATCTTCATCTCGTTGACGGCGAATCCGCCGATCTCGACCGTGCCCTTCTCGCCCAGGATCGACAGCGATCCCTCGAGATCCTTGGGCCGGGTCGCGGTCGTCGCCTCGATCACGCCGATCGCTCCCGAGCGGAAGGTGACCACGGCGACGCCGGTGTCCTCGGCCTCGATGTCGACCAGCGCCGTGCGCGCCTTGGCGAACACCGAAACCGGCTCGCCCAGGAACCATTCCAGAAGGTCGACGTGATGACTGGCCTGGTTGGCGAAAACGCCGCCGTCCAGGGCCCAGGTGCCGCGCCAGTCGGCCTGGTCGTAATAGGCCTGGGTGCGGCTCCAGCGCACCCGCACGGTGCCCATGACGATCTTGCCGAAGCGCCCCTCGTCGAAGGCGCGCCGCAGGTGCTGCACCGGCAGATTGTAGCGGTTTTGCTTGACGACGAACAGCTTGACCCCGGCCAGGTCGCAGGCGCTGATCATGGCGTCGGCGTCGGACAGCGTCAGCGCCATGGGCTTCTCGACCACCATGTGCTTGCCATAGCGAACCAGTTCCAGGCAGTGCCGGGCATGAAGTCCGCTCTCGGTCAGGATACCGACGACATCGACCCGGGCGCCCTCGGTCTCCATCATCCGGTGCATGTCGGTGTACCAGGGAACGCCGTGCTTCTCGCCGATGGCGCGGGCCGCCTCCTCCTTGACGTCGCAGACCGCGACCAGGCGGGCGTCGGGGATCTGGCCACCGCTCAGGACCTCGACATGCTTGCGGGCCACCCGGCCGCAGCCGACCAGAGCAAAGTTCGTCATCTCATCCCTCCCGAGGATTGGCCGCGCCGTGCCGGCCGCAGGCCGCCAGGGCTTCCGCCAGGGCGGGCCGCAAATGCCCGGCCCCCAAGGCGATGGCTGTTTCGTAACGCGCCGCGGCCTGCGCGTGAAGTCCCGTGCGCATCAGCACCGTGGCCAGCGCCGAGATCAACCGGACCTCGCCGGGCCGCCGCCGCACCGCCAGGGAAAGCAGGTCGCGGGCCGCTTCCAGATCGCCCATGTGGACCAGGGCGCCGGCGATCCTGAGCACCAGGCCGGGTCGCGTGACGCGGTGGACGGCGGCACGGCGCAAGGCCTGCCAGGCCTCCTTGGTCTGGCCGTGGATCAGGGCGAGCACCCCGTACAGGGCATAGGCCGCCGGCTCGTCGGGAAACGCGGTCAGAAGCTGACGCAACTCGTCACGCATGGCCACCGCAGGTTCGGCGTCGAGCCGGACGAGCAGGGCCTCGGCCTTTTCCTCCAGGGTCGCGACTTCGTCGTCGCGGCGGACCAGATGACGGCGCATGATCGCATCGAACTGGGCGGCGCGCAGTTCCATGCTGTGCTCGGCCAGACAGCGCTGCTGGCCGCGCCGGGCCACCTCGGCGCGCTCCTCGGGACGGGCCAGCCAATAGGCGATCTTCTCCATCATCTCTTCGGGAGACTCGAAGGAGTCCAACTCGCGGCCGGGCTCGAACATGGCGGCGAGATTGGATGCGTGATCGGTCAGCAGAAAGCCGCCGGCGGTCAGGGTCTCGAAGATCCGCATGTTCTGGGCCTCGCCGCCATACATGTCGATATGCACGTTCAGCGAGATCCGTCCGCGGCGCAACGCCCGGTAGAGATCCATGCCCCAGACCGAGGGCCGGACATAGGGAGCCAGGATTTCGGGAATCGGTCCTCCCGCCAGGTAGAGGGCCACCGAGATCCGGCCCTCGCGCACCGCCGGGCTGCGCACCAGATGATCGAGACAGGCCAGGCGCCGCTTGTGCAAGGACCCGACCTGGCCGGCGAAGACGACGTCGAACAGCTTCGGCTCGTCCTCGACGGCACGGGCCAGACGGGCCGGCAGACCCGGCCAGAAGGGTTCGGAGGCACCGGCGCCCAGCTTCAGCGCCTGCTCGCGGCATCCCGCATGGCTGGACAGCATCAGGTCGTAGCCGGCCCAGTCCACCCCCTGGGGTATCACCGAGGCGCGCCAGCCCACCGTCAGATGCGGCCGGTACTGGGCCTGCCGCAGAAAGCGGCCGTCCAGGGCGATGGTGTCGCCGACATAGACGACATCGGGGCGCAGAACCTCGATTTGCCGCAACAGGATCCCGGCCGAATCCTGCTGCGGCAACCCCTTCTCGGCCAGCCATGCCGCCTGCGCCGCAGCGGCGTTGGCAACGACGAAATGAGTCTCCCAGCCGTGGCGGGTCAGCGCCGGCGCGACATTGTGCGCGGCGTTGAAACCGCAATCCAGCAGCGCCTCGATCTGCCGGGCGAAGGGCGCCCCGGCCAAATCCGGCCGGCGGCGGTAGACGTCCTCGATGGCCGCCGGATAATAGTTCACCACCTGCAGCAGGCGCGGCGTCCGCGGCTCGGCGGCCAGGGCGCGGCGGGTGGCGAAGAGCAGCATGCGGGAGTCCTCGGGCGCCACGGCGGGGGAGAAGCCCTCCTCGGCCGGTCCGCGGTGGCGCATGTGCAGACGGCACTCGAATCCCGCCTCGTCGAGAATCGCCAACGCCGCCATCTCGCCGGTTTCACCGGGCGGAGCGCGATCGACGACCACCCGGTCGACCTTGGCGAGCGCCGGCCCCATCAGCCGCAGCACGGCCACGGCGTCGGGCTCGGCGAGGCGCAGAAGCTCGATTCTCTCCTCGTCCCGCAGTCGTTCGGCCAGGGCCGGGTGCAGCCCCGCGCCGTCCAGCCCGGCCTTGGGCACGAACACCATGTCCCCGGCCTTGCCGGCCCCCAGCCCGGCGAGATTGGCCGCGGCGCGGCGCGCCGGTACCGGGCGTCCCTCGAAGGCCAGCGCCCGCCAATGGGGCTGCACCAGGGCCGACCAGAAGGGCAACAGACCCTCACCGGTACCGACATCGATCAGCAGGGGCCACGGCCGACTTGCCGGAACCTGGTACAGACCGCGACCGAAGACGGTCTCGATCTCGCCGATCAGCTCGTCCAGGTCGCCGAAGGCGAAGCTCCGGCCGTCGACCCGCAGGCTGGCCGGTTGCCGCCGCGGCAGGAATTGGCGCAGCCGGCCGGCGGTTTCCGCCAGTTCGCCGGCGCGACACGACAGCAAGGTGTCGTCCACCGCCGCCGCGGCCGGCGGCACCGCGCCCCGTCGCGGCAGCAACCGGGTCACGACCTCGCCGTTGAACCGGCGGAATTCCTCGATCCAGTGCCGTTTCAGATCAGGATCCGGGTGCCAGTCGGCCCTTGCCAGCTCGGCCAGTTCGCGGGCCGCCCGGCCGGCGTCCGGAGACAGCCTCGCCAGCAGCCCCTCGGGCAGATCGTTGGCGAAGGCGGTGGGAACGTCGACCGCAATCACCGCCCGGGCCACGGCCAGGCTCTTGGCCAGAGATCCCTCGATGGGAGCCGACCACAGGGAAGGAACGGCGGTGAAGCGGGCCTTGCGCACCAGATCGTCGAGCCCGCTCTCCCAGCTCGTCGGACGCACGGTGAGATTGCCCGGCAGTTCGCCGCGGATCATGTCGGGCGGGGCCGGCACCAGGAAACGCAGACCAGGCAGATGCCGGGCGAGGTCGATCAGCCAGATCAGTCCTTTGGCCTGGGCGACATGACCGTGATAGACGACGTCGAAAAGTTCGGTGTCAGGGGCGGGCGCCCGGTCCGCATGGTCGAAAACGGCGGTCCAGTCGCGGCACCACAAGCCGGCCACCCGGACGTCGGCGCCGGGACCGAAATGCAGCCGCACCAACCGTGCCTGGCTGGCGCTCTGACAATGGAACACCACGCTCCCCGCCGCCCCCAGCCGGCGCAGCCGCCCGACCAGTCCGAAGGCGTCGGGTTCGTCCACGGGTGAGGACTTGCAGCCGGCCAGACCGGCCGCCAGGACGTCCCCGCCCAGACAGTGCAGACAGGGCTGGGTGGCGCCTTCCAGATGATTGTAGCTGTTGACGCAAAAAAAACTGCCGTCGAGGACGAAATAATGTGTCTGACGGCCGCGTTCGGTGCGCCGCTCGATGATGTCCAGCACCTCGCGCATTCCCAGGAACTGGGGATGCAGGAGCAACAGAGCGGGCGCCTCGACGGCCTCGTCCATGGTCCCGGGCGGCAGGCGGACGCCTTGCCGCGACCACAACAAGCGGACATCGGTCCGGTCACCGCGGCGCAGCATGTCGACGATATGCTGCACGAACCGCCCGGTTCCGGTCAGGTCGTCGCGAATGCCGGTGATCAACAGCCAATCGGTGGCGGTGCCGGCCGGCGGTCCGTGAATCTGGACGACCTCGGTCATGGCCGCGACACGCCCGCCGAAAAGTCGTCGATCTGGGCCGCCGTCACCGCCGCCATGTCGCGGCCCGCCAGCAGGGCCTTGCGCCAGGCGACGGTGCGGTCGAGCGCCTGTTCCAGAGACCAGCGCGGTGACCAGCCCAGCTCGAAGACGGCCCGCGAGACATCGAGCCGCAGAACATGCTGCTCGTGGGGCTGGCCGGTCAGCTCGGGACGAGTCCAGCCGGCTCCATCGCCCCACGATGCGGCCAGGCGGGAGGCGACCTCGCGCACCGGACGTTCGCTGTCACCGCCGGGGCCGAAATTCCATTCCCGGTGCAGATCGGGATCGGCGTGCAGCCGTTCGGCGACACGCAGATAGCCGGCCAGCGGCTCGAGGACATGCTGCCAAGGCCGGACCGCGTTGGGATTGCGCACCACCGCCGGCCGACCGGCGGCGAATGCTTCGAGCAGATCCGGCACCAGGCGATCCTCGGCCATGTCGCCGCCGCCGATGACGTTGCCGGCCCGGACCGAGGCCATCCGCACCCCCTCCTCCTCCAGGAACGAGCGCCGCCAGCAGGCCGCCACCAGCTCGGCACACCCCTTGCTGGCCGAATAGGGGTCCTGGCCCCCCATGGGATCGCTCTCACGATAGCCCCAGACCCAGTTTCTGTTCTCGTAACACTTGTCGCTGGTGACATTGACCAGCACCCGTACCGTGCCCGCCGCCCGGGCCGCCTCGAAGACGTTGATGGTGCCCATCACGTTGGTGGCGAAGGTCTCGGCCGGGGCGCGGTAGGACCGCCGGACCAGGGACTGGGCGGCCAGATGGAAGACGATCTCGGGCCGGGTCTCGGCGAACGTCGCGGCCACCAGAGCGGCGTCGCGGATGTCGCCGAGATGGCTGTCGGTGTCCCGCTCCAATCCCAGGAGGTCATACAGGGGGGTGCGCTCCGGCGGCAGAGCCAGGCCCGACACCTCGGCCCCCAGACGTCGCAACCAGAAGGCCAGCCAAGCGCCCTTGAAGCCGGTCTGTCCGGTCACCAGGACTCGTCTGCCGTGCCAGAAGGCGGCGCTCACCACGTCTTCCACGGCGCTTTCCCGTTTTTCCACAGGGCCTCCAGCGTCATCTTGTCGCGCAGCGTGTCCATGGGCTGCCAGAAGCCGTAATGCCGGAACGCCAGCAGTTCGCCGTCGGCGGCGAGCCGCTCGAGCGGCTCTTGTTCCCAGACGGTCCCGTCGCCCTCGATATAGCGCCCGACCTCGGGCGACAGCACGAAGAAGCCTCCATTGATCCAGCCTTCCGAGATCTTCTCGCGGAAGGCGCCGACCCGGCCATCGCCGGTCATCTCGAGGGTGCCGAAACGGCCCGGAGACTGCACCGCGGTCACCTGCGCCAGCCGCCCCCCCTCGCGAAAGGCGCGGACCGAGGCGCCGATGTCGAGGTCGGACAGACCGTCGCCGTAGGTCACGCAGAACGGCTCGTCACCGACATAAGGCAAGATGCGGCGGATGCGGCCGCCGGTCATGGTGTCGAGACCGGTGTCCACCAGGGTCACCCGCCAGGGTTCGGCCTTGTTGTTGTGAACTTCGATGCCGTTGTTGCGCAGATCGATGGTCACATCCGACATGTGCAGGAAATAGTTGGTGAAATATTCCTTGATCGCGTAGCCGCGATAGCCCAGGCAGACCACGAAATCGGCGATCCCGTGCGCGGCATAGCTCTTCATGATGTGCCAGAGGATGGGGTAGCCGCCGATTTCCACCATCGGCTTCGGACGAATTTCCGTCTCTTCGCGCAGACGGGTTCCCTGCCCGCCCGCCAAAAGCACTGCTTTCACCTGATTCGTCTCCCCCACCTGCCGACGGCAGCGCGACATTAGCATTCGTCCGCATCCGATGAAAGGCGGGAAACCCGCCCCGTTTCCAAATCGCGGCACCGCGTCACGCGGTCTGAACCGGTTCCGGATGCAGCCTTTTGCGCAGTGCGTGCCAACTCGCCAGCACATTGAGCCGGCTGGGTTCGCGCAGCAGCATGCCGGCCAGGAAAGCGGCCCGGCCGATGCGGATCTCGTGCGCCGGTTTGAGCACGGCCACCACCACCGCCAGCGCCGCCGCCTCGCGGCCGTGCCGTTCGCAGCCGGTGCGCCACGCCCATTCCGACAGTCCCGTGTGCAAGGCGAGAATCCGCGCCGCGTCCACCACGTCACCCGGGCCGGCCGCCGCCGGATTTTCGAGCAACAGCCAGTCGCGCAGGATCTCGGCCAGAGGCGGGCAGAGGGCGACCATGTGGCGGGGATCCGGCCCTCGGGCCGCCGGCCCCGGCGGCCGCGACACCGCGTCCAGTCCCGGCAGAACCGGCGGTCGGGATGCGGAATCGCCGTCGACTACGTTTTTCTGCCGAGCAGAATACGAAAGAGAGGTCATTGTTGTAGATTTTTCCCGGACGCCGGTTTCCGCCGGGCCGGAAACAGGTTCGTCTTCCGGTGACTTCAACTGCTCGAATGACAAAAGATTGATTTCACCCGCGAGTCGGGTCAATCCGGTCTCGATGGCCACCAGCCGCGTTTCCGTCTCGTCCTGCGCGTCGCCGTGACAGGGGTCTCGCTCCATCAGCCGGCGCGCTTCGCGGGATTCGGCCTCGGCCCGGACCAGAGCCCGACGCGCTTCCGCCGCGGCCCGGGCGAGACCAGATTCCTCGGGCCGTTCCGAAGAAACGATGTCCAGGGCGTCGAAAGCCGTTCGAATCTCCTGCACCGCCACCGAAACGGCCCGCAACCGGGCCCGCAACCGCTGGCGCCGCGCCTGAAGGCCGGCCGCTTGCCGTGCGTAATCCCCGGCCGCGCTCTTCATCGGCGACAGGTCGATGCCGTAGGCCTCGACGATCTCTCCCTTGCCGTCGCGCACCGGCGTGCGCCGGTTCCCCGGACCCCGCTCGACGTGAATGAGCCCGGCCGCCTGCAAGGCACGCAAATGGTTGCGCACCGTCCGCTCCGACACTCCCAGGCAGCCCGCCAACTCGGCGTTGCCGGGATAGACCAGCGGCCGGGCGCCCTCGCGCCACTGTTCGGGACGGCTGTAGTCGAACAGCAGTTCCAGGGTCGCCAGGGCCTCGCGCGGGAAAGGCAGCCGTGCCCCGAGGCGGCGGAACGGTTCGAGGAGCTTTTTGGGGTGCGCCCCGTCGAGGCCGGAAAAGGTCGCCGCCGTCATGGCGCCGTCGAAATGACCAAAGCTCTTGCGGCAATGCCCGGTGGGCGGCCGTCTGGCGGGAGCCTGGCTGGCGGTGCCTGGATGCATGGTGGCCTCCTGATGGTCATTCGGGACCACCAGCCCCTAGCAGAGCCCCATTCCGACCCCGCCGCCGCCGGCCGCGTTATCTCTAGTGAATCTATTAAGGAATCCCGCCGCTCTTTCCTCTGGCCGCAAGGCATTGACACGAATGCGTTTTCCGGCGGGGTCGAAAAAATTTTGGTGACCGGTTCCCCCGATCGGCGTGACCGATTCCCCCGACCAGGGTGACGGGTCACCCCGACCGCCCGCGGCGCCCCGAGCCTCGTCGAGCGCGATGACCCCGACTTTATGCCCGGCTGGCATAATCGCGACTCGCGGCGAGTCCTGCGGCTGGTGCTGGCGAGCCCGATCACCCCGACTTTATGACCGCCAGGAATATCACGCCACGTCGTCGGGAGGGATTTCCCCGACTCTATGCCTGCGCCGGCGCTGCCGGCCCCTGGCGAGCCCGATCACCCCGACGGCATTCCTGCGAGATCGATGGCCCCGACTTTATGCCCGCGGAGGAATGAAGCAGGCCGCTCGGTGCCCGATGGCCCCGACCCCTGGCAGTGTGACCGATCACCCCGACATCATGCATTTCGAGGAATGTCGCCGGTTTCCGGGCCGGGACGGCGGCGATACGTGACCGATGCCCCTGACTCGATGCATCGCCAGGAATATTTGGGTGGTTGATTGACACGCCGACTGGCCGTCGGCAAAGTCCCCCGACCGCGGATCGGGAGAGCGAACATGAATGAGATGAGCGAATCGGCTCTCCTCGAGGCCACACGGAACGGGCTTCAAGCCACCTATATGGGAGTGCAGCACCTTCTGCAGGTTCAGGTGATCACTCTGTGGGAGGCCATCAAGGCCGAGGAGCGCCGACGCGACCCTCACACTCTGGTGGCCCACGGCTTCAGGGTCTTCAGTCAGAACGACGAGGACGGCATTCTGGCCGAAATCTTCCGCCGCATCGGCACCACCAACCGGCATTTCGTCGAGATCGGCGCGACCGAGAACACCCTGTTCCTGCTGCTGCAGGGCTGGCAAGGATGCAGGGCTGGCAAGGATTGTGGGCCGACGCCAACCGCGATATTCTCGACGATGCGGCCCGGCGCTACGCGCCGCAATTGCGAAGCGGCCAGTTGACGCTGGCCCACGCCTTCATCGTGCCCGAAAACGTCGAATCCCTTCTCGACGGCGCCGACACGCCGGCCGAGCCGGATCTTCTGAGCCTGGACATCGACGGCAACGACTATCACGTCCTGGCCGCCATCCAGAGCCGGCGCCCCCGTGTTCTGGTGCTGGAATACAACGCTCAGTTCGGTGCCGAAGGCAATTATGTCATGCCCTTCGATCCCGCCCACGGCTGGTCGGGGCACATGGCCTTCGGCGCCGCTCTGGCGCCGTTGGCCGCCCTGTGCGAACGCAAGGGCTACGCCCTGGTGGGCTGCAACATCAGTGGCGTGAACGCCTTTTTCGTCCGTCAGGACCTGTTGGGCGACCGCTTCACCGGGCCGTTCACCGCCGCCCGCCACTGGCGGCCGCCGCTCCATCCGGTGGGCGTGCTGTCGGCGCGCTTTGGTCACCGGATGCCGAAGGCATCCGACCTCTCCGCCGTGGCCCCGCCCGACGCCTGAGAGGCCTGCGGCATGTCCGTCAGGCCCCTTCCAGCAGCCAGGCCTCGATGAGCTTGGTCAGCTTGGCCGAAGGGACCAGCTTGCCGCGCTCGAGCTTGGACAGATAGCCCTGACGGATGCCCAGCATCTCGGCCACCTGCATCTGGGTCAGGCCGCGGGCCTCGCGCTGGCGGCGGATCGCCTCGCCGGGATGCATCGGCGCCTCGGTGGCCGCCGGCGCCAGGGCGGCGGCACCGCTGCGCTCGTCGTCGATCAGGCGGGTGTAATAGGCCTTGATCTGGTCGGGGGCCTCGAGAGTCACGGTGGTGGTCAGCCAATCGGTGCCCCAGCCGCGGGACTCGGTGACGGTCTCGTCCCAGCGGGCGTACTGCCAGGCGGCGATGACGCCGTCCTCGGTCAGGGTGTCCAGGGCCTTTTCCAGCCGCGCCCGGGTCTTGGCGGGATAGCGTTCGTTGAGCCGCTCGCCCGCCGCGTCGAGCAAGGTCTGGACGCGGTAGGTCTGGGTGAATTCGCCGGTCCGCGCCACCGCCCGCCAGTGCCACGAGACGTAACGGGTCAGGCGCTTTTCCCATTTGCGGCGATAGGGATCGTATTGCAGCGCCTTCTGGAACAGCAGCCCGGTCTGCCGGCCCGAACCGAACAGGAAGGCGGCGAAGGCCTTGCCGGGACGGAAGATGAAGCGCTCGACGTCCATGTAGCCGTCGAGGCGCATCTGGCCCATGCGGTCGGTGATGACGAAGGGGCGGCTCTGCAGGGTCTTGATGGCTGGCTCGGCCGAGCGGCGGCCGCGGGAATCGCGCTCGTAGACCTTCACCTCGGCGATGTTGATCCACAGATTCTGGATGTGGCTGAGGGCGCGCAGCATCTCCTCGCGTTGTTCGGGCTCGTAGCCGCCGCGCCGCCCCGCCCCGCCCCGCTTGGGCTTCAGGCCGCGCATGGCCAGGATCTCGTCGACATCGGCCACCGCGGCGTCGTCGGCGTCACGGGCCTGGGACAGATACAGGGCGCACAGGGCGTCCAGCGCGTCGGCGTCGAGGTCCGACAGCTCGCTTTGCTGGCGCCACATGGTCTGGGCCCAGGCCTGCATCTGTTCTTGGGGCAGAAGCGGCTCGTTGTCGAGGATCGGCGGCCGGAGCTGGGCGTAGCCCTTGGCGCCGCCGCGGTCCAGGGCGGCGGTGGGCCAGGGGGTGCCCTCGACCTGGCGGAACGTGTTCTTGTAGAGCGCCTCGCGCAGGCTCTGGAAATGGCCCGACGACAGCACCACCAGGGTTCCCTGGGGAATGTCTGGCATCTTGAATCGGCCCTTGGACGCCTCGCGCACGCCGAGCAGCGCCTCGAGGGTGGCCAGCGGCTTGTGCGGCGGGGTCAGCAGCTCGGTCACCGCCTGGGCCGAATCCTCGGCATAGAGGGTGACCAGGCCGGCCACCGAATCGCCGGTCACCGGCGCCGATTCGCGATCGCTCTCGTGGGCCCAGAAACAGACATTGACCGTGATCCAGCGGGCCAGCTTGGCGAAGAAATTCTGTTCGGCCAGGATCTCGCCGGCCACCTCGCGGCAATTGGCGCGCGCCTTCTCGACCTCGATGCGCTCGCGCCGGGCGCCTTTCTGCAGTTCGAGCCAGCGTTCGGTCAGCCCGTCCAGGATGAGTTGGGCCAGAACCTCGCATGCCGCCTCGGAATCCTCGGCCAAAGCCTGGGCGATGGTGTCGGAGATGACGTCGGGATCCAGCGGACCGCCGCCGGCGATCAGGCGCCCCGTCGCCTCGGCGACCCGGGGCAGCGAAAAGGACGAGCCGGCGCGTTCGGCCATGGCCGGCAGGGCGACGGTCAGTCGAGGCTGCTTGGGTGCGTTCATCGCCCGAGCTTAGAATCCTTCCCCCGCCGACGGAAGCGCCGTCAGGACGGAACCACCGACCGAAAGAACGCCTCGAGGGCCCGCACCGCCCCGATGTCGCGATACAGCCGGTCACGACGCGCCGCCACCAGGGCGCGCTGCGCCGCGCGGAATTCCGGCTCGGCGCCCAGGCGGACGGCGATGCCGACGTAATGGGCGGCGTCGCGGGCGATCAACGCGCCGGCCTCCATCAGGCTCAGCATGGCGAAGGTGTGGCGGCCGCGCATGAAGCGGGTCGGCAGGGTGACCGGCGGCAGCCCGCGCGACAGCGCCTCGAGGGTGGTGTTGCCACCCGACCACCCGATGCTGTCGAGAAAGACGTCGCAAACCCCGGCGAGGTCCAGGA
This sequence comes from Caulobacter sp., assembly GCA_021741355.1. Lineage (GTDB taxonomy): Bacteria > Pseudomonadota > Alphaproteobacteria > Caulobacterales > Caulobacteraceae > Caulobacter. Next base: position 23,362 of record JAIOXZ010000037.1, read on the forward strand.
AGTCCTCCCAGGGCTGCCAGGGCAGGAACACCAGATGGCGTTCGGGATCGAGCCCCGAGGCCCGGAAGGCGCGGACCAGCCGCTCGCGGAAACGCCGGTTCACCGCCAGCAGCGAGCGGTGTTCGACGAACACGAAGCGCGCCGCCGGAACCCGGGCGGCGATGGCGGGGAACAACGCGTCGTATTGGGGCAGATATTTCTGCTGCGCCTGACAGCACAGATAGAGGATCGCCCCGGCAGGCAGGCCGAAGGCCTCGCGTCCCTTGCGTTGCGGCAGTTCGGCCGGGTTGTAGTGGATCGACAGCCCGGGCAGACGGACCAGGTGCTCGGAATAGTGACTGTCGCCGTCGGGCGGTTCCATGGCGCCGCAGGACAGGAAATGGTCGATGGTCGGCAGGCCGGTGGTCACCGGATGGCCCCACGAGACGCACTGCACCGGAGCGAGGCGCAGGGCGGCCAGCATGAAGGAGCGCGTGTCCATGCCCAGGTCCGGATAGACCAGCACGTCCAGCCCGTCGCCGCGAATCGCCCGGGCCGCGGCTCCGAGATCACCCCGCAGATCGCGGAACAGGTCGCAGTTGCGGGCGATCACCGCCGTCGAGCGGTCGGCCTCGCCGCCGGTCAGATAGACGTGGACGGCGAAGCGGTCACGGTCGGCCGCCAGAATCCAGCCGGCGAACAGCAAGCCGATGGTGTGACTGGTGAAGAAGGACGAGACATAGCCGACCCGGATGCGGCCCGAGCCCGGCCGGGGCGCCGGCGGGGCGGCGAGTTCGGGCAGGGCGGCGGCCATGATCCGTGCCGCCAGGCCGCCGAACAGACGTTGCAGGGGCAGATCGTCGCCGCCCTGATAGCCCAGTTCGAAATTGGTCTGCAGGGCCAGGCCGCGCACCGCCTCGGCGACGCGGGCCGGGCTGTCCAGAGAGGTGGTCCGGTCGAGGATCGCCAGCGCGGTGGCGTAGCGGCGCCGCCAGACGGCGATCTCGGCCTCGGACTGGTAGACCCGCGGCAACACCCGCCCGAGCCGCCAGCGCACCGCCGATGCCGCCGGATCGGCGGCCAGGGCGGCGACATGGGCTTCGTGCACGCCGTCGGCGTCGCCCAGACCGGCCAGGGCGTCGGCGAGACGTATCCAGCGACCGGCGTCGGCCGGCGCCGCCTCGGCCAGTTGCGTCAGGGCCTGGGCGCGCAGCAGCCGCGCTTCGGCACCGCCGCCGGCCAGAAGGTCCAAGGCCGCGTCGGGACGATTCACCGCCAGGGCGAGCCGCGCCAGCCCGGTGCGCGCGCCGGCGTGACCGGGATCGGCGGCGAGCACGGCACGGAACCCCTGTTCCGCCTCGGCCAGCCGGCCGGCGGCGAGATGGGCCTCGGCTTCGGCCAGGGTCATCGCATGCCCAACCTCTCCATCAGCCGCCCGCCGAGATGGCAGGCCTCGAGGAAATCGGCGTTCTCGCGCGCCGGCTTGTAGACGTCGAAGGTGGTCAGCAGGCCCCAGGTGACCGCGGTCTCGAGGGGGGATACGTAGTGGATC
>JAIOXZ010000010.1 GCA_021741355.1 Caulobacter sp.
AACCTGCGCCGTGTCGCGGTCCTGACCGGCTGACCAGGCCCGGACTCCTACCTAAACCAGCCGATCCCCGCTCACCGGGGCCCATCAAGGCCGTCTCAGACGCCGAAACCGGACACAGCGACCGTAATGCAGCGGTCCCTTTATGGGGAGGGTGGACGGGCGAAGCCCGGACGGGTGGGGGAGTCAGCCGCCACTCCGATCCATCCAGCACGGCATTCCGCTTCCCCACCCTGACCGCTTCGCGGTCTGTCCCTCCCCATGAAGGGGAGGGAGGGCGTTGCGCCTCGCCTGTCCTCGCGCCATATCCGCCTCCATGAACGCCCCCGTGAAGCCGTCCGCCCTCGAGACCCCGCCGGAGTGGAGTCTCGTTGATCTCTACGAGAGCCGCACCGATCCCCGGATCGAGCTCGACCTCGCCGAAGCGAAGCGGGCCAATGACACGCTGGTCGCGATGAAGGGCCGCTTCGTCGCCGCCCGGTCCGACGCCGCCGCGCTGGGCCTGCTGATCGACCAGGGGGTCAGCCTGTATGAGCAGGCCACCAACAGTCTCTGGACCGTCGGGGCCTACGCCTCGCTGGCCTCATCGACCGCGCGGGATGATCCCGAATGGTCCCGCTTCGAGGGCGACCTGCGGACCCGCGCCTCGCAGATCGGCGCCGAGAGCCTGTTCTTCACCCTCGAGCTGAACGAGCTCGAGGACGCCGAGCTCGACGCGGCGATGGCGGCGCATCTGGGCGCGGCCCGCTGGCGGTCCTGGATCCGCCGGCTGCGGCTGAGCCGGCCGCACGAGCTGTCGGCGGACCTGGAGCGGCTGCTGATCGATCGTGGACCGGCGGTGGCCAACTGGTCGCGGCTGTATGACGAGACCCTCGCCAAACTGACCGCCAAGGTCGGCCGCGAGTACCTGACCCTGCCCGAGGCGCTGAACCGTCTGTCCGACCCCTCGGCGGCGCGGCGCAAACAGGCGGCCAACGGCCTGGCCGAGGCGCTTCACGACCGCACCCCGACCATGGCGCTGGTGATGAACACCCTGGCCTTCGAAAAGCAGGTCGAGGATCGCTGGCGCAGGTACGACTACCCGGCCCAGTCGCGGCACCTGGCCAACGAGGTCGACGCCGACGCCGTCAACGCCATGGCCGAGGCGGTCACCGAGGCCTACGCCGCCACCAGCCATCGCTACTACGCCGCCAAGGCGAAGGTGATGGGCCGCAAGACCCTCGACTACTGGGACCGCAACGCCCCGCTCGATGCGGCGACGCCCCGCCAGTACGGTTGGGACGAGGCCAAGGGCGTGGTGCTGGAGAGCTTCTCGGCGCTGGCCCCGAAGTTCGCCGACCAGGCCCGGACCTTCTTCGCCAGCCCATGGATCGACGCCCGGCCGCGCCCCGGCAAGCAGTCGGGCGCCTACAGCCATCCGGTGACGGCGACGCGCCACCCGTACGTGTTCATGAACTTCATGGGCGAACGGCGGGATGTACTGACGCTCGCCCACGAACTGGGCCACGCCGTGCACCAGACCCTCTGCGCGCCGCTCGGCACCCTGCTGGCGGACACGCCGCTGACGCTGGCCGAGACGGCCTCGATCTTCGGCGAGGGGCTGGTGTTCGAGCGGCTGCTGGCCGAGGCGAGCCCCGCCGACCGCCGCGCGTTGCTGGCCGGCAAGATCGAGGACGGGCTGAACACGGTCGTCCGCCAGATCGCCTTCCACCAGTTCGAGACCCGATTCCACGACGCCCGCGCCGAGGGCGAGCTGTCGCCGGACGAGATCGGAGCCCTGTGGCTGGAGGTGATGGGCGAGAGCCTCGGTCCGGCCATCAAGCTGAACGACGGCTACGAGCACTACTGGGCCTACGTCAGCCACTTCGTGCATGCGCCGTTCTACGTCTACGCCTACGCCTTCGGCGACCTGCTGGTGCGGGCGCTGATGGAAAAGCGCCGCGAGGACCCTGCCGGCTTTGCGCCGCTCTACGAGGACCTGCTCGCCGCCGGCGGGACCAAGACCTACGTCGAGGCCCTGGCGCCGTTCGGGCTCGATCCCCGCAAGAAGGACTTCTGGGCCGCCGGCTGCCGCGACATCGCGCGGCTGGTGGAGGAGTTCGAAGCGCTGGTCTGAACGGGGACATGTACCGAAGGTACGTGTCCCCTACCGGCCTAGGCGGGCAGGGCGGAGAGGCGGAGGCCCAACGCCTTCATGACCTTCAGGACGGTGGCGAACTCCGGATTGCCGTCCTGCGACAGCGCCTTGTAGAGGCTTTCGCGGCTCAGGCCGGTGGCGCGGGCCATGTCGCTCATCCCCCGCGCCCGGGCGATGTCGCCCAGGGCGGCGGTGATGATCGCCGGGTCTCCGTCCTCCATTGCGGCGTCGAGATAGGCGGCTTGCGCCTCCTCAGCGCCGAGATGTTCGGCCGGGTCCCATGGGCGCGTGGTGATCTTGGTCATGGCCACTGCGTCAAACCTCCTTTGCCAACGCCAATGCGGCGGCGATATCCCGCCGCTGGCTCCTTTTATCTCCGCCGCCGAGAAGGACGACCAGAAGCTCTCCGCGTCTGATGAAGTAGACGCGATACCCAGGACCGTGATCGATCCTCAGCTCGCTGACGCCCTCGCCGACTGGCTTGGCGTCACCGGTATTGCCCAGTGACAGCCGCCGGATGCGTACAAGCACGCGGGCTTGCGCTTGCAGATCTCGCAAGCTGGCGAACCAGTCGGCGTAGGCCGCCGTCTCGCGGACCTCGATCATGCGGCATCTGTATCCTATAGGATACGATTTCGCAAGAGCGAGAGGTTCGGCGCGCTTTCCCCCGCTTCAAACGCTTGTTAGAGTCGGGCCATGTCCGACGATCTCACCGACGCCCAGACGGGCGATATTCCGCCCGGCTACAGCCTGCTCAACTGGACCCGCGGCTTCGGCCGCCAGATCGGGCCGCTCTATGAGCGCTACGAGACCGACGGCTGCACGCTCGCGTTTCGGGTCGAGGAACACCACACCAACGGCATGGCCAATTGCCACGGTGGCATGCTGATGAGCTTCGCCGACATGGCCTGGGGCCGGGTCATCTCGGTGCAGAAGTCGCATTTCTGGGTCACCGTCCGGCTGACCTGCGACTTCCTGTCGGCGGCCAAGCTGGGCGACTGGGTCGAGGGGTCTGCCGAGATGATCGGCGACGAGGATTCCGTCTACACGGTGCGCGGTCGCATCTGGTCAGGCGACCGGACGCTTATGACCGGCACCGGCGTATTCAAGGCCCTCGGGGCCCGTCCGCCCCGCAAGGGCGAGAAGGCGTTCGAGGCGGCGCATGCCTGACGATCAGAAGCCCTGGCCGGAGTTTCCGGCCCCGCTCGCGGCGTTCAACGGCGAGGTCCCGCCGGCCCCGGCCTGGTTCGACGCCGCCCTGGCCGACAAACCCGAACGGTCGACCTTCGACTTCGAGGGCGCCGAGATCGAACTGCTGACCTGGGGCGAGGTCGGCAAGCCCGGGCTGCTGCTGCTGCACGGCAACGGCGCCAGCGCAGACTGGTGGACCTTCATCGCGCCGTGGTTCGCGAAGGACTACCGGGTCGCCGCATTCAGCTGGAGCGGCATGGGCCGGTCCGACTGGCGCGAAAAATACACCGCCGAACAATTCGCCCAGGAATCGTTTGCCGCCGCCGAGGCCGCGGGGCTCTACGCCGCCGGCAAGCCGGTGTTCGTGGCCCACTCGTTCGGGGGCTTCCCGACCATGCTGGCGGCCAGCAGGTACGGCGACCGGCTGGGCGCGGTGGTGCTGGTCGATTCCATGGTTCGCCCGCCGGAGCTGGAATGGCGCGGTCCGCCCAAGCGGGTCAGCCCCAACCGCGTCTATCCGACCCTGACCGAGGCGCTCGGCCGTTTCCGGCTTGCGCCGCCGCAGGGCTGCGAGAACCCCTACATCGCCGACTGGATCGCCCGGAACGCGCTGAAGGAGGTCGAGGGCGGCTGGACCTGGCGATTCGACCCCTTCATGTGGTCGTCCTTCATGATGGAGGATCGCGGCCCGCTGCTGGCCAACATCACCTGTCCGGTGGCGATGATGTGGGGCGACCGCTCGCGCCTCGCCGAGCCGCACATCCTCGACTACATGCGCGGCCTGCTGCCGCCCGGCTCGCCGCAGATCGCGATTCCGGACGCCGACCATCACGTGATGATCGACCAGCCGCTGGCGTTTGTGGGGGCTTTGAGAGGGTTGCTGGCGGGTTGGCCTGCGGCCAGGGAGTAGGGAGTAGGGCGTAGGGAGTAGCAAAGGGTAGTCCCGGCGCCGGCGGCGGGAGCAGGTCGAGCTACTCCCTACGCCCTACTCCCTAACTGCTACTCCCTAACCCGCCCCCTTGAGCCAACGCCCCTCCCATAGTAATCCCGCCTCATCAGATCGCAGGAAACACCGATGGCTTCCGAATATCACCGCGGCGAGATGGATATCTCCGAGCAGACGGCCACCTATCATGCCGTGATGGGCCTGACGAAGTGGGGCTCGCTGGCGCTGGCCGTGGCGCTGCTGATGCTGACGCTTTGGTTCTGCACCCCGGCCGGCTTCATCGGCGGCCTGATCCCCGGTGTGGTCCTGGCGGCCGCCGGCATCTTCTTCCTGCGCGAAAAGAAGGGCGGCGGGCACTAAAACCCGCTCCTGATGCTGCGCCGCGGCATAGTTTTTCGCACCGCACCATCGACAGGCTCGACAACGGGCAAGATCATCCCCTAAACAAGCTCTTCAGGGACGCGACTCGAAACGCGTCCGGATGGGGAGTTCCATGCCAGTCATCGCCGTCACCCGCGAACGTCGAGCCGGTGAAACGCGGGTCGCCGCGACTCCCGAAACCGTCAAGAAGCTGATCGCCGCGGGCTGGACGCTGACCGTTGAAGCGGGCGCCGGAACCACGGCCTCCTTCCCCGACGCCGACTACGCCGCCGCCGGCGCGACCATCGCCAAAACCCTCAAGGACGCGCTGGCCAAGGCCGATGTGCTGTTCAAGGTGCGCGGGCCCGAGGCGGAAGAGATCGCCGCGCTGAAGCCCGGCGCCACGGTCGTCGCCACGCTCAATCCCTACCAGGACCGCGCCACGCTCGACGCGCTGGCAAAGGCCAAGGCCTCGGCCTTCGCCATGGAGTTCGTGCCCCGGATCACGCGGGCCCAGGTGATGGACGTGCTGTCGTCCCAGGCCAACCTCGCCGGCTATCGCGCCGTGATCGAGGGCGCCGAGGCCTACGGCCGGGCCATGCCGATGATGATGACCGCCGCCGGCACCGTCGCCGCGGCCAAGGTGTTCGTCATGGGTGTCGGGGTCGCCGGCCTGCAGGCCATCGCCACCGCCCGCCGCCTGGGCGCCGTCGTGACCGCTACGGACGTGCGTCCCGCCACCAAGGAACAGGTCGAGTCGCTCGGCGCCAAGTTCCTCGCCGTCGAGGACGAGGAGTTCAAGAACGCCCAGACCGCCGGCGGCTACGCCAAGGAGATGAGCAAGGAGTACCAGGCCAAGCAGGCCGAGCTGGTCTCCAGCCACATCGCCAAGCAGGACATCGTCATCACCACGGCCCTGATCCCCGGTCGCCCGGCGCCGCGCCTGGTGACGGCCGCCCAGGTGGCCTCAATGAAGCCCGGCTCGGTGCTGGTCGACCTGGCCGTCGAGCAGGGCGGCAACGTCGAGGGCGTCAAGCTTGGCCAGAACTTCGTCACGCCGGGCGGGGTCAAGATCATGGGCATGCCCAACCTGCCCGGCCGCATCGCCGCCGACGCCTCGGCGCTCTATTCCCGCAACCTGATGGCCTTCGCCGTCCTGCTGCTCGACAAAGAAGGAAAGTTGGCCCCGGACCTGGCGGACGAGATCCTCAAGGCCGCGCTGGTCACGCACGGCGGGGCCATCGTCCACGAACAGCTGAAGACGGCCCCCGCGGCCGCGAAGGCTGCTGCTCCGGTCAAGGCCGCGCCCGCCAAACCGGCTGCGAAGGCCGCGCCCAAGACCGCCGCGAAGCCTGCTGCAAAGCCGGCCGCGAAGCCAGCCGCCGCCAAAGCTGCTCCGAAGGTCGCCGCCAAGGCGCCCGCCTCCGCCAAGGCTTCGGCGGACAAGCCCGCCAAGCCCAAGGCTCCCGCCAGACCGGCTGTGAAGCCGGCCGCCAAATCCGCCCCGAAGAAGAAGTAGAGAGCGCGAAGATGGAAACCGCCGTCGATCCCACCGTCTTCCGCCTGGCCATCTTCGTGCTGGCCATCTTCGTCGGCTACTACGTGGTCTGGAGCGTCACGCCGGCGCTGCACACGCCGCTGATGGCCGTGACCAACGCCATCTCTTCGGTGATCATCGTCGGCGCGCTGCTCGCGGCCGCGGCCAGCGGCGCAGGCGGTGACCTCGCCGGCGGCGGGGCGATCCCCGGCAACGTCTGGATCTCCAAGGGCGCCGGCGCCCTGGCCGCCGCCTTCGCCGCGGTAAACATCTTCGGCGGCTTCCTGGTCACCCAGCGCATGCTGGCGATGTACAAAAAGAAAGAGCCCGCCAAGGGGCACGGCGCGAAATGATCGGGAAGCTGGGCGTTGAGCGCTCTGTGCTACTGGTCGTTGCGATTGCCTGTCTGGGCGTCGGGCTGGTTTGGGAACGGCTTCCAAACCCGGAAAGCACGACCATCAACCCCCAGGGGGCGCTTTTGATCGCCGTCGGTATTCAGGTTGCGGTCATCACCGCCATCCTTTGGCTTGGAAGCGTCAATGGCCGGGGCAGGTTTGGCGCGTATTCCGCAATGCTGGCCGGTTTCGCCCTCATTTTTCTGAGCCGTCTGATTCCAGACTCCGGTTCGGTGTCCGCCGATGCCGCCGTCTATCTCGGAATGATCGCTCTGCTGTTGGTTGGCGTCATCGCCATCAATCTTGGACAGGCTTGGAACAAGCCGGACGAACCTACGCTGACCAACCCCTCCGGGACTGGAATCTCCGCATGAACGCCAACATCGCCGCCCTGCTCTACATCGCCTCGGGCGTCCTCTTCATCCTGGCGCTGCGGGGGCTGTCCAGCCCGGTGACCAGCCAGGCGGGCAACCGCAACGGCATGATCGGCATGGCCATCGCCGTGGGGGTCACGCTCGCCACACTGTGGGGCGAGAGCAAGCTCGACACCATCACGCTCGGCCTGATCGCCGGCGGCGTCGCCATCGGCGGCATCGTCGGGGCGGTGATCGCGCGCAAGGTCGCCATGACCTCGATGCCGCAGCTGGTCGCCGCCTTCCACAGCCTGGTTGGCATGGCCGCCTGCCTGGTCGCGGTCGCCGCCATCTACACGCCCGCCGCCTACGGCATCGTCGATGAGGCGACCGGCCACATTCATCTGCAGTCGCTGATCGAGCTGGCCATCGGCCTGGCCATCGGGGCGGTGACCTTCACCGGCTCGGTGATCGCCTTCGCCAAGCTGAACGGCAACATGAGCGGCGCGCCGATCCTGCTGCCCGCCCGCCACCTGCTGAACCTGGCCATTCTCGCCGGCATCGTCGCCCTGACGGTGGTGCTGATCATGAGCGGCGGCACGGCCATCTGGGCCTTCTGGGGCATCTTCGCCCTCAGCCTGCTGATCGGCGTGACCCTGATCATCCCGATCGGCGGCGCGGACATGCCGGTCGTGGTGTCGATGCTCAACAGCTACAGCGGCTGGGCCGCGGCGGCGCTGGGCTTCACGCTGGAAAACGTCACCCTGATCATCACCGGCGCCCTGGTCGGCAGCTCCGGCGCGATCCTCAGCTACATCATGTGCAAGGGGATGAACCGCAGCTTCATCTCGGTGATCCTCGGCGGCTTCGGCGGCGATGACGCGGCCGCGGCCGCCGCCGGTGGCAAGGTCGAGACCCGCCCCGTGAAACAGGGCAGCGCCGAGGACGCGGCCTTCATCATGAAGAACGCCTCCAAGGTGATCATCGTCCCCGGCTACGGCATGGCCGTCAGCCAGGCGCAGCACGCCCTGCGCGAGATGGCCGACAAGCTGAAGGAAGAGGGTGTGGAGGTGAAGTACGCCATCCACCCCGTCGCCGGCCGCATGCCGGGCCACATGAACGTGCTGCTGGCCGAGGCCAACGTCCCGTACGACGAGGTCTTCGAGCTGGAGGACATCAACGCCGAGTTCCCGACCGCCGACGTCGCCTTCGTCATCGGCGCCAACGACGTGACCAACCCGGCCGCCAAGACCGACACCACCAGCGCCATCTACGGCATGCCGATCCTCGACGTCGAAAAGGCGCGGACCGTGCTGTTCGTGAAGCGCGGCATGTCGAGCGGCTACGCCGGCGTGGAGAACGAGCTGTTCTTCCGCGACAACACCATGATGCTGTTCGCCGACGCCAAGAAGATGGTCGAGGGGATCGTGAAGAACCTTTAGATATCGATCCGGATCATGGGGTCAGCGATCTCGTCGAACTTCTTGAAGAGTTCGTCCTGCCTCGCTCGAATTCCCTTACGGCGCTCGATCGCGTCTTGGCGGATTTGCTTGTCGGAGGCATCCTTTTCAGGCGTCAGATCTTGATACTCGTCTCCGAGTGATGCGATCTCAGAAACAATGTTTCCGACAACGGCGGGGAATAGAAAGCGAGCTTGCCTTGCCTCGCGAACAAAGTCCCGTTGAAGCTGAATTGAAACGCCCTTCTGGAAACGCGTCGCCGCCTTGTAGCGCGCCAGTAGCAAATGAAACGCATATCGCTTCTCGAACAGAGCAAGGCGCAGCGACAAGCGCTCGTTCTCTAACTGCTGGCGAGTGATCTTCATTTGGTTGATCGCAACGCCCGTCGCGGCCGCGACAGCCGACAAGCCGGTGGCCAGCGTCGCGAATGCCTCCCAAGAGAAGTCACTCAAGACAATCGGCGGAATGGACATCGGCGCGCTCTAGATCACAGCGCCCCATCGAGCGCTTGATGGAATGCTCTTTCGGGTGCCGGTTGAAGTCAAGGACAGCCCTCCGGGCTGCCGCGTCGCGGCGGGCGAAGCCTGTCCTTGAGTTCAACCGGCGCCCGAAATCATGCTCCGCCAAGCGATCCATGGCGGCTTCCCGATGGATCTGGCAGGGCCCGGGGACATGTACCGCCTTCGGTACGTGTCCCCTGCTGCTTGAAGCGGCTGGGGACACGCACTGAGGTGCATGTCCCCGGACGGCGGTTCAGGCCGCCGCCGTCACCGGCCGCAGGGTCCCCGCTGCCTCCATCTTCATGCGCGCGTTGATCGGATCGATGTCGCAGCCGTTGGGCCAGGTCGGCACGCCCATCTCGATGAATACCCGCGCGAAATAGGCAGGGTCTCGCAGCGGCTCGGTCACCTCGCCCAGCCGCACGAACTCGCTCAGGTCGATGACGCCCATGGTGTCGTCATCGAAAACGATCTCCAGGCGAAAGCCGTCCAGCGCCTTCACGCGTCGCGCATCCACCATCTTGAACTCACTCATCCGCAAGCCCTTCGATCTTGAATGTCGGCAGTCCGCTGGACGCCAACTCCCAATTTCGCATCAGGTCGGTCCGGTTCTTGAGGATCCACTCTAGCACAAGCCGGGTCTGTCTGCGCGGTAGCCCGCCTGCGATGACGCGGCCGGTTGAAAGATCGAACAGCGCCTTCCGACCTCCGTATCCCGCATGCAGGTGCGGCGGCGCGTGATCAAAGAAGTTGATCCGGATGACGATCCCGAAAAATACAGAGATGATCGGCATGGACATGAGCGCCGCGATTTTCTCGGCGCTATATATGCATGCAACGACACAATATACAATCTATAGGTGTTCATCTTGCCCGCCGAACCCAAGACCAGACCCACTGACGCCTCCGTCGCCGACTTTCTCGACGCCGTCGAGCACCCCGGCCGGCGTGAGGACGGCAAGGTCATCGCCGCCCTGATGGCCGAGGTCTCGGGCGAGACGCCCGTCATGTGGGGGCCGAGCATTGTCGGCTACGGGTCCTACAAGGGCCCCACCGGCGACTGGCCGCGGATCGGCTTCTCGCCGCGCAAGGCCAACCTGGTCCTCTATATGATGCCCGGCTTCGAGGCGCAGGCCGACCTGCTCGGGCGGCTCGGCAAACACAAGACCGGCGCTTCCTGCCTCTACCTCAACCGCCTCGCGGATGTGGACATGGGCGTGCTGCGCGAACTGGCCTCGGAGTCAGTCAGGATTATGCGCGAGAAGTACCCTGTCTGACGGTCGCTTGAGCCGTCCCGTGGTCTCGTCGGCCAGACTAACGCCTGCCCCTGCAGAGCAACGGTGAACGCCACGGCAATTGCGCGCGTCCGCACCGGGGTTGCCTCATCACCGTCCAGAGAATAGAACCCGACCCTCCCGGTCATAGTCTCGCCGGGTTTGGCCAGCATATCCCCGGCCTCATTCTCATTGAACGTCGAAGCTGGTGCGTCAGACCTCGTCGCACCGCGCGTATAGCTCGACAACAGTCTACGAGGCCGACCCTTGTTCCGTGATTTGCTGTCCCGCGAGAGCCGCTTTCCGCCGTTGCTCGGCACCGGCCTCGCCGCCGTCCTGATGGGCGCCGTCGCCGTGGCCTCCGCCCAGGCCAGCTTGCCCTCCCGTGAGGAGCGCGCCGCCCGGATGGTTCCGGCCGTGGCGCCGTCCCTGCCGGCCGCCCGGCCGCACATCGCCCAGCCCAAATTCGCCTTCGCCTCGCCCCTGGCCGGCTTCGCGGTCAACTCGCCGTTCGGCCTGCGCAAAATGCCGTGGGAAGAGGGCGGCCGCCTGCACGAGGGTGTCGACATCGCCGCGCCCGCCGGCACGCCGGTCCGCGTGACCCTGGCCGGTACGATCGTCCGCGCGGGCGTCGACGGCGGCTACGGCCGGTTCGTCGAGGTTTCGCACGGCGACGGCCTGACTTCGCTCTACGCCCACCTCGGCCGCACGGCGAAGGGCCTGAAGGCCGGCATGGCCGTGCCCGCGGGCTACGTCGTGGCCTATGTCGGGTCGAGCGGCCGGTCGACCGGCGCCCATCTGCATTTCGAGATTCGCCAGGATGGCCGCCCGCTGAACCCGTCGGCGTTCGTCGGCCGCACGTTCGCCACCGTGGCCGACCTGCCCCTGACCGCCGCCGCGCGGGTGTCGCGCCGCGTGCGGGTCGCCCAGGTGTCCGCCTGGCCGACCGGCGCCGCCGGCGTCCGCAAGACCGATCGCGTCGTGGTCCAGCCGGTCCGGGCCGATGGCCGGGTGCGGGCGACGATCCTGCCTGTCGAGGCCGCGACCAACGCGCCGCCACCTCGCCGTCCGGCCCCGGCATCGCCGGCCGAGGCCGCCGTCAGCGCACATGAGACCCCGTCCGCGGGCTAGGGGCTTTCCGTTCACCGACGGACGACTAGATTAGCGGCATGCTCAAGTTCGCCGCTCGGGGGACGGCGGGTTTCGTCCTCGCTCTCCTTGTTCTCATCGCCCTCGGAGGCCTGATGTCCGCCGCCAGCCAGACGCCGCTGCGCGGCCGGATGATCGATATCGGCGGACGCGCGCTGCACATGGTCTGCGCTGGTCCGGCTGACGGTCGCCCGGTCGTGGTGTTCGAGGCCGGCGCCTTCGGGCTGTCCGCCGACTGGGGCGCGGTCCAGGCCCGGCTCGCGGCGCGCGGCGTGCGCTCCTGCGCCTACGACCGCGCCGGTCTTGGCCAGTCGGACCCCGGCCCCCGCCCGCGCGACGGGCTGGCTGTAGCGTCGGACTTCGAAAAGATGCTGGCCGCCTCGGGCGAGCCGGGCCCCTACATCTTTGTCGGCCACTCGATGGCCGGTCTCTACGGACGGCTGTTCGCCGGCCGCAACCCGGACAAGGTCGCCGGCCTCGTGCTGGTCGACGCCGCCACGCCGGAAGCCGCCGATCTCCCGCGAGCCCGCCAGTTCATCAGCAGCTTCGGCGCAGCCTCGCGCGTCGCCGGCTGGGGCGCTTCGGCGGGCCTGTTCAAGCCGGTCGCGCCCTGGATGGGCGACAGAATCGGCCTGCCGCCAGAAGCCGCCGTCGACAAGCGCCGCGCCTTCGCCTCCGGGCGGCACAATCGCTGGTCCGCCCACGAAGTCGCGCAGTGGCTGCCCGCCTCCAACCAGGCCGCCGCCCTGCCGCCCTATGATCCCGACTGGCCGGTGGCTGTCGTGACAGCCGGTCCGTCGGCCGGCCGCGAGGCCTGGAAGACGTTCCAGACGGCGCCGGCCCGCGCCTCGTCTCGGCCCTACGTCGCCAATGTCGACGCTGCCGGTCACGCGACCCTGCTCGGCGAGGCCTTCGCGGACGAGATCGTGAAGGCGGTGCTGTTCGTTCGCGACGCGGCAGCCGTTAAGTCATAGGCGACAGCTTCGATTCGGCGGGACCATGGACGCGGCGCTTGAACTTTCCGGGGTGACCAAGCGCTACGGCGACTTCACCGCCGTGGACGACCTCTGCTTTTCTGCCAGACGCGGCAAGATTCTCGGCTTCCTGGGGCCGAACGGCGCGGGCAAGACCTCGACCCTCCGCATGGTGCTGGGCCTGGTCGCGCCCACGTCCGGAACGATCAACCTGCTCGGCGCGCCGGACGCCCGGTCCGTGCGCGAGCGGATCGGCTTCCTGCCCGAGGAGCGCGGCCTCTACCGTCGCATGACGCCGATCGACGCCATTGCGTTTCTCGGCGGCCTGAAGGGCCTGCCGACGGCTGAGGGACGCAGGCGGGCGGCGACCATGCTGGAGGCGATGGGCCTGGGCGACGCCGCCAAACGCCAGATCCGCCACCTGTCCAAGGGCATGGCCCAGAAGGTCCAGCTGATCAGCGCCATCGTCCATGAGCCGGAACTGGTCATCCTCGACGAGCCGTTCAGCGGGCTCGATCCGGTCAACCAGCAGACGCTGGAACAGGTCATCCGCGACCTCGCCGCGCGCGGCGCGACGGTGATCTTTTCCACCCATGTGATGCAGCACGCCGAGCGGCTGTGCGACCACGTCGTGCTCCTGGCCAAGGGGGCCAAGGTGTTCGACGGCTCGGTGCTGGAGGCCCGCGGCCACGCCCCGCGCGCGCTGGTGCTGGAGGGCGCGCTGGACGCGGCCGACGTCGCCGCCCTGCCGGGCGTGTCCGGCGTGACGAGCGAGGCGCTGGAAGACGGCGGGACCCGCTTCACCGCCGCCCTCGGCAAGGGCGCGGCCGGCCAGGACGCCCTGCGCGCCGCTTTCGCCGGCGGCCTCGACATCCACCGCTTCGAGATGCGCGAACCCAGTCTGCACGACGCCTTCATCGCCCTGACCGGCGGGGAGGCGGGCCAATGATGCGCCTCCTTCGCATCGCCGCGCGTGAGTACGGCGCCTATGTCCGCACAGTCGGCTTCTGGCTGTCGATGCTGATGATGCCGGTCGTCGGCGCGCTCGCGTTCGGCGCGCCGGCGTACCTGGAAAAGACCTCGCCCCTGCCGACCATCGCCATCATCGATCAGTCGGGCGAGGCCCTGCGCGATCCCGTTGTGCGCGCGCTTCAGCGGGCGACCGAGGGCAAGCCGGCCGCCGTCGTGGTCGCCGTCGCGCTCGATCCTGGCCGGCCGGTGGACGCGCAGGTCCGGGGCTGGATGACCGACGGCTATCCGAAGCCGGGCGACCCCGAGCTTGGCGCGGCGGCGATCGTCAAGGGCGCCGGCGAGGCGGTGACGATCGACTTCTGGAGCAACAATCTCGCCGACCGCTCACTGGAGCGGCGTGTCAGCGGCGCGGTGGCGGCCGAGATGCAGACGCGCCGGCTGGCAACGCTGGGCGTGGATCCCGCCTCGCTCAAGGCGGCCCAGGCGCTGGAGCCGAAGGTGGCGTCCTTCTCGCCCAAGGCCGGGGGAGCCGGCAAGGTCGCGCTCCGCGACCGCCTGCCCGGCATCGTCGGGTTCGCGGCGGCCATGCTGCTGTGGATGATGATCTTCACCGGCGCGGGCATCCTGCTGAACAGCGTGATCGAGGAGAAGTCGAACCGCGTGCTGGAGGTGCTGCTGGCCTCGGCCTCTGTGCCCGAGATCATGTTCGGCAAGATCCTGGGCGTGGCCGGGGTGACCCTGACCGTACTGGCCGTCTGGGCGAGCGTCGGCGGCTCCCTGCTGGTCGCGGCCCAACCCGACGTCGCCGCCGATGTCGCCTCGGTGCTGATGGGCAAGGGGCTGGTGTTCTACTTCCTGTTCTACCTGATCGGCGGCTACCTGATGTACGCGGCCATCTTCACCGCCATCGGCTCGTTCTGCGAGACGACGCGCGAGGCCCAGACCCTGCTGGGACCGGTGATGGCGCTGCTGACGATTCCGGTGATCTTCCTGACCCAGGCCATCCGCCGGCCCGACTCGCCGATGCTGGAGGCGCTGTCGTGGTTCCCGCCGTTCACGCCGTTCCTGATGACCGCCCGCGCGGCCAGCGAGCCGCCGCTCTGGCAGGTGCTGGGCACCGGAGCCCTGATGGCGCTGACCGTTGCGCTCGTCGTCTGGGTGGCGGGCCGTGCATTCCGCACCGGCGCGCTCTCGACCGGCAAGATCGACCTGAAGGGCCTGATCATGAGGGTGCGGGGCGGGGAGTAGCCCCAACCGTCGTTGCGTCCTTCGAGACGCGATCCTGAGGGATCGCTCCTCAGGATGACGGGCAGGGGTGGCTGGCACTCTTCCTCGTCATGGTGAGGAGCGAGGCATCAGCCGAGCGTCTCGAACCACGCACCAACGCGCAACGCATAGCAAAAGGGCCGCCCGGTCGCCCGGACGGCCCTTTCGATATCTGGATCGGCGCGAAGCCTACCCGCGCGGGGCGGGCTTCTTCGGGGCGGCGATCAGGCCTTCACGCTGCAGGCGCTTGCGGGCCAGCTTGCGGGCGCGGCGAACCGCTTCGGCCTTTTGACGGGCGCGCTTTTCCGAAGGCTTCTCGTAAGCCACGTGCCGCTTCATTTCGCGGAACGAGCCTTCGCGTTGCATCTTCTTCTTCAGGGCTTTCAGCGCCTGGTCGACATTGTTGTCGCGGACGAAAATCTGAACCAGGGGAGACTCTCCTTCGTACGGCCCGCCGCTAGCCGTGCGGCATGGCGGACGAAAATAATGGGTTGCCCCGGAAGAAGCCTCCCGTGGCGAGGCGCGCGAGATAGCAGAGGCGGGCGGGCTTGTCTATCGGCGACGGCGCGCGCGAGGCGGTGTATTACAAGGCCATGACCGCACCCGACGACTGGGCCGTCCGCACCGAGCAGCAGGTTCTGGACGAGGCTCTCAAGCTGGCTCCCGCCAAGGGGTGGAGCCGCGCAACCACCTTCGCCGCCGCAAAGGCCGCCGGCCTGTCGGCGGGCGACTGCGAGCTGTTGCTGCCGAACGGACCGCGTGATCTGGCCGCCCTGTTGTCGCGACGCCACGACGCGGCGGCGCTGGCGGCCCTGCCCGATCCCGACGGCCTGAAGATTCGCGAGCGCATTCGCACCGCCGTCATCGCCCGGCTCGACGCGGCGGCCGCGGACCGTGAGGCCCTGCGCCGCTGGGCCGGTTTCCTCGCCCTGCCGACCAACCTGCCGCTGGCCCTGCGGCTGGTCTGGGAGACGGCGGACGGCCTGTGGCGCTGGGCCGGCGACACCGCGACCGACGAGAACCACTACTCCAAGCGCGCGATCCTCAGCGGCATTCTGGTCCAGGTCATGGCGCTGGACCTCCAGGCCGGCCGCGCCTCGGCGCTGGAGGTCCTCGACACCCGCATCCAGAACGTCATGGACTTCGAGAAGTGGAAGGCCGGCTTCAAACCGTCCGACCTGGCCAAGGACTTCGCCGGGGCGCTGGCGAAGGTGCGGTTCGGGTAGGTGAAACCGCAATCCTCCCCATGAAATGGGGAGGGGGACCGCCGGAGGCGGTGGAGGGGAGTCGGTGCACGGACTCCCCTCAGTCAGGCTCCGCCTGACAGCTCCCCACAAGGGTGGGGAGCATTGTGCGGTTAGAGCCGCTTCACCCTGTTCACATGCCCCATCTTCCGCCCGGGCCGGGGCTCGCCCTTGCCGTAGAGATGCAGCCGGGCGTCGGGGTCGGCGGCCAGCGTGGCCCAGTCCAGCACCTCGTCGCCGAGCAGGTTGGTCATCTCGACCGACACGGCTGGGGTCGTATCGCCCAGCGGCCAGCCGGCGACGGCGCGGATGTGTTGCTCGAACTGGTCGACCTCGCAGCCGTCCTGGGTCCAGTGGCCGGTGTTGTGGACGCGCGGCGCGATCTCGTTGACCAGCAGCGTGCCGTCGCCGAGATCGAACAGTTCGATCCCCATGACCCCGACATAGTCGAGCCGCCCCAGAACCTCGCCGGCGATCCGCTCGGCCTCGGCCTGTAGTGCGGGTGTCACCTTCGCGGGCGCGAAGGTGGTGCGCAGGACCCCGCCCTCGTGCACGTTCTCCGACAGCGGATAGAAGGCCGTCTGGCCGTCTCGACCGCGCGCCGCGATGATCGACAGCTCGCGGATGAAGGCCGCCCGCGCCTCGAGGATCGAGGGCGCGCCGCCCACCGACGCGAAAGCCGCCTCGGCCTCATCAGCCGCGCGGATCCAGGCCTGGCCCTTGCCGTCATAGCCCTCGCGGCGGGTCTTCAGCAGGGCGGGCAGGCCGATGCGGGGCAGGGCGGCGGCGATATCGTGCGCGCTGTTGATGGTCGCGAAGGCCACGGTCGGCGAGAGCGCCGCGTTGAGGAAGGTCTTCTCGGCGACGCGGTCCTGCGCCACCGCCAGCGCCAGCTGGCCCGGCGCGGTCGGGGCGCCCAGCGCGTTCAACGCCTCGACGGTCGCGGCGGGCACGTTCTCAAACTCGTAGGTGACCACGTCGGCCATCGCCGCCAGCCGCTCGAGCGCGGCCTGATCGTCATAGGCCGCCACCAAAGTCTCGCGGGCGACCTTCGAGGCCGGAGAGCCCGCGTCTGGCGTCAGGATGACCACGTCCAGCCCCAGCCGCGCGGCGGCCAGCGCCAGCATCCGGCCCAGCTGTCCGCCGCCGAGAATGCCGATGGTCGAGCCTGGAGGCAGCGGAAAGGGCATCAGTCCTCGACCGTTTCGGCCACGGCTTCCGTCTGGCTCGCGGCATAGGCGGCGACCCGGTCGGCCAGGGCCGGATCGGACAGGGCCAGGATGCGGGCGGCCAGCAGGCCGGCGTTCTTGGCTCCCGCCGCGCCCACGGCCAGGGTCCCGACGGGAATGCCGCCGGGCATCTGGACGATCGACAGCAGCGAATCGAGCCCGTTCTGCAGCTTGCTTTCCACCGGCACGCCGAGCACCGGCAGGTCGGTCATCGAGGCGGTCATGCCCGGCAGGTGCGCGGCGCCCCCAGCGCCGGCGATGATCACCCGCACGCCGGAGGCCTTGGCTCCGCGCGCGAAGGCGAACATCCGGTCCGGCGTGCGGTGGGCCGAGACGATCTTCGTCTCATAGGCCACGCCCAGCGCGTCGAGGCTGTCGGCGGCGTGTTTCATCGTCGGCCAGTCAGAGCGGCTGCCCATGATGATGGCGACCGGCGGGCTTGCGCTCATTTCGATGTCATCCCCTGCCCAGCCACCCGGAAATCCCTGTGCTGGAAGGTCGCGGAGTATAGGCGCCGCTTGTGACGCCGCAACCGATGCGTCAGATTCCCATACGGGTGGGTAACGCGGTATGATTCTCTCATGAAGATCGGTGGCGCACGGGCGGAGTCTTTTTCGGCGATCCGCAAGCGCGCGTTGGCGCAGGCGGGCGCCCAGGCGACGGCGTCGTCCGCCGCCCCGGTGGACAAGACCGCCTTCCTCGGCCTGTCCGAAGCCGATCTGACCCCCGCGGTGCAGGGCGCGATCAAGACCCTGCTGACCGAGGTCGAGGATCTGCGCGGCGAGGTCTCGCGCCTGAAGGGCCGCCTTCACGAAGTCGAGGCCCTGGCCGACCGCGACGTGTTGACCCCGCTGCTCAACCGCCGCGCCTTCGTGCGCGAGCTGCACCGCATCGGCGCTTTCTCGGCCCGCTACGGCGCCCCGGCCAGCCTGGTCTATTTCGATCTCGACGGGTTCAAGAGCGTCAATGACCGCTTCGGCCACGCCGCCGGCGACGCGGCCCTGCGCGAAGTCGCCGACCGTCTGCTGGCCAATACCCGCGAGACCGACATCGTCGGCCGGCTCGGTGGCGACGAGTTCGCCGTCATCCTGGTCCAGGCCGACATGGAAACCGCCGCCGCCAAGGCCGAGACCCTGCGCAAGGTGATCGAGGACCAGCCGATGAACCTCGGCGACTGGTCCGCGCCGATCCGCGTCAGCTACGGCATCCGCCCCGTCGATCCCGGCGCCGACCCCGAAACCGCCCTGGCCGAGGCCGACGCGGCGATGTTCGTGCGCAAGAAGTCGCGGGCCTAGGACCCGGGCGGCTACCGCGTCACGTTGTGCCAGGACTCGGCGATGCCGAAGCCCTCGCGCCCGTCCATGACGAACCTGGCCAGACCCTCGTTCACGAAGGTGGCCCCGCCTGGAAACGG
The DNA here is from genome assembly GCA_021741355.1 of Caulobacter sp. GTDB lineage: Bacteria > Pseudomonadota > Alphaproteobacteria > Caulobacterales > Caulobacteraceae > Caulobacter. The sequence continues at coordinate 18,399 of JAIOXZ010000010.1, forward strand.
GATCTTGGTCGGGCACATGCTCTGAACCTTGCCCTCGATTCTGACGGCGCGGCCTTTGCCGGTGCGCCCGGTCAGGGTGACGGTCTCGTGCAGGATGGAGCCGGCGCGGAAGGTCGTCTCCACCGCGACATCGTCGAAGGTGTCCATCCCCTCGCTGTCCTGGATCCAGCCCTCGCCCTTCATCGTCCCGTCGGCCCGGCGGAAACAGGCGCCGCCCAGGGAGACATCGGCCCCGAAGTTCATCGAGAACCAGAAGACAAACGGGCTGGGCGCCGCGGGGGTGGAGCCGGCCACCGGCGCGCCGCCGCCGACGCTTGATCCGCCCCAGTTGCGCGGGCCCCAGGACTTGTCCCGCACGCCATAGCCGTCGAAGGCGAGCTCTTCGCCCCCGAGGGTCAGGCTGCCGGTCGCGTGAATGCTCTGTTCAAAGTGACCGTGGGCGCCGTTGGCGGCGTAGTGCGGCTCGGTCAGCGTCTCGATGGTCACGGTCATGGAAAGATCGGCGGGCGTGAACCAGCCTTCCGGCCGTTCCCTGGCGGGCGTGACGAGAATGGCGCCGTCGGCGATGTCCTGCGCCGGACCATGGTAAGCGACCGTCCAGCGCTTGAACGGCGTCACGCAGGTCAGGGCCAGGTCACCGACCTTCAGGTCGCCGTCATAGGCGGTCAGGTCCTTGCCGATGTCGCGGCGGCCATAGGTGAAGGCCACCCGTTGGCCGCCCAGATAGACGGCGTGCAGGGCGTCCGCCCAGCCGCTCCCGGGCCGGAAGCCCATGCGCGTGAACATCCCCACGCCAGACGTCGGATCGATGAAGTTGAAATAGTAGCTCTCGCTCCAGGCGCGGTCATCGCCGGTCGGGTGCATGGCTTCGTCGGTCTCGAGGGCGGTGGACATTCGCTTCTCTCCCGGGCGCGACGACGTATCGTGGGCCCCGTGTCATGTTTCGCGCCGGCAGCCCTGCGACTGGAACGCCGGCCCTGACCCCATAGATGGCGTTCCCCAGAGTGATGGAAGCCTCCTCCATGTTCGGGAAGGCGGCGATCCCGCCTCGGCAACCGCACTGGCGTCCGCGGGCCCGGCGCGCTACCTCCCTGCCATGGCGCGCAAGCAGAACCCGGAATTCGAGATCTCCGTCGACGGGGAGCCCTATGTCTGGCGGCTGCAACGGCGACCGCAGTGGTCGAGCGACACCAACGCCTTCCAGGGCATGGCCATCGCCGCGCGGCATGCCGAGGGGCAGCGGGAGGCGGTGATCGAGTTTCCGGCCGGGCCGCAGCCCCGCTACGGCGCCCCGATGCTCAAGCCCGAGATGATCAATCCTGACCTGGTGGCCCGGGCCATCGCCTCGGCCATCGAGGCCGGATGGGAGCCGCACTCGCGCGGCAAGTCGGTCTCGATCGTCGTGGACGAGACCGGCGCCTGACAGCGCGCGCCGTCAGGCGCGCAGGATCTTCGCCATCGGCCGGCCCCGGGCCAGTTCCTCGACCAGTTTGTCGAGGTAGCGGATCTCGCGCATCAGCGGCTCTTCGATGTTTTCGATGCGAACGCCGCAGATCACGCCGCTGATCTGTGCCCGCTCGGGGCGCATCGAGGGCGCCTCGGCGAAGAAGTTCTCGAAGGTCGTCTTCGCTTCCAGGTGAGCGTCGAGCTGGTCCTGGGTCAGGCCGGTCAGCCAGCGGATGATCTCGTCGACGTCCGCCTTCGTGCGCCCCTTCCGCTCCGCCTTGGCGACGTAGTGCGGATAGACGCTGGCGAAGCTGGTTGTGTAGATCCGGTGGCCGGCCATGAGCGTCCCCTTGCGCGGGTTTTGTCACGGCGGACCGCGCCCTGATGTCCTGATGAGCATTCTTGCTCCGGCGGGACCTTCGTCAAGGAAGAGGCCGAAGGCCTCGCCGCTGCGCGGCCGCGAACCGGTCCTTGACCAGGGTCGCCGTCCGGAGCGGACCCTTCCATCAAGGCCTTCAGGGCGTATCAGCTTCCGGGCCGGTCAGGCTGCCCGCCCGCCATGACGCACATCAAGGCGCCGCCGTCGCAACCGCGCTCTCTGCTGGTCGTTAACAAGGCCCACAGCAGCTCGAAGGAAACGCGACATGATCATTCCCACAGGCGCCCTGGTGGCGGTGGTCGACGGCGAGAAGCTGGTGATGTTCCACAACACCGGCCACGAGGCGATCAAGCTGGCCCCGGCGCCGGCGCCGAAGGTCGAGCACGCCATTTCCGGCTCGGGCGGACACCAGTCCAGCGCCGCCAACCCGGACAACGAGACCCAGGCCGAGGACGGCTTCGCGGCCGGCGTTGCGGCGATGCTCAACAAACAGGCCCTGGCCGGCGCGTTCGAGGCCCTGGTGGTCGTGGCCGCGCCGAAGACCCTCGGCGAGCTGCGCAAGCACTGGCACAAGGCGCTGCAGGCGAAACTGGTCGGCGAAATCGCCAAGGACCTGACCGGCCGGACGCCTGACCAGATCGCCGCGACGATCCACGCGGCCTGACGAGGCTCGGGGACGTGCACTGAAGTGCATGTCCCCGGTCGGCTCTATCCCCCGCCGGCCACCGGCGGGGACCAGTGCACCTGCGCGCCCGGTCCCAGCGGCAGGTCGAGCAGCACCCAGCCGACCGTCATGCTGATCCCGACGGCCATGAAGCACAGGGCGTAGGGAAGCATCAGCGCGAGCAGCGAGCCGACGCCCATCTGCCCGTCCCAGCGCCGGGTGAAGGCGAGGATCAGCGGGAAATAGCTCATCAGCGGGGTCATGATGTTGGTGTAGCTGTCGCCCATGCGGTAGGCGGCGGTGGTCATTTCCGGACTGATCCCGAGCAGCATGAACATCGGCACCACGACCGGCGACAGCGCGCTCCACTTGGCCGAGGCCGAGCCGATGAACAGGTCGAGGAACGACGACAGCAGCAGCACGCAGACCAGCAGGAAGGCCGCCGGCAGGGCCATGCCCTGAAGGATTTCCGCCCCGTTGATAGCGATGATCGGGCCGATCCGCGACCAGTTGAACATCGCCACGAAGTGGGCGGCAAAGAACACGAACACCAGGTAGGGGGCCATGGTGCGCACGCCGTGCTGCATCATGTCGACCACGTCGCCGGGCGACTTCACCAGGCCCGTCGCCCGCCCGAACGCCGCGCCGGTGGTCAGGAACAGCAGGAAGAAGCCGGCGATCAGCGAGGCGTACAGCGGCTGCAGCCGGGCCGCGCCCTCGGCTTCCTCGTTGATGAACGGGGTGTAGCCCGGCCACAGGGCCAGGGCCGCGAAGGCGCCGACCACCAGCAGGGCGACGAGGCCGGCGTGGCGCAGGCCCTTGCGCTCGTCAGCCGTCAGGTCGGTCTTGTCGAGATCTGCCTGCAGCTCGGCGTCGACTACCCCGCCCCAGGGCCCGAGTCTCGGCTCGACCACCCTGTCGGTGATGAACCAGATGATCGGCGTGAACAGCACGACGATGCCCAGGATGAAGTACCAGTTTCCCAGCGGGTTCATCGTCCAGTTCGGGTCGACGATCCGGGCGGCTTCCTGGGTGAAGCCCAGCAGCAGCACGTCGATCTGGCCCGGCATGACATTGCCGGCGTAGCCGCCTGACACCGCCGCGAAGGCTGCGGCCAGACCCGCCAGCGGATGGCGGCCGGCGACGGCGAAGATGATCGCCGCCAACGGGATGAACACCACGTAGGCCGCGTCCGAGGCATGGTGCGAGACCATGCCGATGACCGCCACGATGGGGGTCAGCAGACCCTTGCTGGCCTTGCGCAGCGAGGCGCGGATCAGGGCCGAGAACAGGCCGGTCCGCTCGGCGACGGCCGCGCCGATCATGATCGTCAGCACCAGGCCCAGCGGCGCGAAGCTGGCGAAGGTCCTGGGCATCTCGGTGAACAGGTGTGCGATGTTCTCTTCGGAGAACAGGCTTGAGGCGCGATAGGTCAGCACCCCGTTGGCGAGCTCGGCGTACTGCGGCGCCTTCTCGCCCGTGTAGGGCAGCGAGGCCTCCCAGCCCAGCGCCGCGCCGAGGGCCGAGACCAGCATCAGGACGAAGATCAGATAGACGAAGATGATCGTCGGATCGGGCAGCAGGTTGCCCACGCGCTCGACAAGACCCAGCAGGCCGCGCTGGCGGTCGGGTCGGGTTTCGTCGGTCATGGTCGGCTAGGCTCCGGCGCTGATACGGCCGGCCAACCTGCCGAAGTTTCCGCGAGGGCGCCAGTCTCACCGGCGTTCCGGTCCGGCGCGGCGCCCGGGACGGTCGGCGCAGAACGGGGGAGGGCGCCGAGACGCCCACCCCGCGTCCGGACTAGAACACCAGCGCGCGCGCTTCCTTCACGTGCGGCAGGGCCTGGATCCGCGCCAGCAGGGCGGCGTCCGGGGCCTGGTCGACGCCCACAAGCGCGATGGCGTCCTCGTCGGCGCTGACCCGGCCGAGGTTGAAGGTGGCGATGTTCACGCCCGCCTCGCCCAGCAGCATGCCCAGCGCGCCGATGAAGCCCGGCTTGTCGAGATTGTTGACGTAGAGCATGGCCGGCGAGAAGGCCGCATCCAGCTCCATGCCCTTGACCTCGACGATCCGTGGCGCGCCGCCGATCACCGTGCCGGCGAAGGAGCGCTTGCCCTTCTCGGTGGTGATGGTGATGCGCATCAGGCTTTCATAGACCGGGCTCTGCTCCTGGCGGCTCTCGGAGACGACGATGCCGCGCTCCTTCGCCACTGCCGGGGCCGAGACCATGTTGATCTCCGCCAGCATCGGCCGCAGCACGCCGGCCAGCGCCGCGCTGGTCATCGGCTTGACGTTCAGGGCCGAAACCTCGCCCTCATAGGCGATGTCGATGGCGGTGATGCCGAAGTCGACCATCTGGCCGGCGAAGCCGCCGATCTTCTCGGCCAGGGCCACGAAGGGCTTCAGGCGCGGGGCCTCTTCCGCCGTGATCGAGGGGCTGTTGAGGGCGTTGGTTACCGCGCCGGTCAGCAGATAGTCGCTCATCTGTTCGGCGACCTGCAGGGCGACGTTTTCCTGCGCCTCGTTGGTGCTGGCGCCCAGGTGCGGGGTGGCCACCACCTTGTCGCTGCCGAACAGCGGGTTTTCCTTGGCCGGCTCGGTGACGAACACGTCAAAGCCCGCGCCGCCGATGTGGCCGCTGTCGAGCAGGGCGCGCAGGGCGACCTCGTCGACCAGACCGCCGCGGGCGCAGTTGACGATCAGCACGCCCTTCTTCGTCTTCGCCAGCGCCTCGGCCGACAGGATGTTGCGCGTCTTGTCGGTCAGCGGCGTGTGCAGGGTGATGACGTCGGCGCGAGCCAGCAGGTCCTCCAGCTCGACCTTTTCGACGCCGATCTCGATGGCGCGTTCCGGCGAGAGGAAGGGGTCGAAGGCGATGACCTTCATCTTCAGGCCCAGGGCCCGGTCGGCGACGATCGAGCCGATGTTGCCGGCGCCGATCAGGCCCAGCGTCTTGGCGTAGAGCTCCACGCCCATGAAGCGGTTCTTCTCCCACTTGCCGGCCTGGGTGGAGGCGTCGGCGGCGGGCATCTGGCGGGCCAGGGCGAACATCATGGCGATGGCGTGCTCGGCCGTGGTGATCGAGTTGCCGAACGGGGTGTTCATCACCACGATGCCCTTGGCCGTGGCGGCGGGGATGTCGACGTTGTCGACCCCGATGCCGGCCCGGGCGATGACCTGCAGCTTGTGGGCGGCGGCGATCACGTCCTTGTCGAGCTTGGCGCCCGAGCGGATGGCGATGCCGTCATAGTCGCCGATGACGGCGATCAGCTCGTCCTTGGTCAGGCCGGTCTTGATGTCGAAGTCGACGCCGCGATTCTTGAAGATGTCGACGGCGGCGGGGCTGAGCTTGTCAGCGATGAGGACGCGGGGGGGCATGTGAGTGTCTTCCTTGAGAACCCTTCCCCCTCGATGGGGGAAGGGCAGGGATGGGGGTGACGCCGAGGGTCAGGGTGAGTCCGGGTTCAAGGGTCGGCCACATGGACCGGAGGCCAACTCGAACCGCCGCGCACCCCCACCCCGGCCCTCCCCCATCAAGGGGGAGGGAGGTGAGGTCAGGCGGCGGCCAGCTCGGCGGAGACGGACGCGAAGGCCCAGTCGAGCCAGGGCGTCAGCGCCACGACGTCGGCCGTATCGACCGTCGCGCCGCACCAGATGCGCAGGCCCGGAGGCGCCTTGGCGTAGCCGCCGATGTCGTAGGCGGCCTTTTCCTTCTCCAGCAGGGACGCCAGCTTCTTGGCGAAGTCGGCCTGGGCGTCCTCGGACAGGGCGGTGATCGCCGGGTCCACCACCTTCAGGCAGACCGAGGTGTTGGACCGGATGGCCTTGTCCTCGGCCAGGAACGCGACCCAGGGCGTGACCGCGACCCAGTCCTCGAGCGCTTTCAGATTGGCTTCCGAGCGGGCCTTCATGCCGGCGAAGCCGCCGACGGTGTCGGCCCAGGCCAGGGCGTCCAGGGCGTCCTCGACGCAGAGCAGCGAGGGGGTGTTGATCGTGGCGCCGTCGAAGATGCCGGCGTTGAGCTTGCCCTTGTCGGTCATGCGGAACAGCTTCGGCATCGGCCAGGCGGGGGTGTAGCTCTCCAGCCGGGCGACGGCGCGGGGTGACAGGATCAGCACGCCGTGGGCGGCCTCCCCGCCGAGCGCCTTCTGCCAGGAGAAGGTCACCACATCGAGCTTGGTCCAGTCGAGATCCTGGGCGAAGGCGGCGCTGGTGGCGTCGCAGATGACGATGCCTTCGCGGTCAGCGCTGATGAAGTCGGCGTTCGGCACGCGGACGCCGCTGGTGGTGCCGTTCCAGGTGAAGACCAGGTCGGCGTCGGAGCGGACCTTCGACGTGTCGGGCAGCTGGCCATAGGGGGCGTCGAGCACCTCGACGTCGGGCAGCTTGAGTTGCTTGGTCACGTCCGTGACCCAGTCCTTGCCGAAGGACTCGAAGGCCAGCAGCTGGACGGGCCTGGGCCCAAGCATCGACCACATGGCCATCTCGACGGCGCCGGTGTCGGAGCCGGGGACGATGCCGATCAGGAAGTCATCCGGAACGCCCAGCACCTCGCGGGTGCGGTCGATCGCCAGCTTCAGCTTGGCCTTGCCGGGCTTGCCGCGGTGCGAGCGTCCGAGGACGGCGTCGTTCAGGCTTTGGGGGGTCCAGCCGGGTCTCTTGGCGCACGGGCCTGAAGAGAATTCGGGGCGCGCCGGGCGCAAGTCCGGCTTATGCGGAGTCGTATTCACTGCGATGTCTCCCATCCTTGCAGATGGACTGCGCTCCGTTGGGAGAGCGTGGCCCGCCGCCGAAGAACCCGATTTCGCTGCGCCGCACAAGCGGAGTTTTTCTGACGTGACCGACAGGAACCGCTGGCGTGGCGGCGGGGAGCGCCTTACCTCCGACCTCAATCAAGGGGAAACAGGTGACGTCACGGGCGAAGATTGACTGGGTGGTGCTGGGGGTTCTGGTGATCATCTGGGGCTCGGCCTTCGCCGGCCTGAAGATCGCCGTGGAGGGCATCCACCCGTTCTGGGTGTCGGCCTTCCGGCTCTGGGTCGCGGCCTTCACCCTGTGGATCGTCAGCGCCTCGCGGGGCGAACAGCTGCCGCCGGTGACGTTCGATCGCCAGGGCGTGTGGTTCGCCTACGCCATGCTCGGCCTCGTCGGGTTCGCCGCGCCATTCTTCATGTTCTCGACCGCGGCGACCAGTCTGCCGAGCGCGGTCAACGCCATCTGCAACGGCGCCTCGCCGATGTTCACCGTGCTGATGGCGCACATGTTCCTGCACGACGAGAAGATGACCGCCCGCAAGGGCGCCGGCGTCGCCCTGGGCTTTGCCGGACTGCTGGTGCTGGTCGGACCGAGGTTGCTGGCGGGCGTAGCGATCGAGGCGGCGGCGCTCGGGCTCGCGATCGGCGCGGCGGTGCTCTACGCGGCGTCCAACATCATGATGCGCAAGACGCCGCAGGTCAGCTCGACGGTCGGGGCGCTGATGATGTGTCTGACCGGGGCGATCCTGGCCACCATCGGCGCGCTGGTGCTGGAGGGGCCGCCGCCGATCCCGCCGTTCTGGCCGCTGGCCGTGACCATCGTGCTGGGCGTCTTCTCAAGCGGCCTGGGCACGGTCGGCTGGGTCTGGCTGATTCAGCGGCGCGGCGCGGTGTTCACCAGCATGACGGTCTATCTGCTGCCGCTGTGGGCGACTGTGATCGGCGTCGGGCTGATGCATGAACGCCCGGGTTGGAGCGCCTTCGCGGCCCTCGCGCTGATCCTGGGCGGCGTCGCCCTGACCACCGCGCGGCCAAAGGCCGTGGTTCAGGCGGTCTGAGCCGCGGCCGCCTTGCCGCGGCGCCGCCAGGCGATCAGCGTTCCGACGAGGATGCAGGCCAGGATGCCGATCGTCACCAGGTTGTTGGTGATGGCGTAGAGGCGGTCGCGTTCGAGGCCGCTGACCAGGTACCAGGCGTGCAGACTGAACTGGCCGGCCTGGAGCAGCATGGCCGCCCCGAGCCACAGGCTGGCGTAGCGGATGGTCAGCGCCAGGAAGCCCATCGCCAGCAGACCATCGACTGTCAGAAGCGCTACGGAAATGGAGTCCTGCCTGAGCAGGTGGTGCGCCGCCAATGCGGCCGCTGATGTTATGACCTTGAGGGTCGCACCAAACCGTTCCGGCGGCCCGCCCTTGGACCAAGCCAGCACCAGAATGGCGAGGGTGACGAGCCACCCGATCTGCGTTGGTAGTGATTCAGGCATTGCCCCTGCGCCTCTAGCTGAGATTAGAGGCGCAGGAGAGTTAAACTATCGCAACCTTGTCGGGTCAGGAGACCTGACGAAGGTCCTGACGGTTCTTCGGCGTATCCGACTCGGGGGGCTTTTCTTCCCATCCGGTCATCTTCGTCCGCACGCCGATGCGAAGCTTCACATCGTTGAGTTCGTTGTGCACGCTGACGATCGCGGTGCGGGCTTCCGCCAGCGCCGACAGGGCTTCAACCAGCTTGGCGGGGGCGGCGTCGCCGACCACGGCCGAAAGGTTGAGGTCTTTGCGGGCCTTGAGCAGGTCCGCCATCAGTTCCGCCGCCTCGGTCATCGCCGCGTCGAGTGCATGCTCGGTCGCGAACAATTTCCTGGCCACGCGTTGGGCCACGAAAGCTTTTTCCACCTGAACTCTCCTTCAACTGTTACGCGAGCCAAAGGTAAACGAAACCTTAATTTCTGGCTAGGTGAATCAGAGGTTAAAATGTCGCAGAAGCGAAGCGTTAGGGAGATTGCGCGATAAGGGCCCATCGAGGGGCTGTTGTTTCGCGCAAATGAGCCAGAAGACGGACACTTTCCAGACTTCGAGTCACGCGCCCTTCCAGGCGCGGATCGCGAGCGTTGCGCTGGTCACGACCGTCGCCGTGCTGCTCGCCGCCTGCGTTACATTCATGCTCCAGCAGTGGGCCGTCTCCCGCCAGGAGACCAGGGTCGTCAACGCGGCGATGAATGTCGTGGTGGCGGAAATCGCTGCTCCTGCGGTGGCCCGCGGTGACGAGGCGCGTGCGCGGGGCGCCGTGGAGTCGATGATCGACGCCCCGGGGATCCGGTCGGCCAGCCTCGTCGACAGCCGGGGACGCATTCTTGCGGTGCATCGTGATCCCGCCTCGGGCGGCGGCGCGGAAATGACGATCCGCACGCCCGTCATGCTCGACGGGAAAGCGGTCGGCGCCTTGATAACCACGGTCGAGTCGCCGCGGCTTTCGGCGCTCCTGCCACGCTATCTCGCGCTGACGTTCGCGCTGTTCTTCGGCGCCGCGGGCATTGCCACGTTCGTGGCCAACACACTCGCCCGCCGCGTGATCCGGCCGGTCAACCGGCTGTCCACCGCCATGGGCGAGGTGGCCGAGAGCGGCAGGTTCACGCCGGTCGCCGAGGACGCAGACGACGATCTGTTCCGCAGCCTGGCCAAGAGCTTCAATCAGCTTCTCGCCAAGCTCGACGCCAATGATCGCGCGCTGCGTCAGACGATGGGCGAGCTGGTCGAGGCGCGCGACATGGCCAACGCCGCCAATGTGCTGAAATCGCAGTTCCTCGCCAACATGAGCCACGAGATCCGCACGCCGCTGAACGGCGTGCTGGCAATGGCCGACGTCATGGCGCGTGATGACCTCGATGGTCGCCAGCGCCAGCGGCTCGGCGTGATCCGCGAGTCCGGCGAATTGCTGCTCAGCGTCATCAACGACGTACTTGACCTGTCCAAGATCGAGGCCGGCCGGCTGGAGCTCGCCGAGCATGACTTCTCGCTCGACGAGGTGGCCGAGACCGCGGTCAGCGCCTTCTCGGTCATGGCCGGTGAAAAGGGTCTCCGCTTCGGCATGACCATCGATCCCGCGGTCGCCGGCTGGTGGCGCGGTGATTCCGACCGGATCCGGCAGATCCTCAGCAACCTGTTGTCCAACGCGGTGAAGTTCACGGCGGAGGGCGCGGTGGCCGCCCGGTTCTCACGCTCCCCGTCCGGCGGGCTGCGGCTGACGGTCTCCGATACCGGCATCGGCATCGCCGGGGACAAGCTGCCGACCCTGTTCGAGAAGTTCATCCAGGCCGACAACTCCACCACCCGCCGGTTCGGCGGCACGGGTCTGGGTCTGGCGATCTGCCGCGAGCTTGCCCAGCTGATGGGCGGAGCGGTGTATGCGCGCAGCATCGAGGGCGAGGGCTCGACCTTCACCGTCGACCTGCCGTTGCAGCGCGCCGCCATGCCGGCGGAGCAGGCTGCCCCGGCTTCGGCCCTCGACGCCCTGGAAGAGCGCAAGCTGCGCATCCTGGCGGCGGAGGACAACGCCACCAACCAGAAGGTCCTGCAGGCGGTCATGGAGCCGCTGGATGTTCATCTGCATATCGTCCCGGACGGCAAACAGGCGGTCGAGGCCTGGCGCGAGGGCGGGTTCGATCTGATCCTGATGGATGTCCAGATGCCGGTCATGGACGGCGTCGAGGCCGCGCGGACCATCCGCGCCGCGGAGGCCGCCGCCGGCGGCGCGCGCATTCCAATTCTGGCCCTGACCGCCAACGCCCTGGTCCACCAGGTGGAATCCTATATGGCCGCGGGCATGGACGGCCATATCTCCAAGCCGATCGAGTTGACCCGCCTGTACGAGGCGATCGAGACCGCCCTCGCCAATGCTGCGGTCGCCAACGCTGAATCGGCCGCGGCCTGACGCCTTCCGGAATCTGAACAGAAGACAACGAGCGCGTCAGAACCGTTTCAGGTCCCACATGTTTCTCTGGCTCATGGTCGTCGACAAGGCGGCGTGAGCGAAGAGGAAGTTCAACATGAAAAAGTTTCTGATCCCGCTGCTGGCCGCGTCCGCCCTGGCCGGCGCCGCCGTTCCCGCCGCCGCCGCGCCGTGGATGAACATCAACCAGCGCCAGGCCCAGCTCGACCAGCGCATCGACGTCGGTGTCCGCAACGGTTCGCTGACCCGTCGCGAGGCCCAGAACCTGCGCGCTGAATTCCAGAGCATCGCCCGTCTCGAGTACCGCTACCGCCGGACCGGCGGTCTGCAGACCTGGGAACGCCGTGACCTGGACCGTCGCTTCGACATCCTCAGCGCCAAGATCCGCTACGAGCGCCGTGACCGTGACCGTGACGGCCGTGGCCCCGGCCCGCGTCCTGGCCTCGACAGCGATCGTGACGGTCACCCCGATCGTTACGACCGGTTCCCGCACAACCCGCGCCGCTGGTAGGCTCCCCCCGGACCAGCACTAGCGCGAAGGAACGCCCCGGCTTCTCCCCGAGCCGGGGCGTTTTCTTGTGCTCAGAGCCGAAGGACGCTCTCGATCACCGTCACCGCCTGGCCGCGCAGCAGCACCCGGTCGCCCCGGTGTTCGCAGTTCAGGTCGCCGCCGCGGCCCGGATAGGCCTGGTGGAAGTTCAGCTCGGCGCGGCCCAGCTTGCCGGCGAACAACGGCGAAAGGATGCAGTGCGCCGATCCCGTCGCCGGGTCTTCGGGAATCCCTGATCCCGGCGCGAAGAAGCGGCTGACCACATCGTGGGCGGAGCCGGCGTCGGCCAGCGCCGCGACGGAGATGTTGCCGCGTCCGCCGGTGGCCTCGCCGGCGATCTTCTCGATGGCGGCCAGATCGGGCGCCAGGCCGCGCACCGCCGCCTCGCTGTCGAACACCGCGACCAGATAGCTCGCGGCCCAGACCTCGGTCGGCGTCGCGCCCAGCGCCTCGACGAGACCTGCCGGAATCGCGGTCTGCTTCGGCGGACTGGCGGGGAAGTCCATTTCATAGCCGTCGGCGCGCCGCCGCACGGTCGGCGGTCCGGATTGGGTGTCGAAGGTGATCATGTCGGCCGCCACGCCCAGCTCGGCGAACAGCACATGGGCGGCGGCCAGGGTCGCGTGTCCGCACAGCGGCACTTCCAGCGCCGGTGTGAACCACCGCAGGCCGAACCGGGCAGGATCCTCGGTGGTCAGCAGATACGCCGTCTCCGCCTGGTTGTTCTCCGCCGCCAGCGCCTGCATCCAGGCGGCCTCCGGCCAGGCCGCGAACGGCTCGACGATACAGGCGGGGTTGCCCTTGAAGGGGCCGGCGGCGAAGGCATCGACTGTCCATTGGCGCATGTGCGGAGTTCCCGGGTAACGGCGAAACGCGATAGGTGGGTGACATGACCTTTGAACTCAATGCCGGCAAGCTGCTCGGGATGTTCGCACCGCTCTGGCTGCTGCTCGGGGTCTCGCTGGCCGTGAACCCCGATGCCTGGCGCGACGATCCCTGGAGTTTCACCTGGGTGGCGATGACGCCGCTGGCGGCGACAGGCGTGCTCTGGCTGTTCGGCCGGCGGCGCTGGCGCCTGGAGCTGACGCCGGACGCCATGATCCACCACACGCTCGGCCGCACCGAGGTGTTCGCGTGGTCGCGAATGGGCCCGATCGGCGTCGCCTCCGTGCCGGGCCTCGATCTCGTCATGCCCTCGACCCTGCATTTCGCCTATGCCGGCGAGGGTGTTGAGGGGATGGCCGGCAAGGCGATCGGCCGGCGCCTGCTGACGGTGTTCGGCGATGGCGGGGCCAAACGGCTGGTGCGGCACATTGACGACTACCGGCGGCTGCACGGCGTCTGAAATCAGGATGCAGCCGGACTGTGCGTGGTTCGAGACGCGCTCCGCGCTCCTCACCATGACGAACAGTGGGGAAGCCCACCCCTCCTCGTCATCCTGAGGAGCGAGCCTCAAGCGAGCGTCTCGAAGGACGCAACCTCAGCCCGGATCAACCACGGAAACCTCCGGCCAGCGTGTCCGGGCCGAGGTGGTGGTCTTCTCCCAGCCCTTCGCCAGCGGCCGGTGCGGATTGGGACGCAGGCTCATCGCGAATACGTCCTCAAGCCCGAACGGCGCGGCGATGGTCAGGCTGTCGTCGGCCTCCAGCCGCACACCGACGCCGAACGCCGGCGCCACGAAGCGGGTCAGGGCCTCGGTGCTGCTGGACAGCGGCTCGTACGGCTCGCCGAAGTGATCCTCGAACCACAGATGCACCCGCGCCTGGTTGCGCACCTCGACCAGCTCGTTGAGCGGCGGTGGAAACAGCGCCGCGGCGCGCTTGATGAACTCGTCCTCGGCGTCCCAGCTGGTGTCAGGATCGAAATAGACCAGGTCGTAGTCCCGCACGCCGTAGTCCGGCTCGCGGCCCGTCACATGATTCCACACCCGCTGATAGACGGCGCCGGAAACGATCAGCCAGTCGGGCAGGGCGAGATCGCGGGCCAGGGTCATCACCGTCATCATCGACGGCGAGGCGCGGAGGATGGCCTCAAGCTGCTGTTCCAGGGATTGGCTCATCGGTCCCTCATGGCGTTTCTCAGGGGCCAGGCGTGATCGAGCGGCCCGTGACCCGCCCCGAACCCCGGGGCGCGCAACATGGCCTCGTGGACATAGTTCCAGGCCCGGGCCACCGCTGAGGTGAGGTCCAGACCCTGCGCCAGTCCGGCCGCGCAGGCGCTGGCCAGGGTGCAGCCGGTGCCGTGGGTGTGACGGGTGTCGATCCGCTCGCCCTCGAACACCGTCTCTCCGGCGGCGGTCATCAGAATGTCGGCGACGCGGTCGCCGGGCACATGGCCGCCCTTCATCAGGACCGCCTGCGCGCCCATGGCCAGCAGCGCCTCGCCCGCGCGGCGCTGGCCGTCGAGATCATGCACCGCCAGTCCGGTCAGCGCCTCGGCCTCCGGCGCATTGGGGGTCAGCAGGCGCGCGCGCGGGACCAGCAGGGTGCGCACCGCCTCGACCGCAGTGCTCGCCAGCAGCGAGGCGCCGCCCTTGGCGATCATCACCGGATCAATGACCGCGGGGATGCCCGTCGCGCCGTCCAGCAGGCGCGCGACCAGCGCGACCGTGGCGACGTCGCCGAGCATGCCGGTCTTGATCGCGTCGGCGCCGATGTCGTCCAGGACGGCCCGCGCCTGGGCCTCGATGACGTCGATCGGGATGGCGTGCACGCCTGTGACGCCGAGGGTGTTCTGGACCGTGACGGCGGTCACCGCTGTGGCGGCGTAACCGCCCAGCGCCGTGACGGTCTTGATGTCCGCCTGGATGCCCGCCCCGCCGCCGCTGTCGGATCCAGCAATGATCAGCACACGGCCGCGGGGAGAATCAGGAGCAGGCATGGACCGCTTTTACCGATCCCCTCGGCCGAAGGGGAGCCATTCCAGCCACCTGACCGGCCGACTCCGGCGCGGCCCGTGCGGGCCGACGAAACATGGTGGCCGCCTTCCGCAGCGTAGTGGATTGCCAAGGCGTGACGCCGCCCGTCAAATCGGGGCATCGCCGACCGGAAACGCAGCATGACCCGCAAGCCCAACGTCATCATCATCATGGCCGACGACCTCGGCTATGGAGACATCGGCTGCGACGGCGGGACGATCATCCGCACGCCGAACCTCGACCGCATGGCGGCGGAGGGAACCCGGTTCAGCGACTTCTACGCCAGCGCCAACCTCTGCACGCCGTCGCGGGCGGGCCTGCTGACGGGCCGCTATCCGGTGAGGATGAACCTGGCCCATGAGGTCATCCAGTCACCCGAGGATCGCGGCCTGCCGCTCAGCGAGCTGACCATCCCCAAGGCGTTGAAGCCGCTCGGCTACGCGACGGCCCTGATCGGCAAGTGGCACCTCGGCCATCGCGGCCAGTACTGGCCGCCGAACGTGCACGGCTTCGACGTCTTCAAGGGGCTGCCCTACAGCCACGACATGCAGCCGTTGGCCTACTACGAGAAGGACGGCGAGGCGCCGCTGACCGAGAGCCCGGTCGACTTCCCGAAGCTGACCCAGACCTTCTTCGAGGAGACCCTGGCCTTCGCAGAGGCCAACCGTGACCGGCCGTTCTTCGCCTTGCTGGCCCTGACCGCGCCGCATGTGCCGCTGATCCGCAACGATGATGCGGCCTGGGACTCGCCGGCCGGCGCTTACGGCGATGTGGTCGAGGAGGTCGACCGCAACGTCGGCCTGCTGCTCGACCGGTTGAAGACGCTTGGCCTGGAGAAGGACACGCTGGTGATCTTCACCTCGGACAACGGTCCGTGGTTCGAGGGCTCGTCAGGGCCGTTCCGCGACCGCAAGGGCGGGGCGGGCTTCGACGGCGGCTATCGCGTGCCGTTCATCCTGCGCCAGCCGGGAACCGTGCCTGCGGGCGTGGTCACCGACGCCATCGCCAGCAACCTCGACCTGCTGCCGACCCTGACGCGGCTGGCCGGTGGAAGCCTGCCGGACGACCTCGAGCTCGACGGCGCCGACATCGCCGATGTGATCCTGAACGGCGCGGCCTCGCCGCACGACCAGATCCTGCTGTTCGACAACACCAAGGTCGCGGCGATCCGCACGCCGGAGTGGAAGTTCGTCACCCGGGTCAACACCCGCGTCTGGCACATCAATCTGGGGCGCTTCAACTACCCGCTGCTGTTCGATATCCGCCGCGATCCCGGCGAGAACTACAGCGTCGCGTCACTGCATCCCGATGTGGTCAGCGACCTGAAGGCCCGGCACAAGGCGGCGCGGGACAAGTACGAGACGATGGTCGACCTGTTCCCGCCCTGGGTCCGCCCCGCGATCGCCGACTGGCATCCGGACTAGGGGCAGGCGTCAATCCGGGCCGCCGCCAAAGCTCAGTCGGACAGCACCGCCGCGATCTTCAGCGCCTGAACCGTCTCGCGCACGTCATGCACCCGCACCGCCGAGATGCCGGTGGTGAGCCTTCAGTCCTCGTCCCGCGCAGCGGCGATCTTCGCGCTCTCGCGCTTGAGCGGCTTGGCGACGGGACAGACCTCCGTCACGAAGTCGTTCAGCGTGTTGAGCATGTTCTCCGGGGTCAGGCTGTAGTGGACGAATTGTCCACGCTTGTCGCTCTTCACCAGACCCGCCGCTTCAAGGATCGTCAGGTGCTGCGACACCGCCGGCTTGGAGATCTCAAACCGCGCGGCGATGTCGCCGGCGGTCATCTCGGTGTGGGCGAGATAGGCCAGGATCTTCCGGCGGACGGTTGACGAGAGGGCTTCGAACACGCGCTGCATGGCCGTCAATTAAGGAGTTTCCTAACTACTTGCAATCGCGGTCGATTAGGTATTTAAGGAATAAACGAAATAATATGAGAAGGAGGGCGCATGACTTGGCTCGGAGGAGTCTTTCACCGGGGCTGCGAGCGGCAGGCAAAGATCGGGCGGTCTGCGATGGGTCTGCTTCACGGCGCGCTGGTTGGTGCTTCGCTGACAGCCGTGATCTGGTTGTTGTGGGCGTCGAGCCCGCTGAGCGGCGTTGCCCTGGCTCTGATGGTGTTCCCCGTAGCGTTTCTGATCTGGGCTGCAGGGCTGATCCTTGCCGCGCCGGGATGGCTGCTCCTGCATGTGCTTGGAGCGCGATGTCAGCAGGCGGCAATGATCTACGGCGGCGGTGTATTGCTGGCGATTGTGCTCGCCTTCCTGTCCGGCGCTCGAATGCCCCTCGAGGATTGGAGAGTTTTTCTGACCGCAAGCCTCATGGTCGTGGCGGGCGTCACCGTCGGCTGGGTGGTTGCAAAGGTCGCCTACCGACCCGCGGCGTTGCCATGAGCGCCGATCCTCACGATCAGGACCCTTTCGGCGTCCACGCCATTGTCGCCGGACCGGACGACGATCCGGTCAATGGGCGGGTCATCTGGGACCCCGTTCACTCCCTGTGGAACGGCGGCATGCTGGCGGGGACGGTGCTATTGGCGCCGTTGGTCTTCAGCTGGAGCGCGGTGGTCGCCTTCCTTCTGCTGACCGGTTTCACCCTGCTGGTCGGCCATTCCGTCGGGTTCCACCGCCGCCTGATCCACGGCAGCTTCAAGTCGCCGGTCTGGCTGGACCACCTGATGATGTGGGTCGGTACACTCGTGGGCATGAGCGGTCCGCTGTGGATGATCGCCGCTCACGACACGCGCGACTGGGGGCAGCGTCAGCTGGCCTGCCACCCCTATCTCTCCAACCGCGCGGGCTTCTGGACCGACTACTGGTGGAACCTGCACGGCCGGCTGGAGCTGGATCGCCCGCCGGAGATCAGGATCCCGAAGGCCATCGCCGGGGACATGTTCTATCGCTTCCTTGAGCGCACCTGGATGCTTCACCAGCTGCCGCTGGCGGCCGGTCTGTTCTGGCTCGGCGGTTGGCCGTGGGTGGTCTGGGGCATCTGTGTGCGGGTGTGTGTCTCGGTCACCGGACACTGGTTCGTCGGCCGGTTCGCCCATCGCTCCGGTCCGCAGGTCTGGTTGGTGACGACCTCCGGCGTGCAGGCGCACGACGTGCCCTGGGCGGCGGTCCCGACCATGGGCGAGGCCTGGCACAACAACCATCACGCATTCCCGGGGTCGGCGAAGCTGGGTCTGTATCCCGGTCAGGCTGACTGGGGATTCATCTTCATACGCATGTTGGAGCGGCTGGGCTTGGCCTGGGACGTGCGGACGCCCGAGACCCTGCCTATGCGGTCGGAGCTTGTCCCCGCCTAGCCGCTGATCTCGGCCTGAACCACCATCGCCTGCACGGTCTCCCGTACGTCATGCACCCGCACGGCCGCTACGCCTGAGCGTGCGCCGTGAAGGGCGGCGGCGAGGGAACCTCCCAGCCGGTCGCCAGCCCCGATGGCGGCCGGATCGAGCGCGGCGATGAACCGCTTGCGGCTGGCGCCGAGCAGCACCGGGAAGCCAAGGGCGACGAGGCGGGGCAGGGCGCGCAACAGGGCGAGGTTGTGTTCCAGGGTCTTGCCGAAGCCGATGCCGGGGTCGAGCCAGAGCTTCTCGCGCGCCACGCCGGCAGCCAGGGCGACTTCCACGCGGGCCAGCAGGAAGGCCTCCACCTCCGACACGACGTCATCGTAGCGGGGCGCGTCCTGCATCGTGCCGGGCTCGCCCAGCATGTGCATCAGCACCACTTCGCAGCCGAGCGCGGCGGCGACGTCCGGCGCATCGGGCGCGCCGCGCAGGGCGGTGACGTCGTTCCAGATCGTCGCTCCGGCCCTGACGGCGGCGCGGGCGACGGCCGGCTTGAAGGTGTCGATGGAGATCGGGACGGCGGTTTCCGCCCGGATCGCGGTGATCAGCGGGATGACCCGCGCCAGCTCCTCGGCCTCGGGTACAGGGGTGGCGCCGGGCCGCGTCGACTCGCCGCCGATGTCGAGGATGTCGGCGCCCTCGGCGATCAGCCGCCGGGCATGGGCCAGGGCGGCGTCCGCGCCGAGGAACCGTCCGGCGTCAGAGAAGCTGTCCGGCGTGACGTTGACGATGCCCATGACGAGGGGGGATGGCACGGTCTTGCTGCGTCCTTCGAGACGCCCGCTCAGGCGGGCTCCTCAGGATGACGGAAATCGGAGATCGCACAAACGCTCGTCATGGTGAGGAGCGGGTTCGACAGAACCCGCGTCTCGAACCACGCAAGGTCAGTCGAGGGTCCGCGCCGTCACGCCGCCTGGGCGGGGCGACAGGGGCACCGAGGCGCTGGGGCCGCTGGGGCGCTTCTGTTCCGGCTCGTCGCGGTTGGGCATGACGCCCTTGAGGACGTTGGTGATTTCCTCGCCGCTGAGGGTCTCGAACTCGAGCAGGGCCTTGGCGACCTTGTGCAGGTCTTCCAGCCGCTCGGTCAGGATGCGGCGCGCCTCGTCGAGGCCTTCCTGCACCAGCCGCTTGACCTCGCTGTCGATCAGCCGGGCGGTCTCCTCGGAGACGTTCTGGGTGCGGGCCACCGAATGGCCGAGGAACACCTCTTCCTGGTTGTCGCCATAGGCCACGGTGCCGAGCTTGTCGGAGTAGCCCCACTGGGTGACCATCGCCCGGGCCAGGCCGGTGGCGGCCTTGATGTCGCTGCTGGCGCCGGAGGTGATGTTCTCCTTGCCGAAGATCAGCTCCTCGGCGACGCGGCCGGCCATCATGATCGCCAGGCGGCTGGTCATCTGGGCGTACTTCATCGAGTAGCGGTCGCCTTCGGGCAGCTGCATGACCATGCCCAGCGCCCGGCCGCGCGGGACGATCGTCGCCTTGTGCACCGGGTCGGCGCTGGGGACCAGCATCGCCACCAGGGCGTGGCCACCCTCGTGATAGGCCGTGAGCTTCTTCTCTTCCTCGTTCATCGCCATCGACCGGCGCTCGGCGCCCATCATGACCTTGTCCTTGGCCATCTCGAAGTCGTCCTGGGTGACCATGCGGCGGTTCTTGCGCGCGGCCAGCAGGGCGCCTTCGTTGACCAGGTTGGCCAGGTCCGCGCCCGAGAAGCCGGGCGTGCCCCGCGCCAGGGTGCGGACGTCGACGTCGGCGGCCAGCGGCACGTTGCGCATGTGCACGCGCAGGATCTTCTCGCGGCCGGTCACGTCGGGGTTGGGCACCACGACCTGGCGGTCGAAGCGGCCCGGACGCAGCAGGGCGGGGTCCAGAACGTCCGGACGGTTGGTCGCGGCGATCAGGATGATGCCTTCATTGGCTTCAAAGCCGTCCATCTCGACCAGCAGCTGGTTGAGGGTCTGTTCGCGCTCGTCGTTGCCGCCGCCGACGCCGGCGCCGCGATGGCGGCCGACGGCGTCGATTTCATCGATGAAGATGATGCAGGGGGCGTTCTTCTTGGCCTGTTCGAACATGTCGCGGACGCGGCTGGCGCCGACGCCGACGAACATCTCCACGAAGTCCGAGCCGGAAATGGTGAAGAAGGGCACGCCCGCCTCGCCGGCGATGGCGCGCGCCAGCAGCGTCTTGCCGGTGCCCGGAGGGCCGACCAGCAGCGCGCCTTTGGGGATCTTGCCGCCCAGGCGCTGGAACTTGCTGGGGTCCTTCAGGAAGTCGACGATCTCGGTCAGGTCGTCCTTGGCCTCCTCGACCCCGGCGACGTCCTCGAAGGTGATCTTGTTCTTGTTCTCGGTCAGCAGGCGGGCCTTGGACTTGCCAAAGCCCATGGCGCCCCGGGCCCCGCCCTGCATCTGGCGCATGAAGAACACCCAGACGGCGATCAGCAGCAGGATCGGGAAGGCCTGCAACAGCAGGCTGACCAGGAAGCCGCGCTCGCCGGTCTTGAAGGTGATCTTGACCCCGCGCGCTTCCATCCGCTTGACCAGTTCGGCCGAATCCGAGGGCACGACCACGATGTAGGGTTTCCCCTCGGATCCCGTGACCTCGACGTTGGCGCCTCGGAACACGGCCGATTTGACCGAGCCGGAGTCCACCTGGCTCAAAAGGGTGGAGTAGGCGACCTCGGTCGGCGCCGCCGCACCGGTCGTCGCGCCGGGGCGCACGACCATGCTCCAGACGCCGGCGGCGACAATGACGACGACCGCCCAGATGGCCAGGTTCCGCAGGTTCATTCGCTCAGACTTCCTGTTCTTACCAACCCCCAAGATAGGGCGGCCGGGCCGGTTTCGCCACGCGCGCGATTCGTCACGGGGCAGGTTCGCTCTCTACGCGCCCTGTGGCCGCCTCGAAACGGGGCAATGCCAGCGAACGGACGCGCGTTGAAGACCGCTCTGCAAGGATCGGGCAACTCACGACGCCGTCGGCGTCAAAAATCAGCGGCAGGGTCGGCCGGGCGGCGGGGGGCAGGGTCTTCAGCCGGCTTTGCTGTGACGGGGGCAGGCGCGAGGCCTCGCCGGCCAGCATCCGGACCTTCAGGCCGGGCCGACTGGCGACCAGTTCGAACCGGCCGTCCCAGACGACGGCGTGGCCCGGCGGCAGGTCCATCGCCGGCGGCGGGCGGCGAGTGAACTCTCCGGCCTCGCGCATGACCCGGATCTCGGTCCAGTCGACGTCGATCCGCGCCCCGGCCAGGCTGGCAACGAACGGATCGCCGCGCCGCAGGCCGTCGATGATCCGCGACAGGCTCTCGCTCCGCGGCGGCCGCGCGGCGCCCGCCGCGCACAAGGCGGCCACGCCGATCTCGCGGGGCGACGCGATGCGCGGCAACGTCAATCCTCCCCACGACGTGGGGAGGGGGACCATCCGGAGGATGGTGGAGGGGAGTCCGTGCACCGACTCCCCTCCACCGCCTCCGGCGGTCCCCCTCCCCAGCTGAGCTGGGGAGGATTGCGCTTGCCGCGCCCGCGCCCTGGCGAACCGCAGGTCAGCATTCGCCGGATCGTCGATCCAGGTCTCGCCGGCGTCGCGCAGGAAATCCCGAAGCGCCGCGCGCGACACGCCCAGCAGCGGCCGCAGGATGAACACGTCCCGACCCTCGGGCCAGGCCGGCGACGGTCCCCACTCCCGCGCGTCCGACACCGTCGAGCCGTCCTCGCGCATGGCGGCGGACTCGGTCAGGTCGTCGGCCGTGTGGCCCATCAGCAGCACCTTCGCGCCGGCCTCGCGCGCCGCATCGGCCAGCAGGGCGTGGCGCGCGGCGCGGGCGGCGGCGGGCAGTCCGGTCGCCGGCTTCTCGCCGGTCCAGGCCAGCGCCCGGAAGGCGACGCCCAGCCGGCCGGCGGCCTCGGCGCAGAAGGCGGTCCAGTCGGCGCTGTCGGGGTTCAGGCCATGGTCGACGGTCAGGGCGATGATCTTCCGGCCGCGCGGCGTCGCCCAGGCCTTCACCATCAGCAGCAGGGCCAGCGAATCTCCGCCGCCCGACAACGCCACGGCCAGCGGCGCCGACGAGGCGGGGCGCAGGCGGCGCTCGAGGGCGGCAATGACTGACGGAAGGGTCACGCCTCACCCTAGGCGATAGATCAGAGCTGTCCCATCGCCCGCGTTCGGCCGGGTTCAGGTCAGGCGGCGCATTTCGCCTGACCGCGGACCGCTTGGGCGCGGGTCATGACCGTGGCGGGCGCCTTGGGATACTTGCGCGCCAGTTCATCGAGGGTCTGGCAGGCGTCGGCGGGCTTCTTCAGCGCCACCAGCGCCCGCGCCAGTTCCAGCGTGGCGTCGGGCGCCCAGCTGGTCTTCGGCCAGCCGCGGATCGCGCCGATGAAGGCGCCGGCGGCGTCGGCGTTGGCGCCGCGCACAGACAGGGTCTTGCCCAGCCAGTAGCGCGCCTCGGGACCCTTTTCGGTATCGCCGTAGCGTTTCACAAAGGCCTGGAAGGCGGTCTCGGCGGAATCGTAGTCGCCATCGAGCATGAACTTGCGCGCCCGGGCGAAGTCGCCGTCCGGGTCGCCGGCGGGGTCCTCGACACCGCCTTCCTCCGTCGCCACCGGCTGCTGGCTGGCGACCGAGGCCTCGATCTGGGTGGCGCGACCCTCCAGCGCGGCCAGACGGTCGCCCAGGCTGCGGTTGGCGGCGTCCGATGCGGCCAGAGCCTTGCGCGCCTGCTGCAGTTCGTAGGTCAGGGTCTCGTTGGCGCCGTTGAGCCGGGTGAGGGTCTCCTCGAGATCCGAAACCCGGTCGGTCAGGGCCTGGATCTGGGACTCCGTTTCGGCCGGCATGACCACCACCGGCTTGCCGCTGTCACGGCCCTGGAACACGATCGAGCGCAGCTCGCGGACGACCTTTTCCATCTTCTCCAGCCGTCGGACCGAGCGGTCGTCGAGCGGATCGGGCATCGGGGTCTGGGACCAGGCGGTCGCGGCCCCGAGCGTGAGCGTCAGGGCGGAGGCGGCGGCGAGAAGGGTGTGTCGCGTCATGGCTCGATCGTGCGTCTGTTGCGGCGTCGAAATTACGGCGGTGGGCCTTGCAGGGCCTTGAACGCAAGAAGGGGACCGCGGATCGCGGCCCCCTCCCGGCTTTACGCTGATCGGGGCTGCGTTACCGCGCGCCCTCGACGATGACCGTGTGGCCGTTGCGGTTGCGCGCCCAGGCGTCCTCATTTGAGCCCGGATCGACCGGCCGTTCCTTGCCCCACGACAGGGTGGTGATGCGGCTGGAGGCCACGCCGCGGCTGGCGAGGTAGTCACGCACCGCGTTGGCGCGGCGGGCGCCGAGCGCCAGGTTGTACTCGCGGGTGCCGCGTTCATCGCAGTTGCCCTCGATCCGCACCCGCACGTTCGGGTACTGGCGCAGCCAGGCGGCCTGGGCGTCGAGCACCGGCATGGCGTCGGAGCGGACGTCATAGCGGTCGAGGTCGAAATAGACGAAGTCGCCGACGTTGATGACGAAGTCCTGCACCGATCCGGGGATCGGGCGGGTGTCGATCGGGCCGGACGGTCCGGGGCCGCGCGGGCCGGCCGGGCCGGGGCCCGAGGGGCCGGGACCAGGTCCGGGACCGGGGACGGGCTTCGTGGCGCAAGCGGCCATCGAGGCGGTTGCGGCGACGATCAGCGCCAGTCTAACGGCGTGTTTGGCGTCGAAGCTCATGTGGCGTCCTCCTTCGGAGACGGATTGTTGCGCCAATAGTGACGCCAGATTGCGGACCAACGCGACTTAAAACTCTGACTGGACCTCACAATGACGCCAGTCTGCGACTCAACAACCACAATCACCACTCAGTTGAGCAACGGTGACCATGCGGGGTCCGAGCCGGACCCCTGGTACGGCGCCGGCCGCAGAATCCGGCCGGTGATGTCTACAGTCCACAAACGCGGCGCGCCGCCAGGAGTTTCCCGGAAGAACATCAGGACCCGGCCGTTGGGGGCCCAGGTGGGACCTTCGTCGAGATAGCTGGAGGTCAGGATCCGCTCGTCGGAGCCGTCCGGGCGCATGACGCCGATGTGGAACTGGCCACCGGCCTGTTTGGTGAAGGCGATGAAATCGCCGTTCGGGCTCCAGACCGGGGTCATGTAGCGGCCGGAGCCGTACGAAATGCGCCGCGCGCCGCTGCCGTTGGCGTCCATCACATAGAGTTGCGGGCTGCCGCCGCGGTCGGAGTTGAACACGATCCGGACGCCGTCCGGCGAGAAGCTCGGCGAGGTGTCGATGCCGGGGTCGGAGGTCAGCTTGACCTGCGACCGGGTCGCCAGGTTCATCAGCCAGATGTCGCTGTTGCCGCCCCGCTCGACCGAAAAGGCCACGCGGTTGCCGTCCGGCGAAAAGCGCGGCGCGAAGACCATGCCGGGGAAGCGGCCGAGCGTCTCGGACCGCGCCGTCTCGATATTGAACAGATAGATGCTGGAGCCGGTCGGCCGCAGCGCCATGTAGGTGATTTCCTGGCTGGTCGGCGAGAAGCGCGGGGTCATCACCACATAGCTGCCGTCAGTCAGGCTGGACGGGTTGGCCCCGTCCTGGTCCATGATCATCAGCCGCTTGACGCGATTGCCGCGCGGGCCGCTCTCGGCGACGAACACGACGCGGGTGTCGAAATAGCCTTTCTCGCCGGTCAACCGCTCATAGATCAGGTCGCTGATCTTGTGCGCCACCCGCCGCCAGTTCTCCGGCGTCGAGGTGAAGGTCTGGCCGGTCAGCTGCTCGCCGGTGAACACGTCCCACAGACGGAAGTCGACGCGCAGCTTGCCGTCGGCCTCGACGGTGATCGCGCCGTTGACCAGCGCCTGGGCGTTGATCGCCTTCCAGCCGGCGAAGTCGGGCTGGATGCCGATGTCGAGGTTGCGCTCGGGGAAGGCGGCGCCGTCGATTGGGGCGAACAGGCCGGACCGCTCGAGGTTGCCGGTGATGACCTGCGCCATCTCCGCGCCGCGGCCCACTCCGGTGAACCCGGGCACGGCGATGGGCATCGGCCGGACGTCGCCCTGGTTGACGTCGATCTCGATATCCGCCCGCGCGAGGCCGGGCAGGGCCGTGGTCGCCACAAGCAGGGCGAAGAGGGCGGCGAAGACAGCTTTGAGGGTCATCGAGGCTCTCCGGTCAGCGGCTGGCGCAGACCTGGTTGGCGTTGAAATTGACAGTGATCTTCTCACCGTAGAGTTCCGGCGGGAAATTAGGGAAGGGTTCTGTCATTCGTATGGCGCGAATGGCGGCGTCCGATCCGGCGCGGGTCAGCGACCCGACCGGGGCGCCGGAGCCGGACGAGGTCGGGTCGGCCAGCAGCCGCCCGTTCGACGAGACGATGAAGCTGACCTTGATGTTCACGTCGGCCCCGCCCTCGACGAGGCAGTTGGGCGTCCAGCGACGGCCCAGATCGCTGCCGAGCGTCAGCAGATAGCCCTTGGCCCCGGCCGAGGGGCCTGCGCTCGTGCCGACGGCCAGTGTGCGGTCCTTCTTGCCGGTCCCGCCGCCGCCGCCGGGCTGGGTCCTTGGCGGGCGGCGTGATCCCTGGACGTCGGCCAGCAGGCGGTCGAAGTCGAGATCGGCCTTGGGCTTCGCCGAGGGCGAAGGCGCCGGCTTCGGCGGGGTCTTGGTCGGGGGCGTGGGTTTGACGTCGGGCAGTGGCGGCGCGACCGGTTCAGGCTCGGGCAGCGGCTCCGGCAGGATCTCGCCCGCGGACACCTCTTCCACATCGCCCTGTTCAGCGTCGCGGGCCTGCGGCGGGCCTTCGCTGACGATGGTGATCGGCACGCCGCCGCCCATCGATTCCGGCTTCTTGAAATACATCCCGAGGATCAGCACCAGCACCGCCGCACCGACATGCAGCACCAGCGACGCGAGGAGCGCCGGTGAGAGGTTGGTGGTGGTGCTGCGCCGGGCCATCCGCGATCAGGTCCGGCCTGGGGAGGAGGGGCTCCGCATCATTCCGCCGGAGGTTCTGACGGGGCGGCGGTGGTCGCGCCCGAACTCGGACCGCCTGTATCGGTGATCAGGTTGATCTTGCTGAACCCGCCGGTCGACAGCGCCGCCATCACCCGGGCGACCACCTCGTAGGAGGCCTTGCCATCGGCGCGGACATAGATCGGCTTGTCGTAGCCGCCGCTGGCCATGGCCTCGAGGCGCGGCTTGAGGCCGGCGAACGGGATCGGCGTCTCGCCGACATAGAGCGCGCCGTCGGCCTTGATCGTCAGGGTGATCGGCTCGGACTGGTCCTGCATCGCGCCGGCCTCGGTCTTGGGCAGCTCGATGGCAACCCCGCTGGTCAGCAGCGGGGCGCTGATCATGAAGATGATCAGCAGCACCAGCATCACGTCGACCAGCGGCGTGACGTTGATCTCGCTCAGCGCGCCGCGTCGGCCACGTCCCCTTCGGGAACGGCGCTTGCCGACGGCGCCGAAGGCGTCGTTCGCGGACAGGGCCATGGC
This sequence comes from Caulobacter sp., assembly GCA_021741355.1. Taxonomy (GTDB): domain Bacteria; phylum Pseudomonadota; class Alphaproteobacteria; order Caulobacterales; family Caulobacteraceae; genus Caulobacter. Next base: position 44,870 of record JAIOXZ010000010.1, read on the forward strand.
TCAGATCTTCTCCGCCAGGCGACGCTGGATGGCCGTCGACAGGTCGTCGGCGAAGCCTTCGAGCCGGGCGGCGAACTTGCCGGCGTCGGTCGAGAACTTGTTGTAGGCGATGTAGGCCGGGATCGCGGCGGCCAGGCCGATGGCGGTGGCGAACAGGGCCTCGGCGATGGCCGGCGCCACGACCGCCAGCGAGGTGTTCTTCTCGATCGCGATGGCCTGGAAGGCGTGCATGATGCCCCAGACCGTGCCGAACAGGCCGACGAAGGGCGAGGCGGTGGCGACGATGGCCAGGCTGCCCAGGCCGTCTTCAACCTTCTGGCTCTCGCGGGCGATGTTGCTGTCCAGCACCCGGTCGATCCGCTGGATCAACAGGGCGGTCTGGGTGTCGCCGATGGCCCCGCGGCCGCGGGCTTCCTTCCACTCGCGGAGGGCGGCGTTCAGCAGTTTTGGCAGCGGATGCTTGGATCCGGCGGCCTCCTGGCCGACCTCCTCCAGTGGACGACCGCCGCCGACCTTGTCCTCGAACCGGTTGGCCTCGGCGTTCAGGGCGCCAAAACGGAACAGCTTGTCGATGATCACGGCCCAGGACCACAACGAGGCAAGGGCCAGTCCCACCATCACCAGCTTCACCACCCAGTCGGCGTTCGACCAGAGGGTGATAATGGAAAACGTGTCGGCCGAGATCGTCTGGGCGTCCATACGGTCGCATCCCCCGAAGGCTTGTCTGGCCGCAATCCACCGCGCGGCTTTGGTAAAACTATGGCGCAGGCCTTAACGGCCCTTAACCCTCATCCTTGCAAAACCAGGGCCGCAGCGCATCCACAAGTCCTGCGGGCGGTTTGCGCGGCTTTCCGTCGAGACTGATGCAGGCGGCGGACACCTGCGCGGTCGCGATCAGATCGTCGCCACGCATGATCCGCTGGGCGACGAACAGGCGCGGCCCCTTCACCTGGTCATAGGTCGTGATCACCTGCAGGGCGTCGTCGATCTTCGCCGGCCGCCTGAAGTCGATCTCCATCCGCGTGACCACGAACGCCGCCGGATCATGCCGCTCCAGCAGGTCGGTGTGCGACACCCCCGCCAGCCGCAGAAAGTCGCTCCGGCCCCGCTCGAAATAGCGCACGTAGTTGGCGTGATAGACCACCCCGGTGAAGTCGGTGTCCTCGTAATAGACGCGCACCGGCAGGATATGCTCCCGGCCTTCAAAGCGGCCTGCGGTCGGGGCGTCGGGCGTCGGGGTGGCGGAGGTCACGCTGCGTCCTTCGACACGCGCCTTTCAGGCGCTGCTCAGGATACCGTTGGTAGTGGATTGCGCGAGCGGCGTCATCCCGGCCCGGCCGCATCGGAACCCGCGTCACCGTCAACGGTTGGGTCTGTGACCGGAGATTCGTCCATGACCGCCTCACCCCCGCCCGCTTCCCCCAAGGTGGTTCTGATCGTCGAAGATCAGCTCCTCGTCGCCATGGCGCTGAAGGAGGAACTCGAGGAGCGGGGGTATCGCGTGCTCGATCTGGCGGTGCGTCATCAGGAGGCCCTGGCCCTGGCGCGCGCCACCCCTGTGGATCTGGCGCTGGTCAATATTGATCTCGCCGGCGATGACGACGGCTCCGCGCTCGCCTGGGACCTCAAGGCGATAGGCGTTCCGGTGATCTTCATCAGCGGGCAGGAAAACCGGGTCGAACAGGTCCGCGAGGCGGCGATCGCCTCCATGCCCAAACCCTACAACGCGTTCGATCTGGTGGAAGCAGTCGGCTACGTCTTCCGGCAACTGGCCGGCGGCCCTCCCGAGCCCGTCCCGCCGAAACTGAATGTGTTCGCGCTCAGGACGGCCACGCCCGCGGCCTGAGCCCTGGTCAGCCCTCGTCGAACAATCCTGGCGCGGCCTTCGGCGCCGGCGGCTCCTTGAGTCCCAGATGCAGATACGCCTTCCCGCAGGCGACCCGGCCGCGCGGCGTGCGCTGGATGAAGCCCTGCTGCAGCAGGAAGGGCTCGATCACGTCCTCGACCGCGTCCCGCGCCTCGGCGATGGCGTAGGCGAGGGTCTCAACCCCGGCCGGGCCGCCGCCGTAGTTTTCGATCAGGGCGCGCATGTAGCGGCGGTCGAGGCTGTCGAGGCCCGCTTCGTCCACCTCCAGCCGCGCCAGCGCCCGGGCGGCGTGGCCCTTGTCGATCAGCGGCGCGCCATCGGCGGCGGCGAAGTCGCGCACTCGCCGCAACAGTCGGCCGGCGACCCGCGGCGTGCCCCGCGCCCGGGCGGCGATCTCGCCGGCGCCGTCCTCGCTGAGCGGCGCGCCCATCTTGCGGGCGGCGCCCAGCAGCACCCGCTGCAGCTCGGCCGGTGTGTAGAACTCCAGCCGCAGCGGAATGCCGAACCGGTCGCGCAGCGGCGTCGCCAGCAGGCCCGCCCGGGTCGTCGCCGCCACCAGGGTGAAGGGCGCCAGATCGATGCGGATCGAGCGCGCCGACGGCCCCTCGCCGATGATCAGGTCGAGGACATGATCCTCCATCGCCGGATAGAGGATCTCCTCCACATTGGCCGGCAGGCGGTGGATCTCGTCGATGAACAGCACATCGCGCGGTTCGAGGTTGGTCAGGATGGCGGCCAGGTCCCCGGCCTTGGCCAGCACAGGCCCGCTGGTGGCGCGAAAACCGACGCCCAGTTCGCGGGCCACGATCTGCGCCAGCGTCGTCTTGCCCAGCCCCGGCGGCCCGAACAGCAGCACGTGATCGAGCGCCTCGTTGCGGTCCCGTGCGGCGTCGATGAACACCTTCAGATTGGCCTTGGTCTGCTCCTGCCCGACGAACTCGGCGAGCGTCTGCGGGCGCAGGGCCTTGTCGGTGGCTTCGAACGGGGCGGCGTCCGCCGAGATGATCCGGTCGTCGGTCATGGTGTGACCTTCCCCCTTCCCCCTCGATGGGGGAAGGGCCGGGGATGGGGGTGATCCGACGCTGGTGATTGGCCGCAGTCCAGTTCATGGCCCATCACGTGGACTGCGTCTTCTCCGGCCTGCGGGGCGCACCCCCAACCCAACCCTTCCCCCATCAAGGGGGAAGGGCTCTTCAGCGCCCTCACCGCCCGATCTCCCGCAGCGCTGCTTTCACCAGCGCGCCGACGTCCGCCTCATCGCCAAGCTGGCCCATGGCATGCTCGACCGCGCGCCGCCCGACAGGCTCGGCGATGCCCAGGCCCATCAGGGCGGCGACGGCCTCGCCGGTGGCGCTCACCTTGTGAACCCTCGGCGTCTCGCCGGCGGCGGGCGCGCCGCTACTGACCAGTCCGTCGCCGAGCGGCTTGCCCTTGAGTTCCAGCACGATGCGCTGCGCCAGCTTGGGGCCGACGCCGTTGGCCCGGGCGACCAGCGCCTGGTCGCCACGCTGCACCGCCCCGGCCAGGTCGGCCGGCGGCAGCACGTCCAGCACCGCCATCGCCGCCTTGGGCCCGACACCCTGGATCGCCTGCAGCAGCACAAAGACGCTGCGCTCCTCGCGGGTGGAGAAGCCATAGAGGCGCGGCCCCTGGGCCTCGCTCCACTGGTGTTCGACATGGACCACCGTCTCGTCGCCGATGGCCGGCAGCCGCCCAAGCGTCCGCGACCCGCAACGCACGACATAGCCGACCCCGCCGACGTCGATCAGCGCCTCTTCCTCGCCGATCTCGGCGACGATCCCGCGCAGCCGGCCGATCATCCTGCTTCGCTCCTTGCAGAGCTTCGCAGGACAAGTCCTGGTGTGGCCGTCCGCGGATGCAGGGCTTGCCCTCCGAAGCCCTGGCGAAGGAGGGCGCGGCGATTGTGGGCGTGGGTGATGGCCACGGCGAGGGCGTCGGCGGCGTCCTGTGTCGGCCCGCCGGCGGTCGGCAACAGCCGGGCGATCATGAAGGCGATCTGGGTCTTGTCGGCGGCGCCGGTGCCGACGACGCACTTCTTGACCTCGCGGGCGGCGTATTCGGCCACCGTCAGACCCGCCTTCGCCGGCGCGATCATCGCGGCCGCGCGGGCCTGACCGAGCTTCAGCGTCGACTGCGGGTTGCTGTTGACGAAGGTCTCCTCGACGGCCGCCTCGTGCGGGGCATGGGCGGCGATCACCGCGCCGATGCCGTCGAACAGGCTCAGCAGCCGCTCGGCCAGCGGGGCCTTGTCATCGGAGGTGATGACCCCGTGCGCGACCCAGGTCAGGCGCGAACCCTCAACCGCGATCACGCCCCAGCCGGTGCGCCGCAGGCCTGGATCGAGCCCGAGAATCCGAATCGCGTTCATCATGTGTTCTACCAATGTGGCCGAACCCTGAACGAACTGCAAAGACGAACGCGTCAGGCGTTCCTCGGCTCGATCTCGAACTCGATGACCTTGTGGTCGGCGCGCAGTTCGGCGGCCAGGCGGTCGATCGCGCTGCGGTTCAGCGCGCTGACCGTGGCGCCGTGCTCGATGTACTGGCCTTTTTTCAGCAGGCGCTCGCTGAGCGGCGCGGACTTTAGCCCCAGCGCCTTCAGCCGCTCACGCAGCTCCTCGGCGCCCGGCGCCGCGCCACGGGCGTAGCGGATGGTGACGTCGGCCAGCGACTGCTGCGGCAGCCGCTGGTCGATCAGCCGGAAGCCGGCCAGCACCAGAAGGGCCAGGACGGTGCCCGTGATCGCCACCTCCCAGAATCCGATTCCGAACAGGATGCCGATGCAGGAGGTGGTCCAGATCGAGGCCGCGGTGGTCAGGCCGTGAACGTTGAACCCGGAGCGGAAGATCACCCCGCCACCGAGAAACCCGACGCCGGTAAGGATGCCGTGGGCCATGCGGACAGGATCGATGCGGATCACGTCCGCCGGCGTGCTGGGACCGATCCAGGCCATCTGGTGATTGGCCGCGATCATCAGCAGTGCCGAGGTCAGGGCCAGCAGGCTGTGGGTGCGAAAGCCCGCCGGCTGACCACGAAAACCGCGTTCAAAGCCGATGCAACCACCCGCCACAAGCGCCCCGAGCAGGGGAAGAATGTATTGCGGATTCAACGCGGTGTTCAGAAACTGGTCCATCAAAATCCTCCGAACCCGGAACAATGCTCTGATTGGGCGCGGATGCAAATGGTGCGTCCTTCGAGACGCTCGCCTGAGAGCCTCGCTCCTCAGGATGACGGGCCGGGTTTGTTTTCGCCCCTGTTCGTCATGGTGAGGAGCGAGGCCCCAGCCGAGCGTCTCGAACCACGCACCCTTGCGCGGCAAGGGCCGAACGGTGTGAAACTGCGCGCTCAGTCGAGGGAGCGAGTCATGCGGGTTTGGCGGAAGATGATGGCGGGCGCGGCCCTGGCGGCGGCGCTGCCCGGACTGGCCGGCGCGCAGCAGGCAGCCCCCCGTCCCGACCAGCTGGCGTTCCGGGCGATCTACAAGGAGCTGGTGGAGATCAACACCACCCTGTCGGTGGGCAGCTGCACCCTGGCCGCCGAGGCGATGGCCGCGCGGCTCAGGGCGGCGGGCTATCCCGACAAGGACCTGCACATCATCGTCGACCCCTCCCGTCCGCGCGAAGGCAACCTGGTCGCGGTGCTGCCGGGTACCGACCCGAAGGCGAAGGCCATCCTGATGCTGGCCCACATCGACGTGGTCGAGGCCAACCGCGCCGACTGGACGCGTGATCCCTTCACCCTGGTCGAGGAGGACGGCTGGTTCTTCGCCCGCGGCGCCACTGACGACAAGGCCCAGGCCTCGATCTGGGTCGACACCCTGATCCGCTTCAAGCAGGAGGGCTTCAAGCCCCGCCGGACCGTCAAGATGGCGCTGACCTGCGGCGAGGAAAGCGAAGGCGCGCTGAACGGCGCGGAGCTGCTGGTCACCAAATACCGCGACCTGATCGACGCCGAGTTCGCCCTCAACGAAGGCGCCGGCGGCCTGCTGGGCGATGACGGCAAGCCGGTTTCGCTGTCCATCCAGTCGGGCGAGAAGGTCTACCAGGACTTCACCCTGACCACGACCAATCCGGGCGGCCACTCGAGCCGGCCGGTGCCCGACAACGCGATCATCCACCTGGCCGGGGCGCTGGTGCGGATCGGCGCCTACACCTTCCCGGTTCAGTTGAACGAGACGACGCGCGCCTATTTCACCGCCATGGCGCCGCTGGTCGACGCCGAGACCGGCGCTGCGATGAAGGCGATCGTCGCCGACCCGACGAACGCCGACGCGGCCGCGATCATCGCCCGCAACCCCACCTGGAACAGCATGCTGCGCACCACCTGCGTCGCCACCATGGCCAACGCGGGTCATGCGCCCAACGCCCTGCCGCAGCGCGCCGAGGCGAATGTGAACTGCCGCATCTTCCCGGGCGTGCCGGTGGAGTCGGTGCAGGCGCAGCTGACCGCGCTGGCGGCTGATCTCAAGGTCTCGGTGGCCGCGTCCGCGACCACCCGCCTGACGCCGCCGCCGCCGCCGCTGACGCCCGCGCTGATGAAGCCGATCCGGGTCCAGGCCGACAAGCTGTGGCCCGGCGTGCCGATCGTGCCGTTCCAGTCGACCGGCGCCACCGACGGCAAATATCTCAACAGCTACGGGATCCCGACGTACGGCCTGACCGGCATCTTCTCCGGCAACGAGAACAGCGGAGCCCACGGGCTGAACGAGCGGGTGCGGGTCAAGTCGCTCTATGACGCCCGCGGCTTCCTCTACGGCCTGATGAAAACCTACGCCTCGGCAAAGTGAGGACCTCGATCATGATGCTTCAGCGCGGGTTTCTGGCGACCACGCTCGCCCTCTGCCTCGGTGGCGCGGCGACCGCACAGGTGGCCACGGCCCCGGCGACCGTCCGGCCGGACCAGCTGGCCTTCCGGGCGATCTACAAGGAGCTGGTGGAGATCAACACCACCCTGTCGGTCGGCAGTTGCACCCTGGCCGCGGAGGCGATGGGCAAGCGGCTGACGGACGCCGGCTATCCCGCGTCCGAGGTCCAGGTGGTGGTCAATCCGGACCACCCACGCGAGGGTAACCTCGTCGCGGTCCTGCGCGGCACGGACCCGAAGGCAGGCGCCATGCTGCTGCTGGCGCACATCGATGTGGTCGAGGCCAATGCGGCCGACTGGACCCGCGACCCGTTCACCCTGATTGAGGAGAACGGCTACTTTTTCGCCCGCGGGACCTCGGACGACAAGGCGCAGGCGGCGATCTGGGTCGACAGCATGATCCGGCTCCGGCAGGCCGGGTTCAGGCCGCGGCGCGACATCAAGATGGCCCTGACCTGCGGCGAGGAGAGCGAGGGCTACAACGGCATCGAGGATCTGCTGGCCAACCACCGGCCGCTGGTCGACGCCGCCTTCGCGCTCAATGAGGGCGCCGACGGCCTGCTGGATGAGAACGACAGGCCCGTCGCGCTGGAGGTCCAGGGCGGCGAGAAGGTCTATCAGGACTTCACCCTGACCCTCACCAACCCCGGCGGCCATTCCAGCCGCCCGGTGCGTGACAACGCGCTGGACCGCCTGTCGGCCGCGCTGCTGAAGATCGCCGCCTATGCCTTCCCTGTGTCGCTCAACGACGCCACGCGCGGCTATTTCACCCGCATGACCTCGCTGGTCCCGGCCGAGAAGGGCGCGGCGATGCGGGCGCTCATCGCCAATCCAGACGACGCGGCGGCGCAGGCGGCGGTCACAGCCGACCCCACCTGGAACGCCATGCTGCGCACCACCTGCGTGGCGACCATGGTGTCCGCCGGCCACGCGCCCAACGCCCTGCCGCAAAAGGCCACGGCGAACATCAACTGCCGCATCCTGCCGGGCGTGCCGGTCGAGGCGGTGCGCCAGCAACTGATCGCGCTTGCCGCCGATCCCGGCATCACCTTCACCCTGGCCCATGAGCCCAGCCAGGCCTCCCCGCCGCCGCCGCTGACGCCCTTCATCATGGGGCCGATCGAGAAGCGCGCGGCGGAGCTCTGGCCCGGCGTTCCGGTGGTGCCGATCCTGCTTGTCGGCGCGACCGACGGCGTCCACACCAATGCGGCGGGCATCCCGACCTACGGCGTCAGCGGCCTGTTCAGCAGTTCGGACGGCGACGGCATGCACGGGCTGAACGAGCGCGTCCGGGTCAAGTCGCTCTACGACAGTCGCGACTTCCTGTTCGCCCTGGTCAAGGACTACGCGACCGCGAAGGACGCCCCGGCGACGGCCGGCAAGAAGCCCGGACTGGTGGGACGTATGCTGGGCAAGCTGAAGGGCTGAAGTGCGGGGACATGCACTTCAGTGCGTGTCCCCTGAATGCCCGGTGTATCAGGGCTGATGCGCCCACAGCCAGCCGGCGCGCACCTGGCCGAGGAAAATCTGGCGATACTGGACGATCTCGGCCAGCGCCGCGGACTGGGTGCCCGCTACGCGACGGTCGAGGCTGCGCTCGCGGGCGACCTGGCCGGAGAACTTCAGGCGCTCATAGGCCGCTTCGCCGCGCCCCTCGTTGATGTCCTGCAGGCCGACCAGCATGTTGACCATCAGCGCGGTCCGCGACCGGGCCAGCACGGGATCGGCCCTGAGGCGCTTGTCCGCGCTGCGCAGGTCCTGAAAGGCCTGACGATAGGCTTCCCGCCCCTCCTGCGTCGTGCCTCCGGCCTCGGCGGCGCTGAGCGACATGTTCGCCAGCGCCAGCATGTTGAGCAGAACGGCGGGGGCCGTCGCGCCCTGAACGACCGACCGCCGCAGCATGATGTCCCGCATCAGGCGCATCGATCGGGCGCGTTCGACCGGGTCGGGCGACTTGAAGCCCGTCGTGGCCAGCAGCTCGCCCTGGGAGAAGGCCAGAAGGTCGTCGGCGCCCCGCAGCCGAACGAACGTGTCGTAGACTTCGCGCCGAAGGGCCAGGGCCTTGCCGAGGACTTCCAGATTGTCATAGGCGGTCGCCAGTTCGCCCTTGGCGCGCAGCGTCCGGCTGTGGTCAGGCCCGTAGTCGACGGCGAAGCGGGGCACGAGCGTCTCGCCCAGTTCCCGCGCTTCCGGGTAGCGGTGTTCCTCGATCAGCAGGCTGAGCTGAAAGCCGGCGGCCAGCAGCTGCTCGGCCTTGTCGGCGCGCGGTCCCGGCGGCGCGGCGATCTGGCGGCGGATGGTCAGGGCGTCGCTCATCAGGCCCGCGCCCTGGCTGGCCTCAACCAGCAGGTCGCCGATCTGGCGGGTGGGCACGGCCGTCGGCCCCATCATCCTGATCATGCCCTGGTAGGAGGCGGTCAGGTGGGGCACGGCCTCCTCGTACTGTCCGGCCATGCTCAGAGCCACGCCGTAGCCGCCGCGGACGACGATGACGACCGGATCGTTCGGACCCCGGGGCGCGGCGATCCGATAGGCCTCCGATGCGCTCTTCAGTGCGCCTTCCTTGTCGCCGGCATAGGCCTTGGCCGGGGCCAGGGCGCCGATGACCATCAGGCCCTCGGGCGAGTTGGGGCCGTCCCGGGCGATCATGACATCGCGGAAGTGTTCCAGATGAACGGCCGCGGCCTTGTAGTCGTCCCGGCTGGCCAGCCAGGTCGCCAGGTTGATCTCGGCCAGCAAGGTCCGGTCGTCGGTCGCGCCGTAGCGGGCGAGGGCGGCATCGTAGGCGGCCTGGGCCGGCGCCGGCTCCGCGGCGACCGCCGGGCTGGTCCCCAGCAGGGCGACGGCGATTGCGATCGAGGCCCAGAAGCGCATGGCCCTAGCCTCCGAGCTGCGCCATGTCTTCGTCGCTGATGTCGACGTTCGAGTAGACGTTTTGCACGTCGTCATCGTCCTCGAGCGCGTCGAGCAGCTTCATCACGGTGCCGGCCTGGTCGCCGGTGACCGGGACGAGCGACTTGGGCCGCCAGACGATCTTGGTCGAGGACGCCTCGCCGAACTGCTTCTCCAGCGCCTGGGCGACCTCGTTGAGGTCCTCGAAGGCGGTGTAGACGGTGTGACCCGAGCCATCCTCGCCCAGGTCCGCCTCGACGTCCGCGGCGCCGGCCTCGATGGCCGCCTCCATCATGGCGTCTTCGCTGGCGGCCTTGGCCGGGTATTCGATCTGGCCCATGCGGTCGAAATTGAAGGTCACCGAACCGGTGGCCCCCATGTTCCCGCCGAGTTTGCCAAAGATGGTCCGCACGTTGGCGGCGGCGCGGTTCTTGTTGTCGGTCAGCACCTCGACGATGATCCCGACGCCGGCGGCGACGCCCTCGTAGCGGATCTCGGTGTAGTCGGCGGCGTCGCCCATCTGCGACTTCTTGATCGCCCGCTCGATGACGTCCCGGGGCACCGACTCGGCCTTGGCGTTGGCCACCGCCAGGCGCAGGCGCGGGTTCATGTTGGGGTCGGGCAGACCCGCCTTGGCGGCCACGGTGATTTCCCGCGACAGCTTGGAAAACAGCTTCGACCGCACCGCGTCGGCGCGGCCCTTGCGGTGCATGATGTTCTTGAACTTTGAGTGGCCGGCCATGCTCGGGTGTTCAGTCTCGGTGGTGAAGAGGGTCCGGGCTTTTAGCGCCCGGCCCGGCCGCTGTCACGCCGAGGGCGCGTCAGGCCGCCTGACCTTTTCTTGCGAGATGCGCGGCCAGCGCCCGCGGTCGGGCTGTGGCGGGCGAACTACGCCCGCTCCATCTCCACCACCGGCTCGGTCGCGCTCAGCCGGCCGCCGATACGGATTGGCTCGACGCGGCGGGCCAGGCCCGTGCGGTCGTCGGTCTCGACGAACACGCCGCAGACGGTCGCCGGGCCCGAGGCCGGCTGATAGCGGCCCTGGCTGATCTTGGTGGTGAACCGGCGCAGCGGCTCTTCCTTCTGGTTGCCGATGACGCTGTCGTAGTCGGCGCAGGCGCCGGCGTCGGTCTGGTAGGCCGTGCCGCCGTTGAGGATCTGGGCGTCGGCGGTCGGCACGTGGGTGTGGGTGCCCACGACGAGTGAGGCGCGGCCGTCGCAGTAGTGGCCCATGGCCATCTTCTCGGACGTGGCCTCGCAGTGCATGTCGACAATCACCGCATCGGCCACCTGGCTCAGCGGCGCCTTGTCCAGCTCGCGGTCGGCGGCGGCGAAGGGGTCGTCCATGGCGTCCATGTGCACCCGGCCGAGCAGGTTGACGACGAAGATGGTCTTGCCGCTCTCGGTCTGGAACAGGTGACTGCCCCGGCCCGGGGCGTCCGACAGGATCGGGTAGTTGGCCGGCCGGATCAGGCGCGGCTCGCGCACGATGTAGGTCAGCGCTTCCTTCTGGTCCCAGCTGTGGTTGCCGAGCGTCAGGCAGTCGGCCCCGGCCTCGAACAGCTCACGCGCGGTGTTCTCGGTGATCCCGAACCCGGCGGCGGCGTTCTCGGCGTTGACGATGACAAACTCGAGGCCGAGGCGGCGGCGAAGTCCCGGCAGATGGTCGGCCAGGCCGTCGCGGCCGGATTTGCCGACGACGTCGCCGAAGAAAGCAAAGCGCATTCAGGTGTCCTTTCGGACCGCTATATACCCCGCCTCGGTCAAAATCCCATCGAGCGGCTGATCATGCGGCTCATGCGGCAGACCGGGCGTCTCCTGGCCGCTGTAGGCGAAGCCCACGGCGGGCGGCGGGTTGGGTCCGGCGCGCAGGGCGGCGAGGGTCCGGTCATAGTGGCCGCCGCCCTGTCCGAGCCGTCCGCCGGTCCGGTCGAACGCCAGCAGGGGGACGAGGATCATGTCGGGCCGCGCCTCCGCCGCCGAGGTCAGGGGCGCGGGCAGGCCGGCCAGGTCATGGGCCAGCCGCTCGCCGGGCATCCAGGCGCGGAAGGTCAGCAGGCCGTCCTCGGTCTCGACGGCGGGCAGGGCGAGCGTCCAGCCCTGCTTCGTCAGCAGGTCGCCGAGCGGCCGGGGATCGAGCTCGGCGCCCAGCGCCTTGTAGATCGCCAGCACGCCGGGCCTGCGCAGGCCCAGCGCCGCCAGCATCTCGCCGGCCTTGTCGGCCGCCATCCAGTCCGCCTCGGGGTGCTGCACCAGCAGCCCCTTGCGGCGCGCACGCGCCTCCATCCGGAGGGAGACTTTCTGCGAGGCTGTGACGGGATCGGTCAGCGGGTGCGTCCTTCGAGACGCGATCCTGAGGGATCGCTCCTCAGGATGACGCGTCGTTTGCGCTCACCCCCGTTCGTCATGGTGAGGAGCGAGCCCTCAGGCGAGCGTCTCGAACCACGCAAACCAGAAAAGGGTGGCGGCGCCGCAAGAGCCGTGAAGGTCGGTTCTATCCCCTCGACCTGGCTAGCCAGGTGGGCGCCGAGTGCCCAACCCCACGGGGAAGGACAGGGTCAGCTCCCTTAGAGAGAATTAAGGTCGCTGGGATGTGTTGCCTTCGACGAGAGCCGCAGCAGGACCCGCCGCTCAGCAAGGTAGGGCTTCGGGGGGGGGAAAGGAAGGGCTCCGTCGGGCTTCCCCAAAACCGTCATCGTCGGACTTGTTCCGACGACCCATGCGCACGCCGCGCGCCGTTCAGGGAGCCGCGCTGACCAATATCACCCTCCAGGCGCCAGAGTTCCTGGGTCGTCGGAACAAGTCCGACGATGACGGCGGTGGAACGATCTACCCCGCCGCGATCTTCTCGATCCGCTTGGCGGCGTTTTCCAGCGCCGCGACGGCCTTGACCTCGACCCGCGACTGATCGCCCTGCAGCCGGGTCAGCTCGGTCTGGATGTGCTGCAGTCGCAGTTTCAGGTCGGCCATCTCGTCGGCCAGCAGCAGGGCGCCCATCAGGAACAGGCGGGTCTCGCCGAGATTGCCGACATCCTGGCTGACCTGGCGGACCTGCTGGTCGAACAGCTTGGCGATCTCGATCAGATGGCGTTCCTGGCCGTCCTCGCAGCCGACGCTGTAGGGCTTGCCGTTAACCTGCACGGTGACCTGGGCCATCGGTCTAGCCCTCCGTGCCGGTTGCGGGTTCGTCACCCAGGGCGGCGCGAATTTCGGCGATGGCGCGGCCGAGCGCCTGCGACGCCTGGGCCCCGGCTTCTTCCAGCGCCCGTTCTCGAGCCCGGGCGGCGTCCAGTTCAGCGGCCAGCCGCGAGCGGTCCTGGTCGAACAGCCCCCCCGCTTCCGCGCCGGCTTCAGCCATCCTGTCGGACATCCGGCTCTCGAGCATCGCCACCGCGCGCTCCAGCCGGCGCACGGCCAGGTCCAGGGCGCTTCCCTCGGCCTCTCCCGTCATGTTCGCGGCTCTCCTGATCGAAGTCCTTTGTATAGACCGCACCGGGGCGTGACAGGAAGGCGGGTTGAAACGATCCTTCCCACGTGCGAACGGGCGCCCATCCCTGAGCGAGTCGAGAGAGCCAAAAATGTCCGTCAGCCCGGTCAAGATGGCCGACGCCATCCGCGTCCTTTCGATGGACGCCGTCCATGCCGCCAAATCCGGCCACCAGGGCGCGCCCATGGGCCTGGCCGATGTCGCCACGGTGCTGTGGACGAAATTCCTGCGCTACGACGCGAGCCGCCCGGACTGGGCCGACCGCGACCGGTTCGTGCTGTCCGCCGGCCACGCCTCGATGCTGATCTACAGCCTGCTGCACCTGACCGGCAGCAAGGCCGTGACGATGGAGCAGATCCGCAACTTCCGTCAGTGGGGCAGCAACACCGCCGGCCACCCCGAGTACGGCCACACCCCGGGCGTCGAGGTGACCACCGGCCCGCTGGGCCAGGGCATCGCCACCGCCGTCGGCATGGCCATGGCCGAGCGCTCGATGAACGCCCGCTACGGCGACGCCCTGGTCGACCACCGCACCTGGGTCATCGCCGGCGACGGCTGCCTGATGGAGGGCATCAGCCATGAAGCCATCTCGCTCGCGGGCCGGCTGAAGCTCAGCAAGCTGACCGTTCTGTTCGACGACAACAACACCACCATCGACGGCGCCGCGACCATCGCCGAGACCGGCGACCAGGTCGCCCGCTTCAAGGCCGCCGGCTGGGCGGTAAAGTCCGTCGACGGTCACGACCACGGCAAGATCGCCGCCGCCCTGCGCTGGGCGACGAAACAGTCGGTCCCTACGATGATCGCCTGCAAGACCGCCATCCTGAAGGGCGCCGGCCCGAAGGAAGGCGACGTCCACGGCCACGGCTATTCGCTGTTCGACGAGGAAGCGACCCTGGCCCGCAAGGCGATGGGCTGGCCGCTGCCGCCGTTCGAGCTGCCGGAAGACATCGTCGAGGCTTGGCGCAAGGCCGGTCGCAAGGGTGGCTCGCAGCGCCGCAAATGGGACGCCCGCCTCAAGGCCAGCGACCAGCGCGCCGATTTCACCCGCGCCATGAAGGGCGACCTCCCCGCCAATGCCTTCGACGGCCTGGACGCCCACATCGAGAAGATGCTCGCCGAGCCGGCCGTCAACGCCACCCGCGTCCACAGCGGCGCGGCGTTGTCGGTCCTGACACCGGCGATTCCGGAGATGATCGGCGGCTCGGCCGACCTGACCGGCTCCAACAACACCTACGTCAAAGGCATGGTCCCGTTCGACCTGCCCGACTACGCCGGCGAATACGTCCACTACGGCGTGCGGGAGCACGGCATGGCGGCGGCGATGAACGGCATGGCGCTGCATGGCGGCGTGATCCCCTACAGCGGGGCGTTCATGGTCTTCTCCGATTACAGCCGCGCCTCGATCCGGCTCGGGGCCCTGATGGGCGTGCGCGTGATCCACGTGATGACCCACGACTCGATCGGCGTCGGCGAGGACGGCCCGACCCACCAGCCGGTCGAACATGTCGCCAGCCTGCGGGCGATGCCCAACCTGCTGGTGTTCCGCCCGGCGGACGTCGTCGAGGCCGCCGAATGCTGGCGCATCGCCCTCGAGCACAAGACCACCCCGTCGGTCATGGCCCTGTCGCGTCAGAAGACCGGCGTGGTGCGCACCCAGGGCGGCAACCTGTCGGCCAAGGGCGCCTATGAAGTCGCCAAGGCCGACGGCGAGGCCCAGGTGACGATCTTCGCCTCCGGCTCGGAAGTGCCGATCGCGCTGGCCGCCCGCACCCTGCTGCAGGCCGACGGCGTGCCGACCCGCGTGGTCTCGACCCCCTGCTGGGAGCTGTTCGAACAGCAGACCCCGAAGTACCGCGCCGACACCATCGGCAAGGCGCCCGTGCGTGTGGCCGTGGAAGCGGCGGTCAAGTTCGGCTGGGAGCGGTTCATCGGCGAGGACGGCGTCTTCGTCGGCATGACCGGCTTCGGCGCCAGCGCCCCGGCGGACCGCCTCTACAAGGAATTCGGCATCACCGCGGAAGCCGTCGCGGCCGCGGCCCGCGCAAAGCTCGGCTGATTTTTTGATCCGCTCATCCTCGCGGAAGCGAGGACCCAGGTTTACGGCCGGTGCATTCATGGCGGACGCTGTTTCGCCAATCACCGCAATGAGTGGATGATCTGAAAAAACCTGGGTCCTCGCTTCCGCGAGGATGAGCGGAAATATTGGGTGTTGGAAATGAAACTCGGTACGCCACTGTCTCCGTCGGCAACAAAGGTCATGCTTCTCGGCTGCGGCGAGCTCGGCAAGGAAGTGGCCATCGAGCTGCAGCGGCTGGGGGTCGAGGTGATCGGCGTCGACCGCTACGCCGACGCGCCGGCGATGCAGGTGGCCCACCGCAGCCATGTGGTGACCATGACCGACGCGGACGCCCTGCGGGCCGTCATCGCGCTGGAAAAGCCGCACCTGATCGTGCCGGAGATCGAGGCCATCGCCACCGAGGTGCTGGCCGAGGTCGAGGCGGCGGGCGAGATCGTCTGCATCCCGACCGCCCGCGCCGCCCAGCTGACGATGAACCGCGAGGGCATCCGCCGGCTGGCGGCCGAAGAGCTCGGCCTGCCGACCAGCCCCTACGCCTTCGCCGCCTCGCGGGAAGCGCTGGAAGCGGGCGCGCAGGCCGTCGGCTACCCCTGCTTCGTCAAGCCGGTGATGAGCAGCTCGGGCAAGGGCCAGTCCTATGTCGAGAGCGCCGCCGACATTGGCGCGGCCTGGGACTACGCCCTGTCTGCCGGCCGGGTGGAGACGGCGCTGGTGATCGTCGAGGGCCGCATCGATTTCGACTTCGAGATCACCCTGCTGACGGTCCGCTCGGTCGGCGCCGGCGGCGAGATTCAGACCTCCTTCTGTGCGCCGGTCGGCCACCGCCAGGTCAAGGGCGACTATGTCGAGAGCTGGCAGCCCCAGGCGATGACCGCCGCCGCCCTCGCCAGCGCCCAGGACATCGCCGGCAAGGTCACCGCCGCGCTCGGCGGCCGGGGCCTGTTCGGCGTCGAGCTGTTCGTGAAGGGCGACCAGGTCTGGTTCTCCGAGGTCAGCCCGCGACCGCACGACACGGGTTTGGTCACCCTCGCCACCCAGACCCTCAGCGAGTTCGCCCTGCACGCCCGCGCGATCCTCGGCCTGCCGGTCGATGTCACCCTGCGCGAGCCGGGCGCCAGCGCGGTGATCTACGGCGGCATGGATGCGAAGGGCGTCGCCTACGAGGGCGTCGCCGAGGCCCTGTCCGGCCCCAACGTCGACCTGCGCCTGTTCGGCAAGCCCGAGGCCTTCGAACGCCGCCGCATGGGCGTGGCGCTCGCGAGAGCCGCCGACACCGACACCGCCCGCGCCAACGCCGTCGCGGCGGCGAGCAAGGTGCGAGTGGTGAGAGGCTAGGACTTCCTCCCCTCGGAGAGGGGAGGGGGACCCTCCGGAGGAGGGGGAGGGGGCAGCGCCGGGCTCTCCGGAATGACCGGAATTCAGGACTGGGCCGCTCGCATTCGCGCCGGCCCCTCCACCACGCTCCGCGTGGTCCCCCTCTCCGCTTCGCGGAGAGGATTGTCTGTTTCCGTCACAATCCCTCACCCGTTGTGACCGTCCCAATTCCCCCTGCGGGGTTGACTCCGCGGCCCCCGACCGCAAAACCCGCGCCCAATCACAAACATTGCCGCCGGGAGCGCTTCAACCATGACCCTTCGCGTCGCCATCAACGGATTTGGCCGGATCGGCCGTCTGGTTCTGCGCTCGATCGCCGAGCACAACCGCACGGACATCGAGGTCGTGGCGATCAACGACCTGGGTCCGGTGGAAACCAACGCCCACCTGTTCCGCTATGACAGCGTGCACGGCCGCTTCCCCGGCACCGTGACGACCGGCGAGGACTGGATCGACATCGGCCGCGGCAAGATCAAGGTCACGGCGATCCGCAACCCGGCCGAGCTGCCCCACAAGGAGCTCAACGTCGACATCGCGTTCGAGTGCACGGGCCTGTTTACCTCGAAGGAAAAGGCCTCCGCCCACCTGACCGCCGGCGCGAAGCGCGTGCTGGTCTCGGCCCCGGCCGAGGGCGCCGACAAGACCATCGTCTACAAGGTCAACCACGAGACCCTGACGGCCGACGACATCGTCGTCTCCAACGGCAGCTGCACCACCAACGCCCTGGCCCCCGTGGCCAAGGTGCTGAACGACCTGTTCGGCATCGAACGCGGCTACATGACCACCATCCACGCCTACACCGGCGACCAGCCAACGCTGGATACGATGCACAGCGACCTCTACCGCGCCCGCGCGGCGGCGCTCAGCATGATCCCGACGTCCACCGGCGCGGCCAAGGCGCTGGGCCTGGTGCTGCCGGAACTGAAGGGCAAGCTGGACGGCTCCTCGATCCGCGTGCCGACCCCCAACGTCTCGTGCGTCGACCTGAAGGTCGTGGCCTCGCGGGATGTGACGGTGGAAGAGATCAACAAGGCCCTGGTCGCGGCCTCGGAAGGCCCGATGAGCGGCGTGCTCGCGGTGACCAGCGAGCCGCTGGTCTCGATGGACCTGAACCACGTCGATGCCAGCTCGACGGCGGCCCTGAAACAGACCCAGGTCGTCGACGGCAAACTGGCCCGCGTGCTCAGCTGGTACGACAACGAATGGGGCTTCGCGACCCGCATGAGCGACACCGCTCTGGTGATAGCGAAGTTCCTGTAGCGCCCCAATTCCGCTCATCCCGGCGAAGGCCGGGACCCAGGTTTTTTCTGAGCCTCCACGGGACGGTCCGCCTGATCGCAAAAACGCCTGGGTCCCGGCCTTCGCCGGGATGAGCGGAAAAGAGAGAATCCCAATGACCTTCCGCTCCCTCGAAACCGCTGATCTCGCAGGCAAACGCGCCCTCGTGCGCGTGGACTTCAATGTGCCGATGGAGGGGGGCGTCATCACAGACGACACCCGCCTGCGCTCGGCCCTGCCGACGATCCGCCATCTCAGCAGCCGGGGGGCGAAGGTCATCCTGCTGGCCCACTTCGACCGGCCCAAGGGCAAGCGGGTTCCGGAGATGAGCCTGGCGCCTGTCGTCGCGCCGCTGTCGGTGCTGCTGGGCCAGCCGGTGCTGTTCGGCGAGGACTGCATCGGCGAGGCGGCTTTCAAGGCCGTCTCGGCGCTGGAAAACGGCGACGTGGCGGTGCTGGAAAACCTGCGCTTCCATCCGGGCGAGGAAAAGAACGACCCGGCCTTCGTCGCCGAGCTGGGCGCCATCGGCGACCTCTTCGTCAACGACGCCTTCAGCGCCGCCCACCGCGCCCATGCCTCGACCGAGGGCATCGCCCGCCTGCTGCCCGCCTACCCGGGCCTGGCCATGCGGCGAGAGCTCGACATGCTTGACGCGGCGCTCGGCAAGCCGGTCAAGCCGGTGCTGGGCATCGTCGGCGGGGCCAAGGTCTCGACCAAGCTGGACCTGCTGAACAACCTGGTGCGCAAGCTCGACCGCCTGGCCATCGGCGGCGGCATGGCCAACACCTTCCTCGCCGCCCAGGGCCACGACGTCGGCGGCTCGCTCTGCGAGCACGACCTGGGCGACACGGCCCGCGAGATCATGGCCAGCGCCAAGGCCGCCGGCTGCGAGCTGCTGCTGCCGGTCGATGTGGTGGTCGCCCGCGAGGTGAAGCCGGGCACCGCGACCCGCACCTGCGGTCTCGACGACGTGAAGGCCGGCGACCTGAT
The DNA here is from genome assembly GCA_021741355.1 of Caulobacter sp. Classification (GTDB taxonomy): domain Bacteria; phylum Pseudomonadota; class Alphaproteobacteria; order Caulobacterales; family Caulobacteraceae; genus Caulobacter. The sequence continues at coordinate 63,721 of JAIOXZ010000010.1, forward strand.
CCTCGACGCCGGTCCCGAGACGGTGAAACGCCTGCTCGCCGCCATGGACGCCAGCAAAACCCTGATCTGGAACGGCCCGCTGGGCGTGTTCGAGGTGCCGCCGTTCGACATGGCGACAGTGGCGGCCGCGAAGCACGCGGCAGCGCTGGCCGTGGCCGGCAAGCTGACCGCGGTGGCCGGGGGCGGCGACACCGTCTCGGCCCTCAACCATGCCGGCGTCGCTGACGACATGACCTTCGTCTCGACGGCGGGCGGCGCGTTCCTCGAGTGGATGGAAGGCAAGGCGCTGCCGGGCGTCGTTGCCCTTGAAGGTTAGCAAATTCTATAATACACCTTATAGAGGAGTTCTGATCAGTCCAATGTCAGGGCATGGCTGGGCTCCGGCCTGCAATTCACGATCGACGTGCTGAGCTTCAGAGAGGCTCGGACATCTACCAAGCGTGGTCGCAATCAACTGCGCATAGCGGCGGGTGTAGCGGCCATCGCCGCCACCGGTTTCAGCATCGCCAGGCTGATCGATCCGCCGGTCGGCGCGTTCAATATCTGGTTTTGCTTCTATGCCGGGGGTACGCTCATCATGTTCCGGACTGCAGCCTGGTTGTTCCTGACCCTCGAAGGAGGCCGTGAATGAGTCCCGAGATTGTCCCGGCGGTCGTGTTCGCCTTCGTCTGCGGGCTCATCATGCTGGTCGGCGTAGTGGTCAACCGCCACAGCTCCTGACGGCACGCTTCGGGCTGACGTTCCGGTGATCCGGTGCTAAGACCCCCGGAAAATCAGAACACCAGCGCAAGAGAGTCCGACCGTGGCCCGTATCACCCTCCGACAGCTTCTCGACCACGCCGCCGAGCACGACTACGCCGTGCCCGCGTTCAACATCAACAACATGGAACAGGGCCTGGCGATCATGGAGGCGGCCGAGGCCGTCGACGCGCCGGTGATCATCCAGGCGTCGCGCGGCGCGCGCAGCTACGCCAATGACATCATGCTGGCCCGGCTGATCGACGCCCTGGTCGAGATCTATCCCAACATCCCGGTCTGCATGCACCAGGACCACGGCAACGGCCCGGCGACCTGCGCCACCGCGATCCAGTACGGCTTCACCAGCGTGATGATGGACGGCTCGCTGGAAGAGGACGCCAAGACCCCGGCCAGCTACGAGTACAACGTCGACGTCACCCGCCGGGTGGTCGAGATGGCCCACAGCTGCGGCGTCTCGGTCGAGGGCGAGATCGGCGTGCTGGGTTCGCTGGAGACCGGCATGGGCGAGGCCGAGGACGGCCACGGCTTCGAGGGCAAGCTGGACCACTCCGCCCTGCTGACCGATCCCGACCAGGCCGTCGACTTCGTGCGCGAGACGCATGTCGACGCCCTGGCCATCGCCATGGGCACCAGCCACGGCGCCTACAAGTTCACCCGCAAGCCGGACGGCGACATCCTGGCGATGAACGTCATCGAGGCGGTGCACAACCGCCTGCCCAACACCCACCTGGTGATGCACGGCTCCAGCTCGGTGCCGCAGGACCTGCAGGACATCATCAACGAGTTCGGCGGCGAGATGCCCCAGACCTGGGGCGTGCCGGTCGAGGAGATCCAGCGCGGCATCAAGCTGGGCGTCCGCAAGATCAACGTCGATACCGACAACCGCATGGCCATGACCGGCGCGATCCGGAAGGTGCTGATGCAGAAGAAGGGCGAGTTCGATCCGCGCGCCTATCTCAAGCCCGCCAAGGAAGCCATGCGCGCCGTCTGCCAGGCCCGCTTCGAGCAGTTCGGCGCCGCCGGCTGGGCCGGCAAGATCAAGCCGATCGCCACCGCCGCCATGGCCAAGCGCTACCTGACCGGCGAACTGAACCCGAAGATTGGCGTCAGCAAGGTCGCGGCGGAGTAGGGCGCGCTACCACAGCCGCCGCACGCCGAAACCGTCGAACAGCCGCTCATTCGAGACGAGCGTCAGGTTCTCCGTCAGCGCCTGGGCGATCAGCAGCCGGTCGAACGGATCCTTGTGCCCGTCCGACAACCCGCCGGCCACGAGCGCATGCTCGAGGGTCAGTGGCAGCGGCTTGAAGTGCTGCGCCTCGACAAACGCGTCGAACGAACGGTCCAGCCGGGCGGCGTCCGGAAGCTTGCCGAGTCGCACCTTGGTGGCGATTTCGAAGGCCGAGACCGCGCTGACGTAGACCGGGTCGCTGTAGTCCACGATTGCGCTTCGCGCCCTGTCCGACAGCCGTGGAGAGTCGAGGAACCACCAGATCAGGGCATGGGTGTCGAGAAGCAGGCTCAATCAGCCGCGCCTTCCCAAAGCGCCAGTTCCTCTTCGGGCAGCGGGTCGAAGAAGCTGTCGGTCCATTCGAACCGCCCCTTCCAGGCTCCAGGCGCACGCTGCGGTGGCTCCGCTGGCGATGCCTTGGCGACCGGCATCAGGCGCACCGATGGCGCCTTTCCGCGAGCAATGATCACCTCCTCGCCGGCTTCCGCCTGGGCGAGCAGCTTGGACAGCTGGGTCTTGGCCTGGTGAACCGTGTAGATCATGGCCTTAGCTAATCATATTAGCTAAGTGGATTCAACGCGCGGCCCCTACCACCCCCCGTAGACCGGGCTGAACCTTGCCCGCAGGCGGCTCAGTTCGCGGTCGGCCTGGTCGCGGGTGTCGATAGCCTGGCGCCGGTCCTCGCCGGCGCTGTAGCGGTCGTCGCGCAGGGCCTTGAGCCGCTCGCGGATCGCCTTCTTCTCGTCGTCGGTGACAGTCGAATCCGCCAGGCGCGCCTCGGCCTCGCGCATCTGGCGGTCGATGTCATCGGCCCGCCGCTCGGCGTCGTTGATCGCCGACTGGGCCCGGTCGTAGCGCTGCTGGACGTCCCAGACGAGCCGGCCGTCCGAATAGGCGGCCAGGAAAGGCCCCTCCAGCGACGCGGGGCAGACGCCGCCGTAGCTGGAGCCCTGCCGACCGACGCGGAAACCCCGGTCGGGCTGGCAGTAGACCGTCAGGCCCCGCGCGCGACCGGTCATGTAGACCGACTGCTCGGGCATGACGCCGTACTTCTCGCAGGCCTTCACATGATCGCCGAACCGACCCGTGCCGTAGCCGGCGGCGCCGTCGCCATAGCCGATGCCGGCCCAGTCGCCGGTCATGCACTGGTCTTCGCTGAGACTCGCGCAGCTGCCGGTCAGCAGCCCGCAGGCGGCGACGATAGCGATCCAGACCGGTTTCATGTGTAGTTCCCCTGACGACCCGGGCGGCACATTTCCGTGTTTCGCCGTTGCTGGGAAGGACCGAAAAGGGGGCTTCAGCCTTCGATGTCAGCCCCGTTCATTTCCTTGATGAACAGGAAGCCGACCACAGCCGTCACCGCCGCCACGACCACCGGGTACCAGAGGCCGTAGTAGATGTTGCCCGTCGCCGCGACCATGGCGAAGGCGGTGGTCGGCAGGAAGCCGCCGAACCAGCCGTTGCCGATGTGATACGGCAGGCTCATCGAGGTGTAGCGGATCCGGGCCGGGAACATCTCCACCAGGGCCGCCGCGATCGGGCCGTAGACCATGGTCACCAGCAGGATCAGGACGAACAGCACGCCGACCACCTTGGGCTTGTCGACCAGCGCCGGGTCGGCCTTTTCCGGATAGCCCTTCGCGTGCAGCGCGGCGCCGAGCGTCTTGCGCCAGGCGGTTTGCTCGGCGTTGAACGCCGCGGTCGCCATGTCCGCGCCTTCGAACGCCGGGATCTGGGTTCCGCCGATGTCGACGGTGGCGCCGGATCCGGCGACCGCCTCGCGCGTCTCGTACGACACCCCGGCCGAGGCGAGCGCCGACTTGGCGATGTCGCAGGACGAGCGGAAGGCCGTCTTGCCGACCGGGTCGAACTGGAACGAGCAGGTGTCAGGGTCGGCGATCACCGTCACGGGCGCCCGGTCCACCGCCGCGGCGAGCGCCGGGTTGGCGGCCACGGTCAGCACCTTGAACAGCGGGAAGAAGGTCAGGGCCGCGATCAGACAGCCGGCCAGGATGATCGGCTTGCGCCCGACCTTGTCGCTCAGCCAGCCGAACAGGATGAAGAACGGCGTGCCCAGCAACAGGGCGATCGCGACCAGGGTGTTGGTCAGGGCCCCGTCGACCTTGAGCATCTTCTCGAGGAAGAACAGGGCGTAGAACTGGCCGGTGTACCAGACCACCGCCTGGCCGGCGGTCAGGCCGACGAGCGCCAGCAGCACCAGCTTCAGGTTCGGCCAGCGGGCGAAGGACTCGGTCAGCGGCTGCTTGCTGACCTTGCCGTCGTCGATCATCCGCTGGAACACCGGGCTCTCGTTGAGCTTCAGCCGGATCCATAGCGACACGGCCAGCAGCAGGATCGAGGCGAGGAACGGCACGCGCCAGCCCCAGTCTCCGAAGGCGTCCTCGCCGATGTTGGTCCGCACCAGCAGGATGACGATCAGCGACAGGAACAGGCCCAGCGTCGCCGTGGTCTGGATGAAGCTGGTGTAGAGGCCGCGCTTTCCGGGCGGGGCATGCTCGGCGACATAGGTGGCCGCGCCGCCGTATTCGCCGCCCAGCGCCATGCCCTGGACCAGCCGCATGGCGATCAGCAGCACCGGCGCTGCGACGCCGATCGACTCGTAGGACGGCAGGAGGCCGACGACGAAGGTCGACAGGCCCATCAGCAGCATGGTGACGAGGAAGGTGTTCTTGCGTCCCCACAGGTCGCCCAGCCGGCCGAACACCAGCGCGCCCAGCGGCCGCACCGCAAATCCTGCGGCGAAGGCCAGCAGGGCGAAGATGTAGCCGGTGGTCTCGTTGACCCCGGAGAAAAAGTGCTTGGTGATGAACCCGGCCAGCGAGCCGTAGAGGTAGAAGTCGTACCATTCGAAGATGGTGCCGACGGAAGCGCCGCCAATGACCATCCCGTGGCTTTGCCGCGCCGCTGCTGGCTGCTCGCTCATCCCGTCCCCCTTCGGTCGCGCCGGACACTAGCGCGGGAGCGGGGCGGGGCTCAATGGACGGTCGGGCGGTCGTGGTTGCGGCGCCAGAGTTCGCCGGTCAGCACATTGGCGAAGCCGATCCAGCCGACATAGGGCGCGACCATGCCGGCGGCCGGCGCGTCAACCTGCCTGGCCCGCCAGGCATAGGCAGCCGACGTGCCAAGCGAGACCACCGCCGCGGTCAGTTGCCCGCCAAGGCGGTGCGGGCCGAGCGCCATCCAGACGGCGTTCAGCGCCTGGACTGTGCCCCACAGAGTCAGCGCCTGGGTGCGGGCGGGACTGGCCGGGGCGTTCCAGACGCGTAGTCCAGACAGGGTCAGGGCCATGAACAGCGGCGGCCAGATCACGGCGAAGGCAGCCTTGGGCGGGGAGAAGGCAGGCTGGTCCAGCCTGTCGTAGGCCTTCTCGATCTTCGGGTGGTCCGCCGTCGGCGAATTGGCGCGTGCAATCAGGGCTGAGGCCAGGACGGCGCCGCCGGTCAAGCCCAGGCCGAGCAGGAGGTGCCGCGTCGATCGTCCCCGGCTGTTGGCGAGGTCATCGACGGCGGCGCGGGCGGCTTGGGCGAACATGACGGTCTCCTGCTGTCACAGCGGGAAACCGGTTGGAGGGGGTGGAGGTTCCCTGCCGTCGTCAACGGCGAGTCTCCCACCCGAGCCAGAGCGCTATGCAAGCCAGCATGATGGCGAAGACTGCCCTGACCCCGCGCCGCCCGGCCCCGCCCGGCATGACCAGTGAGGCGGTCCGCCATGTCAGCAGAACGATCGACGTATGGATCACGACACTGACGGCGATGTGGGTCAGGCCAAGGGTCAGGGCTTGTGGCGCGAACGGTCGCGCAGGGTCAGTGAAGGCGGGCAACAGCGTGACGTAGAATACCGCCGCCTTGGGATTGAGCAGGTTGGCCAGCAGGCCGCGGAACATGAACCGCTGCGCCGACGGAGCCTCGTCGATCCCCGCGACGTCACTGTCCGGGCTTCGCCAGAGGTCCAGCGCCAGCCAGAGCAGATAGGCGACGCCGGCCCAACGCAGCAGACTGTAGAGCCAGTCCATCTGCAGAATGATGGCGGTCAGGCCGAACACCGCCGCCAGCATGTAGACGGTCAGGCCGGCGGTGACGCCCAGGATGGTGGTAAGGCCGGCGCGCCGGCCGTAGCGGGTCGCGACGATCGCCAGATAGCCCATGTTCGGACCGGGCGTCAGTTCCAGCAGCAGAACGGCCGCCAGGAAGGGCAGGAACAGGTCCAGGCCGGGGAACACGACCGTTCAAGCCGACCGGCGCTAGTGCCCGCCGCCGCCTTCGAGTTCGCCGAGCGCGCTCTGCAGATAGTTCTGCTCACCGAGCGACCGGACCAGCGACAGCTGGGTCTCGAGGAAGTCGATGTGCTCCTCGGTGTCCGACAGGATCTCCTTGAAGATCTGGCGGCTGACATAGTCGTGCGCGATCTCGGCGGCCGTGACGCCGGCGATCAGATCGGCGCGGCCACCGACCTCGACGGCCAGGTCGGCCGCCAGACACTCGGGCACGGTCTCGCCGATCTTCAGCTTGTTCAGGTCCTGCAGGTTCGGCAGGCCCTCGAGGAACAGGATGCGCTTGATGAGCTTGTCGGCGTGCTTCATTTCGCCGATGGACTCGTCGTAGGTGATCTTGCCCAGCCGCGCGAAGCCCCAGTCCTGGTACATGCGCGCGTGCAGGAAGTACTGGTTCACGGCTGTCAGCTCATTGGTGAGCACCGCGTTCAGCAGCCTGATGATCGCCGCATCGCCTTTCATGGCGCGCTCCTTCTTGTTCGAGTCACATTGACCCTGAACTGGCCCGATCCGGGCCGCAACCGCTTTATCTGCAAGTGTTTCGCGCTTTCAAAGATAAGGCGCGAGACGGTGCGCCGGACGCTATTCGGCGGCGAAGCGGAGCGCTTCGCGCGACTCGTCGATCATCTCGCGCATCTCGCAGACGCAGCGCGCGCACTGGACCTTGCAGCCATGAATCTTGAACACTTCGGCCGGACGCGTCGCGCCCGCCTCGATGGCGGCGCGGACCTGGCGCTCTCGGATGCCGTTGCAGTTGCAGACGTACACAGGAGATTCCCGACTTGCGAACGAGACGCATTTAGCGCCTTCCGCTCGCCGTTGCAACTCATTTGCATCTGACTTCGGGGCGTCCTGCGACGGGATGTCGCTGCAATGCGGGTTGTCCCGACGCGGCCAGAGGCGTTGGGTATCGACGATCCGCTGAAGGGGGCGAGCCATGGACTACGATGCGGTGCTTCTCGCGAGGCTCCAGTTCGCGTTCACCATCGCGTTTCACATCATCTTTCCCAGCTTCACGATCGGCCTGGCCAGCTTTCTGGCCGTGCTGGAGGGCCTGTGGCTGGGCACCCGCCGGGAGGTGTTCCGCAATCTCTACCTCTACTGGGTCAAGATCTTCGCCCTGAGCTTCGGCATGGGCGTCGTGTCCGGCGTGGTGATGAGCTACGAGCTCGGCGCCAACTGGGCGGAGTTCTCCAAGGCCGCGTCCCCGGTCATCGGGCCACTGCTGGCGTTCGAGGTTTTGACCGCCTTTTTCCTCGAGGCCAGCTTCCTGGGCGTGATGCTGTTCGGCTGGAAGAAGGTCGGTCCCCGGCTGCACTTCACGGCCACGGTGCTGGTGGCGGTCGGCACGCTGATCTCGGCCTTCTGGATCATCTCCGCCAACAGCTGGATGCAGCATCCGACCGGGTTCGTGATCCTGCCGGACGGCAGCCTGCGGGCGACCGACTGGATGGCGGTGATCTTCTCGCCGACCTTCCCGGCGCGTCTGGCCCATATGAGTCTCGCCGCCTACCTGACCACGGCCCTGGTGGTCGGGGCGGCCAGCGCCTGGATCCTGTTGAAGGACCGCGCCCAGCCGGAGTCGCGCATGGCGCTGCGCATGGCCATCGGCATGTTCGCCATTGTCGCCCCGCTGCAGCTGTTCGCCGGCCACGAGTCGGGCGCGCTCGTCCTCGAGCATCAGCCGCTGAAGACCGCCGCGATCGAGGCCTACTGGAAGAGCGGGCCGGACCAGCCCCAGAGCCTGGTCGGCCTGCCGGACCGGGACGCGGCGAAGACCCATCTCGAAATCGCCATTCCGGGCGTCGGCAACCTGGTGCAGGGCGTGCCGAAAGATCAGGTGATCCAGGGTCTCGACGCCTTTCCGCGCGAGGACTGGCCCGTGGTCGGACTGGTCTACTGGTCCTTCCGGATCATGGTCGGGCTCGGGCTGGCCATGATCGGGCTCGGCGTCTGGGGCGTCTGGCTGATCGCGCGAAGGCGGCTCGAGGAGTCTTCATGGTTCCTGCGCGCCGCCGTCGCCATGGGACCTGCCGGGTTTGTCGCGGTCATCGCCGGCTGGATCGTCGCGGAGGTCGGACGCCAGCCCTGGACCATCTACGGCGTGTTGCGGACGGCGGACTCGGCCTCGCCGGTCGGCGTGGGTCAGGTCAGCGCGTCCCTGCTCGCCTTCATGATCATCTACGCCATCGTGTTCAGCGCCGGCGCTGTCTACATCCTGCGTCTGATCGCCATGGGACCGGCGCCCGGACCTGAAACAGCGCCGGACGGCGAGGGCAGGGCGCCAGGAACGCCGCTGGCCGCTGTTCCGCCCGAGCCGGAGGCCTGACATGACCCTCGACCTTCCCCTGATCTGGGCCGGCCTGATCGCGATCTCGGTCCTGCTCTATGTGCTCCTCGACGGCTTCGACCTCGGCGTCGGCATCCTGTTCCCCTTCGCGCGGTCGCCGCAGGACCGGGACAGGATGATGGACAGCATCGCGCCGGTCTGGGACGGCAACGAAACCTGGCTGGTGCTGGGCGGCGGCGGTCTGTTCGCGGCCTTCCCGCTGGCCTACGGCGTTCTCGCGCCGGCCGTCTATCTGCCGCTGATCCTGATGCTGCTGGCGCTGATCCTGCGCGGCGTGGCGTTCGAGTTCCGGCTGCACGGCCGCAAGCGCGGCAAGGCCTTCTGGACGGCGGCCTTCGCCGGAGGATCGCTAATGGCCACCGTGGCCCAGGGCCTGGTGCTGGGCGGCTTTATCCAGGGCGTGACGGTCAGGGACGGACGGTTCGCCGGCCAGCCGTTTGACTGGCTGACGCCCTACAGCCTGCTGGTCGCGGCCGGTCTGGTGGCCGGCTACGCCCTGCTCGGCGCCTGCTGGCTGATCTGGAAGACGAAGGACGAACTGCACGGCGACGCCCGCCGCTGGGCCTGGCTGGCCGGCGGCGCGACCGGCGTGCTGCTCGCCGCCGTCAGCGTCGTCACCCTGTACGTGCACCCGCGCGTGGCCGCGCGCTGGGGATTCGAGGACGGTGGCTTCACGGCGGACCTGCTGCCCTTCCTGCCGATCCCGATTCTCGGCGCGGCAGGCCTGCTGATCGTGGCGGAGGGCCTGCGCCGAAGGGAACACGGCATGCCCTACGCCGGCGCGGCGCTGGTGTTCCTGTCCGGATACCTGGGCCTGGCCGTGGGCTTCTTTCCGGCCATCGTGCCCTATGACATCGACTTTCGGCAGGCGGCCAACGCCGACAACGCCCTGGCGCTGATGCTGGTCGGCGTCGCGATCATGCTGCCGTTGATCCTGGGCTACACCGCCTGGGTCTACTGGCTGTTCCGGGGCAAGGTCGGGGACGATGAAGGTTACCATTGAGCCGCCGCCTGGCGACGACGAGCCTCTGCCGCCGCTGGTCCAGCGGCTCGGCTGGTTCATCGCCATCGCCCTGGCCTCGACGGTGGCCGTGGCCGCTGTCGCCTATGCCCTGAAGGCCCTGCTCGTGTAGAGACGGCTGCATGACCGCCAAGCCAGCACATGACTGCCGCCCCTATCTGATCACGCCGCCGCGTCTCGACGACATCGCCGCCTTCGGCCGGACGCTGGCCGAAGCGCTCGACGCCGGCGATGTCGCCGCGCTGCAGATCCGGCTCAAGGACGCGCCCGACGACGTGATCGCTGCGGCGGTCGAGGTGCTCGGGGTCATCGCCCGCGCCCGCGACGTGGCCGTGATCCTCAATGACCGGCCCGACCTGGCCGCAAAGCTCGGCTGCGACGGCGTGCATGTCGGTCAGTCCGACGCTTCCTGCGCTGACGCGCGAAGGATCATGGGCAAGGACGCGATGATCGGCGTCACCTGTCACGACAGCCGGCACCTGGCCATGGAGGCGGCGGAGGCGGGCGCGGACTACGTGGCCTTCGGCGCCTTCTTCCCCACCACGACCAAGGAGGTCTCCTTCCGGGCCGAGCCGGAAATCCTGTCGATCTGGCAGGAGACGATGTCGCTGCCCTGCGTGGCCATCGGCGGCATAACGGCCGAGAACGCGGCGGAACTGGCGGCGGCGGGCGCGGATTTCCTGGCGGTCAGCGCCGGGGTCTGGGCCCATCCGCAAGGCGCGGCGGCGGCGGTGAAAGCGCTCAGTGCAGCCATCGCCGAGGGGCTGGCGGCGCGGTGATCGTGCGTCCTTCCAGACGCGATCCTGAGGGATCGCTCCTCAGGATGACGTAGAGGGCTGGGCTTCACTTCTGTTCGTCATGGTGAGGAGCGAGGGCCTGGCCGAGCGTCTCGAACCACGCACTCACCCGCCCACCTTGCTATCGGGCGGTCCCGCCGCTAGGTTCCGCCGCCCTTTCCCGACCCCTTTCGGCGACCGAACCCAATGTCAAAGATCAACGGCAACACCATCAAACCCGGCATGGTGCTCCAGCACGAGAACGGCCTCTGGGTCTGTGTGAAGGCTTCCCACGTGAAGCCCGGCAAGGGCGGCGCCTTCGCCCAGGTCGAGCTGAAGAACCTGATCGATGGCCGCAAGCTGAACGAACGCTTCCGCTCGGACGACAAGGTCGAGCGCGTGACGCTCGAGCAGCGCGACAACACCTACCTGTACGCCGAAGGCGACATGCTGGTGTTCATGGACATGCAGAACTACGAGCAGATCAGCCTGCACAAGGACTTCGTCGGCGAGGACCAGGTGCGGTTCCTGCAGGACGGCATGACTGTTTCGGTGGAATTCCACGAGGACCGTCCGATCGGCATCTCGCTGCCCGAGCAGGTGGTCCTGACGATCGTCGAGGCCGACGCCGTGGTGAACGGCCAGACCGCCTCGTCCTCGTACAAGCCGGCCAAGGCCGACAACGGCATGCGCATTCTGATCCCGCCCTACATGGAAGCGGGCGAGCGCGTGCTGGTCTCGACCGAGACGGGCGAATACCTGCGCCGCGCCGACTGACGTGGCCACAGCCTCCGCACTTCTCACCGTCATGATCGACGCCGCCCGCAAGGCGGCCAAGGGTCTGGCGCGCGACTTCGGCGAAATCGGCGAGCTTCAGGTCTCGAAGAAGGGGCCGGGCGACTTCGTCTCCGCCGCCGACATCAAGGCCGAACAGGTGTTGTTCGAGGCGCTCGAAAAGGCGCGTCCCGGCTACAGCTTCCTCGGCGAGGAACGGGGCCTGATCGAGGGCACCGACAAGAGCCACCGCTGGATCGTCGACCCGCTCGACGGCACGACCAACTTCCTGCACGCCATCCCGCACTTCGCGGTCAACATCGCGCTGGAGCGCGAGGGGACCATCGTGGCGGCGGTGACCTACAATCCGATCACCCACGACACCTACTGGGCGGAAAAGGGCAAGGGCGCCTTCCTCGGCAACGAGAAGCGCCTGCGCGTCGCCGCCCGCACCCGGATGGACGAGGCCCTGCTCGGCACCGGCGTGCCGTTCATCGGCAAGCCCGGCCACGGGCAGTTCCTCAAGGAGCTGCACCAGATCAGCCAGCGGGTCGCGGGCGTCCGTCGCTTCGGCGCGGCGGCTCTCGACATGGCCTGGGTGGCCGCCGGTCGCCTGGACGCCTTCTGGGAGCGCGGGCTGCAGCCCTGGGACGTCGCGGCCGGCATGCTGCTGATCACCGAGTCGGGCGGCAAGGTCACCAACCTCGACGGCGGCGACTACCAGCTCGGCGACGAGGGCATCCTCGCGGCCAACCTCGAACTGCACCCGCTGGTGCTCGAAAAGCTGCAGGCGGCGCAGTAGCCGCCGGGGCTGATGCGGGGACAGGTTAAGGTGTCCCGAGGGACACCTTAACCTGTCCCCTTCTGCTTCGTCGGCAGCATCACGCTCGCGATTACCCCGACCACTGACACCGCCCACGCCAGGCCGATCAGCCAGGTCAGCAGCCCGATGTCGAAATTGCCCGGATTGCTCGACGACGGCTCGATCAGCTTGCCGAAGAAACTGCCGTACAGCATGCCCGCGTTGGCGCCCCAGCCGGCGGCCAGCAGCGCGCGGTTGCGGAGGCTGTCGGTCTTCATGGCAAAGGCGCCCGCGAGCAGCAGGGCCGATATCCAGTAGTCATCGACCACGAACAACCAGTGGCGGCCCGCGCCCCAGCTTCTCCAGGTCTCGCCGATGATCAGCGAGAGCGCCTGGATGACGGCGATGATGCGCAGGATCAGCATGGCGACGGCTCCCTCCGTTTCGCGGAGGGTGGCCGATTTTTCCGGCCCTGTGGAGATGTCCTAGTCGAAGATGTCGAACAGGTCGAAGCCGCGCTTCTTGCGGCGGCGGTGGTAGTCGTCGTCGTGGTCATGGTCACGCCGGTACCGGGGATCGTCGTACTGCGGCTGCGGACGATAGCCGGGCTCTTGCGGACGGGACTGCACCGGCTGCGGTCCCGGAGGGCCGCCACGGCTGCCTTCCATCAGCTTTTCCAGCTCGCCGCGATCCAGCCAGACGCCCCGACAGGTCGGGCAGAAGTCGAATTCGACGCCTGACCGTGAAACGGACTGCATCGAGGCGTTGTCGTTGGGGCAGACCAGCAGGGGCATTCGGCGTCTCCTTTTCCCGGAGATAGGAAGGATGCGCGGCCGCGCAACCCGCGCGCGGCGGCGACTTGACGAACCCCTCCTGAGGCGCGGCTAATCCTGCCCCATGAGCCTCAACCGCCGATCCCTCACCGCCGCCGGACTCGCCATGGCCGCCAGTTCCACAATGGGCAGTCCCGCCTCGGCCTGCATGCCGAAGCCCATCGTCATCGGCCATCGCGGCGCCAGCGGCGAGCGGCCGGAGCACACGCCGATGGCCTATCGCCTAGCGATCGCCCAGGGCGCCGATTTCATTGAGCCGGACCTCTGCATCACCAAGGACGGCCATCTGGTCGCCCGCCACGAAAACGAGATCGGCGGCACGACGGATGTCGGCGCCCGCACCGAATTCGCCGACCGCAAGGCGACCAAGGTCATCGACGGCCAGTCGGTCACCGGCTGGTTCACCGAGGACTTCACCCTCGCCGAGCTCAAGACCCTGCGGGCACGCGAACGCCTGCCGCAGTTGCGCCCCGCAAACACAGCGTTCGACGGTCGGGAGGCGATCCCCACCTTCGCCGAGGTCGTGGCCATCGCGAAGGCCGCCGGCGTCGGCGTCTATCCGGAGATGAAGCACCCGGGCTACTTCGCCTCGATCGGATTGCCGTTCGAGCAACGGATGGCCGACGCGCTCAAGGCGGAGGGTCTGAATTCGCGATCCGCGAAGGTGTTCGTCCAGTGCTTCGAAGTCGGGCCGCTGAAGACGCTCCGCCGCCTGACGAAGGCGCCGCTGGTCCAGCTGGTCGACAGCGAGGGCTCGCCGGCGGACATGCCCGATCTCCGCTATGCCGACATGGTCACCGCAGTGGGGCTGAGAGCCATCGCCGCCTATGCCGACGGGGTGGGGCCGGACAAGTCGTACGTCGTTCCCACGGACGGCGAGCGGCTGCTGCCGGCCACGTCACTGGTGAAGGACGCCCATGAGGCGGGTCTGAAGGTCCATCCCTGGACCGTGCGGGCCGAGAACTATTTCCTGCCGAAGGACCTGCAGATGCTGCCCGCGTCCCTGCGCCCTGACGCGCCCCGGCTTCACGGCGATGTTGAGGCGATGTTCGAGGCGCTCTACGAGGCGGGGATCGACGGCGTCTTCAGTGATTTCCCGGGTCTCGCCGTCGCGGCCCGCAAGGACATGTTCGGATGATCCGTCTTGCTCTGGCCGCCCTGGCGGCCTGCTTCCTCTTCACCACGCCGGTCCAGGCGAAGTCGCCGCTGGACCCGCTGGCGGAGCAGTACGTCCAGCTGAGCCTGGAGATCGGTGAGAAGGAAGACGGCTACATCGACGCCTTCTACGGCCCGGCGGAATGGCAGGCGGCCGCGAAGGTCGCGCCCCGCGATCTGCCCGCCCTGAAGGCTGAGGTCGCCGCCCTGTCGCTGGCCGTGACCCGCATCAAGCCGGGCTGGCTGGTTGCCGAGGAGAAGCGTCGCCGGGTGTTCCTGCTGGCTCAGCTGAAGGCCGCCGAGACGCGTCTGCGGATGATGTCCGGCGAGACGCTCAGCTTCGAGGACGAGGCCGAGGGCCTGTTCGGCGTCCGGCCGGTGCTCAAGCCGCTGTCGGCCTATGATCCGGTGCTCAAGGAGATCGAGGCGCTGGTTCCCGGCGAAGGGCCGCTGTGGCAGCGGGTCGACACGTTCAGTGACCGTTTCATCATCCCGCCTGACCGCCTGCAGGCGGTGATGGACGCCGCCATCGCCGAGTGCCGCAAGCGCACGGCCGCTCAAATCGCCCTGTCGACGGACGAGCGGTTCACCCTGGAGTTCGTCACCGGCAAGTCCTGGTCCGGCTACAACTGGTACAAGGGCGCCGCCACCAGCCTCATCCAGATCAACACCGACCTGCCCGTGCGCCTGAGCCGCGCGGTCGATCTGGGCTGCCACGAGGGGTATCCGGGCCACCACGTGCTGAACATGCTGCTGGAGGAGCGCCTGACGAAGACCCGGGGCTGGGTCGAGTTCAGCGTCTATCCGCTCTATTCGCCGCAATCCCTGATCGCCGAGGGCAGCGCCAACTACGGCATCGAGCTGGCCTTCCCGGGCGACGAGAAGCGCGCGTTCGAGGTGGCCGTCCTCTATCCGCTCGCCGGCCTCGACCCGACGGACGCGGCCCGCTTCGACGCCCTGCTGGAGGCCCAGAAGGCCCTCGCCGGCGCGCGGTTCACCATCGCCAGCGAGCTGCTGGCCGGCCGTATCACCCGCGACCAGGCCATCGCCCTGACCCAGACCTACGGCCTGGTTTCCGCCAAACGCGCCGCCCAGACCGTGTCCTTCACCGAGCAGTACCGCAGCTACGTGATCAACTATGGCCTGGGGCTGGACATGGTGCGGGCGTACGTCGAGGGCGCAGGCCCGGGCCAGGCCGAGCGCTGGAAGCGCATGGAAGCGGTGATCAGCGAGCCGACCTTGCCGGGGGATCTGATCCGGCCCTGACACCGGGCTACTTGATGCAGATCACGACGGCGCGCGCGTATTGAGCGTCAGTTAGGGAGTCACCGAAAGGCTCCGCCATGCCAGACAGGTCTCGTCTCGCGCTCGTGTTGATGCTGACTCTCGGACTTGCCGCCTGCGCAACGTCCGGCGAGGCTCCGCCCGGGCGCAGCGGTTCAGCGAGGATGGAAGGCGCGGTGACGCGGCCGCTGCGGGACCTGGGGATCATGCGCAGAGAGATTCCCGATGTTCTGGCCGGCGCGACCGCCGCACCTTACGGCCTTCAAGGCCCGGTCAACTGCGGGGACATCGCTGCCGAGATCGCCCGCCTTGATGCGGCGTTGGGGCCGGACCTGGACGCGGAGCACGTCAAGCCCGGCGGCGCAGCCGGGGAGATGCTGTTCGATGCCTTTCAGGGGGCCCTGGACATTCCCTTCCGGGGCCTGGTTCGTCGTGTTTCCGGAGCCGAGTCGCGAGATCGGGCCCGGGCGGCGGCGGTGCTCGCCGGCATGGTGCGCCGCGCGTGGCTCAAGGGCGTGGCCTACGACGCAGCCTGCGTCGCACCGACGCCGGTCCCTTAGGCGGCCTCGACCCCGAACTGCAGCTGGGCCAGCTTGGCGTAGAGGCCGCCGGCCTTGCTCAGCGCCGCATGCGTGCCTTCCTCGACGACGCGGCCCTCGTCCATCACCACGATACGGTCGGCCCGCAGGACCGTCGCCAGGCGGTGGGCGATGACCAGGGTGGTGCGGTCGCCCATGGCGCCCTCGAGGGCCTTCTGGACCAGCCGCTCGTTCTCGGCGTCCAGCGCGCTCGTGGCCTCGTCGAGCAGCAGGATCGGTGAGTTGCGGACCAGCGACCGTGCAATGGCCAGCCGCTGCTTCTGCCCGCCGGACAGGGTCTTGGCCCGCTCGCCGACGGGGGTGTCGAAGCCCTCGGGGAGGGCGTTGATGAAGGCCTCGGCCTCGGCGGCCCGGGCGGCGGCCTTGACCTCTTCCAGGGTCGCGTCCTCGCGGCCGAAGCGGATGTTGTCGAGCGCCGAGCCGGAGAACAGCGAGGCGTCCTGGGCCACCAGCGCCATGCGGGCGCGGACCTCGGCGGGATCGGCGTCCTTCAGGTCGACGCCGTCCAGCAGAATCCGGCCGGCCTGGGGGTCATAGAAGCGCAGCAGCAGCCGCAGGACGGTGCTCTTGCCGGCGCCCGAGGGGCCGACCAGCGCCACGGTCTCGCCGGGCCGCACGGTCAGGTCGAAGCCGCGAAGCGCCGGCAGGTCGGGGCGGCCCGGGTAGGCGAAGGTCACGCCCTCGAAGGCGATCTCGCCTCGCGCGGGGACGGGCAGGGCGCGTGGCGCGGCCGGAGCGGCGATCAGGGTCCGTGAGGCCAGCAGCTCGAAGATCCGCTGCATGGCGCCGGCGGCCTGCTGGACCACGCCCCAGACCTCGCCCAGCGCCCCGACCGAGGCGCCGGCGAAGACCGACAGGGCCAGGAACTGGATCAGCTGGCCGGGCGACATCGTCCCGTTGACCACCGAATGGGCCGCCGTCCACAGCAGCAGACCGATGCCGCCGAACACCAGGCCGATAACCACCAGGGTCATCAGCGACCGGGCCATGACCCGCTTGAGGGAGGTGCGGAATGCGGTCTCGACCGCGTCGCCGAACCGGGTGTCGGCCATCTTCTCGCGACCGAACGCCTGGACGGTCTCGAGAGCATCGAGGCTCTCGCCGGCGAAGCCGACGGCCTGGGCGAACCGGTCCTGGGTCTTGGTCGACAGGGACCGGACGCGGCGTCCGAAAATGAACATCGGGGCGATCAGCAGCGGAGCCATGACCATGACCCACAGGGTCAGCTTGGGTGACACGATCGCCAGCATGACGGTCGCGCCGATCAGGCCGAGGGTATTGCGCAGGGCGATGGACGCCGCCGAGCCGACGAGATTCTCGATGATCGTCACGTCCGTGGTCATCCGTGACAGCACCTCACCGGTGCGCGTCTTGAGGAAGTAGGACGGATCGAGCGTCAGGACGTGGCGGTAGAGCGCCTTGCGCAGGTCGGCCACGACCCGCTCGCCCAGCACGGTGATGAAATAGAACCGCCCGGAGGTAGCCAGGGCCAGGACAAGCACGACCAGCCCGGCCAGGCCGAAGTAGCGGTTGAGGTTGTCCGCCGACAGAAAGCCCTTGTCGACGACCAGCCGCAGGGCCTGGGTGATGCTGAGCGTCGCGCCGGTGGAGAACAGCAGGAAGAAGCCTGCAGCCGCCGCATGCCGCCAGTGGGCGGTGATGAACGGCAGCAGATGGACCAGATTCTTGACGTCGCGACTCTTCGGACGGCGCGCCGCCGCTTCGCTCAGGGTCGCGGCCAGTTCGGCGCCGGCGCTGGGCCGGCCGTCGGCTACGGCGTCGGCCGCGTTGGTGTCACTCATGCTCCGCCCCTTGCCTTCATCGCGGCCCTTCTGTATAGCCGCGCGTCTTCGGTGGCCCCACTAATCGGTCGCCAGATTCATTTTCCTCTCAAGTCGGTTGGACCGCCCGATGAAACAAGACACCCATCCCGACTATCACTTCATCACCGTGGTGATGACGAACGGCACGACGTACCAGACGCGCTCGACCTACGGGAAAGAAGGCGCGACCCTGAACCTGGACATCGATCCCTCCACGCACCCGGCCTGGACCGGCGGCAACGCCCACCTGCTGGACCGCGGCGGCCGCGTGTCGCGCTTCAACGCCAAGTTCGCCGGCTTCACCGCGAAGAAGTAGGCGTCGGCGTCAGCCAACGAAATTCGAAAAGGCCGGCAGGGGAAACCCCGCCGGCCTTTTTGCTGTCTGCTCGAGGTTGTCGGTTCGCGTCAGCTCGCGAATGACACCGGCCCGTCCTCGTCAAAGAAGAAAGCCCATAGATCAGCGTGGGCGTTCATCTCGATCTTGATGAGCGCCATGGCGAGGTCGAGCGCCTGAAAAGGCGTGGCGCCGATAACGCGGGTCGACAGGCTGTGAAACCCGCTGATGGTGATCGCGCAACTATAGTCGTTCCCGGCGCCAAGAGCTTCTGGCAACCCGATAACGATCACGGATTCCACACGCTCAGTGGAACCATGTTCGACGGCCCAGAAACTGAAGGTCAGAGAACCTTTATCCAAGGCCAACTGGATAGTCCTGCGCGCATTGTGCATTGCATCTACCCAAGCGCACGACGGCTCCCGCGTAGCAAGCTTCTCGCTGGAAGGGGAGTATGCCTTCGATTCCGGAAAGGCACAGTACAATATCTATTTCGTGGACCGCGTAACAACGCTCTCTGCACTCCTGCCGCGGCGTTGGGCAACTACCGCTAAAGTCGTTGGCGTCGCAGACGAGCGCAGCTCTTTGAAGCCTCGCTGGCCTTGGCCCGGTATCGGCATATTCGATGACGGTCATGCGAGGACCGCTCGCCGTGTTCAGGTCGCTGTCGCGTGGGGAATTGGCTGAGGCGGCGACGGCGCCGAGCATCACAAGCATGACACTCAAGCTCAAAAGTGTTTTCACGGACGAGTCTCCCTAAGATTGTGCCGCGACGCCAAACAATCACAATCAGAGGGTGCATTCAACGAGAAAATAAGCATAGGTGTGAGCGGCGGGCGAGTGGCTTTGCATTCTGATCGATCCGTCCGCGCGCCCGGCCTGGACAGGCGGAAACGCCCACCTGCTGGACCGCGTCGGCCGTTCGCCGGCTTCACCGCGAAGAAGTAGGCGTCGGCGTCAGCCACCGAGATTCGAAAAGGCCGGCAGGGGAAACCCGCCGGCCTTTTTGCTGTCTGGGTGGTGCGTGGTTCGAGACGCTCGGCTGGGGCCTCGCTCCTCACCATGACGAACATGGGTGCAATCAGACCCAGCCCGTCATCCTGAGGAGCGATCCCTCAGGATCGCGTCTCGAAGGACGCAATCAGTTCGCGCCGACCCCGAAGGCGTCCCGCAGGCGGTCCATCTGGGACAGCACCGGATGGGGCAGGGTCTCGACGCTCACCTCGACATACATGCGGCGGTCGAGATGGCGGACGCGGTCGTACAGGCGGGCTGACCGGTCGAGCAATTCCAGCAGGCCGAGCGGCAAATCATGCAGGGCTTCGGCCTCGCTGACCGAGGTGTCTTCGGCGTCCAGGCGATAGCGGCTCTCGCAGGCGGCTTCCGGCGCCATGTCGCCCTCGCGGACGGCGCGCTGCACCAGCAGCCAGCTGGCGACCCGCATCAGCCGGGTCGTCAGGCGCATGCTTTCGGAGGCGTAGGCGAGCGCGGCGTTGCGCGACAACAGCTTGGAGTCCTGGCGTCCGCCGCCGTCGAGATAGGCCGCGGTCTCCTCGACCAGGTCCATGCCCTCGAGAAAGGTGCGGTCGAACAGCTCCGAGCGGGCGAAGTCGGAAATCACATTCGCTCGCCACGGCGCCGTTGCGGGCGCGCCGAGTTCATTCATGGACAAGATCGCCCCTCACAAAACGCGCGGGATCAACTTCCCGCCTGCCCCAACGGCTGCAACGGACGTGCCAAGCGGCGCGTCAGTCGTTGCCGAACTTGAAAAACGCATCTGCGGCCGACTTGCTGGCCTGCTTCTTCTCGATCTGGCCCCGGGTGCGCGCGATTTCGGACTGCAGCAGCCCGACGCGTTCCTCGAGATCGCCCACGCTGTAGAGTTCGAGATCCTCGCGCAGGGCCAGCGAGAGCGCCTCGCCCCTGTGTCCGCGCGGCTCGGCAGGTTCTTCGCTCATCGCCGGGGCCTCCCTATCGCTTCCGAGGTCTTTCACGATATCAGACGCTCGCGGACGATAACACGCAAGTGCAGGAGCGAGACCATGGCCGAGCCCACGATGACCGCCATCGCCGTCGAGGGCGGAAAGGGACCGGCGGAGGCGCTCAAGCCCGTCCCGGCGCCGCGGCCTGTTCCGCAGGACGGTGAAATCCTGATCCGGGTCAGGGCGGCCGGGGTCAATCGTCCCGATCTGCTCCAGCGCATGGGCTTCTACCCGCCGCCTCCGGGCGCGCCGGCCACGCTGGGCCTGGAGGTCGCCGGCGAGGTGGTCACGGGCGCCGGACGCTGGAAGGCGGGCGACACCGTCACGGCCCTGCTCGGCGGCGGCGGCTATGCGGAATACGCCGTGGTCGACGCGCGCCACGCCCTGCCGATCCCGGTGGGCCTCGACTTCAACCAGGCCGCCGGCCTGCCCGAGACCGTGTTCACGGTGTTCGCCAACGTCTTCGAGCATGGAGGGCTGAAGGCCGGCGAGACCTTCATGGTCCACGGGGGCACCTCCGGCATCGGCGTCACCGCGATCCAGATGGCCAAGGCGGCGGGTGCGAAGGTCATCGCCACCGGCCGCGGCGCCGACAAGGCTGCCCAGGCCCTGGCCATCGGCGCCGACATCGCCGTCGACACCACGACCCAGGACTTCGCCGAGGTGGCGCTGGCCGAGGGCGGCGTCGACGTGATCCTCGACATGGTCGGCGGGTCCTACTTCGCGAAGAACCTGCAGGCGCTGAAGACCGGCGGGCGGATCGTCTACATCGCCTCGCTCGGCGGTGGCACGCTGGAGGTCCCGATCCTGGCGCTGATGCAGAAGCGCGCCGTGCTGACCGGCTCGACCCTGCGGCCCCGTTCGGCCGACGAGAAGGCGCGGCTGGCGGCGGAGATCGAGCGGATCGTCTGGCCCTGGGTCGAGGCCGGCAAGGTTAAGGCCGTGGTCGATCGCACCTTCCCGCTGGCCCAGGCCGCTGCGGCGCACGCCTTCCTCGAGGCCGGCGCCCATGTCGGCAAGGTCGTCCTGGAGGCCTGATGTGAGCACGCCCGGACAGCCCGTCGACGCCCGCGCCCTGGTTCAGCAGGCGATCGAGGCCCTGCGCAAGGGCGATCCCGCGACCGCTCGCGACCGGTTCCAGCAGGTGATCGCCTCGGGCGTCGCCGACGCCTCGGTCTGGCTGGGCCTCGCGCTCGCGCTGCGCGGAACCAACGACAAGGAAGGCAGCCTGGTCGCCATTGACCAGGCGTTGAAGCTCGAACCCCGCAACATCCGCGCCCGGGTGATGAAGGCCGATCACTTCGCCGAGATGGGCGACGCCCGCGCGGCCTCGGCCTTCTACGCCTCGGTGGTTCGCGCCGCCCCGCC
Organism: Caulobacter sp.; assembly: GCA_021741355.1. GTDB lineage: Bacteria > Pseudomonadota > Alphaproteobacteria > Caulobacterales > Caulobacteraceae > Caulobacter. The sequence goes on from JAIOXZ010000010.1 coordinate 85,100, forward strand.
GCCGGAACAACTGCCGCCCGAACTGCGCAACGAGGTGGCCCGCGCCGAGGTGATGAGCCGCCGCTACGCCGCCGACTACGAGGTGTTCCTGCGCGATCGTCTGGCCAGCCTGGCCTTCGCTGACGACAGCGCCTTCGCCCAGTCGCTCGATCTGATGCTGGGGAAGAAGCAGATCTATCTGCAGCAGCCGAAGCACTTCTATTTCCCCGGGCTCCCCCAGACCCAGTTCTATGACCGGGCGCAGTTCCCGTGGCTCGACGCGGTGGAGGCGGCCACCGACGCCATCCGCGCCGAGCTGCTTGAGGTGATGAAGGACCACGCCGCCTTCACCCCCTATCTGGAAAGCCGCGCCGACCGGCCGTTCCAGGACGCCCACGGGATGCTCGACAACCCGGACTGGAGCGCCTTCTACCTGTGGCGGAACGGGACGCTGGTGGCCGAGAACGCCGCGCGCTGTCCGGCCACTCTCGCCGCGCTGGAAGGCGCGCCGCTGGCGAGCATCAAGGGCCGCACGCCGTCGGTGCTGTTTTCGTTGCTGCGGCCGGGCGCGGTGATTCCGCCGCACAACGGTTTCGTCAACACGCGCCTGATCTGCCACCTGCCGCTGATCGTGCCGGAGGGCTGCGCCTTCAGGGTCGGCAACGACACCCGGCCCTGGCGCGAGGGCAAGGCCTGGCTGTTCGACGACACCATCGAGCACGAGGCCTGGAACCGCAGCAGCGAGACCCGCGTCATCCTGCTGTTCGACGTCTGGCGGCCGGAACTGTCCGACGAAGAGCGCGCCCTGGTCGCGGCCATGTTCGAGGCCATCGACGACTACGGCGGCGGCGGCGGAGAGTGGAGCGTGTGAGGCAATCTCGGCTCCGCTGGGGACGCGGCAAATGATCGCCGTTTCCTTTGTCCGGGAACGGCTCTATATGATCCATCCAACATCCCGCCCGGCCGAAAGGCCGGGCGCCGTCGTATCTGGAGCACGACATGTCCGACCAAATCCTGATGCCGAAGGCGACCGCCGTCTGGCTCGTGGACAACACCTCGCTGACCTTTGAACAGATCGCCGACTTCTGCGGCCTGCACCGTCTGGAAGTCCGCGGCATCGCCGACGGCGAAGTGGCGCGCGACATCCGCGGCGCCGACCCGATCGCCAACGGCCAGCTGAACCGCGAAGAGCTCGACAAGGCCGGCGCCGATCCCGCCTACCGCATGGTCGCCCAGGTCAGCCGCCACGCCGCGCTGCTCAAGCCGGTGAAGAAGGCTCCGCACTACACGCCGGTGTCGCGCCGCCAGGACCGTCCCGACGCCATCAAATGGTTCGTCACCCACCACCCGGAAGTGACCGACGCCCAGATCGCCCGTTTGCTCGGCACGACGAAATCGACCATCGAGTCAGTGCGCACGCGCTCCCACTGGAACAGCGCCAACATCAAGGCCGTTGACCCGGTGACGCTCGGCCTGACCACCCAGATCGACCTCGACGCCCTGGTTCGAAAGGCCGCCGACAAGAAGGCCAAGGACGACGCCCGCAAGGGCATCGTCGCTCCGGACGGCGCGACCCTGAAGGCCGCCGCTGAAGTCGAAGCCGAGCCGGAAGTCGAGACCGACGAGGAAATGGCCGGTCACGTCGACCTGAAGAACGTCTTCCAGGACCGCGACGACGACGACGCCGACGAAGACTAGGCGTTATCCGGGATAACGCGGGCTTCCCACAGGCGTGCGCCAATCGGGGACACGTACTTCAGTACGTGTCCCCCTGCCGCTGGGTCCCTGCCGCTGGGCGATGGCCACTAGCTGACGGGGACACGCACTGAGGTGCATGCCCCCCCGGGCCGTCAGTGCACCTGCAAACGCAGGGATTCGATTTCTTCCTTGAGGCGGAGCTTTTGTCGCTTGAGTTCCTTGAGGCGGATCTCATCCGCCGAAGGCCGTCTCATCTCGTCGTGGATCAACCGCTCGAGAGTTTGATGACGATTACCAAGTTCGCGAATGCGAGCATCCAGCGCCATTCCTCGGCTCCTCTTCTGTGACAACAGGATTGAACACCCGTCTCAGGCGAGAGTCAGATCACAAAGGGTTGCGCTTTGCGGCGAAGGCGTTGCGGGCTTTCCCGCGTTCATGTGTGCGCGTAGAGGGTGGGGGACATGACTGAACGCGCGCGACAAAAACTTGTGGTGGGAATCTCCGGCGCGTCCGGCGTGGCCTATGGCCTGCGGACGCTCGACGCCTGCCGCGACCTGGGGATCGAGAGCCACCTGATCCTGTCGAAGGCCGCCGTTCTGACCCTGACGCAGGAGACCGACCGCACGCTCGCCGAGGTCAACGCCATGGCCGACGTGGTGCACAAGGTCGGCGACATCGGCGCCTCGGTCGCCTCCGGGTCGTTCCGGGCGCTGGGCATGATCATCGCGCCCTGTTCCGTTCGGACGATGAGCGAGATCGCCACCGGCGTGACCTCCAGTCTGTTGACCCGCGCCGCCGACGTGACGCTCAAGGAGCGCCGGCCGCTGGTGCTGATGGTGCGTGAGACGCCGTTCCACCTGGGCCATCTGCGCACGATGGTCCGGCTGGCCGAGATGGGCGCGACCATCGCCCCGCCGCTGCCGGCCTTCTATGCGAAGCCGCAATCCATCGCCGAGATGATCGACCAGTCGGTCGGGCGGGCACTCGACCTGTTCGGTCTCGACTGGAAGCCGGTCAAACGCTGGGGTGAAGACCTCGATCCGATCGTGAGCGGGTCGTGAGCCTTTGGGCCTGGACGCTCGCCGCCTACGATCGTCCGGGCGTGCCCGAAGCGACGCTGGCGCTGCAGGACGAGCACGGCTTCAACACCGCCTACCTGTTGTGGGCGGTCTGGGCCGACCCCGACCGGGAGACTCTCGCCAACGGCGTCCAGACGACCGTGCTGTGGGACGAGACGGTCCTCTGGCCGCTGCGCAATGTCCGCCGCGCGCTCAAGGGCCATCGTCCGCCCTTCGCCGATGCGCCGCGGGAGGGCCTGCGCGAGGACGTCAAGGCGGCCGAACTGCGCGCTGAGCGCACGCTGATGGAGACGCTGGAGTCGTTCGGCCCCGCAGCGACGAATGTCGATGTCATGGCGACCCTGACCCGTGCGGCGATGGCCTGGTGCGGCCAGGCGCCGGCCGCGCCGCTGAAACGCCTCGCGGAAGCTCTGGCGTGACTCGGGCGGCGGCTGTATTTTTCTACTCCGTGAGGGAGCGCACCGAGCATGGCCGATAACGACGGCGATCTGTACGTCATGCCCAACATGGAGGTGCGCGGCCGCCTGATGGAGCTGCGCCAGCGGCACCAGGATCTCGACGCCGCCGTCGCCGCCCTGATCGAAAAGCCGCTGCCCGACCAGCTCCAGATCGCCAGGCTGAAGAAGCAGAAGCTGATCCTGCGCGACCAGATCACCAAGCTCGAGAACCAGCTGACCCCGGACATCATCGCGTAGGTCTTATGATAGCCTCCCCGAAACAGACCCTGGGGAGGGACCACCGATGAACCTCGAAACCATCTTCTCCGTCATGAGCATGCTCGCCATGGCTGGCTGGCTCTGCCTTGCGCTGGCGCCATTGCGCCGCCCGGTGCTGATCGCGGCGGCGCGCGTGATCGCGGCGCTGTTGAGTGTGGCGTATGTCGTCCTGATCTATCGCGGCCTGACAACGCCCGGCGGGCCCGGGGGCGGCGGCTTCGACTCGCTGGCCAAGGTGATGATCCTGCTGTCCGTCCCGGCGACCATGCTGCCGGCCTGGATTCACTTCCTCTGTTTCGACCTGTGGGTCGGGACATGGGAGGCCGAGGACGCGCCAAAGTCCGGCGTGCCGCACTGGCTGATGCTGCCGGTGTTATTCCTGACCTTCATGTACGGCCCGGCCGGCCTGCTGCTCTATCTCGTCCTGCGCACCGTCGCCGGCCGGATAAAGAAGCCGGCCTGACCTACGGTTTGGGGGCCGCCTTTGCGACCGCCGCCTTCGCGTCCCTGATCGTCATGATCTGGCCGGTGAAGTAGGCCGACTGGCCGTTCTTCTTCAGATAGGCGTCGAAGTCCTGCAGCAGCTTGATCGCCTCGTCATGCCTGCCCTGCTTGACCAGCTGCTGGGCGAGCGTGCCGCGGACGTCGACGAGGTTGGGCACCAGCTCCAGCGTCTTGCGGTTCCATGTGATGGACTCGTCGGCCTTGCCGAGAGCGTCAAGGCTGATGGCGTAGTTGGCGAACAGGTCGTAGGTCCCCGCCCCCTCCTTCAGCACCTGAACGTACTGTGGAACGGCGATGCGGTGCTGTCCGGACTTGGTCAGGGTGATGGCGTAGATCGCGCGGGTGTCGGTCTCGGTCGGATAGAGCTTGAGATAGCCGTAGTAGTTCAGCGCGGCGCAGCGGTAGTCCCGGTCGCGGTAGCAGGCCTCCGCATCGGTCTTGCTGGCGGGCAGCGGCGCGGGCTCTTCCTTCTCGCAGGCGACCAGGGCCAGCGCCGACAGGACGGCGGCGTGAACGAGTTTCATGGACGGTCCCCCGAGGTGCTACGCGAACTGCCGCCGACGCTACAATGGCGAAGAGCGTCAAATAAACCCGTCATCGGCGCGGGGACATGCACTTCAGTGCGTGTCCCGTTGATCCGGCAAACAGGGGACACGCACTGAAGTGCATGTCCCCGCGCTACCAGCTGTCCACCCAGCGCCGCGCCGGTTTGGTGCGGGCCGGACAGCTGTCCAGGCCACGGGTGATCCAGCGGCGGGTCTCGGCCGGGTCGATGACGGCGTCGATCTCAAGGGCGGCGGCCATGCTGGTCGCCTTGCCGGCGGCGTAGAGCCGGCCGACCAGCTGCTCGAACAAGGCCTTGTTCTTTTCGGGGTCGGTCTCGGCAGCCAGCTCCTTGCTGTAGCCGAGGCGGACGGCGCCCTCGAGGCCCATGCCGCCGAACTCGCCGGTCGGCCAGCTGGCGATGAACACCGGGGCGTGGAAGCCGCCGCCGGCCATGGCCTGGGCGCCGAGGCCATAGCCCTTGCGCAGGACGATGCAGAACAGCGGCGTGCCCAGCTTGGCGCCGGCGATGAACTGGCGGCTGACCCGGCGCACGGCGCCGGCGGCCTCGCTGTCGGGACCAACCATGAAGCCCGGCGTGTCGCACAGGCTGACCACGGGCAGGTCGAAGGCGTCACACAGCTGCAGGAACCGCGCGGCCTTCTCGGCGCCGTCACAGTCGATGGCCCCGCCCAGATGTCGCGGATCGTTGGCGATCAGGCCCATGGGCCGGCCCTCGATACGCACGAAGCCGGTGATCATCCCGGCCGCGAAGCCGCGCCGCAGTTCGAGGAAGCTGCCCGCGTCGGCCAGGGTCTCGATCAGCGGCCGGATGTCATAGACCCGCAGACGGTTCTCGGGGATGGCCCGGCGCAGGTTGCGCTGGTCCGGCGCGCTCCAGTCGGCGACACGCCCCTGGAAAGTCGACATGGCCTGTTTGGCCAGGGCCGTCGCATGCGCCTCGTCGTCGGCGAGGATGTCGATCACGCCGTTGGCCCACTGCACGTCGCTGGGACCGATGTCGTCCGGCTTGAACACGCCAAGGCCGCCACCCTCGATCATCGCCGGCCCGCCCATGCCGAGGTTGGAGTCCTTCGTGGCGATGATGATCTCGGAGAGACCGGCGATGGCCGCGTTGCCGGCGAAGCAGCGGCCGGCGACGATGGCGATCTTGGGCATCTCTCCCGATAGGGAGGCGAACTTGCCGAAGGTGGTGACGTCCAGCCCGGCCACGCCCGTGCCGTCGGTGTCGCCCGGCCGCCCGCCACCGCCCTCGGCGTACCAGACGAGCGGCAGCTTCTGGTCCTCGACGATGTGCAGCAGCCGGTCGGTCTTCTTGTGGTTCATGTGGCCCTGGGTGCCGGCCAGGACCGTGAAGTCGTAGCTCAGCGCCGCGACCCGAGCCTTCTCCGGCGGGAACAGATGGCCATTGATTGCGCCGATGCCGGCGATCAGGCCGTCGGCTGGCGTGGCCTTGATCAGGTCCTCCAGCGTCCGGCGGCGGCGTTGGGCGGCGATGGTCAGGGCGCCGTACTCGATGAAGCTGCCCGGATCGAGCAGGTCGTCGATGTTCTCCCGCGCCGTGCGGTGGCCTGTGCGTCGGCGCTTGGCCACGGCCTCTGGACGGTTGGCGTCGAGGGTGAAGGCGTGACGATCAATGACCTCCTGCAGATCGGGCCGGATATGGTCCGGATCGACCAGCGCCGCCTCGGCCGCCGCGTCGGCGGCGACGTCTGCGGGTTCGAGGAACAGGATCGGCTGGCCCTTCATCAGGGTCTCGCCCTTGCTCGCGGCGATGCGCACCACCCGGCCGCCCTCGGGCGCGGTGACCACATGCTCCATCTTCATGGCTTCGAGGATGGCGACGGTCTGGCCGGGCGCGACCAGGTCGCCCTCGGCGACCTCGATGACGCCGACGGTGGCCTGCAGCGGCGCCGTGACGTTGATCGCCCCGTCGAGAACCTCGAAGGTTTCCACTGCGACCACGGGTGATGCCTCGACCGCCCGAAGCGCCGGGGCCGGCAGTTTCGCCAACAGCTCGGGCAGACTGGTTTCGAGGAAGCGCGTCGTCGCGGTTCCGCCGGTGACGGCCGGATCGGCCAGCACGGCGCGCAGCAACGGCGCATTGGTCTCCACCCCGTCGAGCCGGAACTCACCCAGCGCCCGGGCCGTCCGGGCGCAGGCGGCGACCATGCTCTCGCCCCGGCCGATGACCTTGGCCAGCAGGCTGTCGTAGGCGGGGCTGGTGACGTAGCCGGCATAGCCGTAGCCGTCGACACGCACGCCCGGACCGCTCGGCGGCTCATAGGTCGCCAGCCGCCCGCCGCCGGGCAGGGTCGAGCCGTCGGCCGTCAGGGTCTCCAGATTGACCCGCGCCTGCACGGCGAAGCCGCGCGGCTTCGGCGCCTCGGTCAGGCCCAGTTGGACCAGTGTCTTGCCCGCCGCCAGCTCGAACTGGGTCCGCACCAGGTCCAGCCCCGTGACCTCCTCGGTGACCGTGTGCTCGACCTGCAGCCGGGCGTTGGTCTCGATGAAGGCAAAGCCGCCCTTGCCGTCCACCAGGAACTCGACGGTGGCCAGGGTGCGGTACTTGATGGCCGCGCAGAGTTTCTCCGCCGCCTCGTGCAGCGCCTTGCGCAGGGGTTCGGGCAGGATCGCCGGGGCGCTCTCGACCAGTTTCTGGTTACGCCGCTGGACCGAACAGTCGCGGTCGCCGACGGCCAGCACGGCGCGCCCGTCGGCGACGATCTGCACCTCGATGTGACGGGCCTGGTCGACCAGCCATTCGGCGTAGACCGCGCTGTCGCCGAACGCGGCCTGGGCCTCCCGCGCGCAGGCGGCGAGGGCGAACTCGATCTCCGCTTCGGTGCGCACGATCCGCATGCCGCGCCCGCCGCCGCCGGCCACGGCCTTGAGCATCATCGGGCCGTTCTTTTTGAAGAAGGCCCTGGCGCCGGCCAGGTCGATGGGTCCCGTGCCGGCCAGCACCGGAACCTTGGCCTTGGCCGCCAGGGCGCGGGCCTTCGCCTTGTCGCCGAACAGCTCCAGCGCCTCGGGGGCCGGGCCGATGAAGGCGATCTTCGCGGCGGCGCAGGCCGCGGCGAACGCCGCGTTCTCCGACAGGAAGCCGTAGCCCGGATGGATCGCGTCACACTTCGCCGCCTTCGCCGCGGCGATGACGCCGTCGATGTCGAGGTAGGCCTTCACGCCGGAGCCCTTCAGCGCCACGGCCTCGTCAGCGGACCGGACGTGCAGCGAGGCGGCGTCGTCCTGCGCATGGATGGCGACGCTGACGATCCCCAGCTCCGCCGCGGCCCGGGCTATCCGGATGGCGATCTCGCCGCGGTTGGCGATCAGCACGCGCTTGAAGCTCAAGGGAAACCTCCGTCGGCTCATACGGCCGTTTGAACGCACAATAGCGTCCCGGCTTGACTCTCCAACCCCGCAGCGCGAGAACAAAAGTAGAACATTGGAGAACAGTCATGCCGGCGTCGCGGCTTGCCCGCCTCGCGGCCGTGAAGGGCCAGATCGCCGCTCTGGAAGCGGGGACTCGGACTCCATCCACGGTTCTGCCGTTCGGTGACGCCCGTGTCGACGACTGCCTGCCGGGCGGCGGTTTGCCGCTGGGGCGCTGGCATGAACTGACCGGGAGCGGGATGGAAACGGAGACCGGCGCGGCCACCGCCGGCTTCGCCGCCCTGCTGGCGCTGCCCCTGACGGCGCAGGGGGCGGTGGTCTGGATCCTGCGGCGGGACGACCTCTATGCGCCAGGTCTGGAGACGCTGGGGTTCCCGGCCCGGCGGCTGATCCAGGTGCGCGTGCGCGACGAGACGGCGGCCCTGATGGCGCTGGAGGACGCGCTCGGCTCGGCCGGGGTCGCGGCCGTGGCCGCCGAGATCGAGGACGTCGACCTGACCGCCGGCCGCCGGCTCCAACTGGCCTGCGAGAAGCACGGCGCGACCGGGTTCGTGATCCGGAGACGGCCGTTCGGCGGCGCGTCCCGCAAGACGGCGACCGGCTCGGCGGCCTCCACCCGCTGGCGGGTCAGCGCCGCGGCCAGCGATCCGCCGCCGGGCGAACCGGGACTGGGGCCGCCCCGCTGGACCGCGGCCCTCGAACGCTGCCGGGGCGGTCGTCCCGGCGAATGGACCTTTGAATGGCGGCAGGAGGCTGACCATGGCTCGCATCCTCTCGCTGTGGCTTCCGGACTGGCCGGTGACGGTGTGGCGGCGGAGGACCGCGTCCGCCTCCGGGCCTAGCGCCCACCCTCCCCCTTGTGGGGAGGGTGGACGGGCGCAGCCCGGACGGGTGGGGAAGCAGGACGCTACACCGAAGTCTCAAGACCTGGCCCGACAGTCCCCCACCCTGGCGGCTTCGCCGCCTGTCCCTCCCCATAAAGGGGAGGGAGGACCCCTCGCCCTCCTCATCACCGAGCATGGAACCCGCCGCCTCCACGCCCTCGACGCCGCAGCCCGGGCGCTCGGCCTCTATCCCGGCCAGAAGGCGACGGACGCCGCCGCCCTGGTTCCCGAGCTGCAGACCCACGACGCCGACCCAGAGGGCGACGCGGCGGCCCTGACGGCGCTGGGCGACTGGTGCGTGCGGTTCTCGCCGGCGGTGGCGCTCGACGGGACGGACGGCCTGTTCCTCGACATCACCGGCGTCTCTCATCTGTGGGACGGCGAGGCGGCCATGCTGGAGGACCTGCTGGCCCGGCTGGCCCGGCTGGCCGCCAACGGCATCCGGGCCCAGGGCGCGGTCGCCGACACCGCCGGCGCGGCCTGGGCCCTGGCGCGGTATGGCGAGGGCCCGGTGGTGATCCCGTCGGGCGGCCAGTCCGCACACCTCGCCCCCCTGCCGGTGGCCGCCCTGCGGCTGGATGCGGCCGCGACCGCCCAGCTGCCGCGCCTCGGCCTGACCCGCATCAACCGCCTGCTGGGCCTGCCGCGCGCGCAGCTGACCCGGCGGTTCGGGCCGCTGGTGGTGCGCCGGCTGGACCAGGCCCTGGGTCACGCCGAGGAGGCGCTGGTCTATCGCCGCCCGCCCACGCCCTGGTTCGACCGGCTGGCCTTTGCCGAGCCGATCAGCCAGCTGGATGACCTGGTCCGGGTCGCCGGCGACATCGCCGAACGGCTTTGCGAGCGGCTGCGGACCGAGGCGCGCGGCGCGCGGCGGTTCACGCTGACCTTCCACCGGCTCGACGGAAAGGCTTTCCCCGTCAGCGTCGGTCTCTCGACCCTGGGCCGTGACGCCCGCGCCCTGACCCGGCTGTTCGCCCCGAAGCTGGAGACCATCGATCCGGGCTTCGGCATCGAGATCGTGACCCTGACGGCCGACGGGGTCGAGCTGGTCTCCGCCGCCCAGGGCCAGCTCGACAACAGCCGCGCGGCGATGGCCGAAGAGGGGCTGACGGCGCTGGTCGACCGGTTGAGCAACCGGCTGGGCGAGGCCCAGGTCTGGCGCGCCGAGGTGTTCGAGAGCCATGTGCCCGAGCGGGCCGTCCGCGCCGTCGCGCCGATGACACCGGCGGCCGCCACGCGCTGGAGTCCGGACCGGCCAAGACCCCTGCGGCTGCTGGCGCATCCCGAGGCGATCACCGCCGTGGCCGAACTGCCCGACGAGCCGCCGGTCGCCTTCACCTGGCGTGGCCGACGCCATCGGGTGCGGCTGTCGGAGGGCCCTGAACGCATCGCCGAGGAATGGTGGCGCAAGCCGATCGACGCGGTCAGCACGGGCCTGGTCCGCGACTATTACCGTGTCGAGGATGACGTCGGCGGCCGCTTCTGGATCTTCCGCGCGGGCCTCTACGGTGATCCGGCGGTCACGGTGCGCTGGTGGTTGCATGGGGTGTTCGCGTGACCATTCCCCTCTACCGCTCATCCCGGCGAAGGCCGGGACCCAGGTTTGTCTTTTTCCGGCCTGTCGGCGGGAAGAAACCGCGGGTTCGAATCCCACTCTCTCCGCCACACCAAAAACGCCTGGGTCCCGGCCTTCGCCGGGATGAACGGGTTTGGGGTGGCTTCGCGTGACCCGCCCCCCGACCCGCTACGTCGAGCTTCAGACCACCACCAACTACAGCTTCCTGGAAGGCGCTTCCCATCCGGGAGAGCTGGTCGTGACGGCGCATGCGCTGGGCATGCCGGCCCTGGGGATCACCGACCGCAACAGCCTGGCCGGGGTGGTGCGGGCCTGGGCCAGGGCGCGGGACCTGAACACCCGCAGCCTGACCGGCTGCCGCCTGGACTTCAGTGACGGCTCGCCCGGCCTGCTCTGCTACCCTTCCGACCGGGAGGCCTACGCCCGCCTGACCCGGCTGCTGACGATCGGCCAGAGTGGGGCTGAGAAGGGCGACTGCATCCTCCTCCTCGACGACTTTCTCGACCAGTCGGAGGGGCAGCTGTGCCTGATCGCGCCGCCCGCCCGCCTCGATGAGGCCTTCGAGCGGCAGGCCCGCCGGCTGCGCGGCGAGCTGGGGGATCGCGTCTGGCTGGCGGCGTCACGGAGCTATGGCGCGCGGGACGTCAAACGGCTTCACCAGCTGGCCGATCTGGCCCGGCGCCTCGACACGCCGATGGTCGCCACGGGCGATGTCCTCTACCACGCGCCCGAGCGGCGGCCGTTGCAGGATGTGCTGACCTGTATCCGCGAAGGCTGCGCCATCCAGCAGGCCGGCTTCCGCCTGGAGGCCAACGCCGAGCGGCATCTGAAGTCGCCCGACGAGATGGCGCGGCTGTTCGCGCGATGGCCGGGCGCGGTTGAACGCTCCGTCGAGATCGCCGACCGCATCGCCTTCGACCTTGGCGCGCTGCGCGAGGAGTATCCCGACGAGCCGGTCCCGCCCGGCAAGACCGCGATCGGGCATCTGACCGATCTCGCCTGGGCCGGGGCCGACTGGCGCTATCCGCAAGGCGTGCCGCAGAAGGTCATCGATCTGATGAACAAGGAGCTCCGGCTGATCGCCGAGCTCGACTATCCCAACTACTTCATCACCGTGCATGACATCGTCCAGTGGGCGCGGGCGCGACCGGTCCCGATCCTCTGTCAGGGGCGCGGCTCGGCGGCCAACTCGGTGGTCTGCTTCTGCCTCGGCGTCACCGCCGTCGACCCGACCCAGGAAGACCAGGACCTGCTGTTCGCCCGGTTCCTGTCCAAGGAGCGCGGCGATCCCCCCGACATCGACGTGGATTTCGAGCACGAGCGCCGCGAGGAGGTGATGCAGTACGTGTTCCGGCGCTACGGGCGGCACAGGGCGGCGATCTGCGCCACGGTGATCCACTACCGGCCGCGCAGCGCCATCCGCGATGTCGGCAAGGCGCTGGGCCTGACCGAGGACATCACCGCCGCCCTGGCCAATACCGTCTGGGGCAGCTGGGGCGACGGCGTCCCCGACGAGCACATACGCCAGGCCGGGCTCGACCCGGAAAATCCCGAAATCCACCGCGCCATCACCCTGGCGACTGAGCTGCTGAAGTTTCCCCGCCACCTGTCCCAGCATGTCGGGGGCTTTGTGCTGACCAAGCGGCGGCTGGACGAGACCGTGCCGATCGGCAACGCGGTGATGAAGGACCGCACCTTCATCCAGTGGGACAAGGACGACATCGACGCGCTCGGCCTGATGAAGGTCGATGTGCTGGCGCTGGGCATGCTGAGCTGCATGAAACGCAGCTTCGACCTGCTCAACCTGCACCATGGCGAGGCGCTGGAGCGCGACCACGGGCGGCGGTCGTTCACGGACATCGCCCACGTCCCGCAGCAATGCGCCCAGACCTACGAGATGCTCTGCCGCGCCGATTCCATCGGTGTCTTCCAGGTCGAGAGCCGGGCGCAGATGTCGATGCTGCCCCGGCTCAAGCCGCGGAAGTTCTATGATCTGGTCATCCAGGTGGCGATCGTCCGGCCCGGGCCGATCCAGGGCGACATGGTGCATCCCTATCTCCGGCGGCGGGACGGGATCGAGCCGGTGACCTATCCCTCGCCCGCCCCGCCTCACGACCGCGACGAGGTGAAAGGCATCCTGAAGAAGACGTTCGGCGTGCCGCTGTTCCAGGAACAGGCCATGCGGCTGGCCATTACGGCGGCGGACTTTTCGGACGAGGAAGCCAACCTGCTGCGGCGCGCGATGGCGACCTTCAAGAACCTCGGCGACCTGGAGGACCACAAGGAGCGGTTCATCGGCGGCATGGTCGGCCGCGGCTATGATCTGGACTTCGCCACCCGCTGCTTCGAGCAGATCAAGGGCTTCAGCCACTACGGCTTCCCCGAGAGCCATGCGATCAGCTTCGCGCTGCTGGTCTACGCCTCGTCCTGGGTGAAGCGCTGGTATCCGGATGTGTTCTGCGCCGCGATCCTCAATTCCCAGCCGATGGGCTTCTACCAGCCGGCCCAGCTGGTCCGGGACGCCCGGGAGCACGGCATCGAGGTGCGGGCGCCTGACATCCTGCACAGCCACTACGACTGCACGCTGGAGCCGTCCTCCGATCCGGCCGCGCGGTTGAAGGCGGTCCGGCTGGGACTGAGGGAAGTGAAGGGGCTCAGGCGGGACGAGGCCGAGCGTCTCGTCGCGGCCCGTGAGGCCGGCGCCCGGACGCTGACGGAACTGGCTCGCGCCGCCGCGCTATCCCGCCGGTCGCTGGAACTGCTGGCGGAGGCCGACGCCTTCCGGTCGCTCGGCATGGACCGGCGGGAGGCGCTCTGGGCGGTGAAGGGCGAGGCGGCGGAGGCGGCGCGGGACGACAGCGCGATGCTGGCCGGCCTGCCGCTGTTCGAGGCGGCGGTGAACCTGCCGGCCATGACGCTGCCGCAGCATGTGGCCGAGGACTACCGGACCACCGGTCTGTCGCTGAAGGCGCATCCCTGCCGGTTCTTCCGCGCCGCGCTGGACCGGATGGGCTGCACGCCGGCCGGCGATCTGCCCGGGGTGAAGAGCGGAACGCAGGTCGCTGTCGCGGGCCTGGTGCTGATCCGTCAGCGGCCCGGCACGGCCAAGGGCGTGATGTTCATCACCCTGGAGGACGAGACCGGCCCGGCCAATGCGGTGGTCTGGAAGGACGTCTTCACCGCCAATCGCCGGCTGGCCATGAGCGCCTCCTTCATGGTCGTGCACGGCAAGGTCCAGCGCGACTGGGACGCGAAGAACAATCGCGAGGGCCAGGTCATCCACATCGTCACCGAGCGGTTTACCGACTTGACGCCGCAGCTGTCGCGCATGCGGGAGGAGGGGGGCGTCGAGCCGCGTCCGGGCGAGGCGGTCCGGTCACGCCTGGTCCGCAGCCGGGACTTCCACTGAAACCAAGGCAACGCCCGGAGGGCGGGAAAGTCAGGCCGCCGCGACCGCTTCGGGTTCGCTCCGCGCCGCGGCGTCGGACAGGGCGGCGAACAGCTCGGCCAGATCGATCGGCTTGCGCACCACGCCGTCGGCGCCGGCGGCGCGATAGCGGGCCACGTCTTCCTCGAAGACATTGGCGGTCAGCATCCAGACCGGGGTCGACGCCCCCGGGCCACCGGCCGCGCGGATCGCGCGCAGCGCCGTCAGGCCGTCCATCACGGGCATGTTGGCGTCCATGAGCACGATGTCGAACGCTTCGCGGGCCATGGCCTCGACGGCTTCACGACCGTCCTCGACCAGCGTCAGGGCGACGGACAGAGGCTCCATCAGAACGCGCAGCACGTGCCGGTTGGCCGCGTTGTCCTCCGCCGCCAGAACCCGCAGCGGACGAGCGTCGTCCAGCATGGGCGCGCTGTGATCGGCGGCGGTCTCCTCGCCCAGTTCCGAGACGGGCGCGGCCAGGCTGACCCGGAAGGCTGCACCGCCGCCCGGCGCGTCATCGACCGCGATGGTCCCGCCGATCAGCGCGACATTGCCGGCGCAGATCGCCAGACCCAGGCCGGCCCCGCCCAGCGCCCGGCCTTCCGGCGTCTGTTCGAACGTTTCGAAGATCCGGTGGCGGTCCTCTGCGGGCACGCCGGCGCCCTGATCGAGCACCTCGATGGTCACGGCGAGATCGCCGGCCCGGGCCGTGGCGGACAGCCGGACCGTCACCACACCCCCGCGCGGGGAGAACTTCACCGCGTTGGACAGCAGGTTGACCAGCACCTGCTCCACCTTGCCGCCGTCGGTCATCAGTCCACAGGGATCGGGCAGGCCTTCAATATCGAGCGCCAGCGAGACCCCGCGTTCCGCGGCCCGGGGCGTCCAGATTCGCACCACGGTCGTCGCCATGCGGCGCAGATCGAGCGGCGCAGCCTCGATCGTCATCTTCCCGGCCTCGATCCGCGTGATGTCGAGAACCGAGTCCAGCAGCCGCTTGAGAAGGGCGCCGGCGTCCAGAACGCCGGCCGCCATCTCCTTCTGGCCAACGGTCAATTTCGTGCGGTGCAGCGCTTCGGTCAGGCCGAGAACGGCGTTCAGCGGCGTGCGGATTTCGTGGCTGGTCATCGCCAGGAAGTCGGACTTGGCCCGGTTGGCGGCCTCGGCCTGCGCGCGCGCGGCTTCCGCCTCCGCGACCATCGCGGTCAGGGCGAAGTTCTTTTCCTCGAGGGCGAGCCGAACCGTCGACAGGCTGCGGTCGGTCGATTGCTGGCGCCAGCTGGCGGCGACCACGGCGACGACGAACAGCAGCACCGCGGCGCCGAAGTGGGCGCTGGGCATCTGCTGCTTCTGGTCGATGCCGATCCACAGCATCGCGCCGATCGAGGGCGTGATGGCCGCCAGATATCCCAGCCGGCTCATGTGCACCTGCAGGGCGGTGAACATCAGCACGCCGATGATCAGCAGCCCGGATTCCGTGCGCACGATGCTGGTGGTGGCCGCGCCGCGGATCTCCATCGCCATCCAGCAGGCGTGCAGGGAGATCAGGAAGACGATCAGGCCGGTGCGGACCGTCAGATCGCGCAGGGCGGCGCGGGCGTCCGGATTGCGCGCCGCGACCTCGACCGACCAGGCCAGGCAGGCGTAGAGCGCGACATGCAGGAGGCCGAAGCCGATCGAGAACGCCGGCGGCGCAACGGTCGCCAGCAAGCCGGTCAGGCCCAGCGCCATCGCGAACCGCACGATGGCCATGCCCCGGTAGTGCTGGACGTAGCCGTCGAGCCGCAGGCCGTCCGTTGTGAATGAAGTCCCCGTCATGACGCGACAAATGACCACAGGGGTGTGAATATCCGCCTAAGCTGGGCGCGCCTGCATCGTCCGGCGCCGGAAATGTCAGGCCCGGTCCAGCCGCAGAATATCCACGCTCTCACCCCGCTGTGCGGCAGGGGCGCCAGGAAGGCGTCGCAACAACGCGTCGGCGGCCGCGAACACCGTCACGAGCGAGCTGTCCTGATCGGGGAGGGCGGTCACGCCGGTCACGCCCAGCCGCGCCCGCATCCAGTGTTCGCGCGGGCCGTTCGCGGGCAGGGGTTCGGCCAGGCGCACCGTCTCCATCCGGTGGGGACGGGTCGCGCCCTGAAGGGCCAGGACCAGCGGCTTGAGAAAGAGTTCGGCGCAGACGAAGGCGGAGGCGGGGTTTCCCGGCAGCCCGAGCACCAGACGCCCGTCCGCCAGTCTGCCGAACCAGGTCGGCTTGCCGGGGCGGACGTTGACCGTCTCGACGTCGAGCTCAAGCCCCAGCGTCGCCAGCGCCGGCTTGACCAGGTCGTAGTCGCCGACCGAGGCGCCGCCCACCGTGACGATCACGGACGCGGCCACATCGCGGACCGCCTCGGCGATGGCGTGGGCGTTGTCGCCCGCCGGGTCGAGCCGGGTCGGCAGACCCCCCCAGCGCCGGATCATCGGCAAGAGGCCTGCGGCGCCCGACTCATAGATCTGGAACGGCGCGGCGGGGCCGCCGGGCGCGGCCAGTTCCTCGCCGGTGGCCAGGACCGCGACGCGCGGACGGCGCGCGACGCTCAGCGCCCCACGGCCCGCGGCGGCGGCCAGTGACAGCTTCCAGGGATCAAGACGATCGCCGGCGTTCAGCAGCACCGTCCCGGCCCGGAAGTCACCCCCGCGCGGCCGGATGTTGTCGCCCGCGTCACCGACAGGGCCCATCGTCACATGGGCTCCGTCGCGCCGCGTATTTTCCTGGATGATGACGCAATCGGCGCCGGCGGGAACCGGGGCGCCGGTGAAGATGCGCACCGCTTCGCCCGGCCGCAGGGGTTCGGTATATCCCCGTCCGGCGGCGCTCTCGCCGGCGATGACGAGGGTCGCTTCAGTCTCGACGTCGGCGCGACGAACCGCCCAGCCGTCCATGGCGGAGGCGTTGAACGGCGGCTGATCGCGGACGGCGGTGATGGCTTCGGCCAGCACCCGGCCGTCGGCGTCCAGTGTCGCGGCTTCAGCCGGCAGGGCGGCGGCCCGCGCGAGAATCCGGTCGCGGGCCTCCTCGACGCTGAGACCTTTCAGCCGGAGGGCGGGGTCAGCCGACAAAGGCGCGTTCGAGGACAAAATCGCCCGGCTCGGCGTTGGAGCCTTCGGTCATGCCCTGGCTTTCCATGACGGCGGCCATGTCCTTGATGAAGTCCATGCTGCCGCAGAGCATGACCCGGTCTTCTTCGGGATTGAAGCGATCCTCGGGGATGCCGAGATCGCGGAAGAACTGCCCGGAGTTGATCAGGTCGGGAAACCGGCCCTGATGCTCGAACGGTTCGCGGGTGACGGTGCCGTAGTAGGTCAACTGGGCCCTGGCCTCGTCGCCGACCAGCGGATCATCATGAATTTCGGCGGTGAACAGGTCACGGTAGGCCAGCTCGTTCACCTGGCGCACGCCGTGGCAGACATAGACCTTCTCGAAGCGCGAATAGGCGTCGGGGTCGCGGGCCACCGAGAGCCAGGGCGCCAGGCCCGTGCCGGTGCCGAACAGGAACAGCCGCTTGCCGCCTTTTACCGCGTCCAGCACCAGGGTGCCGGTCGGCTTCTTGCCCATCAATACGGTGTCGCCGGGCTGGATGTGCTGCAGGCGGGAGGTAAGGGGCCCGTCCTGGACCTTGATCGACAGGAACTCGAGAGTCTCCGACCAGGCCGGGCTGGCGATCGAATAGGCGCGCAGCACCGGCTTGCCGCCGTCCTCGCCGGGCAGGCCGATCATCACGAACTCGCCGGAACGGAACCGGAAGCTGTCCGGCCGCGTGATTGCGAAGCTGAACAGGCGATCTGTCCAGTGCTTCACCCACAGCACGGTTTCTTCGAAGAAAGGGCTCGCCTTCACGGGCGCCGCCGGGGCTTCGGCCGTCGTCATCACGCTGAGATTCCCTGAAGACCCGCACGGGGCCGCCGCGTCCTCCATGTGATGCGGCGCAGCATGATGTCAACGCGAGGAAGTCTTTGACGGGTGTCAGCGATGCTGCGTCAGGCGGGATCCTGGTCGCCCGTCGGGTCGCTGACCTCGTTCGGCGCCGGGTCGCGGCGGCGGGTCGAGTCGGCGGCGCCGGCCGGCTCTGTGGCTGGCCGCGGCGTCTCCCCGTCACCCGCGGGCTTCAGGTTCTCGTTCTCGATTTCCCGGTTGCCCGGGCGACGGTCAGGTTCAGTGGACATGATGCGGAAACGCGCGCCGGGGCGGTTTGCTCCGCTTGCCCCCAAAGGCGCCTCCTGCTACATCGCGCGGCTTCCGGTTGGCCGGGCGCGCCTCAGGGGATTCCCTCGGGCGTTCTTGGCGTTGCTGGAGGAGTGTAGCTCAGCTGGTAGAGCGTCGGTCTCCAAAACCGAAAGTCGTGGGTTCGAGTCCCTCCACTCCTGCCACCCTATATACGGGGCGCGATGGTCGCGCTCCGACCAGTTGAAAGAGTTTCAACCCGTCCGATGGCCAAGAAAACGGGCAATCTCGCCGCGATGAAACAGCGCGCCGCCAAGGCCGCCGCTGTCGTCGCCGCGCCTGCTGGACAAGCCTCCACCGCACCCGCGACGCCGAAGAAGCCGTTCAACCCGGTGCAGTTCTTCGGCGAAGTCCGCGCCGAGGCGCGCAAGATCACCTGGACGAGCCGCAAGGAGACCTGGATCACCTCGGTGATGGTGTTCATCATGGTCCTGATCGCGGCGCTGTTCTTCTTTGTCGTGGACTGGCTGCTCAGCGGCGCCGTCGCGCTCCTCCTCAAACTCGCGAACGCGGGATAACGCCATGACCACCGAGACCACCGTCGAGGCCATCGTGAAGGCCCCGTCCAACCCGCACCACAAGTGGTACATCGTCCACGCCTACTCGAACTTCGAGAAGAAGGTCGCCGAGCACATCCGCGACCAGGCGAAGAACCAGGGTCTGGAAGACTGCTTCTCGGAAATCCTCGTCCCGACCGAGGACGTCGTCGAAATCCGCCGCGGCCGGAAGGTCAACGCCGAGCGCAAGTTCTTCCCCGGCTACGTGCTGGTGAAGATGGACCTGACCGACGAAGCCTATCACCTGGTCAAGAACACCCCGAAGGTCACGGGCTTCCTGGGCAGCGCGGCCAAGCCGATGCCGGTGTCCGAAAAGGAAGTGCAGCGCATCGTCGGCGCGATCGAGGAGGGCGTCGAGCGTCCCAAGCCCACGATCAGCTTCGAGATCGGCGAGCAGGTCCGCGTCACGGACGGCCCCTTCGCCAGCTTCAACGGCACCGTCGAACAGGTCGACGAGGACCGCGCCCGCCTGCACGTGGCGGTCTCGATCTTCGGCCGGGCCACGCCCGTCGAACTGGAATACAGCCAGGTCGAAAAGGTCGCCTGATCACAGGGGACATGTACCGCAGGTACGTGTCCCCCGATCGAGTGAGCGGGTTTGGGGGACACGTACCCTTGCGGGTATATGCCCCCGTCTGCTACACGCCGCCGCTTCCCGGCTCCGGCCGGGATCAAATCCGTGGGAGGGGTCTGCCCGCACCACGGCCGCATAGGCGCTTTAACTAGCGCCGCTTAACGGAGACAGAGATGGCCAAGAAGATCTTGGGCTACATCAAACTGCAGGTGGCCGCCGGGTCCGCCACGCCTTCGCCGCCCATCGGGCCGGCGCTCGGCCAGCGCGGCGTGAACATCATGGGCTTCTGCAAGGAGTTCAACGCGCGCACCGAGAAGGAAGTGAAAGGCACGCCCCTGCCGACGGTCATCACCGTCTACCAGGACAAGTCCTTCACCTTCATCACCAAGACGCCGCCCGCGACCCACTTCATCAAGCTCGCCCTGGGCATCAAGTCCGGCTCGACCAAGCCGGGCCGCGAGAGCGCCGGCACGATCACGCGCACGCAGCTGCGCGAGATCGCCGAAGGCAAGATGAAGGACCTCAACGCCAACGACGTTGAGTCCGCCGCCCGCATCATCGAGGGCTCCGCCCGTTCGATGGGCCTGCAGATCGTGGAGGCCTAGGATCATGGGCAAGCAAGCAAAGCGCATTCAGGCCTGGACCGGTGATCGCGAAGCGGTCCACGCGGTCGAAGCCGCTCTGAAGCTGGTCAAGGCGAACGCCACGGCCAAGTTCGACGAGTCGATCGAAATCAGCGTCAACCTGGGCGTCGATCCCCGTCACGCCGACCAGCAGGTCCGTGGCGTGGTCAGCCTGCCCTCGGGCACCGGCCGCGACGTCCGCGTCGCCGTCATCGCCAAGGACGCCAAGGCCGCTGAAGCCCTGGCCGCCGGCGCCGATGTCGTCGGCGCCGAAGACCTGGTGGAACGCATCCAGGGCGGCTTCATGGAATTCGACCGCGTCATCGCCACCCCCGACATGATGGCCCTCGTGGGTCGTCTGGGTAAGGTGCTGGGTCCGCGCGGCCTGATGCCCAACCCGCGCGTCGGCACGGTGACCCCGAACGTCGGTCAGGCCGTGAAGGACGCCAAGGGCGGCGCCATCGAGTTCCGCGTCGAGAAGGCGGGCATCGTTCACGCCGGCATCGGCAAGGCCTCGTTCACCGACGAAGCCCTGCTCGCCAACGTCAAGGCTCTGGTGGACGCCCTGTCCAAGGCCAAGCCGACCGGCGCCAAGGGCACCTACATCAAGCGCATCGCGCTGAGCTCGACCATGGGTCCGGGCTTCAAGGTCGATACCGCTTCGGTTAACCCGTAAGAGTCAGACCTGTCGCAAGACAACGAACGGGCGGGCTCGCAAGGGCCCGCCCGTTTTCGTTTCGGGGGTGGTCTTGGCGAGCCGGATAGCCGAAGTTATCGTCTGGCTAGATGGAGCCTCCCATGCCGTTTCGTGTGAGAGACGAAGAGACTGACACGCTTGTTCGGGAGCTGGCGCGCCGCGAGGGCGTCGGCCTGACGGAAGCCGTCAAGCTCGCCGTCAAAGACAGGCTCGATCAGAAGGATGAGGCCGTCGCCCGCAAGCTCGCGGCGATGAGGGCCATCAGCGACAAGATCGCCAGGCTTCCAGAGACCGGTCTGAAGGCGGACAAGGCGTTCTTCGACCAGCTTTCCGGCGACTGATATTTCTGGACGTCTCAGCCATCGTGGCTGGGTTCGCTGATATACCCGAGGCTCAGCATCTCATGGTCCGTTTTGGCCGTGGCTAGCGACTGCCTCTCGTTCGGCAGACCAATCCGTTTCGCATGACGTGACCCCCATTTCTCATCCAGCCATAACGAGAGTCCTAGGTTGATCTGAGCCTTCGTTGAGGTGGGTTGCAAGAGGCGTCCGCGCGGAGCCCCCAGGCTGCGCAGCGCGGTCGCCGGTCTGTCCGGAGAGGGC
>JAIOXZ010000011.1 GCA_021741355.1 Caulobacter sp.
CGTCGAACGCATGTGGTGCAGGCTCAAAGACTTCCGGCGCGTCGCAACCCGATACGACAAGCTCGCCCGGAACTACCTCTCCGGAGCCCTCCTCGCCGCCACATGCGCCTACTGGCTCAATTGAGTCCGGACCCTAGGCCGCCCGGGCGGCCTTTTCGACCTTCTTGATCGCCCGTTCGCGCTTCAGGCGCGAGAGGTGGTCAATGAACAGCACGCCCTTGAGGTGGTCCATCTCGTGCTGGATGCAGACGGCGAACAGGCCGTTCGCATCCTCCTCGACCGCCTCGCCGGCGTAGTTGAGGTAGCGGACCTTTACCTGGGCCGGCCGCTGGACGTCGTCATAGATCTCCGGGACCGACAGGCAGCCCTCCTCGTAGGAAGCCATGTCCTCTGAGGCCCAGACGATTTCCGGATTGATGAAGTAGCGGGGATTGCGTCGACCTTCGTCATCGCCCTCCTCCGCGCCCTCGCGATCGCCCAGATCCATGACGATGATCTGTTTGGGCTCACCGACCTGCACGGCCGCCAGGCCGATGCCGGGCGCGGCGTACATCGTCTCCAGCATGTCATCCATCAACCGGCGCAGATCGTCGGTCACGCCGCCTTCGACAGGCGTGGAAATCTGCTTGAGCACAGCCAGATCGGCGGCGTTGTCGACGGTGAGGATACGGCGGAGGGACATGGTGGTCAGGAGGTAGGGGCGGCGTCCGGAGCCGTCAAGGCGGCGGCGTCCGCGGGCCCGAGCTTGGCGAGGGTTCTGACGGCGGCCTCCACCGGCTCGATCTGCGCGATTTCCTTGCCTTCGTGGTCGACCTTGAGGTCCTCGAAGCGGCGAGCCTGGGTCAGCACCTGCGTCTCCAGCGAGCCGACGAACTGGTTGTAACGGGCCACCGCCGTTTCCAGCGCCTTGCCGAGGCCCGCGGCGTGGCCGCCCATCACCGACAGCCGCTTGTAGAGCTCGCGGCCGAGCACGGCGATCTTGTCGGCGTTGGCCGCCTGCTCCTCGACCCGCCAGCCATAGGACACGGCCTTGCACAGGGCGAACAGGGTGGTGGGCGTCACGATCACCACCCGCGAGGCCATCGCCTGGTTCATCAGTTCCGGCTCGTGATCGAGCGCTGCGGCCAGGAAGGCGTCGCCGGGCACGAACATCGCGACGAAGTCGGGGCTCGGCTTGAACTGGTCCTGATAGGCCTTGGACGACAGCTGCCGGACATGGGTCTTCATGCTCACGGCGGTCCTCAGCGACGCCGCCTGACGCTGGGCGTCCTCGTCGCCGTCGGACGGCTCGCCGAACGCCAGCGAGACCTTCGCGTCGATGACGAACTTGCCGCCGCCGGGAAGGTGAACGACGAAGTCCGGGCGAGTCTGGCGGCCTTCGTCATTGGCCTCTGAACGCTGCTCCTCGAAGTCGAACCGTCCCGCCATGCCGGCGGCTTCAAGCACGTTGCGGCAGGTCTGCTCGCCCCAGCGGCCCCGGCGGCCGGTGTTCCCCTTCAGAGCCTCGGTCAGCCGCCGCGCCTCGTCGCGCGTGGCGGTCGAGGCGGTCATCAGCTGCGCCAGCTGTTCGCGCAGGCCGCCGGTTTCCTCCGCGCGGGTCTTTTCGACCGCTGTGACGTGAGCTTCGAACTTGGCCAGACTCTCGGCGACCGGCTTCAGCTGCGCGGCCAGCCGCTCCTGGTGCAGGGCCTCGCGATTGCGGAAGGTCTCGTCCGTGCGTTTCAGCAGCGCCTCGGCGGTCGCGGTGGCGGTCTGCTCGGCCTGGGCTCGCAGATAGTCGCCCATCGTCGACCGCGCGTCCTCCTGCAGCCGCGCGCGCTCCACGGCCCCGGCCAGCTCGGTCGCCAGCTTCACCGACTGGCCACGTTCGCGCAGCCACAGGACCAGCACGCCCAGAAAGGCGATGGCGAAGACGGCGGCGGCCAGGGCGGCGATGGTCACGGGATCGTTCATGCTCCGTTCCTAGCGGCAAATCTCTGATCCGTCATCGTCGGACTTGTTCCGACGACCCAAGCACAGGGTGTTGGCCGAACTGGGCGGCCTGGCCTTCGGCGCTTCTTTCGTGATGAGCGAGAGCATGGGTCGTCGGAACAAGTCCGACGATGACGGCTTGGGAGCTAGGCCGGCCGCCTCGCCCGCAGCGCCTGGGCGATGGTGCCGTCGTCCAGCCAGTCGAGGTCGCCGCCGACGGGCACGCCGCGCGCCAGCATGGTGACGGGGACCTGCGACGGGACCAGCCGCTCGGCGAGGTAGTGGGCCGTGGTCTGGCCGTCGACGGTGGCCGGCAGGGCGAGAATCACCTCGCGCACCTCGCCCTGCGAAACCCGGTTCAGCAGCTCGGCGACGCGCAACTTGTCCGGACCCATGCCGTCGAGCGCCGACAGCAGGCCGCCCAGCACGTGATAGCGGCCGCGGAAGGCGCTGGCGCGTTCGAGAGCCCAGACCGATCCGACCTCCTCGACCACGCACAGCAACCCGCCGTCGCGGGCGGTGTCGGCGCAGATGGCGCAGGGATCAGCGGTGTCCAGCGAGCCGCAGGTGGTGCAGGTGCGCACCTTGGCCCGGGCGTCGACCATCGCGTCGGTCAGGGGATCGAGCAGTTGTTCGCGCCGCTTCAGCAACGCCAGCGCCGCCCGCCGCGCCGACCGGGGCCCCAGCCCCGGCAGCTTGCCCAGCAGGGCGATCAGTCGCTCGATCTCGGGTCCGGCGGTAGCGGCCATGACATACCCATAACCAATCCTCCCTGCGGAGCGAAGCGAAACGGGGAGGGGGACCGCCGCAGGCGGTGGAGGGGAGTCGGTGCACGGCCACACCCCTCCACCACGATTCGCGTGGTCCCCCTCCCCAGAACGGCCTTCGGCCTACTGGGGAGGATTGTCTTCAGACCGGTTGAACAGGCCCGCCTGGACCATCTGGTCGCGGATCATCTCCGGCTGGGCGGTCTGCAGCTGGTCGAAGGCCTCCAGCTCGCTGGGCACGTACCAGTGGATCTTGTCGGTGTGGTAGGCGGACCAGACGGCCTCGGCGACTTCACGCGGCGGGGTCAGGCGCCACATGCCCTCGGTCGGCGCGTTGACCTTGGCTTCGTCCGGCAGGATCGGGGTGTCGATCAGGCCGGGCAGCGTATCGGCCACGCGCACGCCGAACGGCTTCAGCTCAACCGACAGGGCCTCGGTGAAGCCCTTCACCGCGTGCTTGGTCGCCGAATAGACCGCGATATTGGCCATGCCGAAGATCGCCGAGCTGGACGAGGTCGAGAAGCACAGCGAGTTCGGCGTCGCCTTCAGGAACGGAATGGCCAGGTTGATGCCGCTGAGCACCGCCACAAGGTTGATGTTGATCACCGCCATGGCGTCCTCCCAGGGCATGTCCGCGTAGGGCCCGCCCCGGCCGATGCCGGCATTGTTGAACATCACGTCCAGCTTGCCGTCGGTGGCGTCGGTGAACTCGGTCAGGGTCGCGCGGTAGGCGTCGCGGTTGGTCACGTCGAGCTCGCGGACCATGCAGTTGTCCCAGCCGAGCTCCTGCTCCAGCGCGCGCAGGCCGTCCTTGTTCACGTCGACGCCGCCGACGTACCAGCCCTTCTCCGCGAACAGCCGGGCCGTCTCCAGCCCCATGCCCGAGGCCGCGCCCGTGATGAAGATCGCCTTGCGGCCGTTGGCTTTGGACATGGTTCAACTCCCTTGATGGTCAGCGCATCTGGCGGCGCGGATCCATGGTGCGTCCTTCGAGACGCTCGCTTGAGGCTCGCTCCTCAGGATGACGAAGAGGGGAAGCCAATACTGCCCGTCATGGTGAGGAGCGATCCACAGCATCGCGTCTCGAACCACGCAGGAAGGCTCAGTCCTCCTCGACGTCCTCGTCGGGATTGACGCTAACCGCTTCCCCTTGCGGAACCGCAAGCTGCCTCACGCCGAGCAGTTCGGCGCCGGGGAAGGCTTCCATGACGGACATCACGAACGGGTCGGCGAGGATCGCCGCGCGGGCTTCGACTTCCTCACGCTTCTGGCGCTCCCAGGCGCTTTCGGCGCCGCCGCCGCCGGCGGTGGCCACCAGCCAGGTCTGGCCGGTCCATTCCTTGAGCTTCAACGCCAGACGGCGGGTCAGGTCGGCGGGCGCGCGGGGCGCGGGCTCGAACTCGATGGCGCCGGGCCGGAAGCTGATCGGCCGCACATACTGCTGCACGTCCATCAGCAGGGTGATGTCGCGCTTGCTCTGGATCAGGGCCAGCACATCGTCGAACGACGCCAGGGCGGTGGTCGCCTGGGGAGCGGCCTGCGGCGCGGGCGGGGCGATCCGGGCCTGGGCCGCGAAGGCGCCGCCGGCTTGGGCCGTCGCTCCACCGCCGCCGCCGGAGGGCGTGACGGCGCCTCCGCTGCCCGGCATCGGCTCGCCGTCGCGCAGCGCCTTGAGCGCCTCTTCGGGTCCGGGCAGGTCGGCGGCGTAGCACAGGCGTATCAGCGCCATCTCGACCGTCGCCGACGGATCGGGCGCGCGGCGCACCTCCTCATAGGCCTTGAGCAGCATCTGCCAGACCCGCGACAGCGTTCCGGCCGAGGCCGTCGCCCCGATGGCCGCGAGGCGCGCCGCCTGGTCCTTCGGCAGGTGCAGGGCGTCTGGCCCCAGCGCCTTGGCGACCGAGGCGCCGTGATTGTGCTCCAGCAGGTCGAGCATCACCTGGGCCGGATCGACGCCGAAGCCCCACAGGTCGCGATACTGCTGCAGCGCCGCGGCGGTCTGGCCGCCCATGATCTGTTCGAACAGGGCGATGGTCAGGGCCCGGTCGGCCAGGCCCAGCATATCGCGCACGATGGCGGCGGATACGACCTGGCCCTTGTCGGCCTGGACGATGGCCTGATCGAGCAGCGACAGGCCGTCACGCACCGATCCCTCGGCGGCGCGGGAAATCAGGGCCAGGCCTTCGGCGTCGATACGGGCGCCCTCGGCCTCGGCGATCTTGCCCAGGTGCTTGACCAGCACCTCCGGCTCGACCCGGCGCAGATCGAAGCGCTGGCAGCGACTGAGGATGGTCACCGGCACCTTGCGGATCTCGGTGGTGGCGAAGATGAACTTGGCGTGCGGCGGCGGTTCTTCCAGCGTCTTCAGCAGGGCGTTGAACGCCGCCGTCGACAGCATGTGCACTTCGTCGATGACGTAAACCTTGTAGCGCGCCTCGGTCGGGGCGTAGCGCACCCCGTCCAGCAGCTCGCGCATCTCGTCGACCTTGGTGCGGCTGGCGGCGTCGAGCTCCAGCACGTCCATGTGCCGGCCCTCGACGATGGCGCGACAGTGGCGGCCGTCGACGGAAAGGTCGACCGAGGGCTGGTGGACGGTGTCGCTCTCGAAGTTCAGCGCCCGGGCCAGCAGGCGGGCGGTGGTGGTCTTGCCGACGCCCCGAACCCCGGTGAGCATGAAGGCGTGGGCGATCCGGCCGCTGGCGAAGGCGTTGGTCAGGGTCCTGACCATGGCCTCCTGGCCGATCAGGTCCTCGAAATTGCGCGGCCGGTATTTGCGGGCCAGCACGGTGTAGGCCGCGCCCTGGTCCTGTGGCTCGGCCATCGGGGCCGGGACCGGCGGCGGGGCGGGCTCGGGGACAGGTTCCGGCGCGCCAAAGATGTCCGCGGTGTCGGGATCGCGCTCGGGGAGCTCCTCGTCCCAGGGCGGCGGCGCTTCAGCGGAGATATCGGAATCGGCCATCGACCCTATGGTCTCACACCCGCTCATCCCCGCGAAGGCGGAGAACAGCAAAAGAACTTATGGGAAGGGTGGAGACCGGACAACGACCCGGAGCAAATCTCGTTGTGGCTGCTGCCTTCCGGCCCTGACCAGGTTGGCGAGGCGTCCGCCCATCGCCGATCTCCAAGGCCTATATCGTGGATCGCAGGGGCGGATGCAAGTCGTCGCTCCCTCTCCCTCCCCTTTATGGGGAGGGAGGCCGGACGAAGTCCGGACGGGTGGGGAGGCCGAACGCCACCCCCCTGCCTCCGGAATGGCCGCCGGCTTCCCCACCCTGGCCGCTGCGCGGCCTGTCCCTCCCCATAAAGGGGAGGGAGGTTTCCAAGGCTTGCCCCCTTCGTCTCTTTGGGCCACGAAGCCGCCATGGCCCTTTCAGCGATCTCCAACGTCTTCTCCGGTAACCCCCTGAACCGCGTCAGCGAACGCCGCGGCGACCAGGACTGGCTCGACGGCCTGCTGGCCGATCCCGGCTCGCTGGCGATCCCGCTGTGGAACGGCCAGCCCCTGACCGAGAAGGGCAAGGACGGCGGCGTCCAGCTGGCCTATGTGCCGGCGAAGATGGGGCTGGAGCTGGCCGGCGGGGTCTGGGAGCGGCTGCTGTTCCTGGGCCTCTGGAAAGACACCGCCGTGTTCGCCGTCGACATGGAGGGCGGCCTCGATCCCTGCGACGGACCGCTGGAAGGCGTGGGGCAGTTCAAGGACCTGCGCGCGGTGGCCACCACCCTGCCCGCGGCCGAGGCGGCGATCACGGCGACGGCCAAGGGCATGTTCGAATGGCGCCGCAAGCACCGCCACTGCGCCGCCTGCGGCGAGCAGAGCGAGGTGGCCGAGGGCGGCTGGAAGCGGGTCTGCACCAGCTGCAAGGCCGAGCACTTCCCGCGCACCGACCCGGTGGTGATCATGCTGGCGACCTTCGAGGGCAGGTGCCTGCTGGGCCGTCAGGCGATGTGGCCCAAGGGCATGTACTCGGCCCTGGCCGGCTTTCTCGAGCCCGGCGAGACGATGGAGGAGGCCTGCGCCCGCGAGCTGATGGAAGAGGCGGCGCTGACGGCGACGAAGGTGCACTACCATTCGACCCAGCCCTGGCCGTACCCCAACTCCCTGATGATCGGCCTGATCGCCGAGGTCGACAGCAACGAGGCGCGACCCGACCAGACCGAGCTGGAGGCCGTGCGCTGGTTCACCCGCGACGAAGCCCGCCAGCTGGTCAACGGCGGCTACGACGGCTGCTTCGCCCCGCCCCCGCTCGCCATCGCCCACCAACTGGTGAAGAGCTGGGCGGAAGGCGAAGGCTAGGGAGTAGGGAGTAGGGAGTAGGGGATAGGGCGTAGTTCGACCGGTTGTGGCCGTTGGCGTCGCGCCTCCCCTTGCTACTCCCTATCCCCTACTCCCTACTCCCTACTCCCTAGCTTCCCACAACCCCCATCACCACGCACCCGGCCCAGACCATCAGGACGACGGTCGACAGGGCGAACACCAGGAACCGGACGGCCACCAGGTTGACCGTGATCTGCACCAGGCTGTGCAGGATGCGCAGGCCGACGTAGGCCCAGGCCAGCGCCGCCGTGTAGCCGTTCTGCAGGCTCAGCAGATAGGTCAGGAACGCCAGGGCGTAGAAGATCGTCGGCTGTTCCATCAGGTGGTTGTAGTTGTCCGCCGCCGCGCGGGCGTCGTCCGGCAGGACGTTCAGCGAGCCGGGAAACCGCCCGTCCTGCGGCTTGATCCCGGCCTTGCCCATGGCCGGGATGCGCTTGGCGTACATCCACACCCAGATCAGCAGCGACCAGACGATCAGCGCCAGAACCGGCGCCAGGACGGATTGCGAGTACGGTATGCCTTGAATCACGGTTGCCTCCCCAGGCGGTTGTTTGGCGGGAGGCTAGACCGGCTGGGCGAGGATCGAAAGGGAGTAGGACTTAGGGAGTAGGGAGTAGCAAGAGGGCAGTCGCGGCGCCGGCGGCGTGCGCCGGTCGAACTACGCCCTACTCCCTATCTCCCTACTCCCTGACTACACCCGATCCCGGAACGGATCGGCCGGGAACACCCCGAGAATCTCGACCTTTTCCGAGAAATAGCCCAGCTCCTCGAGCGCCAGGGCGAGGCCCCGGTCTTCCGGCCGGCCGTCGACCTCGGCGTAGAAGAAGGTCGCCGTGAAGGCGCCGCCTTCCATGTAGCTCTCAAGCTTGGTCATGTTCACGCCGTTGGTCGCGAACCCGCCCATGGCCTTGTAGAGCGCCGCCGGGATGTTCTTCACCTTGAAGCAGAAGCTGGTGATGCAGCGGCTGGTGAACGGCGGCGGCGGCGGGGCCTTGTCGGCGGTCATCACCAGGAAGCGGGTGGTGTTGTGCCGCTCGTCCTCGATGTCGCGCATCAGGATGTCGAGGCCGTAGATCTCCGCCGCCAGGGCCGGGGCGATGGCGCCGCGCGTGGGGTCGGGATGCTGCGCCAGGGCCCGGGCGGCGCCGGCGGTGTCGCCGACGGCCTCCATCGCCACGCCCAGCTTCTTCAGGCTGCCTTTGCACTGGTGCAGGGCGATGGCCATGCTGGAGACGGTCTTCACGTCGGCCAGCCTGCCGCCCTTGTTGACCATCAGCTGGAACCGGATCGGCTTGAACCGCTCGCCGATGATCTTCAGGCCGGAGCTGGGCAGCAGATGGTGCACGTCAGCGACGCGGCCGGCGATCGAGTTCTCGACCGGGATCATGCCGAGCGCGCAGGCGCCGGATTTCACCGCGTCAAAGGCCTCCTCGAACGTCGGGTAGGGGGCGGCTTCGTGGTCGGGGAAATAGGTCCGGCAGGCCTCGTGGCTGTTGGCGCCGGGTTCGCCCTGGAAGGCGATCTTGGGAAGAACGCTCATGCGTTGTCTTTCGCGTAGGCCCGCGCCGCCTCTAGGTCGGCCGGGTTGTCGACGGAGATCGGGGCCTCGTCGGCGACGGCGGCCCAGTACGAAAGGCCCATTTCCAGGCCCCGCAGCTGCTCCAGCTTCTCGCGCCGTTCGAGGGGCGAGGGCGGAGCGGTGTTAAATCGCTCCAGCGCCGCGCGCCGATAGCCATAGATGCCGACGTGCCGCCAGACGGGCGCCTCGCCGTAGAGTGTCGAGCGGGTGAAATAGAGCGCCCGGCCGCTGGCGTTGTCAGCCGCCATGGCCAGCACCGCCTTGACCACATCCGGATTGGACCGGTCTTCGGCCGACGCTTCCAGCGCCACAACGGTGGCCACGTCACAGCCGGGCTCACGCGCCAGCAGGCCGGCGCAGGCGGCGATGATGGAAGCCGGAACGAAGGGCATGTCTCCCTGCAGATTGATGACCGCGTCGTGGACGCCGTCCGGATCGAGGGCTTCCAGCGCCGCCTGGATCCGGTCGGAGCCGGAGGGCAGCGCGGGATCGGTAAGCACCGCCAGGCCGCCCGCAGCGCGCACGGCTTCAACGATCTCAGCGTCTCCGGCGGCGACCGCGACAGGGCCTACGCCGGCCCGTTCGGCCTGCCGCAGAACCCGGACAATCATCGGCAGGCCGCCGATATCCGCCAGCGGCTTGTCCGGCAGTCGGGTGGCCGCCATGCGGGCCGGAATCAGGACGATCGGGTTCATCGGTCTGGACATGGATCAATTCGGGCCAATCGGACCCCCGGGCCCGGCTTGCGCGAGGGGCGGTAGCGTGTAAGAGAGCCCGGCGCAATAAGGGGCGCGTCGTGGGATTCCCACAGCGCTGATTCTGGCTCGCGGCGCGGGCCGACTTGAGGACTGAGACAGGCGGATATGAGCGATCTTACGTTCAACAAGATCGCCGGCGGTTTGCTGGCGACCGGACTCGTCATCTTCGGCCTGCGTGAGCTGACCACCATCGTGTTCGAGCACCACACGCCCGAGAAGGCCGGCTATGCCATCGCCGTGGCCGAGGGTCCGGCTGATGGTCCCGCCGCCGAGGTGGCGCCGGACTGGGGCACGGTCATTCCGGTGACCAACGCCGAGGTCGGCAAGGCGGTCGCCGCCAAGTGCGCCTCCTGCCACACCTTCGACGCCGGCGGCGCCAACGGAACGGGCCCGAACCTGTACGGCATTCTCGGCCACAAGCCCGGCGCCCGTCCGGGCTTCGCCTACTCGCCCGCCATGGTCGAGTACGCCGCCAGCCATCCGGTCTGGACCTGGGACGAGCTCGACCAGTTCATCAAGGCGCCGGCCAAGCACCTGCCGGGCACCAAGATGACCTTCGTCGGCCTGAAGAAGCAGGAAGACCGGGTCTCCATGATGGCCTACCTGAACACGCTGGGCGCGACGCTGCCGCTGCCCGCGCCGAAGCCTGCCGCCGCCCCGGCGGCTGAAGCCCCGGCAGCGGAAGCTCCGGCCGAAGGCGCGGCTCCGGTCGCGGCCGCGGCTGCTCCGGCCGCCGCTCCCGCACCGGCCGCCCCGGCCCACTAGTTCCGCACAGCGACGGGCCCGCCTTTGGCGGCCCGGACGCGCGGACAGCAGGACACCGCCTGGAGCAGGACGCTCAGTCCCGCTTCAGCCAGTCGGTGACGCCGGCCGCCGCTGTGGCGCCCGAGGCCATCGACGCCTGCAGAAGATAGCCGCCCGTCGGGGCTTCCCAGTCCAACATCTCGCCCGCGACGAAGAGGCCGGGCAGCGCCTTGAGCATCAGGCCGTGATCGACCTGGTCCAGGGTCACGCCGCCGGCCGAGGAGATGGCCCGGTCCAGGCCCTGAACGCCGGTCAGGGTCAGGCGCACCGCCTTGATCCGCCGGGCCAGCTTGTCGGCGCCCATGGGCAGTTCGCCCGGGATCTCGCGCAGCAGACCGACGGCCACGGGCGACAGGCCGCCGGCCTTGCGCAGCCAGTTCGTCACACTGTCCTTGCCGCGGGGCCTCGCCAGACGGGAGGCCAGCGCCTCGATGGAGAGATCGGGACGAAGATCCACCACGAGGGTCGCCGCGCCGTCGCGGTCGATCGCATCGCGCAGGCCGGCCGACAGGGCGTAGACCGCCCCGCCCTCGATCCCGTAGCGGGTGACCATCGCCTCGCCCCGCACGCCCGTCTCGCCATGGGTCATGGCGACGGGTTTCAGCGGCTGTCCGGCGAACCGGTCAGCGAAGATCGGTGACCAGGCATGGTCGAAGCCGACATTCGACGGCCTGAACGGCGCCACGGTCACGCCCCGGGCCTCGAGCCACGGCGACCACCGGGCGTCTGATCCCAGACGCGGCCAGCTGCCGCCGCCCACGGCCAGCACGACGGCGTCCGGCCGCTCATTGGCCGGTCCTTCAGGCGTGTCGAACGTCAGCCCGCCCTCGGCGAAGCCGGTCCAGCGGGATCGAGTCCGGAGCTCGACGCCCGCCGCCGCCAGCCGGGCCAGCCAGGCCCGCAGCAGCGGCGACGCCTTCATCGCCCGCGGAAAGACCCGGCCGGACGATCCGACGAAGGTCGCCTGACCCAGTCCCTCCGCCCAGCCGATCATGTCTGTCGGCGAGAACCGCTCCAGCCACGGCGCAACGACCGCCTTCGCCTCGCCATAGCGACTGAGAAACCCCTCCAGGGGCTCGGTGTGGGTCAGGTTGAGACCGCCCCGCCCGGCCATCAGCAGCTTTCGCGACGGCGAGGGCATGGCTTCGTGCACCACCACGCCGTGGCCGGCGGCGGCGAGCCGCTCGGCCGCCATCAGGCCGGCGGGTCCGGCTCCCACGATATGGACAATGTGACGGGTCATGCGCCCTTCCTAGACCCCCCGCGGCCTGACGGGAACGCCCGTCGCCGGCCCAACGCAGCTTGACCGTCCATCCCGCCTCGCACACGGTGTGCGAAACCGAATGCACCGAGGTCTTGTCGTGATGCGAACGCTGATTGGTCTGACCGCTTGCGCCTCTCTCTTGATGACGGCCTCCGCCGTGTGGGCCGCGACCACGCCGACCGCTCTGACCTATCAGGGCAATCCCGTGAACGGATACCTCGGCGGGAACGCTGACTTTCCGTCTCAGTTCGTCGGCGCTCCACTTTGCGAAGGGGGCAAGTCCGGACCGGACCAGTCGTCGGGATGCGTAGTGCTCCGCGCGGACGGTACGGGAACCTGGGAGAACGACGTCGCCTTCGGCCGGCGCCTGCCGCCCGCGCCGATCAAATGGTATGTCGTCGCCGACAAGGCTGGCACCGTCACGCGAGTGTCCGCCGACGGACGCGACACCTATTTCGTGATCTTTGAGTTCACGCAGGCCTACTACAGCATGGCGCCGGGCGACATGATCGCCTTCCCCGCGAACCTCATCAAGGGATCGCCGGGGCGTGTCGTTATCGACAGCAAGTACCGCAACGTGAACTGACTCGGCGGCTTCAGTTCGCCGCGCCGCTGACCGCTGTCGCCGACGGATCGGCGATCCAGGACGGCCGGACGTCCAGCGGCCAGCCGGCCTCCGCCTGCAGCCGGTGCATGACCGACAGGGTCTGGCGCAGGGCGGCGACTCCCAGGGTGACGATCCGCGACTCTCCCTCGCCGAAGTCGAAGGTCAGCGTCATCTGCTCGCCCGCGGGCTGATATGGACGGCGGCAACCAGTCCCGCCGGTCCCTTGTCCTCCGGGGGCGGGGCCCTGCCGTCCGCGGGCCACGACAGCAAGTCCCGCCGACGCATTTGCGACTGGACCGCTCACCGCCCACCTATAGAGTAGCAAATCGAAACGCAGGTGGGGAATGATGACGCAGACGACTGGTGGCGCCGCGCCGTCCCACCCCTTGCTTGTCGCTGCGGTCGCGCCGACCCTGGCGAAGCTGGCCGCGCCCAACCTGCTCGGCATGCTGGCCACGACCGCGGTATCGATCGCGGAGACCGCCTATATCGGCCGGCTGGGCGCCGAGCCGCTGGCCGCCGCCGCCCTGGTCTTTCCGCTGGTGATGCTGATGGGGATGATGAGCGCCGGCGCCATGGGCGGCGGCCTCTCCTCCGCCGTCAGCCGGGCCCTGGGCGCAGGCGCGACGGACCGCGCCGAGGCGCTGGCGCGTCATGGCGCGGTCATCGGCCTGGGCCTCGGCCTGTTCTTCTCGATCGTCCTGTCGCTGTTCGGCCGGGGGCTGTTCGCCGTGCTGGGCGGGGACGGCGAGACGCTGCGCCAGGCGGTGATCTACTCGAACATCGTGTTCGCCTTCGCAGCGGCGATCTGGCTGTCCAACATGTTCGCCTCCGTGCTGCGCGGGTCCGGCGACATGATCGGACCCTCGGCGACCATGCTGGGCGGCGCGGTGCTGCAGATCGTGCTGGGTGGAGCCCTGTGCTTCGGCTGGGGACCGGCGCCGCAACTGGGCATCATCGGGGTCGGTCTGGGCCAGGCGGCGTCCGCCACCTTCATGGCGGTCGTCCTGTTCCTGCTGTTGCGCCGGGGCAAGGCGCGCGTGCGCCTGCACCTGAGCGGCCCGTTCACCCGGGCGCATTTCGACGACATCCTCAAGGTCGGGCTGCCGGCGATGCTGTCGCCGATCCAGACCGTCGGAACCGTGCTGGTGATCACCGCCATCGCCGCCCGGTTCGGCGTCCACACCCTGGCCGGCTACGGCATCGGGTCGCGGCTGGAGTTCCTGCTGGTGCCGATCGCGTTTTCGGTCGGCGTCGCCTCCCTGCCGATGGTCGGGCTGGCCATCGGCGCCGGCGATGTGGCGCGGGCGCGCAAGGTGGCCTGGACGGCTGGCGCGATGGCCGGGATCGCGCTTGGCGTTCTGGGCATGGTGCTGGGGCTGTTCCCGGAGATCTGGGTGTCCATCTTCACCCAGGATCCCGACGTGCGCGCCGCCGGCGCCCTCTACCTGCACTTCGTCGGGCCGTGCTTCGCCTTCTTCGGCCTGAGCCTGGCGCTGTATTTCTCGTCGCAGGGGGCGGGCCGGATCATGGGGCCGCTTCTGGCGGGGACGGCGCGGCTCGTGGTTGTCGCGATCGGCGGCTTCATCCTGGTCAAGACCCAGGCGCCACCCTGGACGCTGTTCGCCCTGGTCGCTCTGGGCATGGTGGTCATGGGGACGGCGACCGCCGCCGCCGTCGCCCTGACGCCCTGGGGCCCCCGATCTATCCGGATGTGAGTTCGAGACCCTCGAGAGTTCCGGCCGCCCGCCATTCTTCCATCAGCTTGATGAAGGCGATCGAACCCTTGCCGTAGGAACCATTGCGCGCCGCCAGCGCCGAGGGCTTGCCCTCGTTGTTGTAGTAGCCGGGCGTGCATTCCTCCTGGAACTGCTGCCGCATCAGGGCCGAGTCGATGATCGTCTGGACCCAGGCCTCCTCCGCCGCGCGCGACGCCTCGACCGTCCGCGCCTGACGCTGCTGCGCCTCGGCGATGATCCAGGAGGCGTGCTGCGCCTGGGCGTTCAGCATGTGCGGGTAGTTCACCGAGAAGCCCGACTGGCTGTTGGAGAAGATGAACAGGTTGGGGAAGCCGTGCACGTGCATGCCGTGCAGACTCGAGACGCCGTCCTTCCACTTGCCGGTCAGGGTCAGGCCGCCCCGGCCGACGACCTCGTACCCCGCGCGGCGGGCGTAGCTGGTGCCGACCTCGAAGCCGGTGGCGTAGACCAGACAGTCGACCTCGTAGGCCTTGCCGTCGACCCAGACGGCGTTCTCGGTGATCCGCTCGACGCCGCGTCCTTGCGTGTCGATCAGATGCACGTTCGGCCGGTTGAAGGTCGGCAGGTAGTCGTCGTGGAAGCAAGGCCGCTTGCAGAACTGGTTGTACCAGGGCTTGAGCGCCTCGGCGGTCGCGGGGTCGCTGATGACCTCATCCACCCGGCTGCGGATCTGCTCCATCTTCTTGAAGTCGGCCAACTGCATCAGTTCCTGCAGGCTGCGCGGCGCCTCGCCGGCCGCCTGGGTCTGACGCCCGATCAGCAGGATGTTGCGGATGATGTCGGTCCAGCCGTCACCGACCAGGTCTTCCTTCTCGAACCCGCCCGAGACGAGGTTGTTGAAGTTGTCCATCCGGCGTTGCTGCCAGCCGGGTTCGAGCGCCTCGGCCCAGGCGGGGTCGGTCGGACGATTGTCGCGGACATCGATCGACGAGGGCGTGCGCTGGAAGACGAACAGTTCCTTCGCCGAGGCGCCCAGATGCGGCACGCACTGCACCGCGGTCGCGCCGGTGCCGATGATCCCGACCCGCTTGTCGGCGAGGCCCGTCAGGTTCCCGAACGAATCGCCGCCGGTGTAGTCGTAGTCCCAGCGGCTGGTGTGGAAGCTGTGGCCCTTGAAGGTCTCCACGCCCGGGATGCCGGGCAGCTTGGGCCGGTGCAGGGGGCCGTTGGCCATGCAGACGAAGCGCGCCTTCATGGCGTCGCCGCGATTGGTGCGGATGATCCAGCGGGACGACGCCTCGTCCCAGTCCATCGCCGTGATCTCGGTCTGGAAGCAGACGTCGCGGTAGAGGTCGAAATGCTCGCCGATGCGGCGGCAGTGATCGAGGATTTCCGGCGCCCGCGTATATTTCTCGACCGGCACGTAGCCGAGTTCCTCGAGCAGCGGCAGGTAGATGTAGGACTCCACATCGCAGGCCGCGCCAGGGTAGCGGTTCCAGTACCAGGTGCCGCCGAAGTCGCCGCCCTTCTCGATCATGCGGATGTCCTGGACGCCGGCTTCGCGCAGCCGCGCGCCGGCCAGCAGCCCGCCGAAGCCGCCGCCGATCACCACCACCTCGATCTCGTCGGTCAGCGGCTCGCGGGTGAAGCCCGGCTCGACATAGGGATCGTCGAGGTAGCGCGCGAAGTCGCCCTTGATCTCGCGGTACTGCTCGTTGGCGTCGTCGCGCAGACGCTTGTCGCGCTCGGCCCGGTACCGCTCGCGCAGCGCCTGCGGGTCAAATCCGAGATCGTCGGCCATGGTCATCTCCCTGCGCACGCCTGCGTCCGTACCGGCGGTTCCAAACAGATGTTTGGCCGATGCACGCTAGGGAAATCAAGCGTCTCGATTGTGCGAAACGCCGCAGCCGCTGTCTCAGCGCCGGTCTTCCATAATCATCCGGGCCGCCTTCTCCGCGATCACCATGGTCGGGGAGTTGGTGTTGCCGGACGTGATGCGCGGCATGACCGACGCGTCGGCGACGCGCAGACCGGCGATCCCGATGACACGGAGCCGGGCATCGACCACGGCGGCGGGATCGGACGCCACACCCATCTTCGCCGTGCCGACCGGATGGAAGATCGTCGTGCCCAGGTCGCGGGCGGCGGCCAGCAGGCCGGCCTCATCATCGACCGCGAAGCCGGGTTTCATCTCGTCCGGATGAAAGCGCGCCAGCGGCGGCTGGCCGACGATCCGGCGCACCAGCCGCAGGGAGTCGACCGCCACGCGGCTGTCTTCGCCGGTATCGAGATAGTTGGGCTGGATCACCGGCGGGGCGGCCGGATCGGCGCTGGCCGTATGGATCGAGCCCCTGCTCGTCGGGCGCAGGTTGCAGACGCTGATCGTGATCGCCGGGAACGGATGCAGCGGATCGCCGAACCGCTCCAGCGACAGCGGCTGGACATGGAACTGAAGGTTGGGCGTCTCGTGGTCGGGTGACGAACGGGCGAAGGCGCCCATCTGTGACGGCGCCATCGACATCGGCCCGCGACGCAGGGCGGCGTACTCCAGCGCCATCAGCGGGCGGCGCCAGAACGAGGCGTAGAGGGCGTTCATCGTCGGCACGCCGCGCACCCTGTAGACCGGCCGGATCTGCAGATGGTCCTGCAGGTTCTCGCCCACGCCCGGCGCGTGCCGGGCCGGCGTGATGCCGAGCGACTGGAGCCGCGCGCCGTCGCCGACGCCGGACCGCTCCAGCAGTCCGGGCGAGTTGACCGCCCCGGCCGCCAGCACGACCTCGCCCGAGGCGCGGACTTCAACCGTCTGGCCGTCCCGGCTCCAGGCGACCCCGACCGCCCGGCCATCCTCGATCAGCACCCGGTCGACCCGCACGCCGGTCTCGAGCTTCAGGTTGGGTCGTTTCAACACCGGCTTGAGAAACCCGCGCGCCGCGCTCCAGCGGATGCCGCCCTTCTGATTGACCTGGAAGTAGCCGCTGCCGGCGTTGTCGCCGCCGTTGAAGTCAGCCACAGGCCCCATGCCCTCAAGCGCGGCGGCCTGGGCGAAGGCGTCCAGCACAGCCCAGCGCATGCGCGGATGCTCGACCCGCCATTCGCCGCCGGAGCGATGATGTTCCGTGGGCGGCTTGATGTGATCTTCCTGCGACAGGAACAGCGGCAGCACGTCGTCCCAGCCCCAGCCGGTCAGGCCCAGCTGTTGCCAGCCGTCATAGTCGGCCGCCTGGCCGCGCATGTAGATCATCGCGTTGATCGCCGAAGACCCGCCGATCACCTTGCCGCGCGGATACTTCAGGCTGCGGCCGTTCAGCCCCGGCACAGCCTGCGTCTCGTACATCCAGTCGGCGCGCGGATTGCCGATCGAGAACAGGTAGCCGACCGGAATGTGGAACCAGATCCAGTCGTCCTTGCCGCCCGCCTCGAGCACCAGCACGCGGTTGCGCGGATCCGCGCTCAGCCGGTTGGCCAGCACGCATCCGGCCGATCCCGCGCCGACGATGATGTAGTCGAAGGTCTGATTCATCCCGTTCCTTTTCCGTCATCCTCGACCGTGTGGCGAGGACCCAGCGCACGACGATCCTCCCCAGCAAAGCTGGGGAGGATTGCGCGAGCCCCATCCTCCGATACCCTTCCCCCATGACCCTCAACCGCACCCTGACCGCCTTCAACACCGCGACCGCCAGCGAGAACAGGATCCACGCCGATGACGTGGCCAGCCGGTTCGGCTTCACCGGCGGGCTGGTGCCTGGCGTCGACGTATTCGCCTACATGGCCCACGCGCCGGTCGCCCTGTGGGGCCGCGACTGGCTGAGCGAGGGGCGGATTCGGGCGAAGTTCGGCAAGCCGGTCTATGACGGCGACGAGACGCGGGTGGCGGCGGACGAACAGCCTGACGGGTCGCTGTCGCTGGCTGTGTCGGCGCGCGGCCTCGACTGCGCGAGCGGGACGGCCTGGCGGTCCGACGACAGCCCCGCGCCGGCGATCCTGCCCGAAGGTCCCCTGCCCCGGCCGGACGAGCGCCGGCCCGCCTCGCCGGAGAGCCTGCCGGTCGGGCTGGTGCTGGGCACGCTGAAGGAGCTCTATTTCGCCGACGTCGGCCTGGCCCACCTGCAGAACACCCGCGACGACCCGGACCTGTTCGACGGTGGCAACATCGCCAACCCCGCCTACATGCTGCGCCGCGCCAACTATGTGCTGGCCCAGACCGTCAAGCTGGGGCCGTGGATCCACCTGGAAAGCGACGCCCGCCTGCACGGCCTGATCACCGACGGCGAACAGCTCGAGACGCGGGGCGTCGTGGTGGCCAACGCGGAGAAGAACGGCCACCTGATCGTGACGCTCGACTTCACCGTCTCCAGCCGCGACCGGCTGGCGATGTCCGGCCGCCACTGGGCGATCTACGAACCGCGGCAGGTGCGGGAAAAGGCCTAGGCGGGACTACCGCTTCAGCCCCAGCCGGTCCCGCGCGATGACCCAGCGGTGGACTTCGCTCGGGCCGTCGTAGATCCGCATGGTGCGCATCTGGCCGGCCATCATCTGCAGGGGCAGCTCCTTGGTCATTCCCATGGCCCCGAAGGCCTGCATGGCCTGGTCGATGACCTCCCAGCCCAGTTCGGTGCCGAACACCTTGAGCATCGAGATCTCCACCCGCACGTCGCGGCCCTGGTCGAGCTTCCAGGCAATGTCGTAGGCCATCAGCCGGGCGGCGTGGATCTTCGTCGAGGCGTCGGCGACCCACCACTGGATCGCCTGACGGTCGGCCAGCTTCGCCCCGAACGTTTCACGCTGGCCGGCGTGCTCGATCATCATGTCCAGCGCGCGTTGGGCCAGGGTGTAGCCCCAGATGCCCATCTGCAGCCGGCGGGTCGACAGGCGGGTCTGCATCGGCGCGAACCCCTGCCCTTCCTTGCCGAGCAGCTTGGAAGCCGGCACGCGGCAGTCCTCGTAGACCACCTCGTAAGTCACCTGGCCGCCGATCATCGGGATGGCGCGCAGGACGTTGAAGCCGGGCGTACCCTTGTCGACCAGGAAGGCCGAGATGCCGCCGCGGGCGCCCTTGGCCGGGTCGGTGACCGCCATGGTGACGGTGAAGTCGGCTTCCTTGGCCTTGCTGATCCAGATCTTGCGGCCGTTGATCACCCAGTCGTCGCCGTCCCGCACGGCCCTGGTGATCATGCCCGCCGGGTCGGCGCCGGCGCCGGGTTCTGAGATGGCGATCGCGCTGATCGCCTCGCCGGCCACGTAGGGCGCCAGATACTGGATCCGCTGCTCGTCGTTGACCGTCGCCATCAGCATGCGCAGGTTCGGCGAGTCGGGCGGGAGCACGTAGGGCGTGACCGTCTTGCCCATCTCCTCATAGACCCCGACCATCGCCACCATCGGCAGGTCTGCGCCACCGACGTCTTCGGGCGCATCGAGGCCCCAGAGGCCCAGCTCCTTGCTGACCTTGTCGATCGGCGCGCGCTCGGCGGCGGTCAGGGCGATGGACTCGCCGGCGGCGTCGCGGGCGAGCACGGCGGGCTCCAGGGGAATCAGCTGGTCGCGAACGAACTTCGCGACCAGGTCCTTGAGCATCTGGTGCTCTTCGGCGAGTTGGAAATCCAAGCTGTATCCCCTCTGACGATCTTCAATCTCTTACACTGTCATCCCGGACGGCCTGCAAGGCCGTTCCGGGACCCAGATTGAATCTCGGCCGCTGTGCGTGAAGCCGAATCTGGGTCCCGGCTCTCCACTGCGCTTCGGCCGGGATGACAGTATTTGGCTAGACGACAGGTATCGGCTTCTCCCCCGCCACCGTCGTTCGGTGCATCACCCGGCGGTGGCCGTCGTAGCCGCCGGTGGCGTTGTGCAGGCAGCAGCGGTTGTCCCACAGGATCAGCATGTCGGGGCGCCATTTGTGGCGATAGACGAACTGGTCCTGCAGCATGTGGCGGTAGAGGAAGGACAGCAGGTTCTCGCTCTCCGCTTCGGTCATGCCCGCCACGCCCAGGGTGTAGATCGGGTTGACGAACAAGGCCTTGCGGCCGCTGACCGGATGGACGCGGACCAGCGGGTGCTGCTGCTGACTGTCGGCCTCGACGCAGTTGATGATCTGCATGCTGCGACCGGGCTTTTCGTTGGCGTAGACGCCGTTGGTGCCGTAGGGCCGGGTCGCCGAGTGGATGGTTTGGAGACCGTCGAGAAAGCCCTGCATCACCGGGCTCAGCGCCTCGTAGGCGCGGCAGCCATCGGCGAACTCGGTGTCGCCGCCGACCGGCGGAATGACCTTGGAATGCAGGATCGTCCCCGCCGGCGGGGCGGCCTGGAAGCTCCAGTCGCTGTGCCAGGCGCCGCCGAACACGCTGTTGGTCTCGTCCGGTTCGCGGCGGACCTCGAGGATGTGCGGCCGGTCGGCCAGCGGCTTCACATAGGGGTCGAGGCCGAAGCCACCGAACTGCAGGGTGAAGGCTTCGAGCTGGTCATGATCGAGCGGCTGGTCAGGGAACCAGACCACCCCATGCGCCGCCCAGGCCGCCTTCACCTGCGCGAGCTCATCAGCGGCCAGCGGCGCGCCGATGTCGAGGCCGGTGATCTCGGCGCCGAAGCCCGAGGCGTTGGGCGTGACGGTGACCATGTGTGCCTCCCCATTTTCTTTCCACAGTCGATCCGAATGCTGACGGCCGCAATGGGTTTGCGTGGTGCGAGACGCTCGCTTGAGGCTCGCTCCTCACCATGACGAAGAGAGGGGAAGTCCTGCCCTGCCCGTCATCCTGGGGAGCGATCCCTCAGGATCGCGTCTCGAAGGACGCGCCTAGCCCTTCCCCTTGCTGTAGTCCGGCTCCCGTTTCTCGAGGAACGCCCGCACGCCTTCGGCGAAGTCGCCGTCGCTGCTGGCCAGGATCTGGTTCCGGTCTTCCATGGCGATCGTGGCCTCAAGACCGTTGGCGTCGATGGCGTGGTTCAGCGCCTCCTTGGTCAGGCGCAGGCCGAGCGGCGTCGCGTGCAGCATGTCCTTCACGAAGCCGCGGGCCTCGGCCTCGATCTGGTCAGGCGCGACGACACAGCTCGCGAGACCCAGCTGATAGGCGCGGTCGGCGCTGATGAAGCGGCCCGTCAGCATGAACTCGGCCGCCACCGAACTGCCCACCATGCGCGGCAGGAAGTAGCTGACCCCGATATCGCAGGCCGACAGGCCGATGCGGATGAAGGCGGCGTTCATGCGCGTCTTCGGGGTGACGATGCGGACATCGCTGGCCAGGGCCAGGGCGAAGCCGCCGCCGGCCGCCGCGCCGTCCACGCAGGCGATGATCGGCTGTGGACACCGGCGCATGGCGATGACGATCTCGGCGATGCTGCGCTGGGAATCCAGGCCGTCGGCGATGCGACGCGGGCCGTTGCTGTCGCTGCGCTCCTTCAGGTCGAGGCCGGCGCAGAAGGCGGGGCCGGCGCCGGACAGCACGACCACGCGCACGTCCCGTCGCCAGTAGAGGTTCACGAACAGGTCGCGCAGTTCGGCCGTCAGACGACGGTTGAGGGCGTTCAGGCTGTCAGGGCGGTTCATTGTCACCCAGAGGGCGTCGCCCTCCTGGCGCAGCGCCAGATGCTCATAGGGCTCGGACGCCATGGTGATGGTCACGCTCATCGGGTCTGTCCTCCATCGACCGGGACGACGGTCCCGTGAACAAAACTGGCCTTGGGGCTCATCAGGAAGGCGGCGACCGAACCGATCTCCTCGGGCAGGCCGTAGCGCTTCATCGCCACCTCGCGGTCGATCCAGCGCTGCCAGTTGGCGGCGCGGGGGCCATCCATCCGCTCCTGCCAGGTGCCGCCCGGGAAGATGATGTTGCCCGGCGCGATGGTGTTGACGCGGACGCCACTGGGACCGGTGATCTTCGCCAGCTCCTTGCCCAGATGGTTCATCGCCGCCTTGGCGGTGCCGTAGGTCAGGGGCGTGCCCAGGGCGCCCAGGCCGGCGATGGAGCTGATCATCAGCACCGAGCCTTCGCCCCGCGGCCCCATCATGCGGTAGGCCGCGCGCGCCAGCCGCCAGGCGGAGGTCAGGTTCTGGGTGAAGCCGGCGTCCCAGGTTTCGTCATCAACCTCGGCGCCCGGCGGGCAGGGATGCAGGCCGACATTGGCCACCGCGCCATAGATCGGGCCCAGCGCGGCCTCGGCGCCGGCAAGGGCCTTCTCGATCACGTCAGTCTGGCGCAGGTCGCCGGCCATGGCCCAGAGGTTGCCCTCACCATACTGCGCGGCGAGGCGTGCCCG
This sequence comes from Caulobacter sp., assembly GCA_021741355.1. Classification (GTDB taxonomy): domain Bacteria; phylum Pseudomonadota; class Alphaproteobacteria; order Caulobacterales; family Caulobacteraceae; genus Caulobacter. The sequence goes on from JAIOXZ010000011.1 coordinate 22,013, forward strand.
GGTCTCCTCGAGCGCCTCGGCGCCCCGGGCGGTGATGGCGACCTTCGCGCCCTCAGCGAGGCAGGCCTCGACGATGCCAAGGCCGATGCCGCGACTCGCGCCGGCGACAAAGATGGTCCTGCCTTTGAGTCCGAGGTCCATGGCCTTCTCCCTGTGTGTCGGCGGCATGTGAGCCCCCTGTCGCGGCGTCAGGCAAGGCGTGACGACATGACTCTCTTCACTGTCATCCCGGCCGAAGCGCAGCGGAGAGCCGGGACCCAGATTCGGTTTCAGACGAAGCGAATGGGATTCAATCCGGGTCCCGGATCGTCCCTTCGGCCCGTCCGGGATGACAACGGAGGTGAGCGGACGACTACGCGGCGGGCATGGAGTTCGCCAGCGCACGCCCATACGCCTCGCGGCCCATGGTGCGCTCGAGGTAGGCGGTCTCGGCATCGCCGAGGGTGATCACACCTTGCCGGCGGCCGAACTCAAGGGCGTAGGTGATCGAGATGTCGGCGGCCGTGAAGGTCTCGCCGGCGATCCAGGTCGACCGCTCGAGCCGCCGTTTCACCAGCAGCAGCCGCTTTTCCGCCCAGAAGAGCGCCTGGCGGGCGCCCCAGTTGTCCCGTTCGGCCTCCGGCGCCATGAACCGGCTGACGACAGGGACCATCATCAGGGTCGCCAGGCCCGCTTCGCCCAGGTGCAGGAACTGCTGGTAGGCCGGGAAGGCCGGATCATCCGCCGCCGGCGCCAGCGGCGTCGGGCCATAGCGGGCCATAGCGGGCCATCAGGTATTCCATGATGGCGATCGACTCGACCATGGTGACGTCGCCGTCCTGCATCGCCGGGATGTAGTAGGCGGGGTTCACCGCCAGCAGCGCCGCATCCGGGGTCGCGGACAGCATGTCCACCTGCTGCAGGCGGTAGGGCAGGCCCATCTCCTCCATCAGCCAAACGACCCTGAGGGATCGCGAGGTCTGTCCGCCGAATACGGTGATCATGCCGTGATCTTTCCCTGTCGCCGCCGCTCCGGTTGATCGTGCCATGCCGCGAGTATCAGGCAACACCCACCTTCGTCATGGAGAGGGCTTGGCTGCCCCCGCGTGAAGGGGTTCAAGTGGCGGCAAGAGACGTTCCCGGGAGGCCCGCATGAATTTCGATTTCTCCGACGAGCAGAAGCAGCTGCAGGATCAGGCGCGGCGCTATCTGGCCGATAAATGCCCGCCGTCAGCCGTGCGGGCGGTGCTGGAAGGCGACCAGGTCTATGACCGCGCGCTGTGGGCGGGTCTCGGCGAGATGGGCTTTCTGGGCGCGGCGATTCCCGAGGAATACGGTGGCGTCGGCCTGGGCCATCTCGAACTGTGCGTGATCGCCGAAGAGCTGGGCCGGGCCATCGCGCCCGTGCCGGTCGCGTCCTCGATCTACCTGGTCGCCGAATTCCTGATGGCCGCGGGCTCTGAAGCGCAGAAGCAGGCCAGGCTGCCGAAACTTGCCAGCGGCGAGACCATCGGCGCCTTCGCCTATGGCGAGGGCCTTGGCCGCGTGACCGAGAAATCCATCAAGGCGAGCGTGTCCAACGGCAAGCTGAGCGGGACCAAGACCCCGGTCGCCGACGGCGAGATCGCCGATGTCGCCGTCGTCGCGGCGCGAGAGGGCGGCAAGGTCTCGCTGTTCCTCGTCGACCTGACCGGACCGGGCGTGACCCGTACGGCCGTCGACAGCATCGACCCGACGCGGGGTCAGGCGACCCTGAACTTCGTCGACGCCCCGGCCGAGCGGCTGGGTGCGGCCGGCGAAGGCTGGCGCCTGGCCGCCGAGGTCATGGACCGCGCCGCCATCCTGCTGGCGTTTGAGCAGGTCGGCGGGTCCGACCGGGCGCTGGAGATGGGTCGCGACTACGCGCTGGAACGGATGGCCTTCGGCCGCCAGATCGGCTCGTTCCAGGCGGTCAAGCATATGCTGGCCGACATGTATGTGTCGGCGACGCTGGCCCGCTCCAACGCCTACTACGGCGCCTGGGCGCTCTCGACCGGCTCGTCGGAACTGCCCGTCGCGGCGGCGACGGCGCGGGTCTCGGCGACCCAGTCGTTCCAGCACTGCGCCAAGAACAACATCCAGGTGCACGGCGGCATGGGCTTCACCTGGGCCTTCGACTGCCACCTGTATTACCGCCGGTCGAACGGCCTGGCGCTCGCGCTGGGTTCGCAATCGACCTGGGAAGACCTGCTGATCGACCGCCTGCGCCAGCGCAACGACGCTCCGGCCGCTGCTTAAGAGGGAATGGACTCATGAACTTCGACGACACACCCGAAGAAGCCGCTTTCCGCACCGTCGCGCGCGACTGGATCCAGGCGAACGCACCCAAGGAACTTGAAGCCGAGCTCAAGGGCGGCGGCTTCGGCAACAATGGCCTGAAAAGCGTCGATCCGATCCAGGTCGCCAAGGCCTGGCAGAAGAAGAAGGCGGAGGCCGGCTGGGCCTGCCTGCACTGGCCGAAGGAATACGGCGGCCGGGGAGCCACGCCGATCGAGCGCGTGATCTGGGGCCAGGAAGAGGGCGTCTACGGCGCGCTCAGCGGCCTGTTCATCATCGGCCACGGCATGTGCGGCCCGACCGTCATGGCCTGGGCCGACGAGGCGACCAAGGAGCGGCTGCTGCCGCCGCTGGCGTCCGGCGAACACATCTGGTGCCAGCTGTTCAGCGAACCGGCCGGCGGCTCGGACCTGGCGGGCCTGCGCACGGCGGCGGTTCCGGCCACCGACGGCTCGGGCGACTGGATCATCAACGGCCAGAAGATCTGGACCAGCGGCGCCCAGCACAGCGACTACGGCATCGTCATCACCCGCACCGACCCGAACGTGGCCAAGCACAAGGGCCTGACCATGTTCTGGCTCGACATGAAGTCGCCGGGCATCGACGTGCGGCCGATCAAGCAGGCCAACGGCCAGTCGGGCTTCAACGAAGTCTATTTCACTGACGTGCGCATCCCCGACAGCCAGCGGCTCGGCGCCGTGGGCCAGGGCTGGAGCGTGTCGCTGACCACCCTGATGAACGAGCGCCTGTCGATCGGCTCGGGCATGCCGACCGGCTTCCCGGAGCTGTTCGACTTCTGCATGAACCTGCAGACCGAGGACGGCCTCGCCATCGACGACCGGTCGGTGCGATCGCGCCTGGCCGGCTATGCGGTCAAGGCCAGCGGCCTGAAATACACCGGTATGCGGGCCATCTCGGCCCTGTCGAAGGGCGAAACGCCGGGACCGGAGAACTCCATCGGCAAGCTGGTCGCCGGCGCGACCATGCAGGAACTGGCGATGTACGCGCTGGATCTGCAGGGCCAGGGCGGCGTCGTGTCCGATCCGGACAAGGCGGCGGCCGGCGCGCGGTTCCAGGCCATGCTGCTGCGCTCGCCCGCTACCCGCGTCGAAGGCGGCACGGACGAGATCCTGCGCAACATCATCGCCGAGCGGGTGCTGGGGCTGCCGGGCGACATCCGCGTGGACAAGGATGTGGCCTTCAAGGACATTCCGACGTCCGGACGGGCATAGGAGCAGGCCACATTGCTGGCGAAGGGCCCGATCTGGACCTTTGCGGCGAACCCACTGTCATCCCGGCCTTCGCGCAGCGAAGAGCCGAGACCCAGATTTGGCTTCACGCTGGATGGATGGGATTCGATCTAGGTCCCGGATCGTCCCTTCGGGCCGTCCGGGATGACAGTGGATGTTGGCCGGCTTCACCTTGCGAGACGGCGCGAACCGCGGCGGCAGGTTGGCGCCGGCCTCTTCACCTCGCTCACGCACCGGCCGGCGCCAAGGTCGTGACGATGTCCGCCCCGCCCTTGAGCGTCAGGGTCACTGGCGTGCGTTCGGCGATGTCGGCCAGGCGCGCGCGCTGGGTGTCGTCGAGGTCGCCCGTCAGGTGCAGCACCCGCTCGATTTTCGACCTGTCGCCGTCCTTGAAGTGCTTCAGATCCACGGTCGCCTCGGTCAGGGGCCAGCCCTTGCGTTCGGCGTACATGCGCAGGGTGATCGCCGTGCAGGCGCCGAGGCTGGCCAGCAGCACATCGTAGGGCGCGGGTCCCGCGTCCTGTCCGCCCAGCGACAGCGGCTCGTCGACGACCAGGCTGTGGCGGCCCGCGACCACCGTCGTCGCCCAGTCCGTGGTTCCGATGGTCGCGACAGCATGGGCCATGGATGGCGCCTTCCTAAAGCCTCAGCACCAGCCGGGCCATGATGTCCCGCTGGATCTGGTTCGAGCCACCATAGATCGAGGCCGCGCGGTTGTTGAGATAGCGGGCCATGGCGATCACGCTGTGGTCGGGGCCGATCGGCGTCTGGTTCGAGCCGGGGTCACGCGCCTCCGGCTGGTCGACGGCGGCGTAGTGGTTGGCGATCTCGATGGCCAGTTCGTCCAGCCGCTGGGTGCACTCCGTCGACTGGGTCTTGAGCATCGAGGAGGCCGGGCCGGGGTTTTTGCCGCCGGCCAGGGCCGACATCACCCGGTGCTCGGTGATCTCGATCGACTCGACGAGGATCTCGGCCTCGGCGAGGCGCAGGCGGAAGTCCGGGTCATCGATCAGCGGCGAGCCCTCGTCCGAGACCTCGTTCTCCGCCATGGCCTTCAGCTTGGCGATGCCGCCGCGCAGGCCGGGCGCCGAGCTGCCGCCGCGCTCGAACTCGAGCAGGTATTTGGCCACCGTCCAGCCGTCGTTCTCCTCGCCCAGCCGGCCCGACTTCGGGACGCGGACGTTGTCGAAGAACACCTGGTTGACCTCGTGCTCGCCGGCCAGGGTGATGATCGGCTTCACCTCGATGCCGGGTGTATCCATCTCCAGCAGCAGGAAGGTGATGCCCTGCTGCGGCTTGCCGCCGGACCAGGTGCGGACCAGGCAGAACATGCGGTTGGCGAAGTGGGCGTGGGTGGTCCAGATCTTCGAGCCGTTGAGGACGTAGTCGTCGCCGTCGCTCTCGGCGCGCATCTGCAGGCTGGCGAGGTCTGATCCTGAACCAGGCTCGGAGTAGCCCTGGCACCAGTAATCCTCACCGGCCAGAATGCGCGGCAGGTAGAAGGCCTTCTGCTCAGGCGTACCGTACTTCTGGATGCAGGGGCCGACCATCCGCAGTCCCATTGGCGACAGCGACGGCGCGCCGGCGCGCGTGCATTCGGCGGCGAAGATGTAGCGCTGCATCTCGTTCCAGCCGCAGCCGCCGTATTCCACGGGCCAGCTGGGCGCGACCCAGCCCCGGGCGTGCAGCTTCTTCTGCCAGGGGATCGAGTATTGCTTGTCGACGAACACGCTGGTGACCATCCGGCCGGCCTGGCGCAGCTCGGGCGTCAGGGCCTCGTCGAGAAAGGCGCGGACTTCGTCGCGGAAGGCCAGTTCTTCGGGCGTCAGGTCGAGATTCATGTGCGGCTTCCATCCCTTTGCGGCAACTGATCAGACTGCCGGCGCTTCGCCTAGACCGGCGGACGCCACGTGACTCAAACTGTTTTCGTGAGGATCAACCCGATGGCCAATGCGCTCAGCGACCGGATCAGCGCCGCAGCCCTGGCCTATATGCAGCCGGAGGGCGTTCCGGCGTTCGATTTCACGACCCCGGCGGGCGAACCGGCGCTGGCGGACGCCGACTCGGTGTCGTGGCGCGTGTTCAGCAACCCCGTGGCGTTGTTCATCGGCGGGGTGACCGCCGTGCTGCTGGAACTGGCCGAGCCGCGCGTGCGGTCGGGCGTCTGGGACCACACCAGTTTTCGCACCGATCCCCTGCCCCGCATGAAGCGTACCGGCATGGCCGCGATGGTGACGGTCTATGGCGCGCGCAGCCGGGCCGAGGTGATGATCGCCGGCATCGGCCGGATGCATGGCCGGGTCAGCGGCGTGACGCCGGACGGTCAGCCCTATCGCGCGGACGATCCGGAACTGCTGGACTGGGTCCAGGCGACGGCGTCGTTCGGATTCATGGAGGCCTACCATCGCTATGTCCGCACCCTGACGGCTGACGAGCGGGACAGGTTCTACGCCGAGGCCGCGCCGGCGGCCCGGCTCTATGGCGCCACGGGCGCGCCGACCTCCGTGGCCGCACAGGAGGCCTGTTTTGAGGCCATGCGGCCGAGGCTGGAGCGGTCGGAAATCGTCACCGAGTTCCTCGACATCATGCGCCGGACCGCGATCCTGCCCGGCCCGCTGCGGGCGGCGCAGGGGGTGTTCATCCGGGCGGCGGTCGAGCTGCTGCCGGCCTGGACGCGCGAGATTCTCGGCCTGGGACCGGATCATGGACTGAAACCGTGGGAAGCGGGGCTGGTGCGCGCGGCCGGCGCCCTGGCCGAGCGTATGCCCCTGCCCGGCGGACCAAGGGACCAAGCGCGGCGGCGTCTGGGTCTCGCCGTCAAGGCCTGATCCCGAACCACCATGTCATCCCGGACGCCGAAGGCGATCCGGGACCCAGATTGAATCTCGTCCTGCATGAGGCCGGATCTGGGTCCCGGCGCTCCGGGCTGCGCCCTGCGGCCGGGATGACAGTGTAAGGTGAGGCTTGCCTGTCACCGCGGAGCAGGGTCCAACCTGTCTTCATGTCCGATGTCCGCGCCTGGCGCGCCGCCCTGGTCCATTGCCTCGACGATCCCGGCCGCGCGGGGCCGGACGCGGTCGTCCACCATGCTGACGGCCTGCTGCTTGTCGAGGACGGCTGTGTCGCCGCCTGCGGCGCCTGGGCCGACCTCGCGCCGACGCTGGCGGCTGACGTCATCGTCGAGGCGCTGCCCGGCCGGCTGCTGAGCCCCGGCTTCATCGACACCCATATCCACTTCCCGCAGATCGACATGATTGCCGCCTTCAGCGGGCAACTGCTCGACTGGCTGGAGCACAAGACCTTTCCAGCGGAGCGGGCCTTCGCCGACCGATCACATGCCGACGCGGCGGCCCAGGCGTTTCTCGACGAACTGCTGCGCAACGGCACGACCACGGCGATGGTTTTCGGATCGGTGCATCGCGCCTCGGTCGACGCCCTGTTCGAGGCGGCGCTGGCGCGGAACATGCGGCTGATCGCCGGCAAGTCGCTGATGGACCGTGGGCCCGCGGACCTGAGCGACACAGAGCCTGGCGGACGGGCCGAAACCGAAGTCCTGATCCGCGACTGGAGCCGCCGTGGTCGGCTGGGCTACGCCGTCACTCCGAGGTTCGCGCTGTCGTCATCGCCGGAGCAGCTGGCGTCGGCTGGCGAGATCCTGCGCGCGCATGACCATGTCTGGATGCAGACCCATCTGGCCGAGAACCCGCGCGAGGTCGAGGCGGTGGCCCGGGCCTTCCCGGACGCGCGCGACTATCTGGACGTCTATGACCGGTTCGGGCTGGTGACGGACCGCTCGGTGTTCGCCCACTGCATCCACATGAGCGACCGGTCGCTGCACCGGATGAGCGAGGCCGGGGCGGCGATCAGCCATTGTCCGACCTCAAACCTGTTTCTCGGCAGCGGCCTGTTCGACCTGGCGCGGGCGCAGGCGCATGGCGTCGCAGTCGGTCTGGGCACGGACGTCGGCGCCGGGACAAGCTTTTCGATGCTGAGCACCGCGGCGGCAGCCTGCAACGTGGCGCAGATGAGGGGCGGAATGCTGGACCCGCTGCGCGCCTTCTGGCTGGCCACGCGCGGCGGCGCCCGGGCGCTGGGGCTGGAAGACCGGATCGGCAGCTTTGCCGTCGGCTGCGAGGCGGATTTCGTCGCGCTGGATACGGCGGCTACGCCGCTGCTGGCCCGGCGACTGGCCGGCGTCAGCAATATCCGCGAGATCCTGTTCGCCCTGATGGTGCTGGGCGATGACCGGGTGGTGGCGGACGCCTGGCTGGCCGGCGTCCGCGCGCACCGTCGGGGTTAGTCGCCGGGCAGGGCCACGATGTGGACCGTCGCCGGGATCAGCACGCCGCTGGCGTCCGGCTTGCCGATGACGTGGTAGCCGAAGGTGCCGCTGCCGCCACCGTTGTCCTGGACGTCGAAGATGTAGGTCCCGTCGGCGCCGACATTGACCAGGCGTCCCATGATGAACCCATTGCCGTCGCCGGGACGGTCATACTCGATCCAGCCCATGGCGTTGGGGGCGGCGATTTCGGAGGCCGGGCGACAGCCGGAGACCTTGATCGATTCCTTCTCGGGCTGGTTCTCCCAGCCCACGCCGGCAAAGCACATCGGATCAAACGCCGGGCCCGCGGCGGAAGCCGGGCCCTGCCAGGCAAGCATGGACAGCGCGGCCGAGGCGGCGAGCGCGAGCGTCAGACGTTTCATGAGCATTCCCCCAACAGATCCGCGCGTCGGCGCGGCGAGGCCTATGGGAGGGTCAGCGCCGCGCGACGACAACGCCGGCCCTACCCGAAATGTGGAAAACACGGCCCGGCGCGTTCGAACATGGTTCCCGGATATTAAGCCTAATACTTGCCCGTACAGACAGGGTTTACGGCGCTTCATTGTATTCGTTGAATATATTTCAAGAGCTGGCTGTAATCCTGATGTCAGTGTCGGGGAGAACGTCGAAAATCGACGTCTCGATTACGGGGGTTCCGCAGGATGCGAGTCGCCACCATTGCCAGCCTTGGCGCGTCTGCCCTTCTGGGCGTGGGCGCATTGTTCGTCGCCAAGGTCTGGTTGCCCCATTCGGCGCCAGGCGCCAGTCGCGCCGCAGCGGCGGACTCGTCGGCCGTCGTCCTGACGCCGGTGGTGGCGGCCTCGGGCGCGGTGCCCTTCGGCCAGAAGCTCGAGGCCAAGAACCTCACGATCATCAGAATGCCGGCGGGCTCGGTCCCCGAGGGCGCCTACACCTCGATCCAGCAGGTCATCGGCCTGGACGGCGGGGCGCCGGTCACCCTGGCGGCCCTGGTCAACCACGAACCGATTCTGCCGACCAAGGTCAGCGGGCCGGGCGCAAAGCCGTCGGTGGCCGCGACCATCTCGCCGGGCATGCGGGCCTACACGATCAAGGTCAACGAGGTCGCCGGCGGCGGCGGCCATGTCCTGGCCGGGGATCATGTCGATGTCGTCCTGGTGCAGGAGCTGACCGACAAGGGCGCCGTCGAGGGGGCCGCGACGGCCAAGCTCTACATCTCGACCTTGGTGCTCCAGAACGTCCGGGTGCTCGGCATGGATCTGATCGCCGACCAGGCCTCGACCGAGAAGTTCCCGCCCAAGACCGCCACGCTTGAGGTAACCGTGCTGGACGCCGGCAAGCTGGCCGCGGCCGGCGAGGCGGGCATATTGTCCCTGTCCCTGCGGCGCAGCGGCGCCACCGACGTGGCCGAGATCCGGGCGATGACCCTGCCGGAGATGCTGCGCAGCGACCGCATGGCCGGCGTCACCCCGGTCAGCACCGCGCCGCCACGCCGCAGTGCGCCGCGTCGTCAGGCGTCGGGCGGCGCGGCTCCGGCCACCCGTGGCCTCGTGGTCACCCAGGGCGGGAAGCGTGAAACCGTCTCCGTGCCCTCAGAGCGTTTCGGGAGCTGACCCTCATGCGTCGCATTGCAATCGTCTGCGCGGCGGCTCTCGCCTGCGCGCCTGTCGCATCGCCCGCCGGGGCCCAGGCTTTCGTCGCCAGCTCGCTGGTCGGTGAGCTGGCGCCCAGCCGCGTGATCACCGTGCCCAAGGACAAATCGGTCGCCTTCCGGCTGATGGGCAGCGCCGGCGAAATCGTCGTCGCCCAGCCGGACGTGGCCGAGATCGTCGCCAACACCGACCGCAGCGTCTACGTCCGCGGCAAGGCGCTCGGCACCACCAACATCCTGATCTACGACCCGGCCCATCGCCTGATCGAGGTGATCGATGTGCGGGTGGCGCAGGATCTCGAATCCCTGCGCGCCGACTTCGCTGCGGCCCTGCCCGGCGAGCCGATCCGCATCCTGCCGATGGCCAACGGCATCCTGCTGTCGGGCGAGGTCTCGACCTCGTCGGTCGCCCTGCGCGCCAGGGCCATCGCCGAGCGGTACGCGCCGGCGGCGGTGACGTCGGATCTGACGGTCCAGTCCGCCCAGCAGGTGATGCTGGAAGTGCGGGTGATCGAGGCCAGCCGTTCGGCCCTGAAGGACTTCGGCGTCAACATCGACGTCGCCAACAACTCCGGGATCGTGTTCGGCTCCGGCACAGGTCTGGTCGGGCTGAACGCGCCGCAAGGCACGCTGACCGTCGCGACCAATGTCGGGCCGACGACCATCGAGGCGACCCTGCGGGCGCTGGAGGAGAAGGGCGTCATCCGCACCCTGGCTCGCCCGAACCTGGCGGCCATCTCGGGCGAGGAAGCGACCTTCCTGGCGGGCGGCGAGTTTCCCTATCCGGTGCCGACCGGCCAGGGCGACATTACCATCGCCTTCAAGCCGTTCGGGGTGACGCTGAAATTCACCCCGGTCGTGCAGGACGGCGGCCTGATCCGCCTGAAGGTCGCCCCCGAGGTCAGCCAGCTCGACACGCGCCAGAGCCTGCGCCTGTCGGGCATCGAGGTGCCCAGCCTGCTGGTCCGTCGCGCCGGGACGACGATCGAGCTGAAGGACGGCGAGACCTTCGCCATGGCCGGCCTGTTCCAGCAGGACTACGCCAACACCGTCAGCCAGATTCCGTGGGCGGGCGACATCCCCGTGCTGGGCTCCCTGTTCCGGTCCTCGCGCTGGAAGAAACAGGAGACCGAGCTGCTGATCCTGGTCACGCCGCGCCTGGTGACGGCCTCGGAGAGCAGGGCCCTGTCGCCCGACCCGTTCCGCGGCTCGATCGAGCCGAGCGCGATCGATGTGATCCTCAACGGCATCACCCTGGATCGCGCCATGGCGCCGGCCGCGCCCTCCTATTCCGACGCCACCGGGTCCTGAGGCAAGGTCATGAGTTTCACAGGACGACGTGTACTGATCATCGGAACCGGGCTTGCCGAACTGGCGGCCCGGGCGCTGGACGGCGCGGTCATCGAGACCGCCGCCGCGGAAACCCTGAACGGGCGGTCGCTGCAGACCGATCCGCCGGACCTGGTGCTGATCGACGCAGCAGGCGCGAGCGCCGAGGCCGTGGGCGCTGCCATCGCGACGCTCGGCCGCGCGCCGACGCCGCCGCCGACACTGCTGGTGGGCGAGCATCTGCCGGTGGCGCTGGTCCGCGCCCTCATGCGCCTCCCGCGCTCCGATGTGCTCGAGGCGCCGTTCTCGCCGGAGGACCTGTGCCAGGCGGCCCAGCCCCTGATGACGCCGCAGCCGGCGCCAATGCACAACGCGCCATCACGGTGCTGGACGGTGATGGGCGCCGTCGGCGGCGCCGGTGCGACCACCCTGGCCATCGAGACCGCCTGCGCCCTGGCCGAAAGGCTGCCGGGGCCGCGCCGGGTCTGCCTGATCGACCTGAACATCGCCGACGGGGCGGCGGCGGCCTATCTCGCCGCGCCGGCCAACATGCTGCTCAGCCGCGCCTCGCAGGCGCCGGAGCGGATCGACGCGGCCCTGCTGGACGCCTTCGTCTCCCAGGCGCCCGGCGGCATCGACCTGCTGGCTTCGGCGCGCGACTGCCATGCCTTCGACACCACCTCGGGCGAGGCGGTGCTGCGGATCCTCGATGTCGCCTGCCAGGTCTATGACGCGGTGGTGGTCGACGCGCCGCGCCACCGTCGGGCCTGGACGCTGGACGTCCTGTCGGGGTCGGACGAACTGCTGGTGGTGTCGGAGCTGACGGTGCCGGCGCTGCTGGCGGCGCGGTCGCTGGCCGCCGAGATCGAGGCGGAACTGCCCGACGGACCGCCGCCGCGCATTGTGCTCAATCGCCTGGCCAAGCGGGTCTTCGGCCCCGCGCCCTCGATGGTCGAGGCCGAGAAGGCGCTGCAGCGCCGCGCCATCGGCGGGATCACCTCGGACTGGGAGGCGGCCGCCGCCTCGGCAAACCTCGGCGGTCCGATCAGCCAGCACCGGCCCAAGTCGCGGATCGTCAAGGATGTCGGCGATCTCGTCGACAGGCTGATGGCCTCGCCCGCCGTGCGCGGCGATGTGGCGAGGGTCGCCTGATGGGCCGGTTCTCCCTGCGCCGGGCCGTCAAGGACGAGCCCGCCCCCGCCCCGGTCGTCGCCGCGCCCGTTCTGGTCATCGAGACTCCGGCGGCGCCCGCGCCGCATGTCTCGGACGAGCAGCTGGACATGCGGCTGAGGCTGCACGCCCGGCTGATCGAGGAGATCGACCTGTCCAAGCTGGGCGAACTCGACGAGACCGAGATGCGCCGTCAGGTGCGCCGGCTGGTCGGTGATTTCGCCCGCGACAGCCGGCTGGCGCTGAACACCGCCGAACTCGACCAGATGGGCGAAGAGGTGTTCGACGAAATGGTCGGCCTTGGCCCCATCGAGCCGCTGCTTAAGGACGAGTCGATCAACGACATCCTGATCAACGGTCCGTTCCAGGTGTACGTCGAGCGGCGTGGCGAACTCGAGCTCACCCCGATCCGCTTCCGCGACAACGACCACCTGCTGCGGATCGTCAACCGGATCGTCGCGGCGGTCGGCCGGCGGATCGATGAGTCCAGCCCGATGGTCGACGCCCGTCTCGCCGACGGCAGCCGGGTCAACGCCGCCATTCCGCCGATCGCCATCGACGGCGCCTGCGTCTCGATCCGCAAGTTCTCCAAGAAGCCACTGAGCTTTGAGCGGCTGGTGGCGGTCGGCGCCATGCCGGCCTGCGTCGCCGAGTTCCTGCACGGCGCTGTTCGGGCACGGGTCTCGACGGTCATTTCCGGCGGCACGGGCTCGGGCAAGACCACGTTGCTGAACGCCTGCTCGGCCGCGATCAGCCACGGCGAGCGGCTCATCACCATTGAAGACGCCGCCGAACTGCAGCTGCAGCAGCCGCATGTCGTCCGTATGGAAACCAGGCCGCCGAACATCGAGGGCAAGGGCGAGATCCGCCAGCGCGAGCTGGTCAAGAACGCCCTGAGGATGCGCCCGGACCGGGTCATCCTCGGCGAAGTCCGGGGCGAGGAAGCCTTCGACATGCTGCAGGCCATGAACACCGGTCACGAAGGCTCGATGGCCACCATCCACTCCAACTCCGCCCGCGAGGCGATCACCCGTCTGGAACAGATGGTCGCCATGGGTGGCATGACCCTGAGCGCCGAGGCCGTCCGTGGGCAGATCGCCGCCGCCGTCGGGATGGTGGTTCAGGTGATGCGTCTGTCGGACGGCAAGCGGAAGGTGATGAGCGTCACCGAGATCACCGGCATGGAGGGCAACGTCGTGCAGATGCAGGACATCTTCGTGTTCAACCGCCTGAAGACCGAGCCGGACGGCACGGTGATCGGCGAGTTCCGCGCAACGGGCCTTCGCCCCAAATGCCTGGACGAGATGATCCGCAAGGGCATCCCGTTCGACACCGCCAACTTCGATCCACAGCGAGCGCTGTAATGCCACAGGTCGATCCGCGCATCGTGTTCATGATCCTGATCGCGGCGGCTGTGTTCGCCGCGGCCCAGGCGGTGTGGGGACTGGCCCGGGTCGCGGGGACCAAGCGCAAGGTCAACAAGCGGCTGCACCTGGCGCAGAGCGTCACCAACCTGGCCGACCTGGTCGTCGAACTGCGCAAACAGCGCGGCCTCGACGAACAGGGCAACAGCCGGATCCTCGTCCGCTGGTTCTCCGATCTGGTGATCCGGTCGGGCGTCAGCTACCAGCCGCGAACCTGGGCGCTGTATGCCGCTGGACTGGGGCTGGGCGCCTATCTGGCGGTGTTCCTCTGGACGAAGAACCCGTTGTTCGGCCTGGCCGTCGCGCCGGTGTTCGCTTTCGGCCTGCCGATCATGTGGCTGAAGATCAAGGCGGGCGCCCGGGCCAAGGCCGTCGGGCTGCAGCTGCCGAACGCCCTGGAGATCATCGTCCGCAGTCTGGAGGCCGGCCACCCGGTGCCGACCGCTGTGGCCCTGGTCGGGCGCGAGATGCCTGATCCACTGGGCAGTGAATTCGGCATGGCCGGCGACGAGATCGCCTATGGCGCCACGCTGGAGCAGGCCGTGGGGCGGGTCGCCGACCGCTGCCGCCACCCCGACGTCGACCTGTTCGCGGCGACCATCCGGCTGCAGGAACGCTCGGGCGGAAACCTGACGGGACTGTTGAAGATGAACGCCAAGGCCGTCCGTGAACGGCACAAGATGCGGCTGAAGATCAAGGCTGCTTCAGGCGAGGGTCGCGCCTCGGCGATCATCCTGACCTCGGCGCCGTTCGCGGTGCTGGCCATCCTGCAGGTCGCCAGTCCCAACTTCTATGGCGAGGTGATCCACGAGAAGGCCATCCAGATGGGCCTGGCGGCGCTGGGCTGCTGGATGTTCATCGGCAACATGGTCATGCGCAAGATGATCGACATGAGGATCTGAGCCCATGGATCCGGTGCAACTCCAGACCCTGCTGACCTGGGCCGCTGTCGGCCTGATCACGCTCGGCGTCGGCGGCGCGGCCCTGATCGGGCTGCGGGAGGCGCAGAACGGCGCGCGGCGGCGGGCGCGGCTATCTGGCGCGCTCGTCGTCGACACCGTCGGTGGAGGATCGGCGGCGCTGGCGGGCGTGGTCAGCGGCGTCAAGCGGCTGGGCGACCGGATGGCCATCCAGGACCCGGCGCAGCTGTCGACCATCCGGGCCCGGCTGATCCAGGCCGGGTGGTTCAGCCGCGAGGCCGTGGCCGTCTATCTCGGCGCGAAGGCCGTGGCGCTGCTGCTGGCGACCGTCGCGACGATCCTGACCGTGCCCTGGGCGATCAGCGGCGGCGGCGGGATGGGCGCGATCCTGCTGGCCGGCGGCTTTGCGGTCGCCGCCCTGCTCGGGCCGGAACAGGTGATCAAGGCCCGCCGGCGCAAGCTGGAGCTGGAGTACATGGACGGCTTTCCCGACCTGCTCGACCTGCTGGTCGCGTCGGTCGAGGCGGGTCTGTCGCTGGACGCGGCGGTCAGCCGGGTCGGCGAGGAACTGAGCCGCCGCTATGTGCATCTGGGCGAGCACCTGCGGTTCCTGACGCTGGAACTGCGCGCCGGCCGGTCACGCAAGGAGGCCTGGTCGAGCTTCGCCGAGCGCCTCGCCATCGACGACGCCCGGGCGCTGGCGACAATGCTGCGTCAGTCCGAGGAGATGGGCACGAGTCTGGGCGACACCCTGACCGTCTTCTCCGAGGACATGCGCGCCAAGCGGATGCTCAGGGCCGAGGAGAAGGCCATGAGCCTCCCGGCCAAGCTGATGATTCCGCTGATCCTGTTCATCTTCCCCTGCCTGATGGGGGTGCTGATCATGCCGGCAGCGTTCCGCATCAGCCAGACACTGATGGCGAACTAGAGCGCGAGCACGATCACCGGCAGGACGGTCCCGGCAGCCAGCAGGATCAGCGTCAGCCGGCGCTGGCGCGTGTTGCTCAGCGCCATCCAGACGCCCAGCACGCTGGAGACGGCCATCCCGGCCGAGATCAGCAGGAAGGTCCATTTGACGAGCGTTTCGCCGAGCGGCGCGGCCTTTTCCTCAGGCTCGGGCCTGGCGGGCGCGGCGGCGATCGGGGCTGCCGTCTCGGACGGGCGGGCGCGCACCGGGCGCAAGGCGTAGGTCTGGTGGATGTGCACCTGCCCCAGCTTCTCGATGACCGGCAGCGGCCGGTAACTCCCTTCCGCCTCATGCAGCTTGAACAGCTGCAGCATGCCGGTGAGGGCGAACAGCATCAGGCTCGGGGCGACGAACACGGCCACCCAGAAGTGCAGCTGACGCACCAGGCGCAGGCGTCCGGCGCGCCGGTTGTGGGCGATCTGTTCAACGGTCTTGTCTGACACGAGCGGTTTCCTGGCGTGCGGCCTCGACCGCGTGGGTTGAAACGCCCCGCGTCCTGATGGATCGCCGGCCCGCCCCGCGCCATGATCGAGGTCAATCGGGCCTAGGCCACGACCGGCGTCCCGGCCCGCCAGGACCGGTGCAGCAGGCCGCCGCCGAGCCAGTAGCTGAGTTCGGCCGGGCGTTCGACGTCCCAGACGGCAAGGTCGGCGGCCTTGCCCGATTCGAGGGTTCCGGTCTCGGCGGCGAGGCCCAGCGCTTTCGCCGCGACACGGGTGACGCCGGCCAGCGCTTCCTCCGGGGTCAGACGGAACTGGCTGCAGGCCAGCATCATCGCCGCCCGCAGGGACAGCATCGGCGAGGTGCCGGGGTTGCAGTCGCTGGCCACAGCCATGTCGACCCCCGCCGCGCGCAGGGCGGCCACCGGCGGCTTCTGCGTCTCCGCCAGGGCCACGAACGCGCCGGGCAGCAGTACGGCGACTGTGCCGGCCACCGCCATCGCCTCGACGCCGGCCTGGGAAGTGAATTCGAGATGGTCCGCCGACAGCGCGCCGTACCGGGCCGCAAGCGCCGCGCCGCCGCCGTCTGACAGCTGGTCCGCATGCAGACGGACCGGCAGGCCCAGCGCCCTGGCCTTTTCGAACAGCCGCGAGACCTCCGCCCGCGTGAAGGCGATGCCCTCCAGATAGGCGTCGACGATATCGACCAGTCCTGCCGCCTTCGCGGCCGGTAGGGCCTCGTCGATGATCATCGAGACGTAGGCGTCGCGGTCCTGGTCCTTTGGAACCGCGTGCAGGCCGAGGAAGCTGGTCACCACCCGCGCGTCGCCGTCGAGATAGCGGGCCGCCCGGAGCATCTTCAGCTCGGTCTCGAGGTCCAGGCCGTAGCCGGACTTGATCTCGATCGTGGTGACGCCCTCGCTGATGAAGTTGGCTAGGCGCTTGCGGGCCGACCGGATCAGGGCCGTGTCGGTCGCCGCGCGGGTCGCCGCCACTGAGGAGCGGATGCCGCCGCCGGCTTTTGCGATCTCCTCATAGGTCGCGCCGCCCAGCCGCGCCTCGAACTCGCCGATGCGGTCGCCGCCGAACACCAGATGGGTGTGGCAGTCGATCAGGCCGGGCGTCACCCAACGGCCGTCGAGTTTCACCGTGCTGACGGCCTGGAACTCCGGCGCGTCATGGCGCGGGCCGATCCAGACGATCCGGCCGTCCGCCACCGCGATGGCGGCCCCCTCGATCGCCCCATAGGGCGCGCCGCCGGCGGTCATGGTCGCGGCGCGGCAGTCGGTGAGGAGGAGATCGATTCGGGTCATCGCAGGGTCTTGCCAGCTTACCCTACGGAGGCCTAGCTACGAGCCTCCTTGGGCCGAGATCACGTGGACATCATCTTCGAACAGGCGCGGCTGCCCGGCGGCTGGGCGCGCAACGTGCGCTTCACGGTGGAGGCCGGCTGCATCGCCGCGATCACGCCGGACGCCGATCCGGCCGGCTGCACGCGCGCGGCCGGCGCTGCGATCCCGGCGATCACCAACCTGCACAGCCACGCCTTCCAGCGGGCCATGGCCGGTCTGGCCGAACAGTCGCGGGCCGGGGTCGATGACTTCTGGGCCTGGCGCGGGGCGATGTACGGCTTCCTGCGCAAGCTGACGCCGGACGACGTCGAGGCCATCGCCGCGATGCTCTACGTCGAGCTGCTGGAACAGGGCTACGGCGGGATCGTCGAGTTCCACTACCTGCACAACGACCCCGATGGTCGACCCTATGCCGATCCGGCGGAGATGGCCCACGCGATCCGCCGGGCCGCGGCGACCAGCGGCATCGGCCTGACGCTGGCGCCGGTGCTCTACACCTCCAGCGGCTTTGGCGGGAAACCGGCGCTGGATGGACAGAAGCGGTTTCTGATGGACCCGGACGCCTTCCTGCGCCTGCTCGACGACACGGGCGCTGAAGCCCTCGCCTTCCACAGCCTGCGGGCGGTGACGCCGGAGCAGATGGCGCGGGTGCTGGAGCAGGTCAGCCCGGACATCCCGATCCACATCCATGTGTCCGAACAGACCGGCGAGGTCGACGAGTGCATTGCCGCGACGGGCAGGCGACCGGTCGAATGGTTGCTCGACCAGGGATTGCTGACGCCGCGCTGGACGCTGGTGCACGCCACCCACATGACCGACGCGGAGGCTGAAGGCGCCGCGCGCGCGGGGGCGACCGTGGCCCTGTGTCCGTCGACGGAGGGCAACCTTGGCGACGGCTTCTTCAACGCCCCGGCCTTCCTCGGCGCGGGCGGATCGTTCGGCATCGGCTCCGACAGTCATGTCTCGACCAGCCCGGTCGAGGAGCTGCGCTGGTTCGAATACGGACGCCGGCTGCAGGCGCGCAAGAGGACCCTGGGCGCGGGCGGCGGAGAGCATGTCGGCGCCTGGCTGTGGCTGGCGGCCGCGGCGGCGGCGACGCGGCCCACCGGCCGGTCCGCCGGGCTGCTGGCCGTCGGGGCCGCCGCCGACTTCGTGGTGCTGGACACCGACCATCCGGCCCTGACCGGCCGGGACGGCGACCTGATCCTCGACAGCCTGGTGTTCAGCGGCCAGGGCAGCGTCCGCGAGGTCTGGGCCGGCGGCGAGCGCCGCGTCCAGAACGGCCGCCACATCGCGCGCGAGGCTGTCGCCCGCGCCTATCGCAAGACCATCGAGAGACTGAAGGCATGAGCACCAGCAACAGCCGTATCGTCCGCGCGCCGCACGGAACGGAGATGACCTGCAAGTCCTGGCTGACCGAAGCCGCGCTCCGCATGCTGATGAACAACCTGGACCCCGACGTCGCCGAACGACCCGAGGACTTGGTCGTCTATGGCGGCATCGGCAAGGCGGCGCGCGACTGGGCCAGCTTCGACGCCATTGTCGCCACCCTGCGGCGGCTGAACGACGACGAGACGCTGCTGGTCCAGTCGGGCAAGCCTGTCGGGGTGTTCCGCACCCATGCTGACGCGCCGCGCGTGCTGATCGCCAACTCCAACCTGGTGCCGAAATGGGCGACCTGGGAGCATTTCCACGAGCTCGATCGCAAAGGGCTGATGATGTACGGCCAGATGACGGCCGGGTCGTGGATCTACATCGGCAGCCAAGGCATCGTTCAGGGGACCTACGAGACCTTCGTCGAGGTCGGCCGCCAGCATTTCGGCGGCGACCTGACCGGCAAGTGGATCCTGACCGGGGGCCTTGGCGGCATGGGCGGGGCCCAGCCGCTGGCGGCGACCATGGCCGGCGCCTCGATGCTGGCGGTCGAGTGCCAGGCCCGCTGCATCCAGCGCCGGCTGGAGACCCGCTATCTCGACGAAGCGACCGAGGATCTCGATGACGCCCTGGCGCGGATCGAGCGTGCCACGAAGGAAGGCCGCGCCCTGTCCGTCGGCCTGCTCGGCAACGCGGCGGACGTCTTCCCCGAACTGGTCCGGCGCGGCGTGCGGCCGGACGTGGTCACTGACCAGACCAGCGCCCACGACACCATCAATGGCTACCTGCCGAAGGGCTGGACGGTCGAGCGCTGGGAACAGGCGCGGGCCGCCGATCCGGCCGGCGTCGACCGGGCCGCGCGCGAGTCCATCGTGCCGCACGTGCAGGCGATGCTGGACTTCCACAACCAGGGCATCCCCGTCCTCGACTACGGCAACAACATCCGCCAGGTGGCGAAGGACGAGGGGCTGGAGCACGCGTTCGACTTCCCGGGCTTCGTTCCCGCCTACATCCGCCCGCTGTTCTGCCGCGGCGTCGGGCCGTTCCGCTGGGCGGCGCTGTCGGGGGATCCGGAGGACATCTACAAGACGGACGCGGCGATGAAGCGTCTGTTCCCGGACAATGTGCATCTGCACCGCTGGCTGGACATGGCCAAGGAGCGGATCGCGTTCCAGGGCCTGCCGGCGCGCATCTGCTGGATCGGCCTGGGCGACCGGCACCGGGCCGGGCTGATGTTCAACGAGATGGTCGCCAGCGGCGAGCTGAAGGCGCCGATCGTCATCGGCCGCGACCACCTGGACAGCGGCTCCGTCGCCAGCCCCAACCGCGAGACCGAAGCGATGCAGGACGGCTCGGACGCGGTCAGCGACTGGCCGCTGCTCAACGCACTGCTGAACACCGCGGGCGGGGCGACGTGGGTGTCGCTGCACCACGGCGGCGGCGTCGGCATCGGCTACAGCCAGCACGCGGGCGTGGTGATCGTCGCCGACGGTACGCCGGAGGCGGCGAAGCGGCTGGAGCGGGTGCTGTGGAATGATCCGGGCACGGGCGTGATGCGCCACGCCGACGCCGGCTACGATATCGCCATCGACTGCGCCCGCGAGCAGGGCCTCGACCTGCCGTCGCTGGAGGGGGCGCGATGACCCCGGCGCTCGTCTTCGGAGACAGCCCGATCGACATCGGGCATGTTCGGGCGGCGTTGGCTGGCCCTTGCCATACCGCGATCAGCGACGACGCCCGGCAAGGCATCGCGCGATCCGCCGCCACGATCGACGCTATCCTCGCCGACGGGCGTACCGTCTATGGCGTGAACACCGGCTTCGGCCTGCTGGCCAAGAAGACCATCGCGCCGGACCAGCTGGCGGAGCTGCAGCGCAACCTGATCCTGTCGCATTGCTGCGGCGTCGGCGCGCCGTTGCCGGACGATGCGGTGCGGCTGATCCTGCTGCTGAAGATCGCCGGCCTCGCGCGCGGCTTCTCCGGTGTGCGGCTGCAGCTGATCGAGATGCTGATGCGTCTGCTGGCGCTCGATATTCTGCCGGTCATTCCGGAGAAAGGCTCGGTCGGCGCCTCGGGCGACCTCGCCCCGCTCGCCCATCTGGCCTCCACCCTGATCGGGGTCGGCGCGCTGAAGGTCGCGGGGAAGGTTGTTCCGGCGACGGAGGGCCTCAGGGCCGCCGGCCTGGAGCCCATCGTCCTGCGCGCCAAGGAGGGCCTGGCGCTGATCAACGGGACCCAGGTCTCGACCGCGCTGGCGCTTAAGGGTCTGGTGCTCGGCCAGAACATCTTCCAGGCGGCCCTGGTCGCCGGCGCGCTCAGCGTCGACGCCCTGGCCGGCAGCGACGTTCCGTTCGACCCGCGCATCCACGCCGCCCGGGGCCAGCCAGGCCAGATCGAGGTCGCGCGGCGCCTGCGCACCCTGCTCGAGGGCAGCCGAATCCGCGCCAGCCATGCCGATTGCGACCGGGTGCAGGATCCCTACAGCCTGCGGTGCCAGCCGCAGGTGATGGGCGCCGTATTCGACCTGCTTGAGAACGCCCAGCGCACGCTGCTGATCGAGGCCGGGGCGGTGACGGACAATCCGCTGGTGTTCGCCGAGACCGGCGAGGCCCTGTCCGGCGGCAACTTCCACGCCGAGCCGGTGGCGTTCGCCGCCGACACGCTCGCGCTCGCGCTGGCGGAGATCGGATCGCTCAGTGAACGGAGAACGGCGCTGCTGGTCGACCCGACGATGAGCGGTCTGCCGGCCTTCCTGGTGGCCGAGAGCGGGGTCAATTCCGGCTTCATGATCGCCCAGGTGACGGCCGCCGCCCTGGTCAGCGAGAACAAGGGCCTGAGCCACCCCTCCAGCACCGACAGCCTGCCGACCAGCGCCAATCAGGAGGACCACGTCTCCATGGCCACCTACGGCGCGCGGCGGCTGACCCAGATGGCCGACAATGCCGCCGCCATCGTCGGCATCGAACTTCTGGCCGCCGCGCAGGGGATCGAGTTTCGCCGGCCGTTGCGATCGTCCGCGTCCCTGGAAAAGGCCCACGCGGTTGTCCGCACGGTCGCCGCGCCCTGGGACCGGGACCGCTACTTCGCCCCGGACATCGCGGGCGTCACGGCGCTGGTGCTGGAGGGAGCGTTCGGCGGGCTGGTGGCGCTGTGACAGCCTGCGTGGTTCGAGACGCTCGCTTGATACTCGCTCCTCTCCATGACGATACTGGAGATCTCATCCCCGTTCGTCATCCTGAGGAGCGATCCCTTGGGATCGCGTCTCGAAGGACGCACCCATGACCGCCCCCCTCGTCACCGCCCGCGCCTCGCCGCTGATCATCAGCTTCCCGCATGTCGGGACCGACATTCCGGACGCCATCGCCGCGCGGATGACGCCAGAGGCGCTGCGGCTGGACGACACCGACTTCGAACAGCCGGCCCTCTACGACTTCGCCGACGATCTCGGCGCGACGACCGTGGTCGCCCGCTGGTCGCGGCTGGTCATCGACGTCAACCGGCCGCCGGACAACGCGCCGCTGTATCCGGGCCAGTGGGGCGCCGGGCTGACGCCGACCGAGACCTTCGCCGGCGAGGCCGTCTATCAGGGCGAGGCCCCCGACGAGGCGGAGATCGCCGACCGGCGCGAACGCTACTGGCGGCCCTATCACGCGGCGCTGGCGCTGGCCGTCGCGACGGCCCTGGACCGGTACGGGCACGCCCTGCTGTGGGACGCCCATTCGATCAGCGGCGTCGTGCCCCGGCTGTTCGAGGGAACCCTGCCGGACCTGAACATGGGCACCGCTTCTGGAGCGGCCTGCGGTGAAGATGTGAGCGCCGCGGCCTTCGCCGTCTGCCAGGGCGGGCCGTTCAGCGCCGTGCTCAATGGCCGCTTCAAAGGCGGCTACATCACCCGCACCTACGGCGACCCCGCCAGCGGCGTGCACGCCATCCAGATGGAGCTGGCCAAGAGCACCCATCTGGGCGCCGACAACCGGGTGGACGCCATGCGCGCGGCGATCCTGCGGCCAGTGCTCAAGGGCGCGATTTCGTCGGCGCTGGCGGCCGCGGAGTCCAGAGCGGCGCTTTGACTAGTATCAAGGTGGTTCCGAAGGCCGGTCGCTACCTCTGGATGAAATCCGGAGACCCAGACCCTTGCCCGTTCCGATTCAGACCGAAGCCCGCATTTCGCTGATCGGCGTCCTGCGATGCGTCGGCATCTGCGTGGCGATTACGGAGCTGATCTATCTCCTGGGCTGGGTGGTGCTCACACTGCCCCTGGCGGCCGTGGCGCGGCGGTTCGCCGCCCTGAGCGGCCTGTCCGACCTTGGCGTCGGCATGCTCTGGGCAGCCGTCTTCGGAACGGTCGTTGGCCTGATGACCACACTGACGTTCAATCTGATCGGCTGGCGGGCCTATGCCCGGGCACGGTCGAGGATCTAGGTCTTGGACAGGTTGCTGGTCGACCGGAAGTACAGCAGGTACGCCGCCAGCCCGATCAGGTTCCAGATCACGAACACGATCATCGTGAAGGTGTTGAGCCCCGCGAACAGATAGGCGCAGCCGAGCACCGCGAACGGCCCCACCAGCCACCAGAGCGGCGTTTTGAACCGCCGCGGACGGGCCGGTTGCTGGACGCGCAGGATCATCATGGCGATGGCCGTGGCGATGAAGGCGGCCAGGGTGCCGGCGTTGGCGACCGAGACGATGGTGCCCAGCGGCAGCGCACCGCCGAGCACGGCCGCGATGACGCCGGTGAAGAGAGTCACGGCCACCGGCGTGCCCAGCTTGCTGTGCACCTTCGCAAGACCGCGCGGCAGCAGACCATCACGCGCCATGGCGAAGAAGACGCGGGTCTGTCCGTACATGAACACCATGATCACCGTCGGCATGGCGATGATGGCGGCCAGACCGATCAGCCAGGCGGCCTTGGGATGGCCGAGTTCGCGGATGATGTGGGCCAGGGGCTCGGGGCTGGAGGCGAACTGCGCCGGGGGCATGGCGCCGATCGCACTGGCCGCGACCGCCATGTAAATCAGGGTGCAGAGGAGCATCGAGCCGACGATGCCGATGGTCAGGTCGCGCGCCGGGTTCTTTGTTTCCTCGGACGCCGTCGAGATCGCGTCGAAGCCGTAGAAGGCGAAGAAGATGATCGAGGCCGCGCCCATCACGCCGAACTTCACGCCATCCACCTCGTGCGCCCAGAAGCCCTGGGGCATGAACGGCGTGAAGTGGGCGGCGTTGAACGCCGGAAGCGCCAGGGCGATGAACCCGGCCAGGGCGACCAGCTTGACGATCACCAGCACGAAATTGACCCGCGCGCTCTCGCGGGTGCCCAGCGCCAGCAGACCGGCGACGAGCAGGGCGATGACCACGGCCGGCAGGTTGACGATGCCGCCGGCCTCGGGGCCCTTGAGCAGCTGTTGCGGCGCATCCGGCCACCAGCTGAGGATCAGGCCCGAGGCGTAGCCGGCCCAGCCGACCGACACCGCCGCGCAGACCACCGTGTATTCGAGGATCAGGCTCCAGCCGACGATCCAGGCGACCGTCTCGCCCATCACCGCGTAGCTGTAGGTGTAGGCGCTGCCCGCCCGCGGCATCAGGGTGGCCATCTCGGCGTAGCAGAGCGCGGCGGCGGCGCAGACCGCGCCGGCGATCAGGAAGCTGAGCATCGCCCCCGGCCCGGCCAGGCCCGCGGCCTCGCCCGTCAGGGTGTAGATGCCAGTGCCGACAATCGCGCCGACGCCGAGCGCCACCAGATGCGGCCAGCCCAGCGTGGGCTTCAGGCCGTGGCCCTCCACATGACCAATCTCACGATCGATGGCGATGCGCCGCGTCAGGAAGCTCATGAGCCCCTCCCCCAAGAGTTCAGACCATGACCATGGCCCGCGCCGGGCCGGTTCGCCAAGCCCCGGGTTGCGGCGACGCGCGGGCGGCGCCAGCTTGTCGGGCTCTGACGAGGGGATGAGATCGATGGTTCGAGGAATTTCGCTGGCCGTGGCGCTGGCCGCCACGCTGGGACTGTCCGGCGCCCGGGCGCAAGACGGGGCGACAACGACGGTCGCCGTCAGCGTTCCGACGTCTCCGGCCCTTGCGCCGCTGGACGCCCTCGTCAGCGACTACGAGGCCTGGAACCTCGCCCAGAGCCCGATTTCCGCCGGCCAGAACGGCGACCGGGCGGCGCTGTCGAAGCTGCCCGACGTCACCCCCGCCGCCGACGCGGCGCGCAGGGCCGCGCTGCAGGCCTTCCAGACCCGGCTGAACGCCATACCCGCCGCCTCGCTGGATGCCGAGGGGCAGTTGAACCGCGCCTTCCTGGCCCGGATCATCGGCGACCAGCTGACCACGATCTCGTTCGACCCCGGACGGTTCGCCTTTTCCAGCGACGACGGCTTCCACCTGCTCGCGCCCTATCTGGCGACGGTCACGCCGATCAACTCGGTCGCCGACGCCGAGGCCTGGATCGACCGGCTGGAGGCCCTGCCGAAATACTATGACGACAACGTCGCCAACGCCCGACGCGGGATCAAGACCGGCTGGCTGCAGCCGCGGATGATCACCGAGATCGTCCTCACCCAGGCCCGCGACGTGCTCAAGGTCGCGCCCGAGGCCGACCCGCTGATGACGCCGTTCAAGGCCATGGCCGTGTCCATTCCGGCTGACCAGGCCGCCGCGCTGAAGGCCCGCGCAGCGGCGATTATCCGCGACGGCATCCGCCCGGCGCAGCGACGCTTCGCCACGTTCGTCGAGGTCGAATACCTGCCGAAGACCAAGACCGCCCTGGGCATCGGCAGCGCGCCCGGCGGCAAGGACTACTACGCCTTCCTGGCCCGGCGCTTCACCACCACGAGCCTCACCCCGGACGAGATTCACCAGCTGGGGCAGCGCGAGGTGGCCCGCATCCGCGCGGCGATGGACGGCGTCCGCGCCGAGGCCGGCTTCAAGGGAACCCATGCGGAGTTTCTCGTCTTCCTGCGCACTGATCCGCAGTTCTACGCCACCAGCCGCGAGGACCTGCTGGAGAAGGCCAGCGAGATCGCCAAGCGGGCTGACGACCAGCTGCCGCGCTTCTTCTGGACCCTGCCGCGCCTGCCCTACGGCGTCCGTCCGGTGCCGGCCGAGATCGAGAAGGGCTACACCACCGGCCGCTACTTCGTCGGCAGCCAGGCCCAGGGCGTCGCCGGCGGCTACATGGTCAACACCTACGCCCTGGACCAGCGGGGCCTCTATGAGCTGCCCGCGCTGACGCTGCACGAGGCGGTCCCCGGCCACCATCTGCAGATCGCCCTGTCCCAGGAGCTGGAGGGCGTGCCGGCCTTCCGCCGCGACGCCGACATGACCGCCTTCGTCGAGGGCTGGGGCCTGTACGCGGAGAGTCTCGGCGTCGACATGGGCATCTACCGCACGCCCTATGAGACGTTCGGCCGCCTGTCGTACGAGATGTGGCGCGCCTGCCGGCTGGTGTCCGACACGGGTCTGCACTGGATGGGCTGGAGCCTCGACGAGGCGCGCAAGTGCTTCACCGAGAACACCGCCCTTTCCTCGCTGAACATCGAGGTGGAGCTGGCCCGGTACATCGGCTGGCCCGGCCAGGCGCTGGCCTACAAGGTCGGCGAGCTGAAGTTCCAGGAGCTGCGCAAGCGGGCCACCGCCGCGCTGGGGCCGAAGTTCGACATCCGCCGCTTCCATGACGCGGTGCTTTTGGCCGGGCCGCTGCCGATGGACCTGCTGGACGCCCGCATCGACGCCTGGATCGCGGCGGAGAAGGCGAAGTCCGGGGGCTGATCAGCGCAGCGGCGCAGGCGAGGTCAGATCACCACGTAGTTCGCCGACATGATGGAGACCGCGAAGCCCTCGGGACCGCTCGACACCGTCATGCGCGCGTCGAGCTGCTTTACGACGTCACTGATGATCGATCGGGCCAGCCCGCCGCGGGTGCGGGCGGCCCCGCCAGCCCCGTTGCCAACGCCGTTGTCCGAAACGACCAGCTTCCAGCTCTCGCCGTGCGCCTCGTAGTCGATGCAGATCTGTGCGTCAGACTTCCTGAAGGGGAAGGCGAACTTGATGGCATTGATGACCAGCTCGGTGACGGCCAGCCCGATCCTCACCGCCCGGATCGAGACCAGCGGGCCGCTGGCGGACCTGGCCACAATCCGGATCGGTTGGCGATCACTGACCATCGAGGCGCTCAGGCCGTCGGCCAGGTCCGCCAGGTAGCTCCCGACCTCCACGACATCCAGATTCTCGGCGTCGCTGAGGTGGGACTGCACCTGTCCCACGGACAGGACGCGCAGGTAGGCGTCGCGCAGGTGATAGCGCACCTCTTCGGATTCCACGTTGCGACTGTGAATTCGCAGAATGGCGGCGAGGGTCTGGATGTTGTTGCCGATCCGGTGCTGCACCTCCCGAAGGAGAATGTCCTTGTCCCTGAGGCGCCGGCTGGTCTGGACCAGCAGGGCTGACCTGTCGTGCTCAAGCGCGCGCTGGATTGTAATGTCCGTGAAGGTGAGAATGAGGGCCGGCCGACCATCATCCCCATGTCCCAGTTTTCGAGCGGACAAGGCCATCAGGCGGCAACCGCCGGTGGCGGACCTCTGTTCGACCTCGATCGACTCCGGAGCGACGGCGCAATCGCCGGCGATCATCGAGAGAAAGAGCCTGATCTCGGGCAGGTCCAGTTGCCCGATACCCAGGGCAAAGACCGGCCGCCCCT
This sequence comes from Caulobacter sp., assembly GCA_021741355.1. Lineage (GTDB taxonomy): Bacteria > Pseudomonadota > Alphaproteobacteria > Caulobacterales > Caulobacteraceae > Caulobacter. Next base: position 49,177 of record JAIOXZ010000011.1, read on the forward strand.
CGGACAGGGCGCGGTCGAAGCCGAAGACGTCGAAAAACGCCTGGCTTGCCGTCAGAAGGCAGAGCCGTTCATCCAGAACCGCCAGCGGATCAGGCGCGCTGTCCATCACCGCGTGCGCCAGGGCATGCGACTTTTCCAGGCTTGGCGGCGCGAAGAGCATGACCGTGCATCCGGCAGGTACGGAGCTCTCAACGTCAGGTTTTCCAGAAGCCCCAGGTCAACGTTTCGTACATCATGGTTAACAAAACATTAAGAGCGGCAGACGGCAAACACCCGGGCGCCGCATGACGTCCGGCCAGCGCGGCGCCTCTACGCCCTACTGGCGTTGACCTGCCTAGACCCCCGCGCCTTCCCAGTCGCCGTAGCCGGCTTCGGCAGGGCCGCGGCCGGTCAGACGGTGGTAGAGTGTCTTGACGGTGCGGCTGCCGGTGGTCTGGAACATCCACGGGAAGAGCCCGTGCAGGACTGACGCGAAGCCCGCGCCAATCATCGCGAAGCCGAAGCTCGAAGCGACGCCCAGATGCTTGCCGTAGCTCTCGCCGACGGAATGCGGATGATCGGTGAAGGGGTTCATGACCGGCTCCGGGGGTGCGGTGTGATCCTGTGATGGCCTGAGCCGCGCGAGAGGGTCAAGCAGTCGGGGACATGTACCGAAGGTACGTGTCCCCTAAACCCGGGTCGCTCGATTGGGGGACACGTACCTTCGGTACATGTCCCCTACTCGGGCCAGAGGTCGGTCACGCCGCCCTTGCGGTTGAGCATGTGGGTGGCGCGCTTGATCACCGTCAGAAGGCGCTCGACGCGCTCGTCCTTGTCGTAGGTCACCTGGGCCCTCGCCATGCCCTCCAGCATGAAGCGGGCGAGGTCGCGGCTGGCCTGGAACCGGGGCCCCGCGCCGGCGTGCAACATCTTCAGGAAGTGGTCGCCGATCTGCGCCCGGTCGAATTCGGCCAGCGACGGGGTCAGCAGATCGCGGACCAGAGCGTCGGTGCGCGAGGCGGCTTCCAGTTCGGCGAAGGCGACGAACGGCAGGCGGTGCAGCAGATCCCAGTAGGTCTCGATCGCGTGCTCGGTGACATCCGCCCCGGGCGGCAGACTGTCGGCCGCGTCGCGGAACATCTCCGCCCGCTGCGCCTGGATGAAGTCGATCGCCGCCTCAAGCAGGCTCTCGCGCGTCGGGAAATGGTAGAGCATCGCGCCGCGGGTAATCTCGGCCGCCTCGGCTACGGCTGCGTTGGTCGTGGCCGCATAGCCGTTTTCCGCGATGACCCGCACGGCTTCCTCCAGAATCCGGGCGCGCGTGCGCCGCGACTTGGGGGTGTCACGCGATACTGAAACGGCCTCGGGCATGGGCCTCATCTAGGGTTCCCCATATTGCGCCGCAACACATCTCATCCCCGTTTCACGAGACTGACACGCAATCAGCCTAGCGGCTGGGGATCGGCGCCTGTCAGCGGAGCGAAATATGGGACCGCACGCCCAAACCTTGAGCTGCCGCGCGGCGTTCATCAGCGACGTCCATCTGGGGACGCGCGGCTGCCAGGCCGGGATGCTGCTCGACTTCATCCGACATCTGGAATGCGACCATCTCTATCTGGTCGGCGACATCATCGACGGCTGGAAGCTGAAGAGCGGCTGGCACTGGCCGCAAAGCCACAACGACGTAGTCCAGAAGGTGCTCCGGATGGCGCGCAAGGGCGTCAAGGTGACCTATGTGCCCGGCAACCACGACGAGGTGGCCCGCGACTTCTGCGGCGTGCATTTCGGCGGGGTGGTCATCGTCCGGGACGCCATCCACGAAACGGCCGACGGCAGACGTTTCCTGGTGGTGCACGGGGACGAGTTCGACGGCATCGTGCAGCATGCCCGCTGGCTCGCCTTCCTCGGCGATTGGTCATATAGAACGCTCCTGCTACTGAACACTCTCGTCGCCCGTGCGCGTCATCGGCTCGGGTTGGGTTACTGGAGTTTTTCGGCCTACCTGAAGGTCAAGGTGAAGAACGCTTTGCAGTTCATCGAGAATTTCGAGGAAGCCGTGACCGACGAAGCCCGTCGGCGCGGTGTGGATGGCGTGATCTGCGGCCATATCCACAAGGCGGAAATGCGCGACCTCGGCGGCATCCTGTATATCAACGACGGTGACTGGGTGGAGAGCTGCACGGCGCTGGTCGAGCATCATGACGGCCGCCTGGAGATCGTGGAGTGGGCGAAGCGCCGTTCCTGGTCCACAATGGTCCGGGGCGGCTCCGACGCCCTGCCGGAGCCTGCCGCCGCCTGATGCGTATCCTCGTGGCCACCGACGCCTGGGAACCCCAGGTCAACGGCGTAGTCCGTACCCTGACGCGCACGGTCGCGGAGATGCGCGCGATGGGTCACGAGGTCGAGGTGATCAGCCCCGACCAGTTCAACACTGTGCCGCTGCCGACCTATTCGGAGATCAAGCTGGCCGTCGGCGCCTATGAGCCGATCCAGGAGCGGTTCAAGTCGTTCGAACCCGAGGCCATCCATATCGCCACCGAGGGGCCGGTGGGCCTGGCCGCGCGGCGCGTGTGCCTGGAATGGAAGCTGCCGTTCACGACCAGCTATCACACCCGGTTTCCGGAGTATGTCTCGGCCCGCCTGCCCGTCCCGCTGGCCGCCGGCTACGCCTACATGAAGTGGTTCCACAAGCCGTCCGGCCGGATGATGGTGGCCACCGACACCATGCGCGAGGAGCTGGAAAGCCACGGCTTCCGCAACATCTCCGCCTGGTCGCGCGGGGTCGACACCGACATCTTCCATCCCCGGCGGGACGATGAGCCCGACGTCTATGAAGGGTTGGCGCGGCCGATCTTCCTCAACGTCGGCCGCGTGGCCGTGGAAAAGAACATCGAGGCCTTCGCCAGCCTCGACCTGCCCGGCACCAAGGTGGTGGTCGGCGACGGTCCCCAACGCGCCGAGCTGGAAGAGAACTATCCGGATGTGAAGTTCGTCGGCGCCAAGTACGGCGATGAACTGGCGGCCTATTTCGGCTGCGCCGACGTGTTCGTCTTCCCGTCGTTGACCGATACCTTCGGGCTGGTAATCCTCGAGGCGATGGCCGCGGGCGTACCGGTCGCGGGGTTCAATGCGCCAGGCCCTGCGGACATCATTCCGGGCTCCAACGCCGGCGCCCTGGCGCCGGACCGCGTCAACGGCCTGCGGGAGGCCTGCCTCGCCTGCCTCGATCTCGACCGCACCGCCGTTCGGGCCTTCGCCGAACAGTTCAGTTGGCGCGCCTGCGCCGAGCAGTTCGTGAAGAACCTCGAGCCCTATCCCGAGCCGGAAAAGACCCGCTTCTGGCGCCGACTGCGGCGGCTCGCCCGGCTGCGGCGACGGCCAAAGGCGGCCTGAGGCGCCCGCCTGCCCCGGATCGCTCCGTCAGAAGTCGAACTGGGCGCGGACCTGCAGCGTATCCACATCCACATCCGCGCCGACGGCGGGGTTGTCGTTTCGGGACCGCGTGAAGTTGCCCATGAAGCGGACGTGCGGGAGCGGGTACCAGTTCGCTCCCAGGGTCCAGGCGCTGAACTGGCCGGTTGCGGCGGGGCCGCTGATGTCCGTCAGATCGACGCTGTCGTAGCGGGCCGCCAGCTCAATGGCGCCGAGGCCGCCCGACGTGACGGGAGACAGGACCTTTGTGCGGCCTATCGCGCCCTTCGCGACGTCCAGCTTGCGCCGCTCGCCGGTGACGAACCAGCTGGCTGCCACATAGTAGGCGGCGGCGTTCTGTTCGGTCCCGTTGGTGCGATCAATCGCGATATGGACGGCTTCCCCCTGCAGGGACAGCGGGCCGGCGATCCAGAGCCCCTCGAAACCGACCATGGTGTCGCCGTCGCCGATCGCCCCGCTAGAGGTGTAGCGGGCGCCATAGTTGGTGTTGTTGCGGACGCGGTAGTTGAAGGCAGCGCCCTCCCCGCGGTCGCGCGTGCGGGCCCAGAACCCCAGATGCAGCGCCTGGCCTTCGGCCATGGAGGGGGCCCAGGTTCCGCGCACGGAATAGGCCACCTGCTCACTGGTGATCGTGTCACCGGTGTTGACCGAGTCTCCCGATACGGCGGCCTGCAGTGTCCAGTTCGGACCGGTTCGGCGCACCACGAAATTCATCACGCGGCCGGCGTCGATGACGTCGTTGAACGCGCCACGCTCCATGAAGGTGTTGTTGAGGGACGAGGAGACGTTTTCGAACGACACGGTCTTGAAGTTGCCGGCGATGATCGAGGTGGACGCATTGATCTTGTAGGTCAGCAGGAGGTCCTCCCACTGCGGCTTCTGGTCCTGGCTCGAGATCGCCGCCTCGGCCTTGTAGGTCCACTTCGAATTCAGGTTTCCCGACAGGGCCAGGCGCGCTGCGCGCAGGCGGCTCTCCCCGGCGTCGAAGTCGGCGCCGGCCTCCCGGTCGACCTCCTGCTCGACGTTGTCGAGATAGATCCGCCCGTTGAGCTTGATCGTCGGAGCCCAGGCGTCCGCGGCGGGAGCGTCCTGTGCGGCGGCTGATGTCGCCAGGAACAACACCAGGGCGCCGAGCCCCGCGCTGCATGTCGCCGCCGTCACCGTTGTCATTGGCCAGTCCTGTCGCCGGGTCCGCGTCTTGCGGGAACGGGCGAAGCTCTAGGTGCGTTTGGCGACGATTGGGAGACACTTTGCCGACGGTTCGGCGACAGGTCCGCGACGGTTATGTGACAGCGGTTCCACCAAAGACCCACGCGACCGGAGGCCTGACGCGCCCGCCTCAGAGCGCGCCGGTGGAAGCCGATGATGCGTCGAAGGCCGCTACAGCAGGCGGGTGCGGATGGTCTGTGACAGCAGGTCGATGGCCGACACGGCCACCACGATCACCAGCACGATGCAGCCGGTCTCGTCGTAACGGAATGTGTTGGTCGAATCGATCAGCACCTGGCCGATACCGCCCGCCCCGATCAGTCCCAGCACCGTCGCGGCGCGGCTGTTCGATTCGAAGCGATAAAGCCCGTAGCTGGTCCACAGCGGCGCGACCTGCGGGATGACGCCCCAGACGATCTCGTGCAGCCGCCCCGCGCCGGTGGCGCGAACGCCTTCGACCGGACCCTTGTCGATCGACTCGACCGCCTCGGAGAACAGCTTGGCCAGCACGCCGCCGGTGTTGAACATCATCGCCATGACGCCGGCGAACGGACCAAGGCCCACGGCGGTGATGAAGATGACGGCGACCACGAGGTCGGGGATCGAGCGGATCAGGTCCAGAACCCGGCGCACCGGCTGCTGGATCCAGGCCGGGGTGATGTTGCTGGCCCCCAGCAGGCCGAACGGGATGGCCACGATGATCGCCAGGGCGGTGCCCCAGAGAGCCATCTGGATCGTCTGCCACATCTTGCCGATGTAGAGCGGCCAGTCCTTGCCGCTGAAGTCTGTCGGCGACCAGGCGCTGTCCCAGAACCGGAACGGCGCGAAGAAGCCGGCGATGAACTCGCCCATGCGGCTCTCGGAGCTGAACAGCATCGGGAACTTGCCGATCTCGGCGGGCCCGAAACTGATAACCAGCAGGATGGCGATGCCGCCCCACAGCGCGAGGTCGAACATCTGCGCCGACAGGGAGCGGCGCGGCGGCTGAAGAGCGGGCGTGGCGGCGGTGGTCATGGAAACTACCCGACCGGCGCGGGGGCCGCCGGCGTCGCGGCGGCCTTCTTGTCGAGCGCGGCCTGGATCTCGTCATAGGCCTTCTGCGCCGCGGCGACCTTTGCCGGATCGCCCGCTTCCTTGGCGAGACCCAGCGCTTCGAGGGCCTCCATCTTGCGGACAACGAGCAGATGGCTGTCGTCGGCCGGCAGGAAGCCGCCGATGCTGATCTTGGCCATATTGGCGCGCTGGCGATCCGCCTCGGGGCCCTCGCCCCGGCCGTAGGTCAGGAAGAACTGGCGCAGCTTTTCCTTGATCGCGGGATCGAGGTCCTTGCGCCAGACGATCGGGTCTTCCGGCAGGGTGTCCGATTCCCAGATCACCCGGATGCGCTCGGCCTGGCCTTCGCCGCGCGCCTTGTTCAGGGCGATCGCGGTGGAATTGTTGGTCGCCGCGTCGAGCCGGCCGTTGGCCACCGCGAACAGGTTGGCCTGGTGGCTGGCGCTGAGCACGGTCTTGAAACAGGTCTCGGGCTTCTTGCCCGCCGGAATGAAGACGTAGGTCATCGGCGCCAGGGTGCCGGAGGTCGACTTCTTGTCCCCCATGCCGAAGTCCAGGGAGCGGTCGCACTTCAGCAGATCGGCGACCGTGCGGATCGGGCTGTTGGCGGGAACAATGATCACCGACTTGTACCCGTCGGTGCCGGAGTCATCGATCGTGCGAGCGAAGACTTCCCCGTTCGAACGTCGCACCGCTTCCAGACCCGACTGGTTGGAGAACCAGCCCAGATCGACCTGCTTGAAGCGCATCGCCTCGATCAGGGCGCTGTAGCTGCCCGAGAAGAACGGCTTCACCGTCAGACCGGTCTGCTTTTCCATGTCGACCAGGATGGGGGTCCAGTAGGACTCCATGTTCTGGGCCGACTCCGTCGACAGGATCGAGAAGGTGATGGTGTCCTGGGCGGCGCCGGTGGCGGCCTTCTCGCCGCAGCCGGCGAGGGCCAGGGCCGCGACGGCCCCGAGGGCCAACAGTGAGCGGCGGAGAATCATGCGGGGGCTCCTTCCCAGAAGACGTCTTCGAATTCCGGGCCGTAGATTTCGATAAGCTTGGGTTTGTGCAGGCCGGAGGCCGGGCCGTCGTAGACCATCTTGCCGGCCTTCAGCGCCACAACGCGGTCACAGTATTTCAGGGCGTAATCGACCTGGTGCAGGGTGACGATGACCGTCAGCCCGTCCTTCTGGTTCAGCTCGCGCAGGATATCCATGACCTTGCGGGCCGACACCGGGTCGAGCGAGGCGACCGGCTCGTCGGCGAGGATGATCTTGGCCTTCTGAACCAGGGCGCGGGCGATGGCGCCGCGCTGCTGCTGGCCGCCGGACAGGGTGTTGGCGCGTTGGCCGGCATAGTCGGAGACGCCCACCCGGTGCAGCGCCTGCATGGCGGCGACCTTTGTCTCCTCCGGCCAGCGGCCGAACAGACCCTGCATGAAGCTGATCCGGCCCAGCGAGCCCAGCGCCACATTGGTGAACAGGCTGAGCCGTCCGACCAGGTTGAACTGCTGGGCGATGAAGCCGATGCGGATGCGCGCGTCGCGCACCTTGTCGCTGAGGCGGCCCTTTGCCTGAACCTTGCCGCCGAAGGCCTCGATGACCCCCTCGCCATTGTCGATGGTCTGCAGGCCGTCGACGGAGCGCAGCAGGGTCGACTTGCCTGAGCCGGATGGCCCGATCAGGGCGACCATCTCGCCGCGGGCGACGTCAAGCGTGACCCCGTCGAGCGCGCGGCGGGAACCAAAGGTCTTGGAGACCGAGCGGATCGAGAGGACAGCGTCTGTCGTCATTGGTTTTCGTCAAGAGTCCTAACACAGATGCCCGTCCCTCATGGAAGGGGCATGCGAAAGTTTCGTGACTGACAGGCATATCTCCCCGCGAGAGGCCGTGGGAAGCACGATCGCGCCTCAGGCTGCGCGAATTCGACACGCGCCCTGCTCGCGGCGGGCGACAAAAGGTTCTTTACATCCGGGGAAAGCGACCTTACATCGCGCGCTTCCGGCGGACCCCGTGTCCAACTGCGCTGCTAACGCCGGTCTGGGTTTAACAATTTACAGGGGTCTACGTGAATTGCGCACGTACCATAACCCCCTGGACCTGGTCCGTGAGCGGTCGCCGGAAAGGCCTGTCGCCCTTGTGCGACATGCCCCCGTCGCCGTAGCGGCGCGCTGGTTCCAGGACAATCTGAAAGCTGACGTCTTCTATGCGGTGAAGGCGAACCCTTCGCGTTGGGTCATCGAGACCCTGGTTGAAGCGGGCGTCACCGGATTCGACGTCGCCTCGCTGCGAGAGATCGAGCTGGTGCGGTCGGTGAGCCCGGACGCGCGGCTGGCCTTCATGCATCCGGTGAAGAGCCGCGCGGCGATCACCCAGGCGTATTTCGACCACGGCGTCCGGACCTTTTCGCTGGACTGCCAGGACGAGCTGGACAAGATTCTCGATTCCACCGGCAAGGCCACGGATCTGAACCTGATCGTGCGCATGGCGGTCTCGGCCGATGGCGCGGCCTACACCCTGTCGGGCAAGTTCGGCGTCACGCCGGACCAGGCGCCGTCACTGCTCCTGGCCACCCGCCAGGCGGTGAAGGACGGGCTGATGGGCGTCAGCTTCCACGTCGGCAGCCAGTGCATGCGTCCGACCGCCTATCAGGCGGCGATGGCCCAGGTCGGCCGCTCGATCAGCCGCGCCGGCGTGATCGTCGACATCGTCGATATCGGCGGCGGCTTCCCCTCGGTCTATCCGGGCATGGTTCCGCCGGACATGAGCGAGTACGCCGACGCCATCCACCGCGGCTTCAACGAGATGCCGGTCAGCGAGACCACCGAGTTGTGGTGCGAGCCCGGCCGCGCGCTGGTCGCCGAATCGTCGTCGGTGTTGTGCCGGGTCGATCTGAAGAAGGGCGACGCCCTTTATCTGAATGACGGCTCGTACGGTTCGCTGTTCGATGCGACCCATTCGCGCTGGCCGTTCCCGACCAGGCTGGTGCGTGACGGCGCGGCCTCGACCGAGCTGAAGCCTTTCCGCTTCTACGGACCGACCTGCGATTCCATCGACCATATGCCGGGCCCGTTCTGGCTGCCGGCCGATGTGCGCGAGGGCGACTTCATCGAGATCGGCATGCTGGGCGCCTATGGCGTGGCCATGTCGACCGGCTTCAACGGCTATGGCGAGCACGAGATCGCCGGAGTCGAGGACGCTCCGATGGCCTCGCTCTACGGCCTGGCGCCCCGCTCCATCCCGACCGTGCGCACCACGGCCGAGGAGCAGGCCCGCAAGGTCGTCCGCCTGTCGCGCCCGAAGGGCAAGGCGGGCGTCCGCAAGCAACGGCGACGCTAGGAATTTCCGCATATCCCGGCGAATGCCGGGACCCAGATGACATATCTCCGCGCTATAGGATCTGGGCCCCGGCATTCGCCGGGGTGAGCGGAGTTTGTTTCACCGGTCGCTCCGTCCTGGTGAGGCAAGGTATTTGACGACGGGCGCTCAAACGATCAGGGAAACCCGACCAATGAACGCTCCCGTTCCCAATACGAAGGCCCAACTGCTCGCCAACACCGTCGAGCACATCGACATCACCAGCTTTGACGCCCGCCCGATCATCGACGGCATGCGCAAGATGAGCTTCAGTTCGCGCGACATGGCGCGGGCCGCCGACATCTTCAACATGGCGCTGGAAGACAAGGCCTGCTCGCCCTGGCTGATCCTCGCTGGATCGACCAGCGCCGGCGGCTGCATGCATGTGTACCGCGACATGGTGAAGTTCGGCATGGTCGACGCGGTGGTCGCCACCGGCGCCTCGATCGTCGACATGGACTTCTTCGAGGCCCTCGGCTTCAAGCACTACCAGGCCGCGGGCCAGGTCGACGACAACGTCCTGCGCGACAACTACATCGACCGGATCTACGACACCTACATCGACGAGGAAGAACTCCAGGCCTGCGACCACACCATCCTGGAGATCTGCAACCGGCTGGAGCCGCGCGGCTATTCCTCGCGCGAATTCATCTGGGAGATGGGCAAGTGGCTGAGCGAGGGCAACGCCAAGAAGCCCGGCTCGCTGATCCAGACCGCCTACGAAGAGGGCGTGCCGATCTTCTGCCCGGCGTTCGTCGACAGCTCGGCGGGCTTCGGGTTGGTCAAGCACCAGAAGGAGCGGATCGCGGCGAAGCAGCCCTATCTGATGATCGACGCCGTGGCCGACTTCCGCGAACTGACCGACATCAAGATCGCCGCCGGCGTCACCGGCCTGTTCATGGTCGGCGGCGGAGTGCCCAAGAACTTCGCCCAGGACACCGTCGTCTGCGCCGAGATTCTCGGCATCGAGGCCGAGATGCACCGCTACGCCGTGCAGATCACGGTCGCCGACGTGCGGGACGGCGCCTGCTCGTCCTCGACGCTCAAGGAGGCGGCCAGCTGGGGCAAGGTGCAGACCACCCACGAGCAGATGGTCTTCGCCGAGGCCACCACGGTGGTGCCGCTGATCGGATCCGACGCCTATCACCGCGGCGCCTGGAAGAGCCGGGTCAAGCCGCGCTGGGCCAAGCTGTTCGCCTGACACCCGGCCCATTGCCAATCCTGAAGGACCGCGCGAGGCTTGCCGCTTCGCGCGGTTTTTCGTTGGAGGGTCCCGCCTTGCGTCTCGTGTTCGTCCCGGTCGTCCTGGCCCTCTCACTGGCCGCCTGTGGAAAGCCCGAAGCCGGTGACGCCACCGCCGGGAAGCTGGATGACGGCGCAGTCGCGGTCGCCGCAGGTCCCGCCGCGGCCACGACGGCGGCCGTCGACCTGCCGGACTTCGCGCCCGTCTATCCGGGTTCAGAGGTCAAGAGCACGGCGACGGGCATCGGTGATGCGAAAACCAACGGCGGCATGGCCGTCTTCGTGACCCCGGACAGTCCGGACCAGGTGCTGGCCTTCTATCGCCAGAAGGCCAAGGCCGCCGGACTGGAGGTCCAGCTGGACGCCGACATGGGCGCCGCCCGGCAGTTCGCCGCCAGTGACGAAGCGACGGGCCGGCTGCTGCAGGTGATCGTCGCGGCCCAGGCCGGCATGTCCCAGGTGCAGGTGATCTGGGGGATGAAGCGGGCTTGAGCCGGGTTCGCGGCATGACCAGCGGGCGCATTGCGGCGCTGACCCTCACCGGCCTCCTCGTCGTGCTCGCCGCCGGCGCTGCGTCCGCGCGATTGCCGTGGAAGGGGTATCTGACGCCGGAGGCCCTGGACACCATCACCGTCCTGGCGCCGCCGCCGGAAGCCGGCTCGCCGGAGGCGGAGGCCGACCGGACGATCTTCCGCGCCACCCGCGCCCTGAAGGACACGCCGCGTTGGCAGATGGCCGTCGCCGATCTGCCTGAACGCAACATCCTGAAGAACCTGAGCTGCGCGATCGGCGCGGATCTCAATCCGCTGGCGACACCGAAACTGACCGGATTGTTGCTGAAGATGGCCCCCGACGTTAGTCGCGCCGTCGCCCGACCCAAGGCGCTCTACAGCCGCCAGCGTCCCTATCTGCTCGACGAGGACGACATCTGCGCCGATAGAGACGCGCGGCTGTCGCGGAGCCCGGATTATCCGTCCGGCCACGCCACCTGGAGCTGGGCCGTCGGCCTTGTGATGGCCGAGCTGGTCCCGACGCGGTCGAGCGCAATCCTCGCCCGGGCCCGGGCGTTCGGCGACAGCCGAATCGTCTGCGGGGTGCACAACGCCAGTTCGGTCGCCGCCGGCCGGCAGAACGCCGCCGCCGTGGTCGCGGCCCTGCATGGCGTACCGGAATTCCGGGAGGACGTGGCGGCGGCGCGGCGTGAAATTGAGCGGGCGCTGACGCGTCCCCGGACGCCGGCCGGCTGTGACGCCGAAGCTGCGGCGCTGGCGACCCCGGTCCGGTAGGGATTGCCCTTGCGGCGCCGGCTCTCTACCTCTCACCCGATGGCCCACTCCCACGCCTGTGACCACGACCACGACCACCGCGGCCTGCAAGGCGACGCGCTGTCGGTGGGGCTGAGCGCCGCCCTGACGCGGTGCGAGGCGGCCGGCCAGCGGCTGACGCCGCCCCGGCGGCGCGTGCTTGAGATGCTGCTGAAAGCCGGCCAGCCGGTAAAGGCCTATGACCTGATCGCGGCCTTTGGCGACGGCGGCGCGCCGGCCAAACCACCGACCGTTTACCGGGCGCTGGATTTCCTCTCGAAGCTCGGGCTGGCCCACCGGATCGAGAGTCTCAATGCCTACATGGCCTGCGGCGGGGGCGGCGAGGGGCACGCGGCGGCGTTCCTGATCTGCGACTGCTGCGGCGCGACGCGCGAGATCGCGCCGACCGTCGCGAACGAGGTCGAGCGACTGGCCGGAGCCCAGGGCTACAGCCTGACCGCCCTCATGGTGGAGGCCCACGGCCTCTGCGCCGATTGCCGGGCCTGACCCGAATGGCTGACGGCATCGAGATCTGGCGCGGCGGCGTCAACACTTGGGAATGCGACGAGATGGGGCACATGAATGTGCGCTTCTACGTCACCAAGGCCGTCGAGGGGCTGGTCGGACTGGCCGCGGCGCTGGGCCTGCCGCACGCCTTCGCGGCGCACGCCGGCTCCACGCTGATGATCCGCGAGCAGCACATCCGCTTCCTGCGGGAAGCCCACGCGGGCGTCGCGCTGCACATGACTGGCGGCGTGCTGGAGATCGGCCCTGACGAGGCGCGGGTGCTGATGCTGCTGTGGCATTCGGACTCCGGCGCCCTGGCCGCCAGCTTCCAGACGGTGGTCGCCCATGTGACCCCCGCCGAGGGCCGTCCCTTCCCCTGGCCGCAACGTACGCTCGACCTGGCGGCGGGCCTGGCCATCGACACGCCCGAACAGGCCATGGCGCGCAGCGTCTCGCTTGAGCCCGTGGTCTCGACCGCCGGTCTGGCCCGGGCCGACGCGCTGGATCTGGTGCGTATCGCCCAGGGCGCGATCGCACCGCTCGACTGCGACATTTATGGCCGGATGCGGCCCGAGCTGTTCATCGGCAGGGTGTCGGACGGCATCCCGCGGTTGATCCGCAGCTTCCGCGAAGCCGTGGTCAGCGGGGCCGCCGAACCGCCCAAACGCGTCGGCGGCGCGGTGCTCGAGTACCGGCTGATCCAGTTCGACTGGCCGCGCGCCGGCGACCGGATCGAGATCCGCTCGGGCCTGAAGGACGCCGACGCCCGCACCAAGCGGATGATCCACTGGATGCTCGACCCCGAGACCGGAAAGGCCTGGGGCGCCGCCGAGGCGGTGGCCGTGACCTTCGACCTCGACGCCCGCAAGATCATCCCGATCAGCGACGCGGCGCGGGTGGAACTGATGAAGCACGCGAAGGCCGGATTGGCGCTCTAGACCCCCGCAGCCGCCTCGATCAGCGCCGACCGCACCAGCTCGGGGCGCTCCATCGGCAGGAAATGGCTGGTTCCGGGGATGGTTTCCATCCGCACATTGGCGCCCGTCTGTTCCGCATCTAGACCGCAGGTGGAGCCGATCTCGGCCTTGAGGACGCGAATCGGCATCGTGGTGCGGGCGAAGGCGCCGACCGTGTCGTGGTGATGGGCGCCGAAGTTGGCCGCCTCCCAGTCCGGGCGACAGGACAGGTGGACCTGGCCGTCCTCGCCTTCCAGAACCCCGTCAGCCAGATAGGCGCGCAGGCTGGCTTCGGGCCAGGAGCGAAAGGCGCCGCGTCCGTTGTAGGCCTCGAACGCCGCCTCCCGATCAGGGAAGGTCGCGCGCCGCCGGCGGGCGCCGATCGCCAGCGGCGAGTTCTTCAGTCCATCCGGCCCGGCCTGGGCGGCGCGGTCAGCGGTGATCACGACGGGATCGAAGAGCACCAGCCGCTTTGCCGCATCAGCTCGCTGCGCGGCTGCCAGAAGACTTACGGTTCCGCCCATCGAATGGCCGGCCAGGACGGTCGGCGTTTCGCCGAGCGCTTCCAGCAACGCCAGCAGGTCGTCGCGGAACACCAGCCAGGCGTCGTGCGCATCCGGATCCGCCGGCAGGGTCGTGCGGCCATGGCCCCGCTGATCCACCGCAAGGATGCGCAGATCGGCGGCCAATGGACCCAGGATGTCGGCATAGGTCCCGGCGTTGAAGCCGTTGGCGTGCAGGAACAGCACGTCCAGCGGCCGATCCTGCGGGCCGAACTCGAACCCGGCGATCAAGCCGCCGGGGACAGGGACTGCGCGGCGGCGCGCGGCGGCAAAGGGCGAGGCGGCGAGAGTCATCGCCGCCTGCCTATCCCGATAACGCGACGTCAGTCGATAGCGGTCAGATCTTCGTCAGCTGCCAGGCGCCGCCCGGCTTGCGACAGGCGCGATAGCGCTCGGTCTCGCGACCGTACTTCTTCGTGTAGGCCGTCTGCTCGACGGTCTCGCAGCCGTCGCGCGAGGCCGCGCGGACCACCGATTTCGAAACGAAGCCGCCGTCAACCCGAAGCCAGGTCGAGCTGTGCGAAGAGGCGTCGAACATCTCACCGGCGGTCAACTGACCGACGACCCGCGCCCGGGTTGAGGGCGTGGCGCGGATGTTGACGTTGCCCGGCGCGTACCAGCGGCCGCCGCTGCCGACCGGCAGCACGCGGATCTCGCCATAGGCGCCGGACCTGGGGTTGCGCCAGCTGGCCGGGCGGCCGGTGGCCAGGGCCTCGTCGAGGGCGGCTTCCGCGCGCCGCTGGTCCTCCTCCTGCATCTTGCAGCCGATCGACGAACCGATCGCGGCCCCGAGGCCCGCGCCGACGACCGTGCCGGCGCCGCGTTCCCGCTTGGCGACCTGGTTGCCGACGAACCCGCCGATGATCGCGCCGATGACAGCGCCGCCTTCCTGCTTGCCGCCACTGGCGTCACAGCCGAAGACGCCGGCGTTCGCGGCGCCGGGAAGAGCTCCAAAAGTCAGAACCGCGATGGAGGCGGTAAGGGCGATGCGCATGATAGGCTCCTGTCTGAAATCTGGCGTTGCGGAGCCATTTAGCCCCGTTCGCCGTCCGAAATGTCCGGGGTTGGCTTTCCCCACGTCATCTCACGAATATGTGTCAATGCCTGCGAGGATTGAAACCATGAACGCCCACACCCCCGAGACCGCCGTCTGGACCTGCTTCAACGTCTCGATCGAAGATCAGGTTGCGCATATCCAGATGAAGCGCCCCGAAGCGATGAACACCATGAACAAGGCGTTCTGGTCTGAACTTCCCGCAATCATCCGCGACATCAACGACAACGCCCGCGCGCGCTGCATCGTGATATCTTCGACCGGCAAACATTTCTGCGCCGGCATGGACCTGCAGGTGTTCGCCAATGTCGGCGAGGGCGGCGGCCAGACTGACCGGCACGTGGCCGGCGAGAGCTTCCGCAAGCATGTGCATGCGTTGCAGGACACCTTCAGCTGCCTCGACGAGGCGCGCATGCCGGTGATCGCGGCGATCCAGGGCGGCTGCATCGGCGGCGCCGTCGATTTCACCAGCGCCTGCGACATCCGCTACTGCACGGCCGACGCCTTCTTCACGATCATGGAGATCAACATCGGCATGACCGCCGATGTCGGCACCTTCCCGCGCCTGTGCAAGCTGATCCCCGAGGGCTGGGTGCGCGAACTGGCCTACACCGGCCGTCGCCTGCCGGCGCAACGGGCGAAGGAGATCGGCCTGGTCAACGAGGTGTTCGACAGCCACGAGGCGGTCGTCGCCCACGCCCTGGCCACCGCGCGCGAGATCGCCTCCAAGTCGCCGCTGGCCGTGGCCGGCAGCAAGGTGATGATCAACTACGCCCGCGACCACACCATCAAGGACGGCTTGGACTATATCGCCGTTTGGCAGACCGGCATGTTCTCCGGCCCGCACATGGCCGAGACCTTTGTGGCGAAGCAGGAAGGCCGCGAGCCGGTCTTCCCGGACCTGCTGCCGCTCAGGAAGGGTCTGTAGCCGCCGAGAATGATGCTCCCCACTCTTGTGGGGAGCTGTCGCGCGGAGCGTGACTGAGGGGTGTTGCCGTGCACGGACTCCCCTCCACCGCCTCCGGCGGTCCCCCTCCCCACTGCGTGGGGAGGATCGGTCTTCTTCAGGTCTCCAGCTCCGCCTCGGCGAGGTCGGCGCCGTCGAACTTCACGCCCTGCAGTTCGGCTTCGAGGAAGCGCGCGCGGCGCGCGTGGCAGTCGCGCAGGTCGGCGCCCTTGAGCACGGCGCGCGTCAGGTCTGTGCGGATGAAGCGGCCCTCGGCGATCATCAGCGGGCCGAGTTTCGCCCCACGCAGGTCGGCCTTGTTCAGCTTGGTCCCGATCAGCTTGGCGCCGCGCAGGTCCGCGTCCTTGAGGACCACCCCGCGCAGGTCCGCGCCGCTGAGGTCGCAGCCCTGGAGCTCGGCGCCCTCCATGTTCAGGCCGAAGAACACCGACCTCGGCGCCGCCATGCCGGTCAGCATACGGCGACGCAGTTGCTTGAGCGGCCGGAAGTCGACGCGCGAGACCTTCATCACCTCGCCCTCCGCGCCGTCCGACTTGCAGAAGCGTTCATGGTCGCTGATCAGGTCGCCGAGCGGACGGTCATCGACGTAGACGATCGGCGGCGGCGCGCGCAGCACCTCGCTGAGATCGACCCGTTCGAAGCTGGCGTCGTCGAGCCGCACGCCCGAGACCACCGCGTCCTTCATCGTCGCGCCGGAAAAGTCGGCGTGGAAGACGTCGGCGTTGGACAGGTCGGCGCCGTCGAGGACCGCGTTCATCAGCTTGGCACCGTTGAGGCAGGCTCCGGTGAGGTCCGCCTCGGTAAAGTCGGCGCTGATCGCATGGGCGCCGGTCATCTGGGCTCCGGCCAGGTTCGCGCCCTGCAGCACCGCATAGTCCAGCTCGCCCGGCTTGCGCTCGTGCTTGAGGATCCTGAAGCTCTGGCCATTGCCCTGGAGCGCGATGCTGCCCTCGCGCAGGTCGCACCCGGCCAGGTTGGCGCCGGCAAGATTGGCCCCGCGCAGGCAGGCGCCGCGCAGGTCTGCCTGGCTGAGGTCACAGGTGCGCAGGTCCGCTTCCCGCAGGTCGCAGCCGAACAGGATCGCGCGCTTGAGACTGGCGCCGTGCAGGCTGGCGCCGGCCAGCCGGGCGCCGGTCAGGTCAGCATCGCCCAGATCGACGCCGGACAGCGACATGTTCGACAGGTCGACATAGGTCAGGTTGGCGCGCTTGCCGCCGCTCCGGCCGCTCAGATACCGGCCGTGCGCTTCGATCACAGCCTTGACGGCGCTGTAGTCGAGCGGGCGGATGATGCTGGGCGCGGCGGACATTCAGGACCTGATTCAGAGAATCCGGAAGCATGGTCCGCAGCGACTTAAAGAAGGGTTGTTTCCCACCGGTAAGCGGCGGTCAGAGCCAGCCCTTGCGCCTGAACCACCAGATCGGAACCAGCATCGTCACGAGCATCAGCACCAGGGCGAGCGGGTAGCCGCCGACCCAGCCCAGTTCCGGCATGTGCCTGAAGTTCATGCCGTAGATCGAGCCGATCAGCGTCGGCGGCATCAGGATCACGGCCCAGACCGAAAACACCTTCATGATCTCGTTCTGGTCGGTGTTGATCAGGCCGACGGCGGAATCGAGCAGGAAGGTCACGTTCTCCGTCACATAGGCGGAATGGCCGGTCAGGGACTGGGCGTCCCGCTGCAGGGAGCGCAGGCGCTCACGGTAATCCTTGCTGTCGGCGATTTCGTCGGACAGGGCGGCGAACGACAGCAGGCGCGACAGGCTGACCAGGCTGCTGCGGGCCTTGGCGGCGATCGACTGCGATCGGCCCAACTGGCGCAGGAGCGGCTTGAAGCCGACCTTTCGCGCCGGCCGGAAGATCTCGCCGGAGGTCACGTCCACCTCGGCGGAGGTTTTTTCAAGGATGTCGGCGATCCGGTCGATGATGGCGTCCAGCAGGCCGAGGAAGGCATCGACCCCGCTCCGACAGAAGTCGGCGTCGCGCTCGGCCTGGGCCGCATAGGCAACGAACGCGCGCGGCTCGACGTAGCGGATGGTGATCAGCCGCCCCTTGGCCAGCACGAAGGTCACCGGAGCCAGCGCCGGGTCATCACCGTCGGCGCCAACCAGCAAGAAGGCGGTCATGAAGGTGCCGCCGTCCTCCTGGTACAGCCGGGAGGAGACCTCGATCTCGGCCATTTCCTCGGCGGTCGGCAGCAGCACGCCGAGCCCGGCTTCGGCGACCAGCTCTTCGGCCTTGTCGGGGTCGGTCAGATCGATCCAGGCGACGTCGTCAGGCAGGACCCAGTCAGGGCCGGCCTCAATGGGCGTGAGCCCGCCCCCGCCACAGCGAAGCACTCTGAGCATGGACGTATCGTCTCCGGTCCGCCCCCGGAATGGCGCGGCGGCCGGTCAGCGTCAACCACAGCGGCGATCAGTCGTCGGCAGGGTCCTGGGCCGGGGTCTGGCCGATGGCCGCGGAAATCAGCGCGGCGATCCGGTCGGTCGCGTCCGCGGCCTGGTTGATCACGCCCAGCGGGGACGGGATCGGGCCGACCGTCGAGGCGGTCTGGTTCGCGGCGGAGCGCGCCATGGTCACGCCCTGGGCGCTCCAGTAGCGCGGGTCGGTCTGGGCCAGCTGCACGGCCTGGCGGTTCTGATAGATGAAGCCGTAGGTCGGATAGACCGAGGTGCCCAGGTCGCGGATCGGGTCGTACCAGACCTTGACCATGCTCCAGTCGCCCACCGGCGACACGTCGATGACGGTGACGTCGGTTTCGATCTGGCCGCGGGCGCCGCCGATGCGGGACCAGTTGGCGTGGGTGATCTGGATAACGCGGTCCGTCACCAGCCGGCTGACGACGGCGACATGGCCCAGCTGCATCCTGGACGTCGGGACAAACGTCAGCACCGCCCCGGTCTGGGGCGTACGGCCGGTCTCATACTTGCCGGAGGCCTGGCCCCACCAGGTTCTGGCGTCGCCATAGATCTGTATGCCCGACAGGAGTCGGGCGAAAGGCACACACTGCCAGTAGATGTCAGCCAGAGCATTCGCCGAAGGCGTCAGGCTGAGCATCACTGCAGCGGCCAGGGAACCAAGGTAGGTTTTGGTTCGTTGGCGCATTCAGGAGATCTCCCCCGTCACTGGAAGTGAGGGGATAACCATCTCACGCCCGAATGAAAAGAGTCTTTTCAGCATCAGGCTGCGACAGCGCGTCGCGAACGCCATGAGTCAGCCATGAGCTTCATGCGTTCGCGGGCCGGTTTCTCGATCAGATGATACGATGCCGCCGACAGTGGAACCAGGGCAGTGATGAAGATCAGCCACACCCACATAGGCAGCTTTTCGTCCGTTAAATTCAGAACTCGTGCGGCAGCATTCACGAAGATGATCTTCCACGGCACGCAGATCATGTAGGTTGAGTAGCTTATCTCGCCCAGATACACGAAGACGCCCTGTGATCCGAAAGTCGATCCGTGCTGCGCGAGACCCGCGAGGCTCAGGATCAGGGCCCCGAACGTGGCCAGCGTAACCATGTCAGGAGCGCCCATGATGGCCGAGGCGAGCAACGCGGCGCCTGAAAAAAGGGCGCCGATGGCCGCCATCCGGACGCCGCGCACGACGCCGGACCGCCACAGACTGTGCATGGCGCAGCCCAGAGCGAAGCAGGGAACGATTCGCAGCGCGCCCCAGGCGATGGTGGCCTGGGTCAGCGACTGGCCGGTCAGGGCCTGGAACACGGGATAGAGGGTGGCGATCGCCGCCAGGGTCCCGGCTGCCAGCAGCCATGGCCGGTTGCGCAGCCGCCAGGCGACGAAGGCGAAGGCCGGGAAGGTCAGGTAGGCGAACCACTCCGCCGAGATCGACCAGGACGGATGGTTGAAAGCCGCCTCCGGCGCCAGGCCCCAGGCCTGGAGCAGCAGCAGGTTCGCCGGCAGCGCGTCCCACCGCAGGATGCCGGCATCGACCGAGATCCCGGCCAGGCCCGCCACAACCCCGAGGGCGATCATCCCCAGCAGGGTGGCCAGATGCAGCGGATAGACCCGCGCAAGCCGGTTCCAGAGGAAGGACCCGTACTTGAACCGCTCCTCCCCGAAGGCGGTCAGATAGACGTGGCAGAGGATGAAGCCGCTCAGCACGAAGAACAGCTCGACCCCCAGATAGCCCTTCTCGACCAGCGTCGGGGTTACGGCCACATCGAGCTTTGGCCAGTAGTGGAAGAGCACGACCCACAGCGCCGCGAAGAAGCGCAACGAGGTCAGAGGCCGGATATTGGCGGCGTCCTGCATGGCCGGGTCCTGTCTTCTCGCGCCGGCGGGCCCTGCCCGGAACGGCGCCTCATGGGAAGCGGCGGGAAAAATCAGCGAAAGCCGGTTCATCCAGACGCGTGTCGGGCTATGTAAGCTCCATTCGGTTCACCAGTCGTGAAAGGCCCGACGCCGCATGGACAGCCTGCTTCAGCTCGCCGCCGACCCCGCAGTCTGGGCGGCCCTGGTCACCCTGGTGGTCATGGAGATCGTGCTCGGGATCGACAATCTGGTCTTCATCTCGATCCTGTCGAACAAACTGCCGGTCGAGCAGCGCCAGAAGGCGCGCCGGATCGGCATCTCGCTGGCCCTGATCATGCGCATCGGCCTGCTGTTCTCGATTGCCTGGATCGTCAGCCTCAAGACGCCGATCTTCGACCTCGGCATCACCGGGCCGGTGGGCGAGCACGGTGAGCCGGGCTTCGACACGGCCTTCTCCTGGCGTGACCTGATCCTCATCTCCGGCGGCCTGTTCCTGCTGTGGAAGGCGACAAAGGAGATCCACCACACCGTCGACCCGGCGCCGACCGGCGACGTGCTGGACACCAAGAACGTGGTCATCTCCAACTTCAGCGCCGCCATCGTCCAGATCCTCCTGCTGGACCTGGTCTTCTCGGTCGACTCGATCCTGACCGCCGTGGGCATGACCGAACATGTGCCGGTGATGGTGGTCGCGGTGATCATCGCCGTGATGGTGATGCTGCTGGCCGCCGATCCGCTGGCCAACTTCATCCACAACAATCCGACCGTGGTGATGCTGGCCCTGGGCTTCCTGCTGATGATCGGGGCGGTGCTGATCGCCGACGGCTTCGGCGTGCATGTGCCCAAGGGCTACATCTACGCGGCCATGGCCTTCTCCGGCCTGGTGGAGGGCCTCAACATGGTCGCCCGCAAGAGCCGGGAGAAGAAGGCCCTGGCGGACGAGACGAAGCACTAGCCGCGCGGGGACATGTACCTGCGGTATGTGTCCCCTAAACCCGCAGCCGCTCGATGGGGGACACGTACCGAAGGCGGTACATGTCCCCTACAGAAAGCTGTACGGGTCCACGTCGATCGCCACGCGCACCGACCCCGGCGGGCGGGCGCGGGCGCGCCAGGCGGCGAGGAAGCCCTGCAGGTCGACCGTCCGGTCCGCCCTCACCAGGAACCGCTTGCGCCGCCGGCCGCGGACCATCGCCAGCGGCGCGTCGGCGGGGCCGTAGATGTCCACCCCGTCGGTATTGGGCGCCGCCGCCGCCAGAGTGCGGACATAGGCGTCCAGCGCCACAGGATCGGGCCCTGAGCAGATGACCGCCGCCAGCCGGCCGAACGGCGGCAGGCCGGCCAGTTCACGGCCGGTCATCTCCGCCTCAAGGAAGGCGTCCCGGTCCTGCGCCGCCAGCGCCTGCATGACGGCATGGTCAGGGGCGTAGGTCTGCAGCATCGCCCGGCCGGGGCGGTCGCGACGCCCGGCCCGGCCACTGGCCTGGGCCAGCAACTGGAAGGTCCGCTCTCCGGCCCGCAAATCGCCGCCGCGCAGGCCGAGGTCCGCGTCGACCACCCCCACCAGGGTCAGCATCGGAAAGTCGTGCCCCTTGGCCGCCGCCTGGGTGGCGACCAGCACATCGATCTCGCCGTCGGTCATCGCCTTGACGATCGACCGCGCGCCGTCTGCGTCGAACACGGTGTCCGACGAGAACACCGCCACACGCGCCTCGGGGAACAGATGGCGCACCTCTTCCTCGACCCGCTCGACGCCCGGGCCGATGGAGACGAGGCTGTCCTGCGCCCCGCAGTGCGGACAGCGATCGGGCTTGGGCATCGAGAAGCCGGTCAGGTGACAGACGAGCCGGCCGGTGTAGCGATGCTCGACCAGCCAGCTGTCGCTGTCCGGCGCCTTCATCCGCTCGCCGCAGGCGCGGCACAGGACCAGCGGCGCATAGCCCCGGCGGTTGAGAAACAGCAGGGTCTGTTCGCTGCGGCCGTAGGTCTCCTTCATCGCCTCGATCAGCGGCGGCGACAGCCAGCGGCCGGGCTCGGGCGGGGTCTCGCGCATGTCGATCAGGGTGACGTCCGGCAGCTCCGAGGCGCCGTGCCGCGCCGCCAGCTTCAGCCAGCGGTAGCGGCCCTGTTCGGCGTTCCACAGCGTCTCCAGCGAGGGCGTCGCCGAGGCCAGCACGACCGCGCACTTCTCAAGGCTGGCGCGCGCCACGGCGAGATCGCGGGCCTGGTAGATGAAGCCCTCCTCCTGCTTGTAGGAGCCGTCGTGTTCCTCATCGACCACGATCAGGCGCAAGGACCGGTAGGGCAGGAACAGCGCCGAGCGGGCGCCGACGACGATCCGCGCCCGGCCCGTCGCCACGCCCTCCCAGACCTGGCGGCGGCGCGGCGGCGGGACGGCGGAATGCCACTCCGCCGGCTGGACGCCGAAGCGGTCCTCGAACCGGGCGATCACCGCTTGCGTCAGGGCGATCTCTGGCAGCAGGACCAGCACCTGGGCGGCGGGGTCGGCATCCAGCGCGGCGGCGACCGCCTCCAGATAGACCTCGGTCTTGCCCGAGCCGGTCACCCCGTCGAGCAGCGCCGCCTGAAAGCCGCCCTCGCGCACCATGCCCGACAGCACGGCGGCGGCGGCGGCCTGGCTGGCGTTGAGGCTTGGACCGGGCCGGGCCGTGTCCGGCTCATCAAAGCGGGTCTCCGGCATATGCAGCCGGAGTTCGAGGCAGCCTTCATCCAGCAGGCCCTTGACCACCCCTGCCCCGACGCCGGCCTTCGCGGCCAGGTCCGGACCGGTCAGCGGACCGTCGGCGGCGGCGGCCAGCACTTTTTCGCGCGCGGGGGTCAGCCGGGCCGGCGCCGTTCCGGTGGCGGCCAGCAGCTTGATCGGCCGGGGCTTCGGCGCGCGCAGCCCGCGCAGCGCCATGGCCAGCGGCCAGCCGGGCAGGTCCACCGAATAGCGCGCCGCCCATTCCACGAACCGCAACGTCGCCTCCGGCAGGGGCGGATCGTCGAGCCGCTCCAGCACCGGCTTCAGAGGCCTGTTGCCGCCGGCGCTCTCGCGCAGGCTGGTCACCACGCCGCGCGATGTGCGCGGGCCGAGCGGCACCGCCACATGGTCGCCGACCGCCAGAGCCATGCCTTCGGGCTCGGCGTAGTCGAACGCCTCGGGCAGCGGCATCGGCAACAGGACAGCGGCGATTCGGCTCACGGGTGGCGCCCCGCGTTCCGGCTCGCTAAAACCCTGCCCATGCAACTCTTCCTCGACACCACAGACACCGCCGTCCTCAAGGACCTCGCCACCACCGGCCTCGTGGACGGCGTGACCACCAACCCTACGCTGATCGCAAAATCCGGTCGGCCCATGGCGGAGGTCATCGCCGAGATATGCGGTCTCGTCGAGGGGCCTGTCAGCGCCGAAGTCGCCGCGATGGACGTCGAGGGCATGCTGGCCGAGGGCCGCAAGCTGGCCGCCATCGCCACCAACGTGGTCGTAAAGGTGCCGCTGACCCGCAACGGCCTGATCGCCACCAGCGAGTTCGCGGTCGAGGGCATCCAGACCAACGTCACGCTTTGCTTCTCCGCCGCCCAGGCCTTGCTCGCCGCCAAGGCCGGCGCGTCCTACATCTCGCCCTTCATCGGCCGGCTGGACGACCACGGCGCCGACGGCATGGAGCTGATCCGCGAGATCCGGGCCATCTACGACAACTACGGCTACGACACCGAGATCCTCGCCGCCTCGATCCGCACCCCGGCGCATGTCGCTGAGGCGGCGATCGCCGGCTCGGACTGCGCCACCATCCCGCCGGCCACCTTCGAGGCGCTGTTCAAGCACCCGCTGACCGACAAGGGCCTGGAACAGTTCATGGCCGACTGGGCGAAGACCGGGCAGTCGATCCTCTGAACGGATTGGTAGGAGGTCGGCGCTAGCGTCTCCCCGCAAGACCGGGAGATGACCATGAGCACGGCCAGGCAGACGGAATCGGCGGCGGATGAACTGCGCCGTGTGCTGAGATCTCATCCCGAGCTGATCCGCGACGACGCCGAGTTGCTGGCGGACCTCGGCCTGCGCGTCGACGCGGCCAATCTGGTGGACTTCGGGCCGGCGGCGCTGGCCCGCGTGAGCGCCGCCCACAAGCGCGAGACCACCGTCCGTCGAAAGCTGGAGGCCATGGCGCGGGCCAACTTCTCCGCCCAGGCCCAGACGCACGCGGCGGTCATCGACATTCTGGAATCCCGCAATCACTCGGACCTCGCCCGCCGGGTCGATGATCTGGCCAGCCTGCGGTTTGGGCTGGTCTCCGCGACCATCGCCATCGAGGGCACGGGCCGCACCCCGGCCGGCTGGTACGAGTTGGTCGAGGGGCAGACCGACCTGATTCTGGGTCCGCAACGGCTGGCGCGGATGGGCTTCCATGCGCCGGCGCTCGGGCTGTTCGGCGACCGGGCCGAGCATGTGCGCTCCATGGCCATGGTCCGGATCGCGATCTGGGAGCCGGGCCGCCAGGGCGTGCTGGCGTTCGGCTCGCACGACGAAAAGGGCTTCACCGCCGACATGGGCGCCGAACTGGTGGCGTTTCTGGCGCGGGTTGTGGAACGGACAGCCGAGCGATGGCCGGTGCTGTGAATCGCTTCCCTCTCCCGGAGGGAGAGGGAGTGGCCCGACGGCGCAGCCGGCGGGAGGGTGAGGGGTTTCGCCCGCGCCGCCTTACCCCCTCAACCTCCCACGCCCTTCGGTCGTGGGGCCCTCCTTCTCCCCATGGGAGAAGGAAAGGATGACGACCGCCCGAGACGCCATGACCGCCTGGCTGGGCCATCTGGCCAACGAGCGCCGGGTCTCGCCACGGACAATCGAGGCCTATCTGGGCGCCGTCTCCCCCTACCTCGCCTTTCTGGAACAGCATCGCGGCGAGACGCTGTCGCTCGCGGACACCGGAACAATCACGGCGGCCGAGCTGCGCGCCTATCTCGCCCATCGACGGGACGGGGAGCGGCCGCTGTCGGCGCGCTCGGTGTCGCAGGCGCTGTCGGCGGTGCGGTCGTTCCACGGCTTCCTGGACCGGCGGCTGGGCGTTCCCAATGCGGCGCTGGCGCTGGTGAAGGGCCCGAAGGTCCGGCCCTCGGCGCCGCGTCCCGTCACCGAGGACCAGGCGCGCGGGCTGATCGAGGAGGCCGCCTGTGATCCCGAGCGCGAGGGCTGGGCGGCCCTGCGCGACGAGGCGGTGCTGACCCTGCTGTGGGGCTGCGGCCTGCGGATCAGCGAGGCGCTGTCGCTGAAGCGGTCGGACGCGCCGCTGGGAGAGAGCCTGCGGGTGCTGGGCAAGGGATCGAAGACCCGCATCGCGCCGGTGCTGCCGGCGGTGCGGGAGGCGGTCGACGCCTACCTGGCCGCCCTGCCCTTCGCGCTCGATCCTGACGAGCCGCTCTTCAGAGCCGCCCGTGGCGGGCCGTTGAGCCCGCGTCACGTCCAGGCGACCATGCAGTCCCTGCGCGGGCGGCTCGGCC
Source organism: Caulobacter sp. (assembly GCA_021741355.1). Taxonomy (GTDB): domain Bacteria; phylum Pseudomonadota; class Alphaproteobacteria; order Caulobacterales; family Caulobacteraceae; genus Caulobacter. The sequence goes on from JAIOXZ010000011.1 coordinate 74,557, forward strand.
TCTCCGACCGCGCCACGCCCCACGCCCTGCGCCACAGCTTCGCCACCCACCTGCTGGGCGCCGGCGCCGACCTCAGGTCGATCCAGGAGCTGCTGGGACACGCCTCGCTGTCGACGACCCAGAAGTACACGGCGGTGGATGCGGCGGGGCTGCTTAGCGCCTACGGGAAGGCGCATCCGCGGGCTTGAGACGCAAGCGTATCTCGCGGCGGAATTCGTCCTGATGTCTTGATGAGCAGTCTTGCTCCGGCGGGACCTTGGTCAAGGACGACCCCTGCGGGGTCGCCGCTGCGCGGCCGCGAAGCGGTCCTTGAGCAAGGGCCCGACCGGAGCGGACCATTCCATCAAGGCCTTCAGGGCGTATCAGCATCCGGCAGGCGCGGGACGGCCGGGGTTGCAGCCCCTAAGCCTGCATCGTCCACCCCTCCACGCCCATGGCCGCCTGGCGCAGGGCCTCGGAGCGCGTGGGGTGCGGGTGGCAGGTGCGGGCGACGTCCTCGGACGAGGCGGAGAACTCCATGGCCACGCAGTATTCGGCGATCATGTCGCCGACGTTGGGGCCGATCATGTGCACACCGAGGATGCGGTCGGTCTTCGCGTCCGCCAGCACCTTCACGAAGCCCTCGCCCTCATGGTTGATCTTGGCGCGGCTGTTGGCGGTGAAGGGGAACTTGCCGACCTTGTAGGCGACGCCCGCGGCCTTGAGCTCCTCCTCGGTCTTGCCGACGGTGGCCACTTCCGGGGCGGTGTAGATGACGCCGGGGATCAGGTCGTAGTTCACGTGCCCGGCCTTGCCCGCGATCAGCTCGATACAGGCGACGCCCTCGTCCTCGGCCTTGTGCGCCAGCATCGGGCCGCTGGTGACGTCGCCGACCACCCAGACGCCGCCGACGCCGGTCTTGAAGTGGTCGTTGGCGATCACGCCGCGCTTGTCGGGGGTGATGCCGACCGTCTCCAGGCCGAGACCCTCGGTGAAGGGCCGACGGCCGATGGCCACGAGCACATAATTGGCGGCCAGGGTCTGGGCTTCGCCACCCTTGACCGGCTCCATGGTGATCTCGACGCCGCTGGCGCTGGCGACCGCGCCGGTGACCTTCTGGCCCAGCTGGAACTTGAAGCCCTGCTTGGTCAGCGCGCGCTGGAAGGTCTTGGCGGTTTCCTCGTCCATGCCGGGGCAGACGCGGTCGAGATACTCGACCACCGTCACCTCCGCGCCGAGCCGGCGCCAGACGCTGCCCAGCTCCAGGCCGATGACGCCGGCGCCGATCACGACGAGGTGCCCGGGCACTTCCGGCAGCGACAGGGCGCCGGTGGAATCGACGATGCGCTTGTTGTCGACCGTCACGCCGGGCAGCGGCGTCGGCTCCGAGCCCGTGGCGATAAGGATATTCTTCGCCTCCAGCGTCGTCTCCGCGCCGTCGACGGCCTTCACGACGACCTTGCCGGGCCCGTCGATTCGGCCCCAGCCCTTGATCCACTCGACCTTGTTCTTCTTGAACAGGAACTCGATGCCCTTGGTCAGGGCCGTCACGCTCTCGGTCTTCTGGGCCATCATCTGCGGCAGGTTCAGCTTCGGCTTCACCTCGATGCCCAGGGTGGCGAACTCCGGACCGGCGGCGGCGGCGTAGAGCTCGGACGCGTGCAGCAGGGCCTTGGACGGCATGCAGCCGACGTTCAGGCAGGTGCCGCCGAGGGTTTCGCGACCCTCCACACAGGCGACCTTGAGGCCCAGTTGGCCCGCGCGGATCGCCGCATTGTAGCCGCCGGGACCGCCCCCGATGATGACGACGTCGTATTGGGCCATGAGTGGAGCCGCCTGTTGATTGTGCGCACAACATATGGGGCCTGCTCGCCCCCTGCGCGAGGCGGTTTAAGGCGCCGCCCCGTCAGGTCAACACGCCCCGCTCAAAAAGCAGCAGCACCAGCCCTGTCATGACCAGCCAGGTGATGAAGGCGTTGGTCGTGCGACGGCGTCCGATGACGTCGGACTCGTCCTCCGGCTGCAGGGCCTTGCGCGCCCAGGCGAGGTAGGCGGCCTGCGAGGCGGCGTTGAGCAGAAATGCCGCGACGGCCGCCTTCAGCAGGAAGATCAGCAGCAGGCCGCTGAGCGCGGTCAGCCCGCTGGTGATGAGCATGGCCAGACCGCGGGTGCGTTCAGCGGGGTCGGTCGCCTCGAGGCTGATCCGGGCGATGGCGTCATCGAGGAACGCGTTCATCCGCCAGGCCCTTAACGCGAAGAGGCCGCCCACCAGATAGAACAGGCCCACCGCCCGGGCGAACCAGCCGAAACCGTCGAGAAGCGCGTCGTTCATGGCGGCCCTTCGGTCAGCTCCGGTTGATACGGGCGTCCGTCCCCCCGGGCTTTTGCCCGCCGGTCGCCGCCAGCAGGCAGAACAGCCCGAACAGGACCGCGGCCTCTACCTTCAGAAGGGTGGTTAGCGCGGCGCCTTCAGCCGGGGACCAGGCGTCGCCGGACAACCTCATGCCCATGAAGACCCAGGTCGCCGCGTCGATGGCGAGGGCCGTGGCGGCGATCCAGATCGCGCCCTGCGGATTTCGGCGGGCGCCGTTGTAGGCCACGATCCGAAGGATAACCCCGGCCATACCAGCCAGCAGCGGCTGCCAGAGCCAGCCGGAGGCGCCCAGGGCGAACCAGCGACCGATATCGACCTCCAGCACCAGCGGCATTCGCTCGCCGACAAAGGTCAATAGGCTTCGCGCGTTTCCGGGGCCGACGACCCGGCCGATCTGGGGTGCGAGGTGATAGAAGACGGCCGTACCGAGCGCGAGACGGACGAGGAACACCTTCCAGCCCGCCGGCCCGGGCGTCTCGACGCCGATCTGCTGCGGGCGCGCCGCCTTCGGCGCTCCAGGCGTCGGTGACTCCAGGGTGGCCGCCGGGCGGGGCGTGAGCGCCCCGATCTCGACATCGCGCCCCCGACCCCACGGCCAGCGCCACCTGGGCGGGCCAGAGATCAGCGGGTCCTGCGGGGGGCGCTGCATGCTCATCTCATATGCTGGTTGAAGTAGCGCGGCCTGGGCGTATGTGGCCCCAGAATGGTCGCCACCAGGAACAGGAAGATGAACTCCGCCGCAAGCAGTTGCCAGGCGCCGGTGCGCTCGGCCGCGCTCGCGGTTTCCAGCGCCTTGCGGCCGAAATAGAGCCAGGCCCCGCCCTCGACTACGAGGGCCGCCATGGACCAGCCCACCGCGTCCATGATGGCGCTGCGGGTCGTCCAGGCCGCGCGCAGGCGCATCAGCAGGGCCGGCAGGGCGACGAACCACGGCAGCCAGAGCCAGCCGGCCATCATCGGCGACAGGGGCGACAGCACCTCCGGCAGACGCGCGACCAGACTATCGATCACGGCTCTCGGCGCCTCGGGCGACAGGACCTTCGCGGCGTGCGGCCAGGCGAAGACGAAGGCGAACGCCAGGAAGAACGGCGCCATCCAGAGCATCGGCTTGCCGTGAATCTGCTCGAAGGCCTTGATCGCGGCGACGGTGGCCTCCTCCTCGGGCGGCGCCTTCGCGCGACTCGTTCGCGCCTTCGGTCCGGGGCGTGCTGGATCGGCGCGGCGGAACCGCGCGGCCATCGCGCGCCAGGCGTCGACAACACGCTGCCAGTTTCCCGGGGGCGGTCCGTCGATGATCGGGTTGTTCTGGTTCAAGATGACCCCCTCATTCTGGCGACTACGGTGGATCGAGAATCAGCAGGTTGAGCGCGACGAACAGCACCGCGCCGCCGCCGACCACCAAAAGCACAATGCCGAAGGCGAGCAGCGCGCCCGTCGAGGATTCGCCGATCAGTGAGCCGGACCGTTTGCGCGCCAGAGCCAGGTAGCTGGCGGCCGCGCCGCCGACCAGGAACAGCACCGCGGCCAGCGCCATGCGCGCGGGCGGCGTCTCCATCGGAGGCTCGTCATCGGGCTCCGGCGTCCGGGCGTTGTGACGCAGCATGGCGCGAGCGTCCTGGACGTCGCCCTCGGGCGCGGTCAGCCGGAAGCCGCCCAGAGCCAGTTGCTCCATCCAGAAGACAGCGCCGTAGTGAGTGTCGCAGACGGTCGCGTCGATCCCGGCCGAGCGCAGCATGCCGGCGGCGATATGCGCCTCAGGCAGCGACGCGAACCGTTGGACCTCGACCAGAGCCATGCCACCCCGCTTTCAGCGGAGAGCATGGCGCGGGATCACACGTCCAGCAACAGGCGTTGCGGGTCCTCGATGGCTTCCTTGACCTTGACCAGGAAGGTCACCGCGCCCTGGCCGTCGACGACGCGGTGGTCGTAGCTGAGGGCGAGGTACATCATCGGGCGGACCACGACCTGGCCGTTCACGACCATCGCCCGGTCCTTGATGGCGTGCATGCCCAGGATGCCCGACTGCGGCGCGTTGAGGATCGGGGTCGACATCAGCGAACCGTAGATGCCGCCGTTGGTGATCGAGAAGGTGCCGCCCTGCATGTCCTCGATGGCCAGATGGCCGTCGCGGGCCTTCTTGCCGAGGGCGCCGATGGCTTTCTCGATCTGCGCCAGACCCATCGCCTCGGCGTCGCGGACAACCGGGACCACCAGGCCCTTCTCGGTGCCGACGGCGATGCCGATGTCGTAGTGGTTCTTGTAGACGATGTCCGTGCCGTCGATCTCGGCGTTGACGTCCGGCACCGCCTGGAGCGCCGCGACGCAGGCCTTCACGAAGAAGCTCATGAAGCCCAGCTTCACGCCGTGCTTCTTCTCGAAGCTGTCCTTGTACTGATTGCGCAGGGCCATGACCGCGCTCATGTCGACCTCGTTGAAGGTCGTCAGCATGGCCGCGTTGTTCTGGGCTTCCTTCAGCCGGCGCGCGATGGTCTGGCGCAGGCGCGTCATCTTCACCCGCTCCTCCCGCTCATGCAGGGCGCGGGGCGCTGCGGGCGCCGCGGCCGGAGCAGGGGCGGCGGCGCGGGCCTCCAGCGCGGCCAGGGCGTCGCCCTTGGTGATGCGGCCGTCCTTGCCCGTGCCGGCCACGGCGGCGGGGTCCAGGCCGGTCTCGGTGACGATACGCTGGACTGACGGGGCGAGCGGCGCAGCCAAGTCAGGAACAGGTCCGCTGTGCGGCGCTTCCTTGCCTTTGGTCGCCTCGGGCTGGGCTTCGCCGGCCGGTGCAGCGGCGGTGGCCGGAACAGGAGCTGCCTTGGCGGCGGCGCCCTCCTGCACCCTGCCGAGCAGGGCGCCAGGGACCACGGTCTCGCCGTCGGGCGCGGCGATCGATTCCAGCACGCCGTCCGTCGGCGAGGCGACTTCCAGGCTGACCTTGTCGGTTTCAAGCTCGACGAGAATCTCGTCCTTTCTGACCGCGTCGCCGGGCTTCTTCGTCCAGCGGGCCACCGTTGCTTCCGTGACGGATTCGCCCAGGGCGGGAGTCATGATGTCGGCCATGGTCAGGTCTTTCGTATCTCGTGCAGGTCAGTCGGGGCGGGCGGGCGGCGTCAGGCGAAGGCTTCAGAGAGGAACGTCTCAAGTTCCCGCTGGTGCCGGCTCATCTGGCCGGCGGCGGTCGAGGCGGAGGCGGGGCGACCGACGTAGCGGGCGCGCTTGGCCTTGATCGACATGCGATCCAGGGTCAGCTCCAGCCAGGGGTCGACGAAGGTCCAGCCGCCCATGTTCTTGGGTTCTTCCTGGCACCAGACCAGCTCGGCATTGGCGAAGCGGGCCATCACCTGCATGACCGACTTCATCGGCCAGGGATAGAATTGCTCCAGCCGGAGAATGTAGACATCGTCGCGGCCGGTCTTGGCCCGGGCCTCGATCAGGTCGAAGTAGACCTTGCCCGAGCAGGCGATCACCCGGGTGATCGCATCGTCCGGCTTGAGCGTGATCCCGCCGACGTCACAACCAGCCTCGGCCCCGTCGACCATCACCCGATGGAAGGACGATCCCGCCGCCAGGTCCGCCAGATTGCTGACCGCCTTCTTGTGACGCAGCAGGCTCTTGGGGGTCATGACCACCAGCGGCTTGCGGAATTCGCGGTGCACCTGCCGGCGCAGGGCGTGGAAGTAGTTGGCCGGCGTCGAGCAGTTGAGCACCTGCATGTTGTCCTCGGCGCAGGACTGCAGGAAGCGCTCGAGGCGGGCGGAGCTGTGCTCCGGACCCTGGCCCTCGTAGCCGTGCGGCAGCAGCATCACCAGGCCGCTCATCCGCAGCCACTTGCGCTCGCCCGAGCTGATGAACTGGTCGATGACCACCTGGGCGCCGTTCACGAAGTCGCCGAACTGGGCTTCCCACAGCGTCAGGGTGTTGGGGTCGGCCAGGCTGAAGCCGTACTCGAAGCCCAGCACCGCCTCTTCCGACAGGGCCGAGTCGATGACCTCGAAATTGGCCTGGCCGGGACGCAGGTTGTTGAGGGGGGTGTAGTGTTCCTCGGTCGACTGGTCGATCAGGTCGCAGTGGCGCTGGGTGAAGGTGCCGCGGACGCTGTCCTGGCCGGACAGACGGACGGGGAAGCCCTCATCGAGCAGTGTCGCGAAGGCCAGGTGCTCGGCCGTGCCCCAGTCGATGCCTTCGCCGGCCTCGATGGCCGCGCGGCGGCCCTCGATCACCCGGCGGACGGTCTTGTGCACATTGAGGGTCTCGGGCATCGCCGTGATCCGCGCGCCGAGATCCCGCAGTTTCTGCTCGTCCACCTCGGTCGAGCCGCGGCGCTCCTCGTCAGTCGCCTGGCCGAGCCCGGACCACTTGCCGTCGAGCCAGTCGGCCTTGTTGGCGTGATAGGTCTTGCCGGCCTCGAACTCGTTGTCGAGGAAGGTGTCGAACTCGGCGATCCAGCCGTCGATGTCGGCCTGGGTGACGACGCCTTCGGCCAGCAGCCGGCGCGAATAGAGTTCGCGGGTCGACGGGTGGTCCTTGATCTTGGCGTACATCAGGGGCGACGTCATGGTCGGATCGTCGCCTTCGTTGTGACCGAACCGCCGGTAGCAGAACATATCGACCACGACGTCCTTGCCGAACTGCTGACGGTATTCGGTGGCCACCTTGGCGGCGTAGACCACGGCCTCGGGATCGTCGCCGTTGACGTGGAAAATCGGCGCCTCGACCATCAGCGCGACATCCGACGGATAGGGGCTGGTGCGCGAATAGAGCGGCGCAGTGGTGAAGCCGATCTGGTTGTTGACGATGAAGTGGATCGTTCCACCGACGCGGAACCCCTTCACGCCGGAGATGGCGAAACACTCCGCGACCACGCCCTGGCCGGCGAAGGCCGCGTCGCCATGGAGCAGCAGCGGCAGCACATGCGTGCGTCCGGCGTCCGGGGTCTCGCGCAGGGTGAAGGCCTGTTTCGCGCGGGCCTTGCCCAGCACCACCGGATTGACGATCTCGAGGTGGCTTGGGTTGGCCGTCAGCGACAGGTGGACGTTGTTGTCGTCGAACGACCGGTCCGACGAGGCGCCCATGTGATACTTGACGTCGCCCGAGCCCTCGATGTCCGACGGCAGGGACGTGCCGCCCTGGAACTCGTGGAAAATGACGTGGTAGGGCTTGCCCATCACGGCGGCCAGGACGTTCAGGCGGCCGCGGTGCGGCATGCCCAGCACGATGTCCTTCACGCCCAGCGCGCCGCCGCGCTTGATAATCTGCTCCAGCGCCGGAATGCAGGCCTCGGCGCCGTCCAGGCCGAAACGCTTGGTGCCCGGGAACCGGCGGTGGAGGAACTTCTCGAAGCCCTCGGCCTCCATCAGCTTCTTGAGGATCGCCACCTTGCCCTGGGGCGTGAAGACGATTTCCTTGTCGCGGCCCTCGATGCGCTCCTGCAGCCAGCCCTTCTCCTGCGGATTGGAGATGTGCATGTACTGCACGCCGACCGCGCCGCAGTAGGTGCGGCGAACGATGGCGAGGATCTCGCGCAGGGTCGCGGTCTCGAGGCCCAGGACGTAGTCGAGGAAGATCGGGCGATCGTAGTCGGCCTCGGTGAAGCCGTAGGTCGTCGGGTCCAGCTCGGTGGCGTCGCCCGGCGGCATGGCGATACCCAGCGGATCGAGATTGGCGCGCAGATGGCCGCGCATCCGGTAGTTCCGGATCATCATGATGGCGCGCAGGGAATCCAGCGTGGCGGCGCGGACATCAGCCGCCGGCGCGGCGGGGGCGCGGGCCTCGATCGTCTTGCCGAGCTTGGCCTCGACCGCCGGCCACAGACCGTCGAGGGCCGACAGCCAGTCGGGTCGCGCGGCGGGCGCCTGATTGCTGGTCCAGGAGGGTTTGGCGGCGGCGGCCTTGATGGCCTCGTCACGGTCGGCGAGCGACGCGAAAAAAGCCTGCCAGGAGACGTCGACGGAGCTCGGATCTTCCGCCCAGCGGGCATGGAGATCTTCCACGAAGGCGGCGTTGCCGCCGTACAGGAAGGAGGTTTCGGTCAGAACCTGATTGATGATGCCTGCGTCGTCCGCCATCGGTCTCGCGCCTTCAGCCCCCGGGGTAAGGGCTGTGTATCTGCGGGGGTATATAGTCTCTGTTAACTCCGCGGGGACCCGCGAAATTCCCGTGAGGGGTGTTTTTTCGGCGCGGTGCACAGATTTCCTCCCCACGATGTGGGGAGGGGGACCGCGCGGAGCGCGGTGGAGGGGAGTCCGTGCGCCGACTCCCCTCAGTCAGGCTCCGCCTGGCAGCGCCCCACAAGGGTGGGGAGCGTCACCGGAAGTTTAGCCCTTGAGGACTTCCAGCAGCGTCTCGCCGAGCCGCGCGGGCGAGGGCGACACGCGGATGCCCGCCGCCTCCATGGCCGCGATCTTGTCCTCGGCGCCGCCCTTGCCGCCCGACACGATGGCGCCGGCGTGGCCCATGTGACGGCCCGGAGGGGCGGTGCGACCGGCGATAAAGCCAACCATCGGCTTCTTGCGGCCGCGTTTGGCTTCGTCGATCAGGAACTGGGCCGCGTCTTCTTCCGCCGCGCCGCCGATCTCGCCGATCATGACGATCGACTTGGTGGCCTCGTCGGCGAGGAACAGCTCGAGCACGTCGATGAATTCGGTGCCCTTGACCGGGTCGCCGCCGATGCCGACGGCTGTCGTCTGGCCGAGGCCGGCGTTGGTCGTCTGGAACACCGCTTCATAGGTCAGGGTGCCGGAGCGCGAGACCACGCCGACCGAGCCCTTTGAGAAGATGCCGCCCGGCATGATGCCGATCTTGCACTCGCCCGGCGTCAGCACGCCCGGGCAGTTCGGGCCGATGAGGCGCGACTTGCTGCCGGCGAGGGCCTTCTTGACCTTGACCATGTCGAGCACCGGGATGCCCTCGGTGATGCAGACGATCAGGCCGATCTCCGCGCCGATCGCTTCCAGGATGGCGTCGGCCGCGAAGGGCGGCGGGACATAGATCACCGAGGCGTCGGCGCCGGTGGCGTCCCTGGCCTCGCCGACCGTGTCGAACATCGGCAGGCCGACATGAACCGTGCCGCCCTTGCCCGGCGTCACGCCGCCGACCATCTTGGTGCCGTAGGCGATGGCCTGTTCCGTGTGGAAGGTGCCCTGGGCGCCGGTGACGCCCTGGCAGATGACCTTGGTGTTGGAACCGATGAGAACCGACATCTAGCGAGCACCCTTCACGGCGGCGACAATCTTCTCCGCGCCGTCCGACAGATCGTTGGCGGCGATGACGTTCAGGCCGCTTTCGTTGATGATTTTCTTGCCCAGCTCGACATTGGTGCCTTCGAGGCGGACGACCAGCGGGACCTGGAGGCCAACTTCCTTGACCGCGGCCACCACGCCCTCGGCGATGATGTCGCAGCGCATGATGCCGCCGAAGATGTTGACCAGGATGCCCTTCACTGCCGGATCGGCCGTGATGATCTTGAAGGCCGCGATGACCTTTTCCTTGGAGGCGCCGCCGCCGACATCGAGGAAGTTGGCCGGCTCGGCGCCGTACAGCTTGATGATGTCCATGGTCGCCATGGCCAGGCCCGCGCCGTTGACCATGCAGCCGATTTCGCCGTCGAGGGCGATGTAGGCGAGGTCATGCTTGCTGGCTTCGATTTCCTTGGAGTCTTCCTCGGTCTCGTCGCGCAGGGCCTTGATGTCCGGATGGCGGTAGAGGCTGTTGCCGTCGAACGAGACCTTGGCGTCAAGAACGCGCAGGTGGTCGTCGGCGGTGACGATGAGGGGGTTCACCTCCAGCATCGCCATGTCCTTGGCCAGGAACGCCGTATAGAGCTGGGTCAGCAGCGTCGCCGCTTCCTTGGCCAGACCGCCGGTCAGGCCGAGGGCCTTGGCCAGCGCGCGCTGGTGCGTCGGCCAGACGCCGGTGGCGGGGTCGATGGAGAAGGTGTGGATCTTCTCGGGAGTGTCGTGGGCGACCTCCTCGATGTCCATGCCGCCTTCGGTCGAGGCGACCACCGAGACCATGCTCGACTGCCGGTCGACCAGCAGCGAGAGGTAGAATTCCTTGGCGATGGCCGCGCCCTCTTCGATGTAGAGCCGGTTGACCTGCTTGCCCTTGGGACCGGTCTGGTGGGTCACCAGCACGCGGCCGAGCATTTCCTCGGCGTTGCTGCGGACCTCGGCGACCGACTTGACCACGCGGACGCCGCCCTTGGCGTCGGGGGCCAGCCCTTCGAACTTGCCCTTGCCGCGCCCGCCGGCGTGGATCTGGCTCTTCACGACGAAGACGGGCGTGCCGAGCGTCTCGGCGGCCTTTTGGGCTTCTTCGGGGGTGAAGGCGGCGAAGCCGCGCGGAACGGGGACGCCGAATTCGGCCAGAACGGCCTTGGCCTGGTGCTCGTGAATATTCATCGCGCTATTGGGGTCTCGCGGATGCGGGGAAAGGGTCCCGCAGGCGCGGGTCGCGCGGTTTATAGTCGCCGCCTTGCCGCACGCGCAACCCGATGCGGCAGGTAAGGAAAAACATCCTGCGAAGCGACGTCTGGGCGGGGAAGGCGGCCCCGTTTCGGCCCAAACACGCGCCGGTCTTGCCGCTCCGGGCGGCCATACAAGTGAGAACGGCGGCGACCCGGGAAGGTCGCCGCCGCTCCGATGGAATCGGACTTGAGGCCTGGCCTAGTACTTGGCGGTCAGGCGGAACGTCCAGGTCCGGGGGGCGCCGTAGTAGGCCGTCCGGATGCCGCCGACCGAGGAGAACTCCTGGGCGTCGGTCTTGTAGAGCTCATCGCCGACGTTCTGGCCGTAGACGCCGGCGGTGAAGCGGCGGTCGACGCTCTCCCAGACCAGACGGGCGTCCATGATCCAGTGGTTGTCATCCCACATGCCGGGCAAACGAACCTTGCTGTTGGTCGGCGTGTTGTCGATGGCCAGGGCCATTTCCGAGCGATAGCGGGTCTGGCCGCCAAGCGTCAGGTAGCCGGTGTCGCCCAGGTTCCACTCGTACTGGGCGCCGTAGCGGGCCGTCCAGCGCGGCGCGAAGGCCGGCTCCTGGAAGGCGCGGCTGCCGCCCGTGGCCACAAAGCGCACGTCGTCGAAGTCGTCGTAGCGGGCGTCGAGCACGCCGATCTGGGCATCCAGACGCAGGCCGCTGACCGGCACGACGATCAGTTCGAGCTCGGCGCCCTCGATGACCATGGCGCCGGCGTTGATGACCGTCAGTTCCGGGCTCGGCAGGCCCGTGCCGGGATCAGTGACGGTGCCGGAGACGCGCGCCTGGAAGTCCTCGTAGTCGTTGTGGAAGACGGTGAAGTTCGCCAGCACGCGACGCTCGAGGAAGGTCGACTTCACGCCGGCCTCAAGGCTGGTCACCTCTTCGGGATTGTAGGGCGCCTGTTCGCCGGGGTTGTTGGCCCGACCGTTGAAACCGCCGGACTTGAAGCCCTTCGAGTAGCGGACATAGGCCATGATGGTATCGGACGGCTTCCAGTCCAGCGAAACCATCGGCGAGACATTGTCCCAGGACTCGTTGAGACCCGAGAAGGCGAAGGCGGGGTTCGCGCCGAACAGGGCGTTCGACGAGAAGGTCGAGGTCGTCCGCGAGTAGGTCTTCTCTTCCTCGGTGTAGCGCAGGCCGCCCGAGAGATTGACGGTGTCGGTCAGCGCGTAGGTAGCGTTGACGTAGAGCGCCTTGCTGGTGGTCTCCAGGTCGTCATCCACGGTGCGACGGAAGGTGATGCCGCCGCCGAGGAGGTCATCGGCGAAAGCTTCCTGATGCGAGGTGATGTTCTCCTGCATCCAGAACAGGCCGGCGACGACGGACAGCGGACCGCCGGCGTCATAGGCCAGCTGGAACTCCTGGCTGGTCTGATCCTGATCGACGCCGACAAACACATCGCCCAGCTCGAGATGGGTCGCGTCGATGTCGATGTAATCGTCGGTTTCGAGATTGCGGTAGGCGGTGATCGACTTGAGCGTCAGCGAGTCCGACAGCTCCCAGGAGATGTTCGCGGCGTAGCCGTAGTGGGTCAGCTTGGTCGAGTTGGGCAGGCCCGGGGTCGTGCGGGTCTTGAAGTCGTACGTGGCCGGCGGGTTGGTGACGACGATCAGCGGCACGCCGAAGAGCGTCGAGAGCGTGCTGGTCGGCTGGCCGACCGTCATGGCCGCGTCGTCGCGGCTGTAGTCCGCCGACAGGTCGACCCGGACCGTGTCGGTCGGCGTCCAGCTGAGCTGGCCGCGGATCGCCATCGTGTCCTTGTCATTGTACTCGGCCTTGGTCACCGGGTCAGTGACGTAGCCATCGCGCCGCGCCACCAGGCCGGAGACGCCGACCGACACCGTGTCGCTGATCGGGCCGGAGATCGAGCCCCGGGCTTCGGTCTGGTTGTAGCTGCCGTAGGCGAGGGCCACGTTGGCGCGGTACTCGTCGCCCGGACGGCGCGTGACCACCTTCAGCGCGCCGCCGATGGTGTTCTTCCCGTAGAGCGTTCCCTGCGGTCCACGCAGGACTTCGATGCGCTCGATATCGAACAGATCGAACTGCGTGCCGCGGATACGGCTGTAGTAGACGTCGTCGACATAGACGCCGACGGCCGGGTCGAAGGTCTGCAGCGCGTCGGGCTGGCCGATGCCGCGAATGAAGATGTTGGTGGCGTTGGACGAACCGCGGCCCTGGCCGAGCACCAGGTTCGGCACCGATCCGGTCAGGCCCGTCACGTCGGTCGCCTGAACGCGCTCAAGCGCCTTTTCGTCGAAAGCCGTGACAGCGGCGGGGACGTCCTGCAGGCGCTCCTCGGTGCGACGGGCGGTGACCACGATCTCGCCGACCGTGGTATCGTCCGCGCCCGACTCCTGGGCCACCGACACGCCGCTCATCGCGGTCCAGGCCGCGCCGGCCAGCAATACGCTCTTCCATATGGTCTTCATTGATTTCGCCCTCCCAATTGGCGTCGCCACGACCGAAGTCGCTAGCCGGTCCGTTAGCGGACGCTGTCGATTGTTAAATTCACCAATCGGCGAATTGGGAGCGACCATCTGTCATGACGGACTCGCACGGAAGGGGCCGCGCGCGTCGGTGAGACAGTTTTTCATCAGGTGATGAATTGGCGCCACACGGGCGCCGCGCCGGTCGTCAGCCGGGACGCTTGCGCGCCACGGCCTCGAAGCCGGCAGCGCAGTAGGCGTAGAGCCGCTGGCGCGCGGACTCGAGATCGCTCGACTGGCAAAGTCCGTCGGACAGCTGGTCGATCCGCCCGGTCTCGGCAACCGTCAGCATCATCGAGCCGGTGAGGAACTGGTAGCACCAGTAGAGGTCGCGCAGATCGGCGCCCGGGATCGCCTTGCCGAGCGTTTCGATCAACTGGCGCACCACCGGGTCAAAGAAGCGGTGCATCACCTCGCCGCCCCAGGCCGGGGTGGTGTTGATCTGGGCCACGAGGTTGAGCCAGTTCTTCCAACCCTGCCCGCCGGTCAGCGCCCGCTCGGCAAGGGGGTCGATGAAGGCGGCGATGACGCCCTCGGCTGTCATGGTTCCGGGATGGGCGGCCTCGTAGGCCGACATCGCGTCGGCGCGCGCCTGGTTGATCACCTCGGCCCGGCGCAGCAGCACCGCGTCGAACAGCTCGCGCTTGGCGCCGAAATAGTAGTGTATCAGGGCCGTATCGACGCCGGCGTCGGACGCCACCTGACGGGTGGTGACGCCGTAGAAGCCGTGGCGGGCGAACAGGCCCTCGGCCGAATCGAGGATCGCTTCCTTGAGATCCAGACCCGTCCCCTTGGACGGACGACCCCGGCCGGCGCCGCGGGTTCGGGGCTTGGCTGCGGTCATCGGGCGGCGTCCTGGCGGGGGCCGAAAGCGTCGGCCCGCCCCTGCGATACGCCGCCCCCTCGCCCGCTGGCAAGGCCGGTTCAGCCCATGAACATCGTCCACATCAGCCGGCCCGGCAGGAAGGTGAACGCGCCTGCGACGATCGAGGCGCCCCAGAAGATGCCGGTCATGGCGCGCTTGTGGATGTCGACCTTGTGCCTGCGGGCCGCCCAGACGGCGAGCGGCAGGGTGACCAGGGTCCAGCCGCTGAGCAGGTGGATCAGCGACCAGTAATCGCCGTTGAGGCCGACGATGAACAGTGAACTGCCCGCCGTCACGGCCATCAGGCTCGCCCAGACCCAGCCCATCGTGCGGTGGAACGTGCGGCCCTTGCGCGCCGCCAGGATCACCGCCCCGACCAGCACGGACGCCACGGCCGCGAGGATGTGGGCCTGGATCACCGTCGGCTGCTTCAGGAACAGCGGGATATCGGGGCCGTGCGGCGTGGCGTGAGCGACCATCCGCAGCATCTGCGGGCCGAACAGGACGATCGCGGTCAGGCCGGCGGCGACCGTCAGCACCGTGCCGGCCAGTCGGCTGGCGGGCGGGACCCTGGAGAACGGGGCGAAGGTCATGATCAGGCTTCCTTGAAGATGCCGTGCAGGCTGATCGGCAGGGCCACGTCGGCCCGCCAGCTGCACACCGGTCCGGCCGCCACGCGGCGCGCGTCGAAGACGTGCAGCTCGGTGGCCCTGGCGTCGAGGTTGATGCCCGTTCCGACGAGCCAGCCGTCGAACTCCGCCGAGCCGCCCGGACGCGGCACGAAGACCATCTCCTCGAGCAGATGCCGCGGTCCGAAGTCGAAGCTGTCGACGCGGTCGCGCTTCCAGTCGCGCACGTCGACCGTCTGATGGAAGGGATTGTCGCCGGGGCCGTAGCCGAGCGCAGCGGTCTTTGTGCGGGCCAGACCGGCGAACCGCGGGTCGGCCTTGGGGAATTCCGCCGCCAGGCCTGCGCGTTCGATGCGGGTCCGGCCGTCGGGGTGCAGGCTGATCAGGCGCAGGTCGGGACTGGCCGTGAGCACGGGCTTGCGGCCCTCGACCATCGCCCGGGCGCCCTCGACGGCGAACTTCGGGTCGGGGCTGGTGCAGATATCGAACCGGATCGTGCCGTCGGTCTCCTCCCAGGCGTCGCCCATGTGGAAGAAGAAGAACGGGTCGGTCTCGAACACCCGGCGACGGCTCAGGTCGGCCTTGTCGATGACCAGGATCTGCGTGCCCGCTTCCGGTCGCCAGCTGTAGCCGTTGACGATCGGGGTCACGAGCCGGTCGTGAATCCAGGGCTGGAGCACCAGCACCAGGTGTCGGGCGGTGGCCGTGAAGTCGTGCAGGTAGCTGGCGCGCGGCAGGTTGATCACATCCGCCGACTGCAGGGCGCCGTCCGCGCCGAGCCGCCAGACTACCGCCCTGCGACCGGCGACGCCGAGGTTCCAGACCGTGCCGTCCGGGTCGACGCGAGGATGGGCGAGGAACGGCATGCCCTTGAGATCGGGACGAAGGGTCTTGGGGCCCCGCGTCTCCAGCGTGTCGGGGTCCATGACGATCGGCGATCCCGCTTCCCACAGCGCCCAGAGTTCGCTGCCGGCCATCATCACGGAGATGTTGGCCGCGTTGACGTCGTCGGCGCCGCCGACCGAGGCGCGCTTGCTGCCCGGCGTACCGAAGCCAGGGGTGACCACCGCGTCGGCGGCGGTGTCGGCGCGGCGCTTGGCGGTGTCGACAAAGCGGGCCGACAGGCTGACCTGGCCGTCGTCGATCGCGTAGCGGCGCATGAGGCCGTCGCCGTCGAACCAGTGGCTGACCGAGCCGCCCGGGCGGTGGAACTTCGCCGGGCCGTTGCGGTAGAGCTTGCCGGCGAGATCTGCCGGAGCGCGACCGTGCACCCGGCGCAGGGCCTGCGGCGCGAGGTCGGCCTCGACATCAGCCACGCCGAGGGTCCAGTCGCCGACGCCGGCCGAGGCGGCGTAGAGCACATCGGGATTGAAGGCGACGGCGGCGAAGCCTGCAGCGGCGGTGAGGAACGAGCGGCGGTTCATGGCGAGTCTCCGGTCAGGGCGTTCTGGGGGTCAGTCGATCGTGATCGACTGGGCGTTCTCGCCGGCGGTCACCTCGAAGACGGCGTCAGCCCAGACGGGGGGACCCATACGAGCCGGAGCGTTGTTGGAGGCCGCGTACGGCTCGGTCGGCATGCCGAACGGGTTGGTGTTCATGCGGCCGTCGCCATTGACGTCGTGATAGATCTTGATCGCGTAGCGGCCGGGCTTGAGGCCGGCCACAACGGTGGAGGCCTCGGGTCCGGCGACGTCCACGCGGAGGCCCTGCACGGGCTGGCCGCCGGCGAAGGCCTCTTCGGTGTCGTAGACGCCGACCATAATCGCGCCGGTCGGGCTCTGGATGCCGGTGAAGGTCACTGTCACATTGGCGGCGTCCTGAGCCTGCGCCGTGTTTAGCGGAAGCATCGTGAAGGCGGCGGTCTGCAGCGTGGCGATTGACAGGAGGAGGGCGGCGGTCTTGATCCGGGGGGAGGTCATCTGGGTCTGCCTTTGCTGGGCGGGTTGTCGATGACGACGGCTTAGACGGGGCAGCCGGATGGCGCAGTCGGACATGCGTGGACAGGGAGCGGCCGTTCGTGAACGCACAGGCGGCGCCGTTCGCGCTTCGTGGATGGCGGCCCTGCGCGATCCACGGCACGTGAAGGGGCTGGCCATCTCCGCGGCCGCCGGGGTGTTCATGGCGTCGGCCGGGGCCTTCGAGACCAGCGAAGCGCCCGTCTTGATCCGTTTCGCCTACTGGATCGGGGTGATGCTGTTGGGCGCCTCGGCCGGTATCGTCGTGTCGGCCCTGGTGGAGCTGGGCGGCTGGTTCGACGACCGTCCGGTGCTGCAGGGGATGCTGATTGTGGTGACCCTGTCCGTGCCGCTGACGGTGATGATCTGGGTTGTCACCGCCGCCGCATTCCGCGGCGGCCGCTTCTACATTGCTGAAATCCCGATGTTCGTCGGGCCGGTGTTCATCGTCACCTGCACCATGACCGCGCTCAACTATCTGGCCCAACGCGAGCCGCCCGAGACGCACGCAGCGCCATCCGGCTCGCCGCCGCCCCGGTTTCTGGAGCGTCTGCCGGCCAAGCTGCGCGGGTCGGAGATCTTCGCCGTCGAGGCCGAAGACCACTATCTTCGCCTGCACACCAGCAAGGGTCAGGACCTGATCCTGATGCGGCTGTCGGACGCCGTCGCCGAGCTGGAGGGGCTGGAGGGCGCGCAGGTGCACCGGTCCTGGTGGGTCGCGAAGGCCGCCGTCGCCGACGCCCGCCGCGGTGATGGTCGCGCCACCCTGACGCTGAAGGACGGCGCGCAGGTCCCGGTCAGCCGCGCCTATGCCAAGGCGCTGCGGGCGAGCGGCTGGATCTAGCGCAACCGGATCGTCTGGCTGTTGCCGCCGCTCTTCACCTCGAAGGCGGCGCGGCGCCAGGGCGGCGGGCCGAACGGCGCGCGGGCGTTGTTCGAGAAGCCGTAGGGCTCGAGCGGCATGCCGAGCGCGTTGAAGTTCATCTTCCCGTTCATGTCGCGATCGTGGAACGACTTCACCGCATAGACCCCCGGCGGCAGGCCCGCGAGGGTCACCGCGAAGTTCCCGCCCGAGGCCGGCAGATCGAGGGTGCGCACCGGGCCGGTGTTGGCGTCATAGGCCGCCTTGCTGTCGAACAGCGCCACCAGCACCACGCCCTCACGCTTGCTGACACCGTCGAAGGATACTGTCAGGGAGCCGTCGTTGCTCCGGGCGGCGACCGCGAGGGGCGCCAGGGCCAGCAGGCCCGCCAGAAGGAGCCGCGGCAGTCGTTTCACCCCAGGGCTCTCCGGGCCCGCCACTGGTCGCGGCTCTGGCCCCAGATATCGATCGGCAGTTCATGGAACGGCGGCGGCATGCGGCCTTCGCCGAGATTGGTCGAGCCCAGCCGCATGGCGACCTTCTGCGAGTTCACATTGCCCGGGTCGATACAGTGGATAACGTCGGTCCAGCCGAGCGTGTCGAACGCCCAGTCGATGGCCGCTTCGCCCGCCTCGACAGCATAGCCCTTGCCCCAGGCGCGCGGGTGCAGGCCCCAGCCGACCTCCGTGCCCGGCCATTCCTCCGGCTGCCAGGGGCCGATGCGGCCGACCCACTGGCCACTCGACTTCTCGATCAGCGAGAACATGCCGAAGCCCTTGATCGCCCAGGACCCGGCCATGCTGGCCAGGCCGCGCCAGCTCTGGGCCCGCCCCTGCAGGCCGCCGATGAATCTCGAGGCATCCTCGTCAGCCATCATCTCCGCCCAGCCGTCGAGGTCCTCCTCCGCGGTCGGGCGCAGGATCAGGCGGGCGGTTTCGAGCGTGGGGCCGGGTGCGATCATGACGCCTGTCTAACCCAGCTTTTCCGGTTTGGGCGCCGGGTTCGTGAGGGGGGCGAACCGCGCTCCCGCACCGTTGGCGCAAAAAGGGCGGCGCCGTCGCCGGCGCCGCCCTGGTCGTGCGACCTGACCTGCCGGCTTAGGCCAGCGACGGGTCGATCTGCTTACAGGCTTCGATCAGGCCCTGCACCGAGGCCACCGAGGCCGCGAACATCGCCTTTTCCTCGGCGTTGGTTTCGAACTCGATGACCTTTTCCGCGCCGCCGGCGCCGATGACCACGGGCACGCCGACGTAGAGGTCCTTCAGGCCATACTCGCCCGTCAGCCAGGCAGCGCAGGGCAGGACGCGCTTCTTGTCCTTGAGGTAGCTGTTGGCCATCGCGATCGCGCTTTCGGCCGGGGCGTAGTAGGCGCTGCCGGTCTTGAGCAGGGCGACGATCTCGCCGCCGCCGCCGCGGGTGCGCTTGACGATGCCGTCGAGCTCGTCCTGGGTCATCCAGCCCTGCTTGACCAGTTCCGGCAGCGGCAGGCCGCCGACCGTCGAGTGGCGCACCATCGGCACCATGTCGTCGCCGTGGCCGCCGAGGGTCCAGGCGTGGATGTCTTCCACCGACACGCCGGTCTTCTCGGCCAGGAACCAGGCGAAGCGGGCCGAGTCGAGCACGCCGGCCATGCCGATGATCTTGTTGGTCGGCAGACCCGAGAACTGCTGCAGGGCCCAGACCATCGCGTCGAGCGGGTTGGTGATGCAGATAACGAAGGCGTTCGGGCAGTGGGCCTTGATGCCCTCGCCGACGGCCTTCATGACCTTCAGGTTGATGCCCAGCAGGTCGTCGCGGCTCATGCCCGGCTTGCGCGGCACACCGGCGGTGACGATGCAGACGTCCGCGCCGGCGATGTCGGCGTAGGAATTGGCGCCCTTCAGCGAGACGTCCTTGCCGAAGACGGCGCTGGCTTCGGCCAGATCGAGCGCCTTGCCCTGGGGCGTGCCCTCGGCGATGTCGAACAGGATCACGTCGCCCAGCTCCTCGCGGGCGGCGATGTGAGCCAGGGTGCCGCCGATCATGCCGGCGCCGATAAGGGCGATCTTCGCGCGAGCCATCTTTGGCGTCTCCGAATGTGGAAAAGGGTCGCGCGGGGTCTAGCCCCCGACGGGTTCCGCCTCAAGCCCCCTTTCGCGGATGCGAAGAGCGCGGCAATAGGTGCGTGCGTGGTTCGAGACGCTCGCTTGAGGCTCGCTCCTCACCATGACGACGGTGAGTGGGCTGCAACAATGCTCGTCATCCTGAGGAGCGATCCCTCGGGATCGCGTCTCGAAGGACGCACGATGGCGCAGCGGAGCACCCCATGTCCAAGACCGACCCCGGCAACTACTTCGAGGACTTCCGGCTGGGGCAGGTGCTGGCCCACGCCACGCCGCGCACGGTCACGGCGGGCGATGTGGCGCTGTACAATGCACTCTATGGGCCGCGCTTTGCCCTCACCTCTTCGGACGAGTTCGCGCGGTCGTGCGGTCTGCCGGCCTCGCCGGTCGATCCGCTGATCGCCTTCCACATGGTCTTCGGCAAGACCGTGCCGGACATCAGCCTGAACGCCGTGGCCAACCTGGGCTACGCCGAGGGGCTGTTCCTGAAGGCGCTGTATCCCGGCGACACGGTCACCGCGACCAGCGAGGTCATCGGGCTGAAGGAGAACTCCAACCGCAAGACCGGCGTGGTTTACGTCCGCACCACCGGCGAGAACCAGCATGGCGAGACGGTGCTCAGCTACGTGCGCTGGGTCATGGTCCGCAAGCGGAGCGAGGACGCGGCGGTTCCGGAGCAGGCGACGCCGAAACTGGCCGAGGCCGTGGCGGCGAGCGACCTGATCCTGCCGGAGGGGATCGACTTCTCGAAGTACGACTTCGCCCTCGCCGGCGCGCCGCATGCGTTCGAGGACTACGCGGTGGGCGAGAAGATCGACCATGTCGACGGCATGGCGATCGAGGAAGCCGAGCACGCCATGGCCACCCGGCTCTACCAGAACACCGCCAAGGTCCACTTCAACCAGTATGAGCGCGCCAAGGACCCGAGCGGGCGGCGGCTGGTCTATGGCGGGGTGGTAATCTCCACGGCCCGGGCGCTGAGCTTCAACGGGCTGCAGAACGCCGGGCTGATGCTGGCGATCAACGGCGGACGCCATGTGAACCCCTATTTCGCCGGCGCGACGGTGTTCGCCTGGTCCGAAGTGCTGGACAAGGCGGACCTCGGCGACGGCGTCGGAGCGCTGCGGCTGCGGCTGGTCGCGACGAAGGACAGACCGTGCGCGGACTTCCCGGACAAGGACGCGGCCGGCGTCTATCCGCCCGAGGTGATCCTCGACTTCGACTACTGGGCGGCGGTTCCCAAGAGAGCCGGGTAATGGGCGGGACTGCGTTCGCGCCTGATCCGGCGTTCGAGGCCGGCTCGATCGCGCTCGGCGAGCTGCCGCTGTGCCATGTGCGGCTGCAGATCGACGCGCGCTGGCCGTGGCTGATCCTCATCCCGCGCGGGGTCGGCTTAAGGGAAATCGAGGACCTGTCGGCCGCCGATCGGGCACGGCTGATCGAGGAGTCGGTGCTGGCCGGTCAGGCCGTGCGGGCGATCGGCGCGGCGCTGGGCCGGCCCGTGGAGAAGCTGAACCTCGGCGCGCTGGGCAATGTGACCGCGCAGCTGCACGTGCATCTGGTCGGGCGGTGGGCGGGCGACTCCGCCTGGCCGGGGCCGGTCTGGGGCGTGGGGACGGCGGAGACCTACGGGGCCGAGGCGCTGGAGACTGCGGTGGGCGCCGCACGCAAGGCCCTGAACCTCTGATCCCCGCCCGGGGACATGTACCGTCAGGTACGTGTCCCCTAATCGAGCCGCGGGTTTAGGGGACACGTACCTGACGGTACATGTCCCCGATCAGTTCCGCTTCATCGTGACCTGGTGCACGCCGTACTCGTCCATGATGTCGCCGGCCCATGAGCCGTCGGAGGCGGGAGTCAGGCTGAGGACCGTGGTCGGCTTGCCGGGGGCCTTGGTGATGCGGATGGTCAGGACGGCGGGCTGGCGGTCGAGGCTGTCGATCAGGCCGACCTTGCTGACCGGACCGTCGAGCGTGCGCCAGGCGCCCTCGAGCTGGCCGTAGCCATTGCCGCGGTCAACCAGCTGCAACGACATCACCGCCACACCGTAGCTCGAGCGCACGGTCCAGCCGCCGTCGAGCGGTCCCTGCAGCCCCTGGGCGGAGGCCACCGAGGCGCGGATCCGGCTCTCGTAGCCGAGGTCGGTGGGCGTCGGCGGGCCGTCGGGGGTCTTGCCGATCTCGTCGATCATCACTGGCCGATCCAGGCTCGGGCGTGACGGGGCGATCACCAGTGGTCGGGGCGGCGGGGGCGTCCAGGCCGGCGCGACCGGAACCGGCGGCGCGGTGGTCGGGGCGTCCGACTCCTGGTCCGTCGTCTGGTCGGGCGGCAGGGAGGCGGCGATGGCGTCGCCGATCGGGTCGTAGGCGGGCGGCAGGGCGTCTGCGTCGGGCGGCGCAGTGACGACAGGCGCGGTCTGGGCCAGCGCCCCGCCGGCGACCAGCGCCGACATCAGGATGAGGACGAGGCCGAGCCTCAAGCGGCTTCCGCCGCTGAGATCGCCTCGGCGACGGCGACCAGCCGCTGCGCCTGCGCCAGATGCAGCAGCTCGGCCATCTTGCCCTCGACGCGGATGGCGCCCTTGCCCTGGTTTTCCGGCAGGGCGAAGGCGGCGATCACGGCGCGGGCCCAGTCGACCTCGGCCGGGGCCGGCGAGAAGACCAGGTTGCACAGGTCGATCTGCTTGGGATGGATCAGTGTCTTGCCGTCGAAGCCGAAGTCGACGCCCTGGCGGCAGACGGCCTCCAGGCTGTTCTGGTCCTCGATGTCGTTGTGCACCCCGTCCAGGATGGTCAGGTCGTGCATCCGCGCGGCGGTCACCGCCATCGACAGAGCGGCGAAGAACGGCTCGCGGCCGGGCGTCAGGCGGAAGCGCATCTCCTTGGCGAGATCGTTGGTGCCCATGACGAAGGTGGTCAGCTGGGTGGTCGCGCGGGCGGCGGCGATGCTGTCGAGCGCGAACAGCGACCGGCTGGTCTCGATCATCGCCCACAGGGCCGTGTCGGCGTGCAGCGGCGCGCTGTAGTCGGCGACGTCGACGGCGGAGTTCACCTTCGGGACCAGGATGGCGTCCGGCTTCGCTGCGGCGGCGGCCCGCAGGTCGTCGGCGCCCCAGGGGGTGTCGGACCCGTTCACGCGGATGACCAGCTCGCGATTGCCGAAGCCGCCGTCGCGCACGGCCTGCACCGCCTGCTCGCGGGCGGCCTCCTTTGCCTCCGGCGCGACGGCGTCCTCCAGGTCGAGGATCACCACGTCGCAGGGCAGAGACCGCGCCTTCTCGATCGCCTTGGCGTTGGAGGCGGGCATGTAGAGGGCGCTGCGGCGGGGACGGGAGGTCATGGGCGGTCTCGCGGAGGTGGTGGAGATCGTCTTAGCCGGACTGGAGCGCGGGTGGCTAGGTGCCCTACTTGCGCTTCCCCTCCACCGCCTCCCACATCCAAACCGGCCACTGTGGCACGCCTCCGCCTGCACCATTGTGAACGCACCAGTCAACGCCGAGCACTTTTGCCATCAAATTCTCAATAGATATTCTAGTGCGATATACCTCGTGTTCTCCTGGTGGCCGCATTTCGTGAGCCCACGCGTTTCTTGACTTCCTAGAAATCTCCAAATTCCTATAAAGTTCATGATCGATAATACCATTAACTTCCAGCATCTCCACCATGACTGACGCTGTGTAGTCTCTACCTAGGAGTTTCTTCCGTCGCTCTTTTGGCGCTCTAGGGGCTTCAGGTGAGGAATTTAGGCTGTCGATGAGGCGACGCCATGCGATTGAGACCAACTGCTCACAGACGCTCCAACCCACGACAACGCTCTCACCGTAGCGGCGCTCGCCTGCCCTGCATGCCGAAATATAGGCGGCTTCAAAAAGTTGAATTATGGATGGGTCGTTAAAGGAAAGGATTTTTTCAAGAATATCGAACGATCTAGCAACAACAGGAATATCTACGATTCGGCGATTTTGAGGTTTATCACGATTTATATTATAGCTATTGTTTGCGACGTTTTTCGCCACAGACCTTACATCATCTGATTGCTCGTAGTACCCTGGGCGCACATCAAATGTCAGGCCCTTATGTGCCCCGTGCGCCTTGACGGGCAGGCCAAGCGGCATTGACCCTCTTTTGATACGAAACTGCGCGGTCGCTAAGCAGCCTTGATGAACATTCATGAGCTGTGCTCTGAACGCCGCGCGATCTTCGGCGAGGTTTTCTGCGTCCTGGTGTTCCTTTGTCGCCATGTAGGGCGCACTGGGGTCATCCACCACAAAGCCCGGGATCAACGTGATTGGCGCCAGAGGCCATTTCGAAAAGTCGAAAAGAAACATGCCGTCGCGTTGGGCCTTTACGCGAACTCCGAAACTCAAATCTCGCTCAAAGACGATTTGATGATGGATTGCGGGATTTAGTACCGCGACGCTTTGTTCGTCGGGCTTTGTCCCGACCCATATAGGCGGTAGGTGAAAATAACCTTCGATGGCAGGGGAGACGCGGTCGGGGGTTATGCCGGGACGAATGGGTGGACTTGAGAAGACATCTCCATCGCAAGGTGTTCGATGCCCTCTCTGTACCTTTGGTTCTTTCATGATCGCTGCCTTCTTCCCACGCGAAGGCAATGGAGGCGGAACCGGAAGCGTAGTCAAATATGTGCTCCGCGTTCCTTGGCCGCCCTTCTTCATGCTATATTCCCTCCCCTCCAAGGGCGGCCGCATCGGCCGCCCGCTGTGTTTGCGACATGACCCTCCCCGCCCCTCTTCCCGCCGAGCAGGACGACGTCCAGGTCGTCACGTTCGGCTGCCGGCTGAACGCCTACGAGAGCGAGGCCCTGCGTGCGCGGGCGCAGGCGGACGGGGTCGAGAACGCGGTGGTGTTCAACACCTGCGCGGTGACCAACGAGGCCGTCCGCCAGGCGCGGCAGGCGATCCGCAAGGCGCGGCGCGAGCGGCCGGGCGCCCGCCTGATCGTCACCGGCTGCGCGGCGCAGATCGATCCGGCCGCCTTCGCCGCCATGCCCGAGGTCGACCTGGTGCTGGGCAACGCCGAGAAGGCGCAGCCGGGCGCGCTGAACGACACCTCGGCCCGGGTTCGGGTCAACGACATCATGTCGGTGCGCGAGACGGCCGGCCATCTGATCGACGGGCTGCGCGACCGGGCGCGGGCGTTCGTCGAGGTGCAGAACGGCTGCGACCACCGCTGCACCTTCTGCATCATCCCGTTCGGGCGGGGCAATTCGCGCAGCGCCGCCGCCGGGGAGGTGGTCGAGCAGGTGCGCCGGCTGACCGCCGAGGGCTATCGCGAGGTGGTGCTGACCGGGGTCGACATCACCAGCTGGGGCGCCGACCTGCCGGGCCAGCCGACGCTGGGCCAGCTGGTCTCGCGGATCCTGAAGCTGGTCCCGGAGCTGCCCCGTCTGCGGCTGTCGTCGATCGATGCGGCAGAGATCGATCCGGACCTGATGCGGTGCCTCGCCGAAGAGCCGCGGCTGATGCCCTATCTGCATCTGTCGCTGCAGGCCGGGGACGATCTGATCCTCAAGCGGATGAAGCGCCGGCATCTGCGCGCCGACGCGCTGAAGCTGATCGCGCAGGTGCGGGCGGTGCGGCCGGACACGGCCTTCGGCGCCGACCTGATCGCCGGCTTCCCGACCGAGAGCGAGGCGGCGTTCGAGAACACCCTGGCGCTGGTCGAGGAGGCGTCCTTAAGCTTCCTGCACGTCTTCCCCTACAGCGCCCGCCCCGGCACACCGGCGGCGAAGATGCCGCCCGTGAAGGGGACCGTGATCAAGGACCGCGCCCGCCGACTGCGCGCGGCCGGCGAGGCGGCGCTGCAGCGGCATCTGGCGTGGCAGGTCGGCCGTGTTCTGAACGGGCTGGTCGAGAAGCCGGGCGTCGCGCGGGCCGACGATTTCACCGAGATCGCCTTCGAGGGCGAGGCCCCGGTGGGGGAGATTGTGCCGATGCGGGTGGTTGGCGTGGATGGCGGGAAGGTGACGGCGGAGCTTCTCTGACCTTCCTCTCCGCGCAGCGGGGAGGGGAACCGCCGGAGGCGGTGGAGGGGCAGCGCCGAGCTTTCCTGCAAACACCGGAATTCAGAATGTGCCGACAAGTGCCGGCGCTATCCTCTCCGACCCGGCTCCGCCGGGCCACCTCTCCGCGAGCGGAGAGGAAGGGCATTTGGCAGACCTGCCCCGATGTCTTGAAGGCCAGTGTTGCTCCGGCGGCGGCCCGGCTCAAGGACCGCTTCGCGGCCGCGCAGCGGCGGGTCCGCAGGACCCGTCCTTGACCAGGTCCAGCGTCCGAAGCGCATCATTCCATCAAGGCCAAGGGGCGATTGTCATCCGGTCGGCAGGGCGTAACGTCTGCGGCGACAATCGGGGGAAACGACCATGATCAGGTTCATCGGCAGGCGGACACTGCCGCTGGCGACGACCGCCGCGGGGATCGCCACGTTTGGTGTCACCGCGATGTTCACCGGCCTCCCCGCCGTCAAGGCCGCCGGGACCTGCATGGGCGCGGGGTCGGTGGTGATGTTCGAGTTCGCGCGGACCGCCGCCGAACTGGCCGCCGTGTTCGGGCCGGAGGTCTGCCGCGCGCCGGTGATCGCCGGGATGGACGCCATCAACCGGCTGGATATCGCCGCCTACATCCCCGCCTA
Source organism: Caulobacter sp. (assembly GCA_021741355.1). Lineage (GTDB taxonomy): Bacteria > Pseudomonadota > Alphaproteobacteria > Caulobacterales > Caulobacteraceae > Caulobacter. The sequence goes on from JAIOXZ010000011.1 coordinate 100,940, forward strand.
CACGGCGTTCGCCATCCTCGCCGCGTTGTGGCTGGGCGGACGGACGCGGCTCGCGCTGGCGGCCATCGCCCTGGCGGTTGTCGCCTTCGTCGCCGACATGGTCGAGACCACCACCCTGCTGCAGATCACGAAGGACCTGGCCGCCGCCGAACCGTTGCTGCCGCGCAGCTCGACGGCCGCCTGGATCAAGTTCGCGGCGCTGGCGGCGCACGGAGCGGTGCTGGCGCTGGTCTGTCTGCGGTCGACGCCGCGCCGGCGGATCCTCGCGGCGCTGTTGCTGTTGCCGGGGATCGGAACCGTCGCCGCGCGGGTTGATCCGGGCAGCGCGGGATTGTTGACCCTGGGGCTGGGTCTGGCCTGGACCGCCATGCTGCTGGTCGCAATCCGCGAGGCCGTCTGGCCGCGGAAGGTCTGACAGATCAGTCCGGAGTTCCCGGGAAACCCGGCAGGCTCCAGCCGAACTTCAGCGCGCCGCCGCGGACCGCGAAGGCCACGACCATGCCGGCGCTGCTGGCCAGAAGGCGATCAACGCCGAAGCTCGCCAGCGCCACGAACACGCCGGCGCCCAGCAGGGCCGCGGTGACATAGATCTCCCGGCGCAGCAGCACCGACGGCTCGTTGGCCAGCACGTCGCGGATCACCCCGCCGAAACAGGCGGTCAGCACGCCCATGACGGCGGCGGAGACCGGATGGACGCCGAGGCTCAGCGCCTTGGCCGCGCCGACCACGCAGTAGGCGGCCATGCCGACGGCGTCGAGCCACAGCAGCAGATTCATCCGCCAGGCCCTGCGGCCCAGCAGCCAGACCGCGACGGCCGCCGCCAGGCAGACGAGCAGATAGCCCGGCCGCGCCACCCAGAAGACCGGCGCATCGATCAGCAGATCGCGCAAGGTGCCGCCGCCGACGCCGGTCACCGCCGCGAAGAAGGCGAAGGTGATGATGTCATGCTTGCGTCGCGCCGCCGCCAGCGCCCCGGTCGCGCCGAACACGGCCACGGCGGCGTAGTCGAACAGGACGAAGGCGAGGTCGAGCGCGGTCATGGGGATGTTCTGCCACGCCACCGGCGACCTCTCCACCGTCATCCTCGGGCTTGTCCCGAGGACCCCTCGTTCGGCTTCCACGTGAGAGCGTGAGCTTGCGCCGCACCCGCGACCGGCAAAGGGGTCCTCGCCACAAGGGCGAGGATGACGGTGGTTCATTGAGCCCGCTCGGCGGAACGGCTAAGAGCCCGCTCATGGCAGAGCAGAAACAGGGCTGGTTCCAGCGCCTCACGTCGGGGCTGTCGCGGTCCACCCGCGAGATGACCGAGCAGGTCACCAGCGTGCTGGTGAAGAAGCCGCTCGACCAGGAGCAGCTCGACGCGCTGGAAGAGATGCTGATCGAGGCCGACCTCGGTCCGCACGCCGCCGCCCGCATCACCGAGGCGTTCGGCAAGGCCCGCTTCGGCAAGTCGTCCACCGAGGACGAGGTCAAGGAGGCGCTGGCCGAGGCCGTCGCCGCCGAGCTGGTCCCGCGCGAAGGCGTGTTCGACCCGCTGTCCGGCCCCCGGCCCTATGTCGTGCTGTTCGTCGGGGTGAACGGGTCGGGCAAGACCACGACGCTGGGTAAGATCGCGCAGGACCTGCGGCTGAAGGGCGCCAAGGTGCTGATCGTCGCCGGCGACACCTTCCGCGCCGCGGCGGTGGAACAGCTGAAAGTCTGGGCCGAGCGCTCGGGCGCCGCCTTCATGAGCCGCGACACCGGCGCCGACGCCGCCGGCCTGGCGTTCGACGCCATCGAGAAGGCGAAGGCCGAGGGCTTCGACGTCGTGCTGATCGACACGGCCGGCCGCCTGCAGAACAAGCAGGACCTGATGAACGAGCTGCTGAAGGTCATCCGCGTGATCAAGAAGATCGACGCCGAGGCGCCGCACGAGACGCTGCTGGTGCTGGACGCCACGGTCGGCCGCAACGCGCTGGCCCAGGAGAAGATCTTCGGCAACCAGGTCGGCGTTTCGGGCATCGTCATGACCAAGCTGGACGGCACCGCGCGCGGCGGGGTGCTGGTGCCCGTCGCCCAGGCCTCGGACTCGCCGATCAAGCTGATCGGGGTTGGCGAGGCCATCGAAGACCTGCAACCTTTCGACGCCCGGGCCTTTTCCCGCTCGCTGGTCGGCCTGGAGAGCTGAGCCCCATGACTGGATCCAACGCCCGCTGGGTGCGCGTCGCCGTCGACTATGGCGCGCCGATCGCCTTCGCGATCACCTTCTACGGCTTCGGCCGCAACCTGATCCTGGCCACCGGCGTGCTGGTGGCCGCCTCGATGCTGGCGCTGCTGGTGGGCTACATCGTCGAGCGCCGGCTGGCCCCGATGCCGATGATCGCCGGCGGCTTCGCGCTGGTGTTCGGCGGGCTGACGCTGGTGTTCAACGACCCCAGCTTCGTGAAGATGAAAATCTCCTTCCAGAACGCCGCCTTCGCCGCGGCCCTGCTGGGCGGGCTGGCGCTGGGCAAGAACCCGCTGAAGGCCCTGCTGGGCGCGAGCCTGAAGATGGCCGACGGGGCCTGGCGCCAACTGACACTGCGCTACGGCCTGTATTTCGTCGCCGTGGCCATCGCCAACGAGGTGATCTGGCGCACCCAGAGCGACGCCTTCTGGGTCAACTTCCGCACCGCCCTGCTGCCGCTGGCGATCGTGTTCTCGCTGTCCCAGACGCCGTTCATGATGAAGAACCTGCAGAAGCCCGACGAGGGCGACACCGCGCCTGAACCGCCCGATCCCGGGGTTTAGCGACGGGGACATGTACTTCAGTACGTGTCCCCTGCCGGCCGTTGAGAGGGGACACGCACTGAAGTGCATGTCCCCGCGTGAGCCCTACACGGATCGTCTGTCGTCAAACCGACGTGTAAGGTGATTATGGTCCGCATCCGGCAGGATCCTGGAGACCGACGATGGGCAAGGACAAGACCGGCAAGCGCAGCGCGGCGACGGAGTCCTCCGTCGGTCATCTGCTGCATCGCGCCGCGCAACGGGCTCTGGATTTCTATGCGGAGGAAGGCGGTCCCGGCGGCGTGACACAGCGTCAGCACGCGGTGCTGACGGCGGTCGCGGCCAAGGAGGGCGCGGCCCAGGCCGATCTGGTGGCCGCGACCGGCGTGGACCGCTCGACGCTCGCCGACATGGTCGCCCGGATGCTCGACAAGGGTCTGCTGATTCGTGAGCGTTCAACGGCCGACGCGCGCGCCAACGCCGTGCGCCTGACCGACGCCGGCCGCGCGGCGCTGGCCGAGATCGGACCGCGCGCCGACGCCGCTGACGCGCGGCTGTTGGCCCTGCTGCCCAAAGGTCGGCGCGAGGCGTTCCTCGAGGCGCTGGCGGCTCTGGCCAGCGACGCCCCGGCGAAGGTGAAGAAGGTCAAGGCTCCGAAGGCCGTCAAGCCTGCGAAGCCGGAGAAGGCCGCCAAGGCGCCCAAGCCCGAGAAAAAGAAAAAGAAGAAGAAGGTCGCGGAAGCGGCGGAGTAGCCGCCCTCCCAGCCGGCCGTCATCGTCGGACTTGTTCCGACGACCCAAGCACGCCGCAGGAAGGCTGATTTCAGACGGCCTGGATCGAGATCATGGGTCCTCGCGACAAGCGCGAGGATGACGGATGATTTCGCGCTAGAGCGTTCGACCGTTGAGTTGAATCGATTGTGATTGGGCGCGGGATTCCCCTGCTGACCTTTGCATGAGTCACTGCGGCCTCTGATTTGGAGGCTGGCATGGGCAAGGCGCGGTCGGACGATCTACGGACAAGGG
>JAIOXZ010000012.1 GCA_021741355.1 Caulobacter sp.
CTGACCGGCTGACCAGGCCCGGACTCCTACCTAAACCAGCCGATCCCCGCTCACCGGGGCCCATCAAGGCCGTCTCAGACGCCGAAACCGGACACAGCGACCGTAATGCAGCGGTCCCCTTTATGGGGAGGGTGGACGGGCGAAGCCCGGACGGGTGGGGGAGCGAGACGCAACCGGGCTCCGTCCAGCACGGCATTCGGCTTCCCCACCCGGTCCCTGCGGGACCACCCTCCCCATAAAGGGGAGGGAGAAGGGACTACCGGTTCCTTGGCAGGACCAGCGCCGGATCGATGGCCTTGGCCTTGAACTTCGGCGACGGCGAGTAGCGGATCTCGAAGTGCAACTGGGGCTGGCTGACGCCGCCGCTGGAGCCAACCTGGCCGATCTGTTCCCCGGCCCGGACGGTCTGCTGCATGCGCACGTCGGCGCGCGCCAGGTGGCCGTAGACCGTCACCCAGCCGTCGTCATGCTGGATCAGCACGGTGACGCCGAAGCCCGGGACATCGCCGCCGGAGTAGACGACCTTGCCGGCCGCCGCCGCGCGGACCGGCGTGCCGGCCGGCGCGCCGACGTTGACGCCGTCATTCCGCTGACCGCCTGCCTTGGGGCCGTAACCCGACAGCATCTGGCCTTCGACCGGCCAGCTGAACCGGCCGCGGCCGAGCGCGGTGATCTGGTCATCCGACAGAACCGGCGGCCGGTCGTCCGGCACCACCTTCGGCGCAGGCGGAAGCGGCTTGGGCGAGACCGGCGGCGTCACCGGGCGGACGACCGGCGGTTTCACCGGCGTCGTTGCCGGAGGCATCGGCGTCGGACGGACCGGGACAGGCCGCGCGGGCGTCGGGGCGGGTGTCGGCTGAACCGGCGAGGGCGCGGGCGTGGGCGTGGGCGCCGGGGTCGGACGAACCGGAACGGGGGTCGGCGTCGGAGCGACGGGAGCCGGGACGTCGACGGTCGTCGTGATCGTCTTCTTGGTCGGACCGCTGTCCTTGTAGCCCGAGGGCAGCCGCAGCTTCTGGCCTGGACGGATGGCGGAGCTGATGGTCAGGTCATTCTCGTCCGCCAGGACGGACGCCTTGACGTTGAAGCGCTTGGCGATCGCGAACAGGGTGTCGCCCGGCGCCACCACATAGGCCTTGGCCCGGCTGGCGGGTCCCTTGAGCACCTGACCCGGCTTCAGCCGGTAGGGTTCGGAGAGGTTGTTGATCTTGGCCAGCTCCGCCCGCGACGAGCCCATCGCCCGGGCGACCGCGTCGAGCCCCTGGCCGTCCTTGACGGTGTAGGTCTTCGGACGACCGTCGATGTCGACGACCTTGCCGGGGGCGAGGGTGACCACCTTGGTGACGGTCGTCGGGACCGGCGGCAGCGGGGTCGGCGCGGCGCGCTCGGTGCGGATCACGGGCGGCGGCGCGGCGTCAGGCGTGACGGGACGCGGCGCGGGCGGCGGCAGCTCGCTGGCCTGGACGGGGACGGGCGCCGGAGCCGGCAGGGGAGCGGCCGGCGGGGTGGAGCGGTCCGCGGGCAGCGGGTCCCCCATCTCGTCGGCCTCGGCCGGCGGCAACCGTTCGGGCTCGGCCTGGGCCTGGACGGGAAAGGACGGTCTGGCCGGCTGTGGTCCGGCGCCGGGGGCCGCGCCCTCGACGGTCGGATAGGCCGGTGTGGAGGCGCAGGCGGTCGTCGCGGCTGCAACGAGGGCCACCAGGGCGGTGCGGGAAAGGAAATGCGTCATCGCCGGTCCGTTTCTGTATCCGGATGGTGTCGTCCCGCCGGCCTTAAGCCCGCGTTAACCGCGACCTCTATCCGCCGGTTGAATGCGTTGCGGAATTCAGCGCCCGTCGTGCTCAAACCCCGAGATTCGGGGACCTTTGGGCCTCAATTGAGGCGAAACGGGGCATGCCGCCAGTGACGAAATCGTTAGATCACAGCTCGCGGGCGACGCCGTCGAGCAGGGGCACGAAGCGCACGTCGCCGAGCAGTTCCACCTTGAAGCCGCCCTGCCCGTCGCCGGCGTAACGCCGCAGGCTCTGGACCGGCCCCTTGCCGATCGGCGCGACCAGCACGCCGTTGGGTTTCAGCTGGGCCAGCAGTTTCTTCGGCTCTTCGGGCGCGGCGGCGGTGACCATGATCCGGTCGAACGGGGCCTGTTCCGCCCACCCCTCTCCGCCGTCGCCGAACTTGGTGACGACGTTGATCAGGCCCAGCGTCTTGAACCGTTCCTCCGCCTCCCGCATCAGCGTGCGGTAGCGTTCGACGGTGTAGACCAGCCGCGACAATCCCGAGAGGATCGTCGTCTGGTAGCCGGAGCCGGTGCCGATCTCGAGCACCCTCGCGCGGGGTTCGAGCGTCAGGGCCTGGGTCATCAACCCGACGATGAACGGCTGGCTGATCGTCTGGCCGCAGGCGATGGGCAGGGCCGAGTCCTCGAACGCCCGCTCCTTGAACAGGTCCGGCGTGAAGATCTCCCGCGGCGTCCGTTCGATGGCGTCGAGCACGCGCGGATCGGTCACCCCCTGGGAACGGAGGGCGAGGATCAACCGCGCCATGCGCGTCCTGGAGGTTTCGGGCTCGTCGGTCATCAGTTCTTCGGCGGGACGCCTCCGATGAGGCCCTTGAGCTTGTTCACCGATTCCCTGTGCGTGAGGTCGATATGCAGCGGCGTGATCGAAATCTTGCCGTCGTAGATCGCCTTCAGGTCAGTGCCGTCCTCGGGCTTCGACAGTTTTCCGGAAAAGCCCATCCAGTAGTAGTCGCGGCCGCGCAGGTCGGTGCGCTTGTCGAACGTGCGGATGTGCGTGTCGCGGAAGCCCTGGCGGGTGACCTCGACCTCGGTGACCTCGCCCGGCGGGCGCGAGGGGAAGTTGACGTTCATCACCACGTCGACAGGCCAGCCCACCTCCAGCAGACGGCGCACGATCCCGGGGCCGAAGTGCTCGGCGGTCTCCCAATAGGGCACCACCTCGTCGTGGAAGGCGAGCATCGACTGGCTCAGCGCGATCGACGGGATGCCCAGGGCCATGCCCTCGATGGCGCCCGCGACGGTGCCCGACAGGGTCACGTCCTCGGCGATGTTCTGGCCGCGATTGACGCCGGACAGGACCAGATCCGGCCCCACGCCCTCGATCAGCTCGCGCACGCCCAGCATGACGCAGTCGGTCGGGGTGCCGGCGACAGCCCACTTGCGGTCACCCTCCTTGCGCACCCGGATCGGGTCGGCCAGCGTCAAAGCCCGGCTGGCCCCGGACTGCTCGTACTCCGGCGCGACGATCCAGACGTCGTCGGTCAGCGCCCGGGCGATCGTCTCGAGGGACTTGAGGCCCTCGGCATGGATGCCGTCGTCGTTGGTGAGGAGGATGCGCACGATTAATCCTCCCCAGCGGAGCTGGGGAGGGGGACCACGCGAAGCGTGGTGGAGGGGAGTCGGTGCACGGACTCCCCTCCACCGCCTCCGGCGGTCCCCCTCCCCGTTTCGCTTTGCTTCACGGGGAGGATTGCGGCTTGAGTCATCACGCGCTGGGCTCCAGGTGGGTCAGGCCGCCCATGTAGGGCTGCAGGACCTCGGGAATGAACACCCGGCCGCCCTCGTCCTGGTAATTCTCCAGCACCGCCACCAGGGTCCGGCCGACGGCGAGGCCCGAGCCGTTCAGGGTGTGGACGAACCGCGTGCCCTTCTCGCCGCGCTTCTGGCTGCGGGCGTCCATGCGCCGGGCCTGGAAGTCGCCGCAGTTGGAGATCGAGCTGATCTCCCGGAAGGTGTTCTGCGACGGCAGCCAGACCTCGAGGTCGAAGGTCTTCTTCGCGGTGAACCCCATGTCGCCGGTGCAGAGCAGCATGGTGCGGTAGGCGAGGCCCAGCTTCTCCAGCACCATCTGGGCGCTGGCCACCATGTGATCGTGCTCGGCCGCCGACTGCTCGGGCGTGGTGATCGCCACCAGCTCAACCTTCTGGAACTGGTGCTGACGGATCATCCCGCGCGTGTCCCGCCCGGCCGAGCCGGCTTCCGAGCGGAAGCACTGGGTCAGGGCGGTCAGGCGGAGGGGAAGCTCCTCCTCGTCGGTGATCTGCTCCCGGACGAGGTTGGTCAGGGACACTTCGGCGGTGGGGATGAGCCAACGCCGCCCCCGAACACGATTGACGGCCTCCGACGAAGCCACCGGTTCGGTACCCGGCACGGCAGTTATTGCTTCAACGTCGATATCCGGACGAGCGGCGAACATGGGCCTATTTGCTGCCATCGATGTTTGGAAGAGGTCATCCTCGAACTTCGGGAGCTGTCCCGTCCCGAACATCGCCTCGTCCCGAACCAGTAGAGGCGGGCTGACCTCCGTGTAGCCGTTCTGCGTGGTCTGCAGGTCGAGCATGAACTGGCCGATGGCCCGTTCCAGCCGGGCGACGCCCTTCTTGAGCACCACGAAGCGCGAGCCGCTCATCCGGGCGGCGGCCTCGAAGTCCATGCCGCCGAGGCCCGCGCCGATGTCGACGTGATCGCGGGCGTTGTTCATGCGGCGCGGATCGCCCGAGCGGCTCTGCTCGACGTTGCCGGCTTCGTCGGCGCCAGCCGGGACGATCGCGTCGGGGATGTTGGGCAGTTCCGACAGCCTCTTGCGAAGCTCAGCGCCGACCGACGCTTCCGTCTCCGCCGCCGCCGCCATCTCGGCCTTCAGCGCCTCGACCTCGGCCATCAGGGCGGCGGCCTTCGCCTCGTCCTTCTGCGCCTTGGCCTGGCCGATCAGCTTGCTGTCCTCGTTGCGCCGCGACTGCGCCGTCTGCACCGCCGTCTGGGCCGCGCGCAGCGTCTGGTCGAGATCGAGCAGCACCGGCGTCTGCGGCTCCAGGCCACGGGACTTCCAGCCGGCGTCGAAGGCCGTCGGATTGTCGCGGATGGCTTTGATGTCGTGCATGGGAAGAACGCCGGCTGGAGTGAGGCGCTTTGTCTAACGGGCGTCGGGGGCGTTGCAAAGCGGCCCTGCGTGGTTCGAGACGCTCGCTTGAGGCTCGCTCCTCACCATGACGAATAGAGGTGCGATCCAACTCTGCCCGTCATCCTGAGGAGCGATCCCTCAGGATCGCGTCTCGAAGGACGCAAACTGTTGAATCGCGACCCTCCGACGTCAGACCGGAACCACGTCCGTCCCCGCCGCCGCATCCTGCTTCTTCCGCCGCCGTTCGATCAGCCAGACGCACCAGATCGAGGCTTCGTAGAGCAGGCAGATGGGGATCGCGAGCATCAGCTGGCTGATCGGGTCGGGCGGGGTGAACAGGGCCGCGACGACGAACACGCCGACGATGGCGTAGCGGCGGCCCTCGCGCAGCATGCCGCTGTTGACGAGCCCCGCCAGGCCCAGCAGCGAAACCACCACCGGCAGCTGGAAGCACAGGCCGAACGCCAGCAGCAGGGTCGTCACCAGCGTCAGGTAATCGGAAACCTTGGGCGTCAGGGCCACGTCGACCGCCGCGGTGGTGACCTCCTGGCTCAGCGAGAACCACATCACGAACGGCAGCATGAAGTAGTAGACCATCGCCCCGCCGATCAGGAACAGCACCGGAGAGGCCGACAGGAACGGCAGGAACGCCCTCCGCTCCTTCTTGTAGAGCCCCGGCGCGACGAAGGCGTAGACCTGCCAGGCGAGCACCGGGAAGGTCAGCACCAGCGCCCCGAAGCCGGCCATCTTCATCTTGGTGAAGAAGAACTCCAGCGGCGCGGTGAAGATCAGCTCCAGCTTCTGGGTATCGGCGACCGGCAGCTCCTTGAGCCCGATCATCACCTTGATCAGGTCGAAGGCGTGGTTGATGTCGAACGGATTGTGGTTCGGCATCGCCTTCTGCGCCTCGATCAGGGCGTTGGCCTTGACGAACGGCTGGAGCAGGAAGGTGTAGATCTCGTTGGAGAAGGCGAAGCAGATCCCGAACGCGACGATCACCGCGCCGACGCAGATGATCAGCCGTTTGCGCAACTCGACCAGGTGGTCCAGCAGCGGCGCGCGGGAGGCCTCGATCTCGGCGTCGTCAGGGTTCGGCTCGTCGCTCACGAGGGCGTCTCCGCCTTCTTGCGTGACGCGCGCGGCTTGCGGGCCGGGGCGGCCTCCCCGACGATGTCGGGATTGACCTTCGGCGCGCGCTTGCGCCTGGGCTTGTCGGGCGCGGCAGGGGTCTGCGCCGCCTCTTCAGGTTCGGGCTGATAGCTGACGGGCGGGAACTGCACGCCGCCGCCCTGCAGGCTGGCGTCGATGTCGGCGAAGACCTGTTCGCTCGCCTCGTCCCGCAGCGGGTTCATGAAGTTGCCCGACCGCAGCGCCTCGACTTCCTTGCGCAGGTCGTCCAGCTCGGACTGGCGCGCCATCTCGTCGAAGCTGGCGCGGAACTCGTTGGCCATGCCGCGCATCTTCGACACGAACTGGCCGAGCTTACGCAGCATCCCGGGCAGGTCCTTGGGACCCACCACGATCAGCGCGACCAGGGCGATGACGAAGATTTCGGACGAACCGATACCGGGCAGCATGGAGGCGGCCTTAAGCCCGCGCGCGGGGCGCGATCAAGGGCGAAGTTCCAGGACCGTCAGTTGACGATCTTGTCCTTCTCGGTTTCGGAGCGGGGCAGCGGCTTGGCGGGGTCTTCGTCAACCTTGGCGCCGTCACCCTTCAGGCCGTCCTGGAAGGCGCGGATGCCCTTGGCGGCGTCGCCCATCAGGCCGGACAGCTTGCCCCGTCCGCCGAAGACCACGGCGACGACCGCGATCACGATCAGCCAGTGCCAGATACTGAATCCACCCATCATGGCGGCGCTACTCCTTGAGGCGGGCGGGCAGGCGCCCGCGGCGTTCGATTGTTGGAGCCAATATAGGCGGTTGCGGGGCCTGTCGCCAAATTAAAGGGCGGACACGGTCGTGCGTGGTTCGAGACGCTCGCCTGACGGCTCGCTCCTCACCATGACGAGCAGGGGTGGGCGCAAATCTTCGTCATCCTGAAGAGCGATCCATCAGGATCGCGTCTCGAAGGACCTACCCCGGCTCTTCCTCGCCCACATAATCCTGCACGAACTCGGGCGTCTCCGCCTCGCCGGCTTCGAAATCGAGCGCGTCCTCGTCCTCGCCCGGACGGGAGGGGTCGGGCACGGCGAAGCCCGGCGGCAGGTCGAGCCCCAGCAGCCCGGCCGCCTTCATGTCGGCCATGCCTGGCAGGTCGGCGAGATTGGCCAGGCCATAGTGTTCCAGGAAGGCGTCGGTCGTGCCGTAGGTCACCGGACGTCCCGGCGTGCGGCGGCGACCGCGCATCCGCACCAGCCCCAGCTCCAGCAGGATGTCGAGCGTCCCGCTGCTGGCCTGGACCCCGCGCACGGCCTCGATCTCGGCCCGGGTGACCGGCTGGTGATAGGCGATGATGGCCAGGGTCTCCTGCGCCGCCTTCGACAGGCGCCGCGGGGTGTCCCGCTCCTCGGTCATCAGGAAGGCCAGGTCGCCGGCCGTCTGGAACCGCCAGCGCCCGCCGACCGCGACCAGCTCGACGCCCCGGCTTTCACAGCGCACGCGCAGGCCCTCCAGCCCGGCGGCAACATCGGCGCCCTCCGGCAGGCGGCGCGCCAGATCGTCCAGGCTCAGCGGCTCGGCGGCCGCGAACAGCAGCGCCTCAATGCAACGCTCAAGATAGACGGCTTCGAAGATCGTATCACTCACGCCACCGCCTCCGGCCGTTCCTTGCGCTTGCGCAGATAGAGGTCGGCGAACGCCTCCAGCTGGCGGGCCTCAAGCTCGCCCTCCTTTACCAGCTCCAGGCTCGCCGCGAGGGTCGAGGCCAGATAGGAGGCGCGGCTCGGCCCGTCGGACTCCAGCGCCACCGGCGCGACGCCGGCCAGCGCGGTCCAGGCGGCCAGTTCCGGCAGCATCCCGCGCAGGCGATGGCGGGCGTCGTCGAGGGCATAGGCGGTCGGGACGGCCGGGCGGTAGCTGCGGTCGTGCTCGCGCTTCCGCTGACCGATGTAGGCGCTCATCAGCTGGTAGAGGTCGCCCTCGATGCGGCCGGACGACAGGATGGTCACCGCTTCCGGGTCACCGCGGGTGAACACGTCGCGGCGCAGCTGCGGCCGGGCGTTCAAGGCGTCGACCGCACGGCGCATGGCGTCGAGCTTGGCCAGCCGGAAGGCCAGCTGGGCGGCGATCTCCTCGGCCGGCGCCTCGTCGGCCTTGGGCCGGTCAGCGCGCGGCAGCAACAGGCGGGATTTCAGATAGGCCAGCCAGGCGGCCATCACCAGATAATCGGCGGCCAGGGAGAAACGGAGGGTGCGCGCCTGCTTCACGAAGGCCAGGTACTGGTCGGCCAGCTTGGTGACCGACATCTGCAGCAGGTCGACCTTCTGGCTGCGGGCCAGCGCCAGCAGCACATGCAGCGGCCCTTCGTAGCCGTCGATGTCGATGATCAGGGCCTCGCCGTCCTCGGCCGCATTGGCGGCGGCGTCGAAGTCGAGGTTGGGCTGGAAGGTGGCGTCGCTCATGCGGCGAGCCGCCCGTCGAACGCGGCGTCGAACCGGGCGATGCCGGCCTCGACATCGAACGGCTCGGGCGACCGGGCCAGCCGGGCCATGGCGGCGTCGGCGCGCCGCTTGGCCCTGTCGGCCAGGGTCTTCGCGCCCGCCACGACGGACTTCATCTCGTCCATCCGGCCATTGCAGTGCAGGATCATGTCACAGCCCGCCGCCAGCGCCTTGCGGGCGCGGGTCTCGAAGTCGCCGTCGAGCGCCTTCATCGAAAGGTCGTCTGTCATCAGCAGGCCATCGAAGCCGATCGCGCCGCGGATCACCTGACGGATCGCCGTGCGCGAGGTGGTCGCGGGATTGCGGGGGTCGACGGCGGTGTAGACCACATGGGCGCTCATCGCCATCGGCATGTCCGACAGGATCCGGAACGGCTCGAAGTCGACGGCCTCGAGATCGGCCAGCGACGCCTCGACGACAGGCAGGTTCTCGTGGCTGTCGGCCATGGAGCGGCCGTGTCCGGGCATGTGCTTTAGGATCGGCAGCACGCCGCCGGCGATCAGCCCCTCGGCGGCGGCCCGGCCGAGCGTGGCGACCTCCGCGACGGTCTCGCCATAGGCGCGGTCGCCGATGATGTCGTGAGCCCCGGGAACCGGCACGTCGAGCACCGGCACGCAGTCGACATTGATCCCGAGCGCCGACAGGTCATGGGCCAGCAGGCGCGCGCCAAGCCGCGTGATTTCTCGCCGCAGCAAAGGGTCGCTGGTCGGCAATGTCCCGTAGGCGCGGCCGGGCGGATACCGGCGCCAGTGTGGCGGGCCCAGTCGCTGGACCCGCCCCCCCTCCTGGTCGATCAGGATCGGCGCGGCCGGATCGTCGACCGTCTCGCGCAGGGCGGCGGTCAGGGCCCGGACCTGGTCGGGCGTCTCGACGTTGCGCTTGAAGAGCACGAAGCCCCATGGCCGCACATCCCGGAAGAAGGCCTTCTCTTCGGCGGTCAGGACCGGTCCGAGGCAGCCGAGGATGACGGCGTGTCGCGTCACTTCACAAAGCAGCTCTTGCCGGCGCCTTTGAGGCGTTCGCAGAAGGTCTGGGCTTCGGCGCGGCTGGCGAAGCCGGTCACCGAGGTGCGGTAGAGGATCTTGCCGTCGCGATCGATTTGCTCGACCCGCTTGCCCTTGCCGACGGCCAGACCGGGGGCGACCGAGGCGGCGTCGTTCCAGCCGCGGTCAGCCATCGCCTCCGAGGAAAAGGCGCCAATCTGGACCATGGCGGGGCCGCCCGCGACCGGCTTGGGCGCGACAACGGGCGTCGTCGGTTTGGGCGTGACCACCGCCACCTGCGCGGGCTTCGGCGCGGGCGTTACGGGCGCCGCGGCGACCGGTAGGGCCGGCTTGAGGGCCGCGGTCTCGACCGGCGCCACCGGCTGCGGCGCGGGACGGGGCTGCACGGGTTCGGGACCCGGCGCGAACGTCGGCTCGCCCTCGGCGAACGGATCCTGCTTGTAGATCTGCAGACCGGCGCTGTCGTCTTCCGGCTGGGCCTGAACCGGCGGCGGCGCCTTGGTTTCGGCCACCACGGCGCCCACCGGCTGCGGCTCGTCGTTCGCGCCGCGTCCGCCGTCCTTGTAGAGCCAGAACCCGGCGCCCGCGAGCAGCAGCACGAGGATCACGGCGCTGATCATCAGGGTCGAGGAGTTCGGCCCCCCGCCCCGCACGGGACGCCGCGCATCGAACGTCAGCGGCGAGTCGGTCGGGGGCGTATAGGCGCCGCGGTCAGAGTCGGACATCAAACAGGCTCCAGGGAGCGGCGGACCGGACATCGCGGCGAATCGCGCACCGACGCCGTCCAGTCTACCGAAGCGCGGCCCAGGGCCGCCAGCCGCCCAAGATCACTACCGAACGGTTAATTTGTCGTTTCCAGAGTGTTAACCAGTCGAAAGCGCGGGGACATGTACCGAAGGTACGTGTCCCCTAAACCCGACGGCGCGATTGGGGGACACGCACTGAAGTGCATGTCACCGTGCTCAGCTCCAGGCTTCCAGCTGGAACAGCCGGCGGTGTTCCTCGATGGCGAAGCGGTCGGTCATGCCGGCGATGTAGTCGCAGACCACCCGCGCCCGGGCGCTGTCGTCGCAGTTCTGAGACAGCACGAACCATTCGCCGGGCAGCACCTCGGGCTCGGCATGGAACAGCGAGAACATGTCGGCGAGGATCCGCTTGGCCTGGCTGCGGGTGCGGTTGACCTTCCAGTGGCGGTACATCCGCTCCATCAGGAAGGCGCGCAGCCGGGCGAGGTCTTCGAGCATCTCCGGCGAGAACGCCACCAGGGCGTAGTCGAGGCCACGGACGTCGTCCGGCGAGGCGACGCCGGTGGCTTTCGCCCGGCGCAGGGTCTCGCCCATGACGTCGTCGATCATCGCCCCGATCATCCGCCGCACGGCCTCCAGCCGCGTGAGACCTTCATCGAGATCGGGCCGCTCGGCCTTCACGCCATGCAGGATCGGGCCGATCAGCGGCACGTCGAGCAGCTCATTGAGTCCAAACAGCCCCGCCTGCACGCCGTCATCCACGTCGTGGTTGTTGTAGGCGATGTCGTCGGCGATCGCGGCGACCTGGGCCTCCGCCGAGGCCCAGCTGTCCAGACGCAACGGCCAGTCGGCGTCGAACGCGCTGACCATGCCCCAGGACGGACGGTCGAGCTTCCCGGTCACCGGCCCGTTGTGCTTGATGACTCCTTCGAGCGTCTCCCAGGTGAGGTTCAGCCCCTCGAAGTCCGGATAGCGGTGCTCGAGCTTGGCCACGACCCGGAAGGTCTGGACGTTGTGATCAAAGCCGCCCCACGGCTTCATGCTGTCGTCGAGCTGGTCCTCGCCGGCATGGCCGAACGGTGGGTGGCCGAGGTCGTGCGCCAGCGCGACCGTCTCGGCGAGATCGTTGTCCAGCCCCAGCGCGGTGGAGATCGACCGGGCGATCTGCGCCACCTCCAGCGAGTGGGTCAGCCGCGTGCGGTAGTGGTCGCCCTCGTGCGCCACGAAGACCTGGGTCTTCTCCTTGAGGCGTCGAAAGGCGGTGCAGTGGATGATCCGGTCGCGGTCGCGCGCAAACGGCGTGCGGGTGCGGCTCTCGGGGCCCGGGTGCCGGCGGCCCTTGGAGTACAGGGGATTCTCGGCATAGGCCGCGCGCGGCGGCGGCTGAAACGGTTGCGGCATGGAGCAGCCTGAATTCGATCGCCCCTTTCCCCGGGGCGCGGGGTTGCACATATAGGACCTGAGGAAGTTTTCCACAGCCATGACCGACACCGCCGTAACCCTGTCCGAACAAGCCGCCCGCCGGATTCGCACGATTGGCGAAGCCGAAGGCCGCGCACTGATGCTGCGTGTCGCCGTCGACGGCGGCGGCTGCTCCGGCTTCCAGTACCGCTTTGATCTGGTCGAGGGCGGCGACGCGGAGGACCTGCGGGTCGAGCGCGACGGCGCCACGGCGCTGGTCGACCCGATGTCGCTGGGCCTGCTCAAGGGTTCGGTGATCGACTTCGTCGACGAGCTGGCCAGCGCCGAGTTCAAAATCCGCAACCCTAACGCCCGGTCCAGCTGCGGCTGCGGCGTGAGCTTCTCTATCTGAACACCAGCCCCCGGGGGATATCGACATGCTGGCAGCCCTGTTCATGGCCGCGGCCGTCGCGACCGCCCCTGTCCAGACCTTCGTCGAGGTTCCCGGCGCCCCCGGCCCGCTCAAGGGCACGATGCTCGCGCCGGCCGAAGGGCCGAAGGGCCCGGTGGTGCTGATCCTGGCCGGCTCGGGACCGACGGACCGCGACGGCGACAACCCGCTCGGCGTCAAGGGCGCGACCTATCGGCTTCTCGCCGAGGGCCTGGCTGCGCAGGGCGTCACCACCGTTCGGGTCGACAAACGCGGCATGTTCGCCAGCGGGACGGCGGCGAGCGATCCGAACGCCGTCACGGTCGAGGACCTGGCCCGCGACGGCCATGACTGGGCGACGAAGATCCGGTCCGAAACCGGCGCGCCCTGCGTCTGGCTGCTGGGTCACAGCGAAGGCTCGCTGGTCGCCCTGATCGCCGCCCAGACGCCGAAGGACATCTGCGGCCTGGTGCTCGTCGCCGCGCCCGGCCGGCGGCTGAGCGATGTCATCCGCGAGCAACTGACCGCGAACCCCGCCAACGCGCCGGTCCTGCCGCAGGCGATGGCCGCGCTCGAAGCGCTCGAGGCCGGCAAGACCGTCGACACGACCGGCATGCACCCCGGCCTGCTCGGCCTGTTCCGGCCCGCAGTGCAGGGCTTCCTGATCGTGATGTTCCGGCAGGAGCCCGCGAAGCTCGCGGCGGCCTACAAGGGACCTGTCCTGATCCTGCAGGGCGACACGGATATCCAGGTTCAGGTCACCGACGCCAACCTTCTGGCCGCCGCCAACCCGGCAGCCAAGCTGGTCATCCTGCCGGGCGTGAACCACATTCTGAAGGTCAGCTCCCGTGACCGGGCCGCGACCGTCGCCAGCTACGCCGATCCGTCGCTGCCCCTCGCGCCGGGCGTGGTCGACGCCATCGCGGCCTTCGTGAAGGCTCAGCCGGGAACGAACTGAAGCACGACGATGGTCGCAATGCCCCAGATCAGCGGGGCGCTCATCAGCGCCCAGGCCTGGGTCTCCTTCTCCCGTCGCCAGTAAATCCAGGCGACGAACGGCGCGACGATGCAGACGATCCAGAAGCCGATCATCAGCAGAAAGCCGAGCCAGGCCAAGGGGTTGAACAGGTTTCCTCGCCCATCGAAGATCAACGGCGAGAACAGGGCGCCGATCGCGCCGAGGGGCATCAGACCGGCGCACAGACCCGTCGCCACGACCAGCAACGCCAGCCGGGTCCGCCGATCAATCACCGCATTGGTCTTGAGCGCCTTGGCCATGGGCCCTAGCCTCCCCCGCCGCAGCCGGAGCCGTCAATGCGACTCGCCACCTGGAACGTGAATTCGATCAACGCTCGCCTGGAAACGGTGCTGGGCTGGTTCGAGGAGGCGTCGCCCGACGTCGCCGTCCTGCAGGAAATCAAGTGCATCGACGAGAAGTTCCCCGCCGAGGCCTTTGAGCGGCTGGGCTACAACGTCGCCGTCCATGGCCAGAAGACCTACAACGGCGTGGCGATGCTCTCGAAGACGCCGATGGAGGATATCCGTCGCGGCCTGCCCGGCGACGACGCCGACGAGCAGGCCCGCTACATCGAGGCAGTCATCTCGGGCCCGAGACCCGTCCGCGTCGCGGGCATCTACCTGCCCAACGGCAACCCGATCGGCACGGAGAAGTTCGCCTACAAGCTGGCCTGGATGGCGCGGCTGCAGGCCCACGCCGCCGAGTTGCTGCGCTATGAGGAGCCGCTGGTGATCGCCGGCGACTACAACGTCATCCCGCGACCGGAGGACGCCGACAAGCCGGAGGGCTGGCTGGGCGACGCCCTGTTCCAGCCGGAAAGCCGGGCCGCCTACCGTGCGCTGCAGAACCTCGGCCTGACCGACGCCTTCATGCAGATGGACGGCAGCGCGGGCGAATACACCTTCTGGGACTACCAGGCCGGCGCCTGGCCGCGGAACCACGGCATCCGCATCGACCACGCCCTGCTCTCGCCCCAGGCCGCCGACCGTCTGACCGGCTTCGAGATCCATCGCGACGTCCGCGGCCGCGAAAAGCCGTCGGACCATGTGCCGGTCGTTGTGGAGCTATCCCTGTGATCAAGCTGACCTTCTGCCTCACCCGCCTGCCCGGCTTCACCCGCGAGGCCTTCCAGGACTACTGGCTCAACACCCATGCGCCGCTGGTCGCCAGCGTGAAGGCGCCGCTGCGCATCCGGCGCTACGTCCAGATGCACAGCCTGCCGCTGGAGATCAGCGCCGACACCCGCGCCTCGCGCGGCGGACCGGAGGGCTACGACGGGGTGGCGGAGCTGTGGTGGGACAGTTTCGAGGATCTGGCCGCCAATGCCGACGATCCGGCTGCTCGCGAGGCCGGGCGGATGCTGCTGGAAGACGAGAAGCGCTTCATCGACCTGTCGAAGTCGCCCCTGTGGTGGGGCGAGGAACACGAAATCATCGCCGCCTGACCATGTGAGCGTATGCTCACTTTTCGCTTGCGTGTGGGTCGGCGACCAGATAGTGAGTGAATGCTCACATTCTGGAGAGATCAGATGCGCTCGTTCACCTACCCTGAGTTCTGCGCCGCCCTCACCGGCGCGACACGCCCCGCCCGCGGCGGCCGCGCCGCCGTCCGCAAGCCCGCAGCCCGCGCGCCGCGGAAGGGCTGACGCCGTTCGGGACTCCCGCTAGCGTGGCGCCATGACCGACATGGCGCGCCTGTTTCTGCTTCTGGGGATCGCCGGCGCCGCCGTGACCTTCCTGGGCAGTCTGGCGCTGTGGATTCTCGACGAGCCCCGCCGCATCCGCCGGGCGCTGCGCCGGGTGCTGAAGAGCGAACCGGAGGCCATGGTGCTGGCCCAGGGCCGCGGGCGAGGCGCCGGCTTCTCGTTCGAGACCGGCCTCGCCGCCGTCGCCTGGGATCGGGGGGCGTGGTGCCTGATCTACCGCATCGACGAACTGATCGGCGCCGAACTGGTCATCGACGGCCAGGTGGCGGCGCGGGTCTACCGGGGGGAGCCGCGGCGGGCGCTGGAGCAGCGGGTGTCCTCCGCTGACCAGGTCACCCTGCGCCTGATCTTCGATGATCCGCGAAACCCCGACTTCGATCTCGACCTGTGGCTCCGGGGCGATGAGGCCCGCCGCGACGACTGGTCGCCGCAGGCCGCGATCCAGGAGGCCAACCGCTGGCTGGCCCGCGCCGAGGCCATCCTGCGCCGACCGCCCGCCGCCCGAGCGGCCCCCGTCATCGCCGCGCCGCCCCCGCCTCCCCGCCCGGAGCCGGAAGACGACGACCCGCCCTGGGATGACGACGAGGACGATACGCCGCCCCGGCTTCTATAATTGACAGCGTAAATTTACGAGCGCACCTTCCCCGGACTGATCCTTGGGGAGGTTCATCATGACCAGTCTCATCGCCGCCGCCGCCTTCTTCGTGCTCCTGCATCTGCTGGTGTCCGGCACCGCCCTGCGCGGGGTCATCGTCAAGGCCGTCGGCGAAGGCGCCTTCATGGGCCTGTTCTCGCTGGCGTCGATCGCCGGGCTCGTCTGGCTGGGCATGGCCTATGGCGAGGCGCGCGGCGCAGGCGCCCTCTACTGGGACCTCGGCCCGGGCGCGAAGCACGGCGCCATGGCCCTTGTCCTGCTGGGCTTTCTCCTGCTCGTGCCGGGCATCCTCACGCCCAATCCCACGGGCGTGAAGCAGGAGGGCGCCCTCGACAAGCCGGACCCCGCCAAGGGCATCCTTCGCCTGACGCGACATCCGTTCCTGTGGGGCGTCGCGATCTGGGCGCTGGCGCACCTGCTGGTCAACGGCGATGCGCCCAGCGTCATCCTGTTCGGCGCACTGCTGGCCCTGGCGCTGTCGGGCGGCGCCAGCATCGACGCCAAGCGTGGCAAGGCGCTGGGCCCCAAGTACGCCGCCTTCGTCGCCCAGACCTCCAACGTGCCGTTCGCGGCGATCCTGGCCGGCAAGCAGAAGCTGTCGCTCGGCGAGATCGGCTGGTGGCGGCTGCTGCTGGCGGTGGTGATCTACGCCGCCCTGCTCTGGGGCCACCCGTTCCTGTTCGGAGTCAATCCGCTCGGCTGAGCCCCTCGGGAATGATCCTGGTCAATGATCGCCGGGCCGCCGCCACGGCAGGTCTTGATCATGGCCAGGACTGACACGATCGAACTTCCGACGGCTTCGCCCTACGACCGGCTGGGCGGCGCGCCGGCCCTGCGGCGGCTGGTCGACGCCTTCTACGACGCCATGGACCAGGATCCGGCCGCTGCCGGAATCCGCGCCATGCACGATCCCGACCTTGGCCCGATCCGCGACAAGCTGTTCGACTGGCTGAGCGGCTGGGCCGGCGGGCCGCCGGTCTACAATGACCGGCCCGACCGGACCTGCATCATGTCGGCCCATCGTCCCTACGCCATCGGGCCCGCGGAACGGGATCAGTGGATGGCCTGCATGCGCACCGCCCTGGCCGGCCTTGAGCTCG
The DNA here is from genome assembly GCA_021741355.1 of Caulobacter sp. Taxonomy (GTDB): domain Bacteria; phylum Pseudomonadota; class Alphaproteobacteria; order Caulobacterales; family Caulobacteraceae; genus Caulobacter. The sequence continues at coordinate 16,580 of JAIOXZ010000012.1, forward strand.
AAGACGATGTCCGGGTGATGTTCGACGCCGCCTTCAGTCGCCTGTCGGACGGCCTGCGCAACCGCTGAGGGTCAGTCCAGGGCGAAGACCAGCGCCGCGCGGGCATGAATCTCCGCCGTGTCGAACACGGGCAGCGCCGACTCGTCCGGCGTGGCCAGCAGACCGAGCTCGGTGCAGCCAAAAATGACCGCGTCCGCCCCCTGATCCCGCTTCGCCGCCGCGATCATGGCCAGCATGGTCGCCTTCGACTCTGGCAGGAACTTCCCGACCACCAGCTCGTCGAAGATGATCCGGTGCAGCTCGTCGCGCTCGGCCTTGTCCGGGATCACGGTCTCGACGCCCAGACCCGACAGGTGATCGCGCAGGAACGGCATCTCCATGGTGTAGCGGGTGCCGAGCAGAAGCGGTCGCGCGGCGCCGGCCGCCTTCAGCGCATCGGCCGTGGCGTCGCCGATGTGAATCAGAGGTATCGACACCGCCGCCTGCACCGCGGACGCGACGTTGTGCATCGTGTTGGCCCCGACCAGCAGGCAGTCCGCGCCGCCGGCCTCGACCTGTTTCGCGGCAGCGACCAGATGCGTCGCCACATCGTCCCAGCGTCCGTCTGCCGCCGCCGCTTCGACCGGCGCGAAATCGACCGAGGCGATCACCATCTTCGCCGAATGCCGGCCGCCCAGCCGGTCCCGGACCATGCGGTTGAGCTGCTGGTAGTAGTAGGCCGTGCTTTCCCAGCTGACGCCGCCGATCAGGCCGATGGTCTTCATCGTCACAGATCGGCGTAGACGTGCCGCTCCCCGGCGAAGCCCGGATGCGTCACGGCGCCCAGGTGCGCGGGACCGACCAGCTGGGCGAACTTCCAGATGGCGCCGTTGCCGTAACTGGTCTCACGCGGGGTCCAGGCAGCCTTGCGGGCGGCGAGCTCCTCGTCGCTGACCTCGACGTCGATTGTGCCCCTGGTCGCGTCGATGTTGATGATGTCGCCGTCCCGGACCAGAGCGATCGGACCGCCCAGGGCCGCTTCCGGCCCCACATGGCCGATGCACAGACCGCGCGTGGCGCCGCTGAACCGGCCGTCGGTGATCAGGGCGATGTTGCTGACGCCCTGGCCGTAGAGGGCGGCTGTGGTCGAGAGCATCTCGCGCATCCCGGGCCCGCCCCTGGCGCCCTCGTAGCGGATCACCAGCACGTCGCCTTCCTTGTAATCGCGCGCTTCGACGGCGGCGAAACAGGCGTCCTCGCCGTCGAACACCCGGGCCGGGCCGCGGTGCACCTGGTGCGCCAGCCCGGCGACCTTCACGATGCAGCCCTCGGGCGCCAGGTTGCCGTAGAGCCCGACCAGGCCGCCGGTGGGCGACAGCGGATTGCTGATCGGCCGGATCACGTTCTGGTCGTCGCGCCAGACCACGTCGGCGAGGTTCTCGGCCAGGGTCTTGCCGGTGACGGTCATGCAGTCGCCATGCAGGTAGCCGCCCTCGAGCAGGGTCTTGAGCAGCATCGGCACGCCGCCGGCCTCGCCCATGTCCTTGGCCACGAACCGGCCGCCGGGCTTGAGATCGGCGATGTAGGGGGTGCGGGCGGCGATCTCGGCGAAGTCCTTCAGGGTGAAGTCGACGCCACACTCATGGGCCATGGCCGGCAGGTGCAGCCCGCCGTTGGTCGAGCCGCCCGTCGCGGCGACGACCACCGCGGCGTTCTCGAAGGCCTTGCGGGTGCAGATGTCACGCGGGCGAATATTCTTTTCGATCAATCGCATGACCGCCTCACCTGATGCGATGGCGTAGGCATCCCGATCGAGGTACGGAGCCGGCAGGGAGGCCGACAGCGGCAGGGCCAGGCCGATGGCCTCCGACACGCAGGCCATGGTGTTGGCGGTGAACATCCCGCCACAGGCGCCGTCGCCCGGACAAGCGTGCTGCTCGACCTGACACAGGCGCTCTTCGGTGATGGACCCGGCGGAGAACTGGCCGACGGCCTCGAACACGTCCTGGACCGTCAGGTCCTTGCCGTCGAGCCGGCCGGGCAGGATCGAGCCGCCATAGAGGAACACGCTCGGCACGTTGAGGCGCAGCATCGCCATCATCATTCCCGGCAGCGACTTGTCGCAGCCCGCGACGCCCACGAGCGCGTCATAGCCGTGGCCGCGCATGGTCAGCTCGACCGTGTCGGCGATGGCGTCGCGGCTGACCAGCGAGCTACGCATGCCCTCATGGCCCATGGCGATGCCGTCGGTGACGGTGATGGTGCAGAACTCGCGCGGCGTGCCGCCGGCCTTCTTCACGCCCTCGGCGACCGCATGCGCCTGGCGCATCAGGGTCGTGTTGCAGGGCGCCGCCTCGTTCCAGCAGCTGGCCACGCCGACGAACGGCTGGGCGATCTCCCGCGTGCCCAGGCCCATGGCGTAATAGTAGGAGCGATGCGGCGCGCGGGCCGGGCCCTCGGTCACATGCCGGCTGGGCAGTTTCGACTTGTCCCAGCTTCCGTCCGGCTTCCTGGCCATGGTTCTCGCTCCCGATTTTCGCGCGTTGGGGTTAGCGCAGCAGGCGTCCGGGCGAAAGAGCCTAGGCGAGGAAGGCGTCAGCGATCCGCTGGGCGGGCTGCAGGGGATCGACGTCGATCTGGCCGAGGTTGGTCAGAACGGTGACCGCCAGCGCCTCGTCCGGCAGCATCATGACGATGGACCGGCCGCCGACAATGCTGCCGGCATGCCAGGCGCGGCGACGCCCCTGCCCGTCGGTGTCGACCTCCCAGGCGATGCCGAAATTGCCGCCGCCGGGCGTCCGGGCGCGATTGACGGTGAACATCCCGGCGCGGGCCTCAGGGCCCAGATAGCCGGGCCGGGTCAGGGCGCCGCAGAATCGCACCACGTCCGGCGCCGCGCCCAGCAGGCCGCCGGCCGGCCACTTGTAGGCCGGATTGATCGGCGGACAGCGGATGATGTTGGTCAGGTCCGGATAGACCGGCTGGTAGTCGCTGACCCGGCTGGCGACCGCGGCGCCGCGCACTTCCGGCGCGATACTGGCCAGGGCGAGCGGGCGGGTGACCTCCTCCGACAGCAGGCGGGGAAAGGCCTTGCCCGTCGCGGACTCCAGAACGGCGCCGAGCAGCACATAGCCGAAGCTGGAATACCGCATCATCTCGCCGGGAGGGGCGATCAGCGGATCGTCGATGAAGATCGCCAGCTTGTCTTCGGTGTGAAGGTAGGTGCGAGCGTCGATCGCGCCGCCGGGCGCCGCCGGGTCGACGTCCCTTGGAATGTAGTGACGGATCCCCGCCTGATGGCTGGCGAGCTGGCGCAGCGTGGTGTTCTGGTGGGCCGGCGGCAGGTCCGGGCGATAGCGGCTGATCGGCGCGTCGAGGTCGATCACCCCCTGCTCCGCCAGGCGCATGACAAGCGCGCCGGTCATCACCTTGGAGACACTGGCCAGCCGGAACCGGTCCTCGGACGTCGCCGGCAAGCGCGCCTCGAGATCGGCCATGCCGAACGCTTCGCTCCAGACCAGCCCGCCGTCGTGCCAGACCGATACGGACGCCGCGGGGAACGGCGCGCGCGCCATCAGCTCGCCTGCGACCGCCCGCGCGCGGTCAGCCGCGTCCGTCTGCGCCCGCGCCAGGCCGGGGCCGGCGAGCGTCAGGGCGGCCGGAACCGCCAGAAGGGAGCGCCTGGAGATCTTCACCGCCTACAGCGCGCCCTCGATCGCGGCTTTCAGCTCGGCGTCGTCCGGCGTGGTGCGCGGGCCGAACACGTTGATCAGCGACCCGTCCTTGCCGACCAGCAGCTTGTGGAAGTTCCACACCGGCTCGGCCGGCTCGCCGACCTCGGCCACCGCCCATTTGTAGAACGGGTGCGCGCCGTCGCCCTTCACGTCGACCTTGCTGGTCATCGGGAAGTCGACGCCGAAGTTGGTGCGGCAGAATTCCTGGATGTCCGCTTCCGTGCCCGGCTCCTGCCCGGCGAACTGGTTGCAGGGCACGCCCAGCACCACCAGCCCCTGGTCGCGGTAGTCCTTGTAGAGCCGCTCCAGCCCGTCGTACTGCGGCGTCAGCCCGCAGGCGCTGGCCACATTGACCACCAGCACCACCTTGTCCCTGAAGGTCGTCATCGGCAGAGCCGAGCCGTCGATGGCGGTGAAGTCGTAGTCGTAGGCGGTGGTCATGCGAGGGGCTCCGTGGCTCTGCGGGACTATACCCGCCCGATCACGAAGACCAATGCCCCCCAAAACCCCGCTCATCCTCGCGGAAGCGAGGACCCAGGTTTACGGCAGGTGCACTCACTTCAAGGGATGCCTGGCTCCCGGACGGGACATATGCTCGGGATTGCTAAAAGTGGACCTACTTCTTATAATTGTATTTCTGGCAGTCGCGCGCGCTTGAGCCCCCTATGCCCTTCTACGTCTACATCCTCGCAAGCCAGCGGATCGGCACCCTCTACATCGGGTCCACCGACAACCTCGTGCGACGGGTCGGTGAACACCGCGAAGGGCTGATCCCGGGGTTCACCAGCCGCTACCGCGTGAAGATGCTGGTCTGGTACGCGGTATTCGAGACCCGCGACGACGCCTTCCGCCGCGAGCGGCAGATGAAGGTCTGGCGCAGGGCCTGGAAGATCGAACTGATCGAGAAGACCAACCCCGGATGGCGGGACCTGTATCCGGAGATTTGCTGAGCGCCCAAGAAGCCCGCTCATCCTCGTGCAAGCAAGGACCCAGGCTTTTCGATGCAGCAGCTCGCCGCGGTGATTGGCGAACAGCGGCTGACGTGCGTGCACCGGCCGTAAACCTGGGTCCTCGCTTCCGCGAGGATGAGCGGAAAAAAGGGGGAAGTCAGCAGCCCGTCAGCTGTTCGCGTGAGGGGCAAAGGTCAGGAAGGGGCTTAAAGCGGTCCCCCTGCGAGAAGCGCAACAACCCCCTAAACTCCGCTCATCCTCGCGGAAGCGAGGACCCAGGTTTACGGCAGGTGCAATCACCTCAAGGCCGATGCACTCACCTCAAGGAATGTGTGGCGCCAGCAGGGCCAAACCATCGATGGCGGTGAAGTCGTAGTCCGAGGCGCTCATGGATGGCTCTTCAGCGGGCTCCCGCTTCGCCGGCGCAGAGACATGGGCCAAGGCTCGTCGGGGAATAGTTCAACCTTAACACCGGCGCTGGTCACGGCGACCGGACTCCAGCCCGGGCACTCGTGGGCGTTTCGTCTTGAACCAAACTTGAACACGATGAGATGCCCGGTGGGCTTGTCCGCCACCGCGTAGGCCACCCCCTCCGGATCCCCTCGGTCGCAACCGGGATACTCTTCGAGCACCGCCGCCAAGGCTTCGCCAATCCGGGAATAGACAGCCTGATCCCTCGTCGGGAGGTAGAATTTGATCGGCGTCTCGCCATCGACGGAGGCGTTCACGGCGAACAGGTCGTTCATGTTCGCAACGACGGACTCGCTGGGATACAGCGCGAGTTGCGGCTCAGACGCGCGGGCAGGCGGGGTCGCCAGGATCACGAATGCCATAATGGGAAGCGCCAACGGGCGTTGACGGCCGACCATGCTAGAACCCCGCAGCCTGCTCAACCGCCAACGCCAGGTCCAGAGCCCTCGCCGCTTCCTGGCCCGTCACCACCGGCCGTGGCGACAGCCCCCGCACCGCCGCCACGAACCCGGCGACGCTGGTTCCCAGCGGGTCCTTGCCCGCCGGCGTCTCCGTGAACGCCTCGTTCAGCGGGAACGGGGTGCTGTTCTTGAAGGCCCGGGTGACGAAGTCGATCTCCAGGACGCCCGACGGATAGACGATCCGCATGGTCCGCTCGCGCGCCTGCGCGTTGCGGGCGGCGGTGAAGATGGCGGTGAAGCCGTCGCCGAAGATCGCCTCGGCGCGGATGTCGTTTCCGTCGCCCTCGGCCTCGACGGCCAGCGGCTCAGCGTCGGTCAGCGACAGGGCGAGATCAATGTCGTGGATCATCAGGTCGAGCACCACCGACACGTCCTTGCTGCGGATCGACGGCGTGCCTTTTCGAACGGCCTCCAGCAGCAGGGGTTTTTCCGGGATGTCGAGCAGGCCCATGGCCTGGGACACCACCCGCTCCTGATGGCCGCAGGCCAGCACCAGACCGCCTTTGGTCGCCGCGGCGATCAGGGCGTCGGCGTCCTCCAGGGTCGTGGCCAGGGGCTTTTCGACATAGACCGACCTGCCCGCCTTCAGGCAGGCCAGGGCCGCCGCGGCATGGGTCGTGGCCGGCGAGGCAATTGTGACGATGTCGCAGGCGGCCAGCAGGTCATCCAGATCGCCCCAAGCCTCGACTCCGTGCTGTTCGGCCATGGCGAAACAGCGCTCGGGATGGACATCATAGATGCCGGCGAGCTGGACCCCGTCCATCTCGGCGTACTTTTTCGCGTGATAGCCGCCGAACACGCCCGACCCGACGACTCCGGCCTTGAGTACCTTTTCCATGGCCCGCTTCTAGCGCGGTTCGAAGGCTTCCGCGAGACCGGCAAAGGGCCTAAACAGTCGTTTGAAATTACACCGAAAATCGGGAGACCAACCATGACCGTGTCGCGCGAGATCCGCCTCAAGAGCCGCCCCGTCGGCGTGCCGACCGCTGACAACTTCGAGCTGGCGACCGTCGAGCTGCCCGCGCCGGGCGCCGGCGAGGTCCAGGTGCGCAACACCTGGATGACCGTCGATCCCTACATGCGCGGCCGCATGAACGACGTGAAGAGCTACAGCCCGCCCTTCCAGCTGGGCAAGGTGATGGACGGCGGCGCGGTCGGCGAGGTGATCGCCTCCAATGACCCGTCGTTCACCGTCGGTGATCTGGTCCAGAGCGGCTTCGGCTGGCGCGAGGCGTTCAACGCCCCGGCCTCGGCCGTGCAGAAGCTCAACACCTTCGGCCTGCCGCCGCAGACCTTCCTCGGCATCGCCGGCATGCCGGGCATGACCGCCTGGGTCGGCCTGCTGAAGATCGCCGCACTGAAGGACGGCGACGTCGTCTTCGTGTCCGGGGCTGCCGGCGCTGTGGGTTCGGTCGTGGTGCAGATCGCCAAGATCAAGGGCCACACGGTCATCGGCTCGGCCGGCGGCGCGGAGAAGGTCGCCTTCCTCAAGTCGATCGGCTGCGATGAGGTCATCGACTACAAGGCCGAAGCGGACCTGACCGCCGCCCTCGCCCGCGTCGCGCCCAAGGGCATCGACGTCTATTTCGAGAATGTCGGCGGCGAGCACATGGACGCGGCCATCGCCAACGCCCGCCCGTTCGCCCGCTTCGCCCTGTGCGGCATGATCAGCCAGTACAATTCGACCGGCGAGATGCACGGCACGAAGAACCTGATCCAGGCGGTCGGCAAGAGCCTGAAGCTGGAAGGCTTCATCGTCTCCAACCACTTCCAGCACATGCCCGAGTTCCTGCAGGACATGTCCGGCTGGATCAACGACGGCAAGCTGAAGTGGACCGAGACCATCGACGAGGGCATCGAGAACGCCCCCGGCGCCTTCCTCAAGCTGTTCAAGGGCGAAAACACCGGCAAGATGCTGGTCAAGCTGAGCTGACGGCGCGGGGACATGTACCAAAGGTACGTGTCCCCCAATCGAGCAGTCTGGTTTAGGGGACACGTACCTTTGGTACATGTCCCCGACGGCTTCCCCATCACGAACGCGCGGGTTGTGAAGGCCGCGCTTCCTACGGCGGCCCGCGAAGGCTAAAAGCCCCGCCAATCTTTGGAGGGATAGCCCGTGTCGCGCCTTTTCAGCGCCTATGTGATGGTCGACTGGAGCGCCGCCGCCGCACCGCGGACGGGCAAGGATTCCATCTGGATCGGCGTCATCAAGCGCGACATCCGTTTTCGCCCGACGTTCGAGGCGTTCAATCCGGCCACCCGCGACGAGGCGATGAAGGTGCTCGGCGATGTCCTCGCCGACCTGCGCCGCCGCAACGAGCGGGTGCTGGTCGGGTTCGACTTCGCCCTGGGCTATCCGGAAGGCACGGCGGCGAAGCTGGCGCTGAAGTCGCCGGACTGGAGCGGCCTGTGGGCGTTCATGGCCTCGAACGTCGTCGACAAGCCGACCAACGTGAACAACCGCTTCGCCGTCGCCGCCAAGATGAACCGGCTGATGACCGACCAGCCCTGGCCGTTCTGGGGCTGCCCGGCCAATGACGCCCAGCGCTGGCTGACGACCACCAAGCCGGAGGCCGACGCCAGCGGCCTGCCGCAGCTGCGTCGCGCCGAGACGCTGACCCCGAGCAAGGGCAAGGGCGGCGCGAAGACCGTCTGGCAGGTGTTCGGCAACGGCACCGTCGGCAGCCAGGCCATCGTCGGCATCCCGCGCGTCAAGGCGCTGGCCGACCAGATGGGCGACAAGGCGAAGGTCTGGCCGTTCCAGACCGGCTGGAAAACCCTCACCGCTGCCGACGTCGAGGGCCTGGAAGCCGTGTTCGCCGAAGTCTACCCGGCGCTGGTCGAGGCCCGACCTGAGCCCGGCGAGGTCCCCGACCGCGCCCAGGTCCGCGCCCTGTGCGAGCACTTCCTCAAGCTCGACGAAGCCGGCGAACTGGGCGCCGCCTTCGGACCGGGCGCCGGCGCCGAGCCGGACGTGGTCGCGGTGGTCGAGGCCGAAGAAGGCTGGATCCTCGGGGTCTGACCCGAATGCGGCGCGTCGGCGATTGACTTCCGCCGACCGCCGTTCACCCTCCCCGCATCATCGCCTGGGGAGGCGCGCCGATGACCACCGCCACTGAACGCTTCGGATCCATTGACGCCGTCCGCGGCTTCGCGGTGCTGGGCATCCTGCTGATGAACATCGTCGGCATGGGGATGCCGACGTTCGCCTACGTCGATCCGACCTACTACGGCGACCTGACCGGCGCGAACTTCTGGGCCTGGGCGATCAACTTCGTCGTCACCGACGGCAAGATGCGGGCGCTGTTCACCATGCTGTTCGGGGCCAGCATGCTGCTGATCGCCGACCGGGCGGAAGGGCGTACGCCGGGTCCGGCCGCAACTCACTACCGCCGGGCGTTCTGGCTATTCGTGATCGGCATGATCCACGCCTACTTCCTGTTCTTCGGCGACATCCTGGTCTGCTACGCCATCGCAGGCGCGATCGCGTTCGGCTTCCGCAAGCTGGGGCCGCGCGCTCTGATCCTGCTGGGCGTGCTGATCCTGGCGGGGCTGCTGGCCTACAAGATCATCGACGCGCAGCACCTCCACGCCCTGCAGGCGGCGGTCGCGGCGAACACCGCCGACGCCACCCAGCTCGCCCAGTGGAAGGAGGCGCAGCTGTTCCTGAACGCCCCTGCGGAGATGGGCGCCACGGAAATCGTCAAGATGCGGGGCGACTTCTTCGACGCGCTGGAGAGCCGGGCGTATGCGGCGCTGATCGTCCAGCTGGGCTACCTGCCGCTGGACGCCATCCCGGAGGCCGTCGGCCAGATGCTGATCGGCGCGGGCCTGTTCCGGCTGGGCTTTTTCACCCTCGGCTGGTCGAGCCGGGCTTACGCGGCGATGATCGCGGTCGGCTACCTGATCGGCGTGCCGGTGACGGCCTGGCTGTGCTGGTCGACCGTCGCGGCCGACTTCGAACCGGTGCGGCAGCACAGCCTGTTCGTGCTCACCGCCGCCCCTCGCCCGTTCATCGCCCTGGCCCACGCCAGCGTGCTGATGCTGGTCATCCGGGCCGGCGCTCTCAAGGTCCTGACCAACCGGCTGGAGGCCGCCGGGCGGATGGCGTTCAGCAACTACCTGATGACCTCGATCATCACGACCTTCGTCTTCTGCGGCTTCGGCTTTGGCCTCTACGGCCAGCTGGAGCGGCATGAGCTCTACTATGTGGTGCTCGGCGTCTGGGCGTTCATCCTGTTGTGGAGCCGGCCGTGGCTGGCGCGGTTCCAGTACGGGCCGTTCGAGTGGATCTGGCGCTCGCTGGTGATGTGGAAGCGCCAGCCGTTCCTGAAATAGGGCGGCCTGACCTCCCTCCCCTTCATGGGGAGGGACAGACCGCGAAGCGGTCAGGGTGGGGAAGTAACGGGCCGTTCTGGATGCATCCGGGCAGCGGGCGACTCCCCCACCCGTCCGGCCTTCGGCCGTCCACCCTCCCCATGAAGGGGAGGGAGAATGGTCAGCTCGCCTCGCGCAGGCTGTCGCGGCCGGCCTTGAGGCGTTCGGCCACCAGGAAGGCCAGCTCCAGCGCCTGTTCGCCGTTCAGACGCGGGTCGCAGTGGGTGTGGTAGCGGTCGCCGAGCTCGCCCTCGAGCACCGCGCGGGCGCCGCCCGTGCATTCGGTGACGTTCTGGCCGGTCATTTCCAGATGTACGCCGCCGGGGTGAACCCCCTCGGCCTCGGCGACATCGACGAAGCCCTTCACCTCGGCGAGGATCTTGTCGAACGGCCGGGTCTTGTAGCCGTTGCCGGCCTTCAGCGTGTTGCCGTGCATCGGGTCGGTGGCCCAGACCACCGAGCGGCCGGCCTTCTTGGTCGCGGCCATCAGGCGCGGCAGGCGTTCGGCGATCTTGTCGGCGCCGAACCGGCCGATCAGCGTCAGCCGCCCGGGCTCGTTGGCCGGGTTCAGGGTATCGATCAGCCGCAGCAGGTCGTCCGGCTCCAGCGTCGGGCCGACCTTCATGCCGATGGGGTTCTTGACCCCGCGGGCGAACTCGATGTGCGCCCCGTCCAGCTGGCGCGTGCGCTCGCCGATCCACAGCATGTGGGCCGAGGTGTCGTACCAGTCGCCCGAGGTCGAATCGATCCGCGTCATCGCCTCCTCGAAGCCGAGCAGCAGCGACTCGTGGCTGGTGAAGAACTCCACCTGCTTCATGCCCGGATGGCTCTCGGGCGTGACCCCGATGGCGGCCATGAAGGCCAGGCTCTCGCTGATCTTGTCCGACAGCTCGCGGTAGCGCGCGCCCTGCGGACTGTCCGCGACAAAGCCCAGCGTCCAGCGGTGGATGTTGTGCAGGTCGGCGTAACCGCCGCCGGCGAAGGCCCGCAGCAGGTTCAGCGTCGAGGACGCCTGGCCGTAGGCCTTCAGCAGCCGCTCGGGGTCCGGCGCCCGCTCGGCTTCATTGAAGTCCATGCCGTTGATGTTGTCGCCGCGATAGGACGGCAGTGTCACCCCGTCGATCGTCTCGATCGGCTCGGAGCGCGGCTTGGCGAACTGGCCGGCGATGCGGCCGACCTTCACCACCGGCTTGCCGCCGGCGAACGTCAGCACCACCGCCATCTGCAGGATCAGGCGGAAGGTGTCGCGGATGTTGTCCGCGTGGAATTCCTTGAAGCTCTCGGCGCAGTCGCCGCCCTGCAGCAGGAAGGCCTTGCCCGCCGCCACATCGCCCAGCAGGCTCTTCAGCCGCCGCGCCTCGCCGGCGAACACCAGCGGCGGCATCCGCCGCAGTTCGGCCTCGACACGCTCCACCGCCCCCGCATCCGGATAATCCGTCGGCAGGTGCTTGGCGGGCTTGGCTCTCCAGGACGACGGGGTCCAGCGCTCGGTCATGATCTCAAACTCAAAAAGTGGACGCCGTCCTTATCGCACTGCGGCATTGAAGGCAAAATAATGCGCCCGGCGGGTGTGAGGGGCGCGACCGAGGCATGGCCATGCGCGAAGGTTGCGGATGCAACGACTGTTGCGGTGGAGATGGGGTGCCGCGGCTCCGGCGGAAGGGCGCAGGGGGCAGACTGTATCGGTTTCACGAAAGCACCCTCTTTACCGACCCGGACAGCGACGCCGGAAGGCGCGCCCTCCCCTATTGTACGCCCGTGGCCGGTGGCGGGGGATTGAGGCGAAGGAGTTGAGGGAAAACAGGGTGTTGCGGGGGTGGAGGCGAGGCTCGGGGCCTACCTGGTTGGGCGCCGGCGGTTCTGGCCGGGAGGCCGGCCGCAGCCGGGGACAGGCCGCGAACGGGGAGTCGATTGTCCCGCGATGTCTCGTGTTGTCTCGTGACTATACATCTCGGGAGTCTCGCATTGAGGCCAATAGCGCTCCAGACTTCTGGCCGGCGTTCGAACCATCTGCCCGGTCGGTTGATGGTGGGTGCAGCGGCGGTGGAGCAGGTTGCAGCCTGGCAGGTATATGAGCCCTATGGCGGGGGGCGATGAATGAAGGATCGCGAGCGAGGAGTTTTACGGGCCGGAATCGCGTCCGGATACGTCGCCGCCCTCGGCCTGGTCGTGGCGACCAACGGCATCGCCTGGGCCGCCGGGCCGCGACTGGCCGGCGCCAACCTGGCGATGCTGTTCCTGGCGCCGGTGCTCGTCAGCGCGGTCGGCTTTGGCCTGGGCCCAGCCCTGCTGGCGGCCTTTGCGGCGGCGGTGAGCTTCAACTTCCTGTTCATCGAGCCCCGGTTCACCTTCTGGATCGGCCATCCGGCGGATCTGCTGACCTTCAGCATGTTTTTCGCCGTGGCGATGGCCACCGGCTGGCTTGCCGGCCGGGAGCGGGATCAGGCGCAGATGGCCCGCCGTCACGCCGCCACGGTCGGAACACTGCTGGCGGCCAGCCGGGCGCTGGCGGCGGCCACCACCCCGGACGAAGTGGCCCAGGCTCTGGCCGACCAGTTGATGTCTGTCGGCGCCGGCGCCGCCGTGGTGGTTCTGCCCTCGGCGGCGGGGCCGCGCATCGCCGGCGGACCGGCAGGGCTGGACCGGCTGGGGCCCGCCGCCGCCGAGGCCGCCCGGGACGTGCTGGAAGCCGGGCGCGCGACCGACGACACCGCGACAGGGTATCGCTTCCAGGCGCTCGACGGCGCCGGCGGACGGGTCGCGGCAATCGGCCTCCGCGCGTCCACACCCAGGACCGATACGGCCGCCGAGGCGCTGGTATCCGGCCTGCTGCGGCAGGGTGCGGTCGCGCTGGAGCGGGCGGAACTGGCGGCGGCCACCGTCGAGAACCAGGCGCTTCGTCGCGCCGACGACCTGCGCTCGGCGCTGCTGAACTCGATCAGCCATGATTTCCGTACGCCGCTGTCGACGGTGCTGGGCTCGGTGACCACCCTGCAGGACTACGGCGACCAGCTGAAGCCGGCGGTGCGACGGGACCTGCTCGACAGCATCCGCGAGGAGGCGCAGCGGTTGAACCGCTACGTCGGCGACCTGCTGGACATGGCCCGGCTGGAGGCCGGCGCCCTGACGCCGAAGCGGGAGTGGGCCGACGTGCGAGAAATAGTCGCCTCGGCCCTGGCGCGGATCGGTGATCGGATGGGAAGCCGGCGCGTCGTGCGCGACTTCGCCATCGACCTGTCACGGGTGAAGCTGGACCGCACGCTGCTTGAACAGGCGATCCTCAATGTGCTGGAAAATGCCGTCGCCTACGGACAGGACGGCACGCGCATCGAGGTCGCGGCCTACGAAGACGCCGGTCAGGTGATGATCGCCATCGAGGACGAGGGGCCGGGCATCGGGGCGGACGCGGTGAAAGTGATCTTCGACAGGTTCCGGCGGCTGGAACGGGCCAGTGACCGGGGCGAGGGTCTGGGGCTCGGACTGTCGATAGCAAAAGGCTTCATCGAAGCCATGGGCGGACGAATCGCCGCAACCAGTCCGGTAGCCGATGGCCGGGGGACCCGGTTCCTGATCTCCCTGCCGAAATCCATTCACACGCCGAAGGGGCTGCTGTGACGACCCATCGCCCGCGCATCCTGGTCATCGACGACGAGCCGCAGATCCACCGATTCCTGACTCCGGCGCTCGAGGCGGCAGGTTATGAGCCAATACGCGCCGACTCCGGCGAGGCCGGACTGCGGGAGCTGGCCCGGCGAGCTCCGGACGCGGTGGTGCTGGACCTCGGCCTCCCTGACATGGACGGGAAGGATGCCCTGGAGCGGGCGCGGCGCTTCTACGAAGGTCCTGTCCTGATCCTGTCGGCCCGACACCTCGAGAAGGAAAAGATCGACGCATTCGACCTGGGCGCCGACGACTATGTGGAAAAGCCCTTCAGCGTCGGCGAGCTGCTGGCGCGGCTGCGGGCGGTACTGAGGCGGGGCCCGCATGTGGAGGCGGCGCCGCAGACCGTGGTGGCCGGAGATCTGGAAATCGATCTGGCCATGCGCATCGTTCGCCGGAGCGGGACCCTGGTGCGGCTATCCCCCAAGGAATTCGAGCTGCTGCGCGGCCTGGTCGCGGCCGGGGGGCGGGTGGTCACCCACCGCCAGCTGTTGACCGCCGTCTGGGGACCGGCGCATGCCCAGGATGTGCAGTACCTGCGCGTTTTCGTCGGCCAGCTGCGCCAAAAGCTCGAGGCCGATCCGGCCGCGCCCCGGCATTTCGTCACCGAGCCGGGAGTGGGCTACCGCTTCCTGGCCGGCTAGTCGGTCGCCCGCAGCAGCTCGGCCGCCCGGTTGAAGAAGCGCTCGGCGGGCGTTTCAGGATGATCGACGGGCGTCGACAGGGCCGCCGCCAATTCGACACCCGCGAGGATCGCGGTCAGGTCGCCCCTCTGGCGAGCCTCGTCGCGAATGCCCTGCGTCATGACCTCCAGCGCCACAGTCAAATCGACGCCCGCCTCGGCCCTGGCGAACAACTGATCGAGACGGAAGACGCAGTCGCTGACGACACCCGGCGCAGCCATGGTCCTGCTCCTGTCGCGAAAGGTCGGGCTAGACGGACACCTGGGTTCCCATCTCGACCACGCGCCCGGGAGGGATGCTGAAGAAGTCCGTCGGGTTGGCGGCGTTGCGCATCAGGAAGATGAACAGCTTGTCCTGCCACAGCGGCATGCCGCTGTGGGCCGAGGCGATCACCGAGCGGCGGCCGAGGAAGAAGGACGTCGACATGATGTCGAACTTCATTCCCTTCTGCCGGCACAGACCCAGCGCCTTGGGCACGTTGGGCGTCTCCATGAAGCCGTAGTGCAGCGTCACCCGGCGGAAGTCCTCGTTGATCGGCCCGAGTTCCACCCGGTCCTCCGGCGGCACGCGCGGAATGTCGGCTGTCTGGACCGTGAGGATGACGTTCTGCCGGTGCAGCACGCGGTTGTGCTTGAGGTTGTGCATCAGGGCGACCGGGGCCACCGTCGGGTCGGAGGTCAGGAACATGGCCGTACCCTCGACCCGGTGCGGCGTACGCGCCTTGAGGGTCTCGGCCAGGTCGGCCATCGGAATGGAGTCCCGGTGGGCCTTGGCGGAGAGAATTCGCGTCCCGCTGATCCAGGTCCACATGATCAGCACAAGACCCAGTCCAAGGACGATCGGGAACCATCCGCCCTGGGCGAATTTCAGGGTGTTGGCCCCGAGGAAAATCAGGTCGATCGCCAGAAACGGCGCGCAGAGAGCGGCAGCCGCCCACAGCGGCCACTGCCAGTGCCGGCGCGTGATGATGAACAACAGCAGCACAGTGATGACCATCGTGGCGGTGATGGCGATACCGTAGGCGGCGGCCAGGTTGGACGAGTTGCGGAAGATGACCAGCAGGGCCAGAACCCCGACCATCAACATCGTGTTGATCGCCGGCACGAAGATCTGTCCGGCGATGGTTTCGCTGGTGCGCTTGATGGTCATCCGCGGCAGCAGTCCCAGCTGCACGGCCTGCTGGGTGACCGAGAAGGCGCCGGTGATCACCGCCTGGCTGGCGATCACCGTCGCAGCCGTTGTCAGGATCAGCACCGGCCAGTAAGCGAATTGCGGGATCATCCTGAAGAACGGATTGGCCGCCGCCGCCGGATCAGCCAGCACCAGGGCGCCCTGGCCCAGGTAGTTGATCATCAGGCAGGGGAAGGCCACCGTCAGCCAGGCCGTCCGGATCGGACCCTTGCCGAAATGGCCGACGTCGGCATAGAGCGCCTCCGCCCCGGTCACCACCAGGAACACGCTGCCGAGCACGGCCGTCCCCAGCACCCAGTTGTGGAGGAACAGGTTGATCCCGTAGTGCGGGCTGAGGCCCAGCAGGATCGAGGGTTCGCGGACGATGTGGTTCAGGCCCATGGCCGCCAGCACGACGAACCAGACCAGGGTGATCGGGCCGAAATAGCGACCGACGCTGGCCGTCCCCCGCGACTGGACCATGAACAGGGCCACCAGGATGACGGCGGCCGTCGGCAGGACGAAGGGCCGGAAGGCTTCGCCGACGCCGGGAGCGTCGACCACCCCCTCGGCCGCCGACAGCACCGAGATGGCCGGGGTGATCAGGCCGTCGCCGTAGAACAGCGCCGCGCCGATGATGCCCAGCAGGAAGACCATTCCGGACCGCCGGCCCATGGCCTGCTGCGCCAGGGCCATCATCGCCAGGGTTCCGCCCTCGCCCTTGTTGTCGGCCCGCAGGACCACGACCAGATACTTGATCGTCACGATCAGGGTCAGGGCCCAGAACACGAGCGACACCACCCCCAGGGCGGCCATGTCGACGGGAATTCCCTTCGTATGGGCCAGCGCTTCGCGCATGGCGTACAAAGGACTCGTGCCGATGTCGCCGAAAACAACCCCGACGGATCCGAGCGTCAGCGCCCAGAACCCGGGATGTCTGGAAGCCACTGCCGTGGGGCTGGCTGCAGGGGAAACGCTCATGACAGGCTCCGGCCGCCCCGAGAGTCAGGGCGTGGTGGAGTCTGTTCTGGCGCCGGGCCGCGTTGGGTTTCGATTGGGAAGACGGGTCACGCGCATAAGGACCGCATAAAGACTGCGGGTGACCGAGCTCGCTCGCCCCCCTCCCCCTACCCCAACTCCGCCGGCACATACTTCTCGCGCATGGTCACCAGTTCCTCCGCCGCCGTCGGGTGAACGGCACACGTCGAGTCCCACTGCTGTTTGGTCACGCCCATCTTCACGGCGATGGCGGCCATCTGGATCATTTCCGGGGAGTCGGGGCCGACGACGTGGACGCCGACGACCTGCTGGGTGTCCTGGCGGACCAGCAGCTTCATCAGGGAGCGTTCCTCGCCGCCGTAGAAGGTGACCTTCATCGGGCGGAACACGGCGCGGTAGACGTCGATGGGGCCGTAGGCCTTGCGGGCCTCGGCCTCGCCCATGCCGACCGTGCCGATCGGCGGCTGGGAGAAGACGGCGGTGGCGACCATGTCGTGGTCGAAGGTGGTCGGGTTGTTGCGGAACTCGGTCTCGGCGAAAGCGGCGCCCTCGCGGATGGCGACCGGGGTCAGGTTGATCCGGTCGGTCACGTCGCCGACGGCCCAGATGTTGTCGACGCTGGTCTTGCTGAATTTGTCGACCTTGATCGCGCCGCGTTCGTTGAGCTCGACGCCGGCGGTTTCGAGGCCCAGGCCCTTGACGTAGGGCTCGCGGCCGGTAGCGAACATCACCTGCTCGCTGGTGAACTTCATGCCGTTGTTGAGGGTGCTGACAATGCCGGCGTCGGTCTTTTCGAGGCTGTCGTGCTGGCAGCCCAGGACCACGGTGATGCCGCGGCGCTCCATCTCGCGCTCCAGGTGGGCGCGGATGTCGTCGTCGAAGCCGCGCAGGACGTTGGCCCCGCGATAGAGCAGCGTCACCTTGCTGCCCAGGCCCGCGTAGATGCCGGCGAACTCCACCGCGATATAGCCGCCGCCGACGATCAGGATGCTTTCGGGCAGATGGTCGAGGTGGAAGGCCTCGTCCGAGCTGATCGCGTGCTCGATGCCCGGGAGGTCCGCCGGATAGGTCGGCCGGCCGCCGGTGGCGATGAGGATCTTCTCGGCGGTCACCATGCGGGCGTGGTCGCCGAGGATTTCGACAGTGTGGGTGTCCTTCAGCACGGCGCGGCCGTGCAGAAGATCGGCGCCGGCCTTCTGCAGGTTGGTGACATAGATGCCCGACAGGCGCGCGATCTCGATGTCCTTGGCCTGGAGGAAGGTCGGCCAGTCGAAGGTCGGCTCCTGGACGGTCCAGCCGAAGCCGCGGGCGGTCTTGACCTGGTGGGAGAATTCGCTGGCGTAGACCATGAACTTCTTGGGCACGCAGCCGCGGATCACGCAGGTGCCGCCGACCCGGTACTCCTCGGCGACCCCGACGCGGGCGCCGGTCATGGCGGCCAGCCGCGCGGCGCGCACCCCGCCGGAGCCTGCGCCGATGACGAAGAGGTCGTAGTCGTACTTGCTGGCCATCAGGGGCTCCCGGCGGATTTGTCGGGTGGGATATGGCCCTAGGGAACCAGCTTGACCACCCCTTCGTCCGTGCCGATCAGCGCCTCGTCGGCCAGATCGAGGAACAGGCCGTGGTCGACCACCCCGGTGATGCTCTTGAGCGCCGCGCCGAGGGCCGCCGGGTCGTCGATGCCGCCGGAGCCCAGGTCGTAGATCACGTTGCCGCCGTCGGTGACCACCACGCCCCGGTCGGCCGTGCGCAGGCGCGGCGGCGGCAGGTCGAACTCGGCGGCGATGTCGGCCAGCCGCCGGCCGGTGTGCGGGTGGCCGAAGCGGACCACCTCGATCGGCAGGGCGAAGGCCTGGCCGAGTTTCTTCACCTGCTTGCCGGCGTCGGCGATGACCACACAGCGGTGCGAGGCCTCCCAGACCAGCTTCTCGCGCAGCAGGGCCGCGCCCGCGCCCTTGATCAGCGACAGGCCCGGCCCGATCTCGTCGGCGCCGTCCACGGTCAGGTCGATGGTCTTGACGTCGTCCAGCCCGACCAGCGGGATGCCCAGCTCGCGGGCCAGGTTGGCGGTGTTCTCCGAGGTCGGCACGCCGCGGATGTCCAGCCCGCGCGCGGCCAGCGCCCTGACGAACCAGACGGCCGTCGAGCCTGTGCCAAGGCCCACGACCATGCCGGCCTCGACGAGGTCAGCGGCGGCGGCGCCGGAGATGCGTTTCTGGTCGTCAGGGGTCATGGGGTGCTCTTGGGGGCTAGCGCCCGCGTGACGGCAAAGCTCGTCTGACCGGGCTCATCCTGGATCATGAAGGCAACGAGTTCACCGGCCAGGGCGGCCGCCTTGACCTGATCATCGTCGTTTGCGGGAAACGCCGTTCTGCCACTGACCATGTTCCGGAACACGTACAGGGATCCACCACTGTTCTCGGTCGCAGGGACGCCGGCGATCCATCCGCGTGCGTCATCGACGGCGACGGCATCGCGCTTGCCACTGACGCTGCACACGACAGCGTCGACCGAGGGCACGCCGAAGCCCGCAGGCTGCCGGGCGAGGATCAGCAGGCGGGTCGGAGCGGACGGCGATCCCAGCATGAAAATCCGGGCGCCTGACAGGCCGTCGGCATCGACCACGGCTCCCTCGGGCTCCACGAAGCCCAATCGCCTGGCCTCCGCCGCCGCCGTCTCGACGTCGAGGCGCGTAGCCATGCAGACCGACTGGAAAGCAGCGAACATCCCGGAGGTTTCGGCCGCCCCCGCCATGACCGGCGCCGCCAACAGGACGACGGCCCCTGCCCCTGCCATGAGCAGGCCCCTCACGACGCCGCCTTCGTGCGGCTGAGCATCAGCAGGCTGACGCCGCCGAGGCCGGAGACGGTCAGGACGTTCATGTCCGAGGCCAGCAGCGCCGCCTTGACGGCCGGCTTGTCGTCGAACGACAGGGGCGCGCGGCCGCCGCCGGTCTGGCGGAAGCCGTGGAAGCCGATGCCCATGACGGTCTTCGATGCCGGCACGCCGATCCACTTGCGTCCGGCGGCGAGGCCCGCGTCGTCCTCGCCCTTAACCCCGACGCCGCAGGCGATGGTCGTCGAGGCCGGCATCCCGTCCTTCGGCTTGCCCTTGCCGCGGCCGGCCAGGACGAAGAACTCGCGGCCGTCGACGGTCTTCTCGTAGCCCTGCATGTCGTCCATCCCGCCGACCCTGGCCTTCTTCTTCGCCGGGGCGAAGCCATTGGCCGCCGCGCGGGCGGCGCTGCGCTCAGGGTCGAGCTCAGGGCCGCAGATGGTTGTGAAATAGCCGAACAAGCCGGCGTCACCGGCGGCCAGCGCGGGCCGCGAAGGCGTGGTGGCGGCCACGGCCAGCGTCGCCAGGATCAGGACTGTCGGAACAGGGCGCATGCACCTTGAATGCCATGGCGCGACCAGACCCGCCAGCCGCCGCGTGGTCTGCGCCTACCAGGCCAGCAGCTTCAGGTTCGGAATGTCACTGAAATCGGCGGGGTTCAGTGTAACGAGCGTCGCGCCATGGACCAATGCCTGGGCGGCGATCATGCGGTCGAGGATTTTGCGGCGGGAATAGCCGGTCGAAGCCAGAATGGCGCGATACGCGTCAGCGGCGGGGTCGTCGAACTGCAGAACGGGCACGGATTCCAGCAGCGCGCGGAGGCGTGGCAAGCGAACAGCGGTCTGGAGAGTGTCAGCGAAAACTCCGCTCTCAAGTTCGATCCGCGTCGCCATGGCGAGGAAAAGATCCTCCTTTAGAGCGAAGACCCGTCGGGTGATTTCGACATCACCGTCGCGCAGGTGAATGGCGACGCTGGTGTCCAGAACGACGGCCACTGGCTACAAACCGGGGCGGTCGGCAAAGATGTCGCTGTCCCGCTCCTGAATGGAGGGAGGCTTGGGAAGCGCATCCAGCTTCGCGATCATTTCGGCGACCGACGGGCGTTTGGGACAGATGGTGATCACATCCCCGGAGCGAACGATGGTGAGCTCGATGCCATCATCGTAGGCGATTTTGCGGGGCAGCCGGACGGCCTGGCTGTTGCCGCTCCTGAAGGTCTTGCTGGTGACGGTGGTCATGGGATCGTCTCCGTATGCACACGTATATACCAAAAGACTGCGCGCTCGAAAAGCTACCCCTTCTTCCGTGCAATCTTCATTGCCCTGAACCGGGCCGCCCAGCCGGGCTTTTCGGCCTGCACGCCGCGTTCGAGGGCCAGGGCGTCCGGGGCCACGTCCTTGGTGATCACCGAGCCGGAGCCGGTGTAGGCGCCGGCGCCGATGGTCACCGGGGCGACCAGCGAGGAGTTGGAGCCGACGAAGGCCCCCTCGCCCACATGGGTGTCGAATTTGTCGAAGCCGTCGTAGTTGCAGAAGATCGTCCCGGCGCCGATGTTGGCCTTCGCGCCGATCGTGCCGTCGCCCAGATAGGACAGGTGGTTGGCCTTGGCGCCCTTGCCGACCTTGACCTTCTTCACCTCGACGAAGTTGCCGATATGGGCGTCCTCGCCGATGTCCGCGCCGGGCCGCAGGCGGGCGTAGGGGCCGACGATCGCGCCGCTGCGGACGATGGCGCCCTCCAGATGGCTGAAGGCGCGGATCACCGCGCCGGTCTCGACCGTCACCCCCGGCCCGAACACCAGGTTGGGCTCCAGGGTCACGCCGCCGGCGATCTGCGTGTCGAAGGACAGGAACACCGTCTCCGGCGCGGTCATCGTCACGCCCTCGGCCAGCAGGGCTGAGCGGGCGCGGGCCTGCCACAGCGCCTCGGCGCGGGCGACGCCGGCCTGGTCGTCGGCGCCCATGACGGCGGTTTCGGAAGTGAAGGCCACCCCCACCCGCTTGCCGGCCGCATTGGCGATGCCGACGATGCTGGTGATGTAGTACTCGGCCTTGACGTTGTTGTTGTCGACGGCGGCCAGCCAGTCGAACAGCGGCCCGGCCGGCGCGCAGAGAATGCCGGAGTAGCAGGCGCGGACGGCCTTCTCCTCAGGCGACGCGTCGCGGGCCTCGACGATGCGCAGCAGTCGGCCGTCCGCGTCCTGGATCATCCGGCCATAGAGCGCCGGATCGGCCGCCTCGAAGGCCAGCATAACCAGATCGTCCCCGGCCGCGCGGCGCTCGAACAGCGGGGCGAAGTCGCCGGCCGTCAGCAGCGGGCAGTCTGCGTTGGTGACGATCACCTCGCCGGTGAACCCGGCCAGGGCGTCCTTCGCCGACAGCACAGCATGGGCCGTGCCCAGCGGCGGGTCCTGGATCGCGACGGCGGCCTCGCCCAGCCGCTTGCGCACATGCTCGGCGACGGCCGGGCTGTGGGTCCCGCAGACCACGACCACGCGGTCGCAGCCGGCGGCCTGAACCGCGTCGATGGCCCGGTCGAGCATGGTCCGGCCGCCGATCCGGTGCAGGACCTTCGGGGTCGGGGATTTCATACGGGTGCCCTGGCCGGCGGCCATGATCACCGCGGCGCGCTGGCTCATCGGTTCGACTCGTAACGTTGCATTCCGGTGAGCTTTACCCGAAAGCCTGTGACGATGCATGACCTGAGCAAGCCCCTCGCCGGCTGGACCATCGCCTTCGACCTCGACGGCACCCTCGTGGAGACCGCGCCCGACCTTGTCGGCGCGCTGAACGTCATCCTCATCGAGCAGGGCATGGCTCCCGCGCCGATGACGGCGGTGCGGCAACTGGTCGGCCACGGGCTGCGGGGCATGCTGCTTCGCGCCTTCGCCATGGCCGACCGGACCATCACCGAAGAGCAGATCGCGAAGCTTCGGCCGCGGATCGTTGAGGTCTACCGCGCCCGGATCGCGCAGGAGAGCCGCCCCTTCCCCGGTTGCCTGGAGGCGTTGGCCGATCTGCGGGCGGATGGGGCAAGGCTGGCGGTCTGCACCAACAAGCCCGAGGCGCTGGCCCGGCTGCTGCTGGACAAACTCGACATGACCCGCCTGTTCGACGCCATCGTCGGCGGCGACACCCTGCCGGTGCAGAAGCCTGATCCAGCGCCGCTGCTGGCGGCCATCGCGGGCGCCGGCGGCGATCCGGCGCGGGCGGTTCTGGTCGGCGACGCCTCGCCGGATGTCGGCGCGGCGAAGGCGGCGGGCGTCCCCTGCGTGATCTGCGCGTTCGGCTACAACGACCTGCCGCCGGACGAACTGGGCGGCGATGTCGTGATCAGCCACTTCGACGCCCTGGCCGGCGCAGTCGCCGACATCGCGGCGTCTTGCCCGACGGCGGCCGAGTCGCTATAGACGCCGCCTCCCGGGCGAGAGCCTTGGAACGGATGCGTAGCTCAGCGGGAGAGCACCTCGTTCACACCGAGGGGGTCACAGGTTCAATCCCTGTCGCATCCACCATTCTGCTTCGCCCTCCGGGCTTTGCAGAACAAGCCCTGCCCCTTCATTCGAAGCAGAATGCCCTCCGAAGCCTCGGCGAAGGCGGGCGGGCGGCGGCGCCACAATGCACACTTTCACACACCAATCTTGAATTCAGCCGGTCGTGTGTATAAATACACCCGTGAACAGCCGCGAAATCATCTTGGCCATCGAAGCCGACGGGTGGGTCGAGGTGGCCCAGAAGGGCTCGCATAAGCAGTTCAAACACCCGACGAAGAAGGGCCGCGTCACGGTCCCGCATCCGAAGAGAGATTTCACCATCGGCACCCTGCGCTCTATCGAAAAGCAGGCCGGCCTGAAACTGAGGTAGTCCGTGGCCCACTATATCGCCCTGATCCACAAGGACGCTGACAGCGACTACGGCGTCTCGTTTCCCGATTTCCCCGGCTGCATTTCCGCCGGGGTGACCCTGGACGAGGCCCGCGACATGGCCGCCGAGGCGCTGGCCTTCCATATCGAGGGTATGGTCGAGGATGGCGAGGCTATTCCCGAGCCGTCATCGCTGGAACAGGTCATGGCCGATCACGAGAATCGCGACGGTGTGGCGATCCTCGTCGCGACCGAGATCCGGTCGAAGACCGTGCGGGTGAACATCACCCTGCCCGAAGACACATTGCGCGACGTCGACCGCTACGCGGAAGCCCACGGGTTTACGCGGTCGGGGTTTCTGGTTCAGGCGGCAAAGCGGGTGATGGAGAAGGCGTGAGTCATCTCCATTAAAGCCGGAGCTTCGACGCCTAGTCTGGATTGACCCGCTCCCATGTCGGCTGCCCTCGGTCGGGTTGGCCGGCGCTTTCAGGACAAGCCTGCGGTTCAATGTTCAGCGGAACCCTTCGCCCGCTGACCGACAGATCGGCCCAGATGTTCGGCAGCGTCGCGACCTTGCCGGAGCCAACGGCAACGCCATCCCCGTTGCAGTTCAAGGCATCGGTCCGCCCCACGACCTGCCACTTACCGGGCGAGACCTCCTGGTAGACCGTCACGATGCCATTGAAAGCGAGCAGGATCTCCTCGTGCTTGTCGCCATTCATGTCCGCAAAGGTCGCTTCACATTTGTCGGACTTGCCGTCGCAGGCCGGCTCCGGCCGGACATCATCGTCCCAAGCTCGTGTCAGGAACGCGGCCGGGAGGGTCCGGTCCTTCGGCCAGACCAGGATCTGTTTCACGCCGCCAGACTCGGGCGCCTGGGCGTCGCGGCCCCATTTGTTTGTCCAATTCAGCGCCTCGGCCGCCCGCTTGCCGACGTCGCCGCCCTTCTTGACCAGCCGTTGCAGCGCCGCATGGCCGTATTTCTCGCCATCGAAGCGCAGGAATCGGTAGTCGACCTTGTCGGGCTTGACCCGGCCGTCGGCGATCCGCGCCATCTGGTCGTTCACCGACAACCGCGCCGGGTCCGCCAGCGGCGAGAACAGGGCCAGGATCAGGCCGACCGTGACGAAGGCGGTGACGACGTTGGCGGTCTCCAGACGCTTCATCCAGACGCCCGGCAGCACGGCCGCCAGACTGTAGCCGACCGCGTAGAAGATGCCCGCCACCACGCAGGCGGCGGCGATGATCCGGTCCGGTGTCAGGCCGTACTGGCCGATCCGCAAGCTGAGCGCATAGGCCGCGACCCCGACCAGCGGGAGCAGCAGCAACCCGCCGATCCGGCCGGCCCAGCGCAGGACCAGCGGCGTCGGCGTGTCCGGCTCGCCGTCCTGGTAGGCGGCGTTGATCAGCACGATCATCACCGCCGCGGCGCTGAGCAGGATGGCGGCGGCGCTGCGGGTCTTCCACAGTGGCTCCAGGCCCGTGAACGGCAGGGCCAGCATGAAGGCGCCGGTCAGGAACACCAGCACCGGCAGCAGCCAGGACAGCAGCGTCAGCGCCACCGTCCGGATGCCGCGGATCAGGCCGTGGCGGACGTCGGTCAGCTGTACGGCGGCGGCGAACATCGTCGTGGTGGCCGGAATGGCGAACCAGGATTTCCGCGTCAGTTCTTCTACGAATTCAATGCCGATCAGCTTGAACAGCGCCGCGCCGAGGAACAGCACCAGCCAGAAGACGCCGACAAAGCCGGCCGACATGACCAGTTGCACGCCGTGCTTCCAGGCCTGGTCGAAATAGGTCGGGAACCGGGCGATCAGCCTGCGGTCGCTGTCCGCGGCCGAGACCAGATGGTGGGTGATGAACAGGACTGCGGCGAGGAACACCATCGCCTGGCCCGAAATCCACTCGACGACCTCGTGCGCCGCGCGCCGGTCGATATCGTGGGCCCCAAGGGCCGCCAGACCGGCCGCCGCGGCGAGGGTCCAGATCACCAGGGTGCGGCGGCGCATGTCCGCCAGCCCACCCAGCACGACGAAGGGCGTGAACAGGACCACGGCCGCGAGGACCCCGAACAGCACCCCGCTGGTCGCCGGCCAGACCTTGTTGTCCGCCGCCTCGGTCAGGGCCCAGAGAGCGACGCCCTGCACCAGTCCCGTGCCGATCCGCGCCAGACCGATCGTGCGGGTCTGGCCTTCATCGTCCATGCCGTAGGCCATTGGAGTCCCCCCCTAATGGGTGAGAGCGTTACGCAACACAGGGGCGAATACAATCTCGCGCAACGCGCACGCGCGCTTTGCGTTAGGATGAACGCGTGGCAGGGTTCTGGCGCGACCCAAAGGACCATTGCGATCCCCGCATGAGCAAGCCCGCCGACTTCAAGCTCCAGCAGGGGGACACAGGCGCTACGGTGGTCCTGTCCGGCGACTGGACAGCCGAAGGCATGGGCGACGCCGACAACCGCCTGGCCGGTATCCTGGATGGCTCGAAGGCCATCTCCGTCGATTTGATGGCCATGGGACGCTGCGACACCGCCGGCGCCTATGCCATTCTACGGGCCGTTGAAGGCTGCGCGAGCGGCGGGGCGATCGTCGCCAAGCCCGAGACCCGGCGTCTGCTGGACCTGGTCGCGGCCGCCGTCGAGGCGGAGCCGACGCCGACCGTGCGCGAGATCGGCATCTACAACCTGCTGGTCCGGGTGGGTCAGGGCGTCTTCAACATCATCAACGAGGTGATCGAGACCTTCGCCTTCATCGGGCGGCTGACGATGTCCGG
Source organism: Caulobacter sp. (assembly GCA_021741355.1). Classification (GTDB taxonomy): domain Bacteria; phylum Pseudomonadota; class Alphaproteobacteria; order Caulobacterales; family Caulobacteraceae; genus Caulobacter. The sequence goes on from JAIOXZ010000012.1 coordinate 42,533, forward strand.
CCTGCGGGGGATCGCCCGGCCTGGCAAGGTCCGCTGGGCGCCGATCTTCGCCCAGTGCGAGCGCGCGGGCCTGGACGCCCTGCCGATCGTGGCGACCGGCACCGCCTTCATCGGCGCGGTCGTGGCGCTGATCGGGATCAATACGTTGAGCGACTTCGGCGCGACGGTGTTCGTGGTCGAGACGATCGGCATCGCCGTGCTGCGCGAGTTCGGCATCGTCATCACCGCCGTCCTGATCGCCGGCCGTTCGGCCTCGGCCTTCGCCGCCGAGATCGGGGCGATGAAGATGCGCCAGGAGATCGACGCCATGCAGGTCATGGGCGTGGACCCGTTCGACGCCCTGGTCCTGCCCCGCTTCATCGCGCTGTTGATGATGATGCCGCTGCTGACGTTCGTGGCGGACCTTTCGGGGATGGTCGGCGGGATGCTGGTCACCTGGAGCATGCTCGACCTGTCGCCGACCTTCTTCATGCAGCGGATCGTCGACAACGTCGGGGCGACCCACTTCTGGGTCGGGATCTCCAAGGCGCCGATCATGGCCGCCGTCATTGCCGGCATCGGCTCGCGTCAGGGCATGGAGGTCGGCGGCGACGTCATCTCGCTCGGCCAGCGGGTCACCTCCGCCGTGGTCCAGGCGATTTTCACCATCATCGTCATCGATGCGATTTTCGCCGTTCTCTACATGAAGCTGGACGTATGAACGGCCTGGTCGACGAGCATGACACCGACGTCGCGCCGATCGAGATCATCGGTCTGCGCTCGCAGTTCGGCGACCACGTGATCCATGAGGATCTCGATCTGACGGTCAATCGCGGCGAAATCCTCGGCGTCGTCGGCGGGTCCGGCTCAGGCAAGTCGGTGCTGATGAACTCCATCATCGGCCTCAAGACGCCCGACGGCGGCACCATCAAACTGTTCGGCCAGGATATCGACACCGCCACCCGCCAGAACTGGACGTCGATCGAGCGCCGCTGGGGCGTGTTGTTCCAGCAGGGCGCGCTGTTCTCGTCCCTGACTGTGCGCGAGAACGTCGCCGCGCCGCTGTTCGAGCACACGCGCCTGTCGCGCGCCGAGATCTACGAACTGGCGGACCTGAAGATCGCCCTGTCAGGCCTGCCGTCCCGCGCGGGAGCCCTGCGGCCGGCGGAGCTGTCCGGCGGGATGATCAAGCGGGCGGCGCTCGCCCGTGCGCTGGCGCTGGACCCGCAACTGCTGTTTCTCGACGAGCCGACCGCCGGACTGGATCCGATCGGCGCGGCGGCCTTCGACGATCTCATCGCCGACCTGTCGTCGAGCCTCAACCTCACGGTTTTCATGATCACCCACGACCTCGATACGCTTTACGCCATCACCACCCGTGTGGCGGTGCTGGCCGACCGGAAGGTCGTCGCCGCCGCGCCGGTGCGTGAACTGGAGCATTCCAGCCACCCGTGGATTCAGGAATACTTCCTGGGACCGCGAGGTCGTGCCGCAGCAGGGTCACGGGCAATGACGGGACACAGCGTCTGATGGAACGAAACGCCAATTACGCCCTGGTGGGCGTCGCCTCCCTGGCCCTCGTCATCGGGCTCGTGGTGTTCATCGTCTGGCTGGCGCGCCTCCAGGTGAACCGTGACTTCGACGAGTACGACATCCTGTTCATCGGCCCGGTCCGCGGCCTGTCCGAAGGCGGTGAGGTGCACTTCAACGGCATCAAGGTCGGGGAGGTCACCAAGATCGCGCTTGATAGCCGCGACCCCAACCGGGTGATGGCGCGGGCGCGGATCACGTCCGACGTCCCGATCCGAGAGGACTCCTTCGCAACCCTCGAGCCGCAGGGGATCACGGGCGTCAACTATGTGCAGATCACCGCGGGAACGCCGTCCAAGCGGTTGCTGAAGACAACCGTGGAAAGCGGCGAAATACCTATCATCCGGAGCCAGAACAGCGCGCTGTCGGACCTGCTCCAGGGCGGCGGCACGGTGCTGTCGCGAACCATCGAGGCGCTGGATCGGGTCAACCGGGTGCTGTCGGACGAGAACGTCAAGGTCTTCGGCGCCGCGCTCAACGACGTCCAGGCGATCACCGCCGAGGCCCGCGAGCGCAAGGCGATCATCGCCGACGCCCAGAAGGCCCTGCAGAGCATCGATGCGGCGGCGACCGAAATCACCGAGCTGAGCCGATCGACCAAGGGCCTGGTGGACGGAGACGGCCGGCGCACCCTGGCCGAACTCAGCGAAGCCGCGGCTGAACTGAAGGCCGCGACGCGCGACGCCCGCGCCATGATCGGCAAGCTCGACGGCCCGACCACCGAGTTCGCCGACACCGGCCTGCCGCAACTGACCCGGGCGATCACCTCGCTCCAGGCCACCGCAGAGTCCCTCGACCGGCTGGTCGGTGAGGTTGAACAGAATCCGCAGGGCGTCGTCTCCAAGGCGCCTGCCAGAGAAGTGGAGGTTCAGCCGTGAACCGTCGCCTGACCGCCGCCGCGCTCGCGCTGGCCGCCATCGCCCTGTCGGGCTGTATCTCGCTGTTTCCCAAGGCCGAGCCGGCGCAACTGTATCGCTTCGAGGCCCGGCCGCAGCCCCAGTCGGCGCCGGCGCCGGCGGGGCCGCTGTTCGGGGTGCTGCGGCTGGGCACAAGCTTTCCACGCGCCTCCGGGGGCGACCGCATCCTGACCATCAACGACCGGGGCGAGGCCGCCTATATCGCGGGCGCCCGCTGGGTCTCGCCGGCGTCAGTGCTGTTCGACGAGCAGGTGTCCACGGCCTTCCAGGGCGCCGGACGGGCGCGGCTGATCAGCCGCGGCGAGGTGATCAAGGCCGACTTCTCGCTCAAGCTCGATGTCCAGGTCTTCGAGACCCTCTACGATCGGGGGCCCAAGGCCGCCCCGGAAATCGTCGTGTCGGTCCGGGGCGTGGTCACCCGCAATCGCGACCGCGCGCTGATCGGCGACCGGGTCTTCGCCGCCCGCATCCGGGCCGGCGAGAACCGCGTCAGCGCGATCGTGCCGGCCTACAACGCCGCCCTCACCCAGGTGCTCGGCGAGCTCGTCGGCTGGGTCAATTCGGTGGATACGTCGGACGGCTAGGTATTGGATGCTCCCCACTGCGTGGGGAGCTGTCACGCGGAGCGTGACTGAGGGGAGTTGAAGTGCGCCGACTCTCCTCCACCGCCTCCGGCGGTCCCCCTCCCCGCGAAGCGGGGAGGATCAGCCGACGCCGAACAGCGTCTTCAGGTACGGATTGAGCAGCCGGCCGTCCGGGTCCAGCTCGCGGCGGATCTCGAGGAAGTCGTTCCAGCGCGGATAGAGGGCGGCGAGGTCCGGGCCCTTGAGCGAATGCAGCTTGCCCCAGTGGGGCCGGCCGCCGTGGCGGCGGAAGATCGGCTCGATCAGCTCGAAGAAGAACTGGTAGTCGTCGCGATAGTAGGCGTGGACGGCCACCGACCCGCGCGGCTCGCCCTGGAACGGCGACAGCCAGGCGTCGTCCGGCGCGATGCGGCGGACCTCGATCGGGAAAAAGACGTCGGGACGGTGCTTCTCGATCGTCTCGACCACCTCTTTCAGCGCCGCCAGCTGGGTCTCGTGCGGCAGGTGGTATTCCATCTCGTTGAACCGGACCGGGCGTTCGGTTGAGAGCAGCTTCCAGCCCTCATCGACCGCCGTCTCGGGCTTTGTCCCGCCGAGCAGCGCCTTCGCGGCGGCCTTGCGCAGACCGGTCGAGAAGCCGAGCAGGTTGCGCAGGCCCTTCAGCGCATCGAGGAAGGCGTCGTCCTGACTGGACTCGCGCACCGTCGCCGGCTCGTCCGTCTCGTCATGAGAGATGTTGGCCGCGAGCCCGGTGAAGGGCACGGCGTAGAACTCGAAGTTACGGTGGTCCGCCCAGCGCTCCTCGGCCTTCGCCATCGCCTCCTCGAACGGCTCCAGCCACACCCGGCGGCGGAGGCGGCGGTTGGCCGTCGTCGACAGGCGCGCCTTCGAGATGATCCCCAGCGCGCCCAGGGACACCCTGGCGGCGCTGAACAGCTCCGGACGGGTCGTTGCGTCGCAATCCAGCACCGCGCCACCGGCAGTGACCAGGGTCAGGGCCGTCACGTCGCCGTGGATCGCCTTCAGCGTGCTGCCGGTGCCGTGGGTCGCGGTGCCGAGCGCGCCGCCGAGCGACTGTTTGTTGATGTCGGGCAGGTTGGCCATCGCCCGGCCCTTCGCGGCGAGCGCCGGGCCGAGCGCGCCGAGCCGGGTGCCGGCACGGACCGTGGCCTCGTCACCATCCCAGCCGACGACGCCGCTCATGGCGTCGAGCGAGACCAGTGTCCCGTCGGTGGCGCAGAGGCCGGTAAAGCTGTGGCCGGCTCCGGTGACGCGCACCGGCGCCGCGCCGGCCTTGAGCAGCGCGGACAGTTCCGTCTCGTCCTTCGGCGCGCTGCGCTGGGCCGGATAGCTGTGCTGGATGCCTGACCAGTTGCGCCAGACCGTGTGGCCCTTGCCGTCGGTCGAGGGCGGCGCGGGTGGTTCGGGCTTTTCCCGGTTGGCCCCACCGATGGCGACCGCGCCGCCTCCGATGACCGCGGTCGCCGCCCCGCCCGCGATCAGCGCTCGCCGCCTCGAGATCATGTCGTCCCCCGACCTAGCCGGCCGACTCTTCGTGGTCCGCCATGAAGCGTATGAGAGCCTCCAGATCGGCCGGGGTGCAAGTCGCACACTGCCCGCCGGCCGGCATGGCGTTGAATCCGAGGATGGTGTGGTCAACGAGCACCGGCATGCCCTGCTTCAGGCGCGGCGCCCAGGCGGCGGCGTCATGCACCATCGGCGCGCCGGACTCGGGTATGGCGTGGCAGGCCTTGCAGGAGGTGTCGTATAGCCCGGCAAGACGCGCGTCGGCAGGCTTCAGGAGGGCGGCCTGCTCCGGCGTGGGGGCGGGTTTGGGTGCGGGCGAGCAGGCGGCGAGTGTCGTTGCCAGCAGGGTCGCGCTGAGGGTGCGTGCGTGGTTCGAGACGCGGCCTGACGGCCGCTCCTCACCATGACGAGCGGTTCTGCCATCCGACCATCTCGTCATCCTGAGGAGCGCGAAGCGCGTCTCGAAGGACGCACGAAGCCCATGCAATCCCATCCCTAGCCCTCCAGGCCGTGCAGCCGCCGTGCGGCCGTCAGGGTGTTCTGCAGCAGGCAGGCGATGGTCATCGGCCCGACCCCGCCCGGCACCGGCGTGATCCAGCCGGCGACCGCTTTCGCCTCGTCGAACGCCACGTCGCCGACCAGACGGGTCTTGCCCTCGGCGGCGCGAACCGGGTCGCGGGACGGAAAGCGGGTGATGCCGACATCGATCACGGCCGCGCCCGGCTTGATCCAGTCGCCCCGGACCATCTCGGCGCGTCCGACCGCGGCCACAAGGATATCGGCCTGCCGGCAGATGCCGGGCAGGTCGCGACTGCGGCTGTGGGCGATCGTTACGGTGCAGTCCGCAGCCAGCAGGAGCTGGGCCATCGGCTTGCCCATCAGGTTCGAGCGACCGATCACCACAGCGTTCAGCCCTCGCAAGTCGCCCAGCGCGTCCTTGAGCAGCATCATACAGCCGACCGGCGTGCAGGAGGTCAGGGCCGGCAGGCCGCTGGCCAGCCGGCCGGCGTTGGTCACGGTCAGGCCGTCGACATCCTTGTCCGGCGAGATGGCGGCGACGATTCGGGCCTGGCTGAGATGATCGGGGACCGGGAACTGGACCAGCAGGCCGTGGATCGCCGGGTCGGCGTTCAGCCGGCCGACCAGCGCCAGCAGATCGGCCTCGCTGACATCGCCCGGCAGCTTGTGGGTTTCCGAATACATGCCGGCGGCTTCGGTCTGGACGCCCTTGTTGCGCACATAGACCTCGCTGGCCGGGTCTTCGCCGACCAGAACCACCGCCAGGCCGGGCGTGACTCCATGATCGGCCTTCAGCGCAGCGACCTCTGCAGCCACCTGCGCCCGAAGTCGTTCAGAGAACGCCTTGCCGTCGATGATCGTCGCATGCGTCATGCGAAACTGCCTCCCGCAACCTGGGTGGCCCCTACCCGTTCACTGCCCGCCGCGCAATCAGGACCCGCCATGGACATCAACCGCCTCTTCACCCGCTTTGCAAACCAGGTCTCGAAATGGGCGGGGCGGCCCTTCTCGTTCGCCCTCTGTGTCGCCGGCGTGGTGGCCTGGGCATTGACCGGGCCGGCCTTCAACTATTCCTCGAACTGGCAGCTGGTGATCAACACCTCGACGACCATCATCACCTTCCTGATGGTGTTCCTGATCCAGAACACCCAGAACCGCGACAACGCCGCCCTGCACGCCAAGCTGGACGAGCTGATCCGGGTCGGCGATTCCGACAACAGGTTCATCGGCATCGAGCATCTGACCGATCAGGAGCTGGAGGTGATCCTGGCGGAGTGCGAGCGCGCCGCGAAGGACCTGCACCAGGAACTGCACAACGAGCGGCGCAAAGCCGCCGCGGCCGGGACGGCCAAGGACGATGACGCGCCCGGCCATCCCATGCCTGCCAGCGGAAAGCCTCCGGCGCGCAAGCGCGCGACGAAGCGCAAGCCCGCCTAGCCTTCGGGCGGGGGCGTGCTATCTGCGGGGGATGGCCTCGACCTCCGCAACCTGTGCCGACGTCGTCCTGGTGGGCGGCGGGCTGGCCAACGGACTGATCGCCCTGCGCCTCAAGGCGCTGCGGCCGGCGCTCAAGGTCATCATCGTCGAGCATGGCGAAACCCTGGGCGGGCGGCACACCTGGAGCCATTTCGCGACGGACGTCAGTGCAGCGATCAGCACCTGGCTCGACCCGCTGATCGTGCACCGCTGGGAGGGCTATGACGTCCGCTTTCCGGCCCACCGCCGGACGCTGACGACGCCCTATCGCTCGGTGACCTCCGACCGCTTCCACGAGGTCGTTCATGCGGCGCTCGGCGACGACGCCTGGACCGGTGTCGCCGTGACGGACGTGCGGCCCGATCGCGTGGTGCTGGAAGACCAGCGGGTGATTGAGGCCCGCTGCGTGATCGACGGCCGCGGGCCGCGCCCCAACTGGGACCTCGTGCTGGGATGGCAGAAGTTCGTCGGGCTGGAGGTGGAGCTCGCGGCGCCACACGGCCTGTCCCGCCCGATCATCATGGACGCCACGGTCGACCAGCTCGACGGCTACCGGTTCCTCTACGCCCTGCCCTTTTCACCGACCCGGCTGCTGATCGAAGACACCCGCTACGCCGACGGCCACGATCTCGACCGCGAGACGCTGCGGCGGGACATAGAGGCCTACGCCGCCGCCCAGGGCTGGACCATCAAGTCCGTCGTGCGCGAGGAGATCGGGGTGCTGCCCATCGCCCTGGCCGGCGACATCGACGCCTACTGGCGGGCCTCCGATCTGCCAGAAGTCGGGCTGCGCGCCGCCCTGTTCCAGCCGATCACCGGCTATTCGCTGCCGGACGCCGCGCGACTGGCGGACGAGATCGCAGACTTGCCGGACCTGACCACGGCGACAGCGCGGGCCTGCGTCGAGGCGCGCTCGAAGCAGCGCTGGGCGGAGCGCGCCTACTACCGGCTGCTCAACCGAATGCTGTTCAAGGCCGCGCAGCCTGGTCGCCGCTATGTCGTGCTGGAGCGGTTCTACCGCCTGTCGCAGGGGCTGGTGGAGCGGTTCTACGCCGGGCGGATCACGCTGGCCGACAAGGCCCGCATCCTGATAGGCAAGCCACCGGTGCCCGTCGCGGCTGCCCTGGCGGTGCTGTCCGAACGATCGGTAATTCCTGGGGACGCAGACACATGAGCAAGCCGCGCGCGGCTGTTATCGGTTCCGGCTTCGGCGGCCTGGCCCTGGCCATCCGTCTGCAATCGGCCGGGATCGACGTCACGGTGTTCGAACGCCGCGACAAGCCGGGCGGCCGCGCCTACGTCTGGGAGGACGAGGGCTTCATCTTCGACGCGGGTCCCACGGTCATCACCGACCCGGACTGCCTGAAGGAGCTGTTCACGCTCAGCGGTCGCAAGATCGAGGACTATGTCGAGCTGCTGCCGGTCGACCCGTTCTATCGCCTCGTCTGGGAGGACGGCGACGTCTTCGACTACGTCAACGACCAGGACGAACTGGACCGTCAGATCGCCGCCCGCAACCCCGCCGATGTCGAGGGCTATCGCCGCTTCCACGCCTATTCCGAAGAGCTCTACCAGAAGGGCTATGTCGAGCTCGGCGCCGTGCCGTTCCTCGACTTCGGCCGCATGATCGCCGCCGCGCCCGCGCTGATGAAGCTGCAGGCCTGGCGCAGCGTCTATGACAAGGTGGCGAGCTTCGTGAAGGACGAGCACGTTCGCCAGGCGCTGTCGTTCCACAGCCTGCTGGTGGGCGGCAGCCCGTTCGCCACCTCCTCCATCTATGCCCTGATCCATGCCCTGGAGCGGCGCGGCGGCGTGTGGTTCCCGCGCGGCGGAACCGGAGCGCTCATCCGGGCTCTGGTGAAGCTGTTCGAGGACCTCGGCGGCAGGATCGAGCTCGATGCGCCGATCTCGAAGATCACCACCGCCGGCGGCCGGGTGACCGGCGTCATTCGCCATGACGGCGAATTCGAAGCGTTCGACACCGTCGCCTCCAACGCCGACATCATGCACACCTACCGCGAGCTGCTGGTCGACGATCCGCGCGGCAAGGCGGCCAGCAAGGCGCTGGAGAAGAAGCGCTGGAGCCCCTCGCTGTTCGTCATCTACTTCGGGCTCAAGGCGGAACACCCGCAGATCCGGCACCACACCATCTGCTTCGGACCGCGCTATCGCGAGCTGATCGGGGACATCTACAACAAGGACACGCTGTCGGAGGACTTCTCCCTCTACCTGCACAATCCCTGCGCCACCGACCCCGGCATGGCGCCGCCCGGGGGCAGCGCCTTCTACGTGCTGTCAGTCGTGCCCAACCTGGAAACCGCCGACATCGACTGGGCGACGGAGGGTGAAGCCTATCGCGACAAGATCCTGAAATACCTCGAGGATCGCTACATCCCCAACCTGGCGCGCGACCTCGTCACCTGCCGCATCTTCACGCCGGACGACTTCACAACAGAGCTGAACGCCTGGAACGGCGCGGCCTTCTCGCTGGAACCGATCCTCACCCAGAGCGCCTGGTTCCGCACCCACAATCGCGACGACAAGATCCCCAACCTCTACTTCGTCGGGGCCGGCACCCATCCGGGCGCGGGCATCCCGGGGGTCGTCGGGTCGGCCAAGGCGACCGCGGCGCTGATGATCCCGGACCTCACGCCGTGAGCGAGGCGCTTCCCGGACCGGACCTGGTTCAGGCCAGCCGCGAGACCATCCAGAAGGGCTCGCAGAGCTTCGCCGCGGCCGCCGCGCTTTTCGATCCGCAGACCCGCGCCGACGCGGAGATGCTCTACGCCTGGTGCCGGCATTGCGATGACGTCATCGACGGACAGACGCTCGGCCATGACCGCGAGGCGCTCGACCCGGCCGAGGTCGAGGAGCGGCTCGTCGGCCTCTACGCCCAGACCCGCGCGGCGCTGGCGGGCCATCCGACCGACGATCCCGCCTTCGCCGCCTTCCGCGAGGTGGCGGCCCGGCGCGACCTGCCCGAGCGCTATCCGATCGAGCTGATCGACGGCTTCGCCATGGACGTCGCGGGGCGTCGCTACGAGACGATCGAGGACACGCTCGACTACTGCTGGCACGTTGCCGGCGTCGTCGGGGTGATGATGGCCATCGTCATGGGCGTGCGGCCCGACGACCTGCAGACCCTGCGCCGGGCGCAGGATCTGGGCCTGGCCTTCCAGCTGACCAATATCGCCCGCGACATCGTCGAGGACGCGCAGAACGACCGCATCTACCTGCCCGCCGACTGGCTGGCGGCGGCGAGCGTGCCGGAGGACGCGGTGGCCGCGCCGGAGCACCGCGCGGCCGTCGCCGGCCTCGCCAGGCGTCTGGTCGAGGCGGCCGAGCCCTACTACGCCTCCGCCCGCTGGGGCCTGCGCGGCTTGCCCTTCCGCTCGGCCTGGGCCGTGGCGGCGGCGCGGGGCGTCTATCGCGAGATCGGGGTCAAGGTGGTGGCGCGCGGCGCGAAGGCCTGGGACGAGCGGGTGTCGACCTCGACCGCGGAGAAGCTCGGCCTGGCCCTCGGCGGCGGCCTGATGGCCCTGCGCGGCGCGACGCTGGATCGCTGGCGCGCGCCGCCGGCGCGGCCGGCGCTGTGGAGCAAGATCTAGAGCGGCGCTTCTGTGCCGTCGGGCGCGACGGTGCGGAGGTCGACATTGCGCGCCTCCAGCTGGGCTTTCAGCTGGCGCACCGGCGGCGCCATCAGGAAGCCGAAGGAGACGCACCCATCCTTCGTGTGAACCGCATGGTGGAAGCGGTGGGCCTGGATCAGGCGCTTCCAGAACGCCGACTTGCCGCTCAGCGGCACAGGGTAGCGGCGATGCACCAGCCCGTCGTGGAACATGAAGTAGATCGCGCCATAGGCGGTGATCCCGAGCCCGACCGGCAGCATCCAGTCCAGCGTGGTGTTCACGCCCAGCCAGATCGCCACGATCGCCGGCGCGGCGAACACCACGGCGAACAGGTCATTGAGCTCGAACAGGCCCTCGCGCGGCTCGTGATGCGACTTGTGCCAGACCCACATGAAGCCATGCATGACGTACTTGTGCATGACGAAGGCGAAGCCTTCCATGAAGGCCAGCGCGCCCAGGAACAGGGCCAGGCTGATCGCAAACTGCAGCATCGTAATCCTCAGCGGACGAGGCGCGTCGCCGCCTGGGCCAGCATGAGACCGAGCAGGCCGGTGACCGTCAGCACCGCCCAGGCAGGATACACCGCCGAGAGGCCCGCGTCCCGCCAGAGGATCGACTGATAGGCCTCAATCGTCCAGGCGTGGGGCGTCGCCCAGCCGGCCATCTGCAGCCACGGCGGCATCAGGAAGCGGGGCACCATGCTGCCGCCGATCGCCGCCAGGATCAGGATGATGAAGGTCGACAGCATCTGGCCCTGGTCGCGCGTCTTGCAGAACGACACGATCGCCAGCGCCAGACCCGCCGCGCAGATCGACGCGGCCACGACCGTGACCAGCCACGGCCCCACATGTTGCAGGACCGGAACGCCGTAGATCAGCTGCGCCGTGGCGAAGATGGCGAGGGCCTGGACCATGCCCTGGGCGACCAGGAACAGGAACTTTCCGGTCACCACCGGGCCCATGCCGCGCGTGCCGGCGAGGATGCGGTCGGCCACGCCGCTGCGGCGTTCGTCGATCAGCGACAGGGCGCCGGTCATGGCCGAGAACAGCGCGAACAGGATGCTGACCGCGCCAGCGTAGTAGGCGATCGTGCCGCCGCCCTTCTTGGCGCCGGCGATGTCTTCGCGGGCGAACAGGGTCGGGCCGGCCGGCTTTGTCTCGCCCTTGGCCAGAACGGCCCCGGCGGCGGTCGACACGGCGATCTGCCGCTGGCTGTAGCCGCCGACGGCCGGGGCGGTCTCCACCAGCGTTCGGGCCAGCAGGACGTCCGGCATCGCACGGGCCATCGTCTGCTGCACGCGCGCCATGGTCAGGGGCGCGGCGACCGCGCGGCTGGGGTCGGAGACGACGAGGATCGGGGCGCCGGGCGCGCCGGGGTCGCCGGCGATGATCACCCCGGCGTCGGCCTTGCCGGCCTTCACCAGGCGCCGGACCTCCGCGCCGGTGTCCGGGGTCGTGCGCTCGGCGCGGACATCGGGATCGCTGAGCAGGGCGGTGGCGAGGCGCTGCGAGGCGGGCGTGCGGGCATCGTCGGCGATGGCGAGCTTGAGCCTCACGTCCTCGCCGGTGGCGCCGGCGAACACCGCCGAGAAGATCAGGAACACCAGCGGCGGCAACAGGAAGGTCATCACCAGCGCGCCGCGGTCCCGCCACAGCCCGAGCGCCATGACGCGGAACATGGCCAGGATCATGCGGCGCGCCTCCAGTCGGCGACGAGGCTGAACAGGTTCTGCAATGACGGCGGCCGCACGCGGATCTCCCGCGGGATCATCCCCAGACTCCGCAGGCGCCGATCGAGCTGCGCCGCGGCGCTGTAGCCGCCTTCGTCGAGGCGGGCCCAGAGATTGCCCTTGCGCCGCTCCAGCCCTTCGGAGGCGAGGATGCTCTCGCCGTCCATGTCGGGTTCGACGTCCATCTGGACGAGGATTTCCATCTCCTGACCGAAGGCCTGCTCGATCAGGGCGCGGGGCGAGCCCTCGAGGACTTTGCGGCCCTCCTTGAGGAATCCGACGCGGTCGGCCAGGGCGCCCGCCTGCTCCAGGTCGTGGGTGACGATCAGCACGGACACGCCGGTGTCGCGCAGACCGCGGATCACTGTGTCGAGCGCCTCGCGCGCATCGACGTCCACGCCAACGGTCGGCTCGTCGAGGATCAGCAGTTGCGGCTGATGCAGGATCGCGGCGGCGATGTTGACCCGCCGGCGATAGCCGCCGGACAAGTGCTTCACCGGCACGTGCTCGCGGTCGGCGGTTCTGGTGAGTCGCAGCGCGCGGACTACCGCGTCTCCCAGCGCGCGCCGTGGAACGCCGGACAGCCGCCCGAAGACCTGCAGGTTTTCGCGCACGGTCATATGGTCATAGAGCGCGATCTCCTGGGGCACGAGGCCGAGGCGCGCGCGCGCGAGCGGCGAGGTGAAGGGATCGTGGCCATCCAGCGCCACCTCGCCGGAGGTCAGCTTCAACCGGCCACAGATGGCGCCGACGAGGGTCGACTTGCCTGCGCCGTTTGGGCCCAGCAGGGCGTAGATCTCGCCGGGCCGCACGGCGAGGTCCACGCCGCGAAGCACCTTGCGGCTGCCGTACTGGTGCTCGGCGCCCCAGACGTTGAGGATCGGGCGGTCGGTCAAGCCGCCGCCCTTCTCGCTTCGAAGAGATCGTGAACGTAGCGCGCGAGGAGCCCCTGCCCCACGCCGGCTCTCGCCAGGCCGGCCCAAGAGGCCTGAAGGTGGGCGTCGCGGGCGGCCCGGGCGCCCTCCAGCCCGATCGCTGACACCAGCGTGGTCATGCCGGCGTCCTTGCCGACGTCCTTGCCGAGGTCGGCGCCGCCCTCGACGTCGAGGATGTCATCGTGGATCTGGAACGCCAGGCCGAGATGGGTGGCGAACTCGCCGACGCCCAGCACCGCCAGCGACGAGGCGCCGGCGATCAGGGCCCCGGCCTCGGCGGCGGCGACCATCAGGACGCCGGTCTTGCGATGATTGAGCATCTCCAGCTCATCTGCCGCGCGCTGGCGATCCCTGTCCTGCAGGTCCATCGCCTGACCGGCGACGAGGCCCGAGAAGCCGATGGCCCGGGACAGCCGCGCGGCCAGATCGGCCTTCAGCGGTCCCGCCAGTCCCGCCGCAGACGCGACAACGCCATAGGCGAGATTGAGCAGCCCCACCGAGGCGAGGATCGCCGTCGCCTCGTCGAAGGCCTTGTGCGTCGTGACCCGTCCGCGACGCAGGTCCGCATCGTCCATGCAGGGCAGGTCGTCGAGGATCAGGGACGCCGCGTGAACCATCTCACAGGCGCAGGCGACGTCCAGCGCGGCGGCCGGATCGCCGCCGAATTCACGGGCGGTCAGCAGGGTCAACATCGGCCGGAACCGCTTGCCCGGCGACAGCAGGGCATAGCGCGCGGCCTCGGCCAGCCGCGCCGGTCGCGCGTCACGGTCCGGAGTCAGCTCCGCCAGGCGACGCTCCACGGCGGCCTGGCATTGCTCGATAAAGGCGGCGTCGTCGTCCATGCCCTGCAGCGCCGTCCGGCTGTCCCCCAAGCGGACGGCCCATTTGAGGGAGGCCGCACGGGAGCGTCAACCGGCGATGCAGTTCCTGTGCAGATGATCCACCGGCGGACCCGGTCAGGCCGCGACGGCCTCGCCCCACTCGCTCCAGCCGAGCACGCGGGGCGTGCCGGGCAGGTACATGCGTTCACTGCTGGTCACGGTGAAGCCGGCCCCCAACACCGAGGCGGTGATCGGTCGTGTCAGGTGACAACCGCCGGCGATGGCCTTCCACATCGGCTCCAGCCGGCCCTGCCATTTCGCCACGCCGGCGTCGGGCGCCAGGCCGTGCTCGCAGAACAGGAACCGGCCGCCCGGCTTCAGCACCCGCTGCGCTTCCGCCAGCGCCGCGGTCGGCGACTGGACCGAGCAGAGGGTGAAGGTGCAGACCACGCAGTCGAAGCTGTCGTTCTCGAACGGCAGGGATTCGGCCGTGCCGGCCTGGATATCGACCTTGAGCCCCTCCGGCCGTTCCGCCGCCAGGGCGAAGGCGCGCAGTTCGTCCGAAGGGTCGACCCCGGACACGCTCGAGACCTTCGAGGGGTCGTAGTACTGCAGGTTCAGCCCGCCGCCGATGCCCAGCTCCAGCACCTTGCCGGCGGCCTTCGGCACGACCTTCACGCGCTGCTTCATGATCGGCTTGCTTGCGCAGGCGCAGCCGATCAGCTTCGGCATGATGTGCCGGTCATAGAAAGACGTCATCTCAGTCCTGCCCCCGCATCCATTTCGCCACCGCCCAGGCGTGGCCGTCGTGCCGCAGCCGACGGATCGCCTCGGTCGGATCGATCCACACCAGCGTGTGGTCGTCCTCGATCTTGAGCCCCTCGTCCTCGCCTGTCACCTCGACCGCGTAGACGCCGGCGACGTTGTTGACCGGCTCGTCGTCGGACAGGACGAAATACTGGCGGATGCCGGTGATCCTGGGGCCGGCGGTCACGACCAGCCCGGTCTCCTCGCCGAACTCGCGGATCAGGGCCTGGACCTCGTCCTCGCCCGGATCGATCGCGCCGCCGGGCAGGTCGAAATAGTCGCTGCCTTCAGCCGTTCGGACGCGTACCAGGGCGATCGTCTGCCCGCGCCGCGCGATGCCGAAGGCCGCCGGACGCTCGCGATGAATCGCGCCGTCGACCGGCCGGCCGAACTGCGGCATCAGTCCGTGCCCACGATGTTGTCCCAGGGATCGGCGACCTTGCCGGACTCGATGTCCGCGACGCTCACCTGGGGCCAGCCAACCTTGACGGTTCCGCTCTCGCGCCAGGCCATGACGATCAGGTCACGCAACTCCGCCGCGCCGACGGCCAGACGACCGGTCGAGAACGTCGCGCCGCGCGGATCGCCTGGGGTGAAGGCGCCCTCCTTGATCATCCGGTACAGCGGTGTGACGAGGGCGTTGCTCGCTAGCAGATAGTCGACCACCCGCTTGTTGATCGTGCAGTCGCAGGTCCGCACCGCCGGCATTTCGGCCAGGACGGCTTCACGCGTCACGCCGCTGAGCGCCGGCGCCGCGTCGACGCTCTGGTGGACCCGCTCGGTGGAGAAGCCCTCCGGGTTCGGATAGTCGCCCCAGCCGTTGTAGTGCGAGGTCACGTGCAGCGGCTGCGCGCCGTCGCCGACGTAGTGCGCCAGGTTGCCGAGGTTGGCCAGCAGCAGCGCCTCGCGGCGCACGCGGTCGCGCTTGTACCAGGCCTTCTTTGCGCCCTTGGCCCGCTTGCCGGCGGCGACATCGACACGCCAGTAGGCGAAGTCCCGGACCATCTGCTGATAGCCGTCGATCATTGCGTACTGGAGGTAACCGGCCTTCCAGCTGTCGGTGCCGGCGGCGCGCAGGGCCGTCTCGTATTCGGCCCGCGTCGGCTGCATGTCCGTGAGCATCGGGCCGCCGAGGATCTTGCCGTCATCGTCCAGATCGACGAAGTGCGCCGAGTCGCGATTGTGATCGTGGATCCGGCCGGACCCCTTTGACCGGTCGGGCTCGCGGGCCAGTTCGCCCATGTCGACGACGGCCTGCTTGCTGCGCAGGAAGGCCGGAACCTCTTCGGGCAGCGTCTTCAGCGCCAGTTCACCGACGATCAGATGCCCAAGCCGCCCCCAGGCGGTCGCGGAGACGGGCGCCAGGCAAAGCGCCGCGGCGGCGGCGACGGCGGCGAAACGGAAGACTGGACGCATCGACGATCTCCAACGACGAGGCCGTCAGCTGATCCCCAGCGCGGCCTCCACGCGCCCGATCCAGGCGACCACCCGCGGATAGTCCGCCAGATCGAAACCGCCCTCGTGCGCCACCCGGGTATAGGCGACCAATGAGACGTCGGCGAGACTAACCTGATCACCGACCAGGAAGGCCGTGTCCTCCAGCGCGTCCTCAAGCCGCTGCAGCGCCGCCCGGCCGCGCTCAACGAGCTTGGGATCGAGTTCCTCGCGCGGCTTGCCCAGGTAGGCCATCTGGAACCGGGCCACCGCGACGTAGGGCTCGTGGCTGTACTGCTCCCAGAACAGCCACTCGAACATCTTCGCCCGGTCATAGGGATCGGCGGGAATCAGCGCTGATCCCTCGGCCAGATGGACAATGATGGCGTTCGACTGGGCCAGCGCCCGGCCGTCCGGCAGGATGACCAGCGGCACCTGACCGGCCGGATTCAGGGCCAGGAAATCCGGCGTCCGCGTCTCGCTGCGCAGCACGTCCAGTTCGCGCCAACGGTATGGAATCGCGAGCTTTTCCGCCGTCCATTTGACCTTCAGACAGTTGCCGGACTTGCCGTCGCCGTAGATCGTCAGCATCCCATCGTTCTCCTAAAGGTTGACCCGCTCGGGTTGTTTCTCGCGCCGATGGCGGCTAGACAGCGGCTCCGAGAAACAAACAGGGGGGCGCGTTTGAAACGCATCCTGCCATGCCTCGCCGCGCTGGCTCTGGGGACGTTTACCCCGCCGGCGTTTGCGCAGTCCGCGGTCGATCCGATCGCTGACCTGATCCAGAACGCCCTCCAGGACTCCGCCCCGCCCGCGCCCGAGCCCGCGCCGGACTGGGTCTTGAAGGCCAGCCTCTATCACACCGGCGCGCCGGGCGTCGGCGCCCGGGACTCGCTGGGCTGCCCGACGGTCGCCATGCGCACCGCCGCGATCGACCGGACGATGATCCCCCGGCGCACCATCCTGTTCATCAAGGAAACGGTCGGCATGCCGATGCCCGACGGCTCGGTTCACGACGGCTACTGGTACGCCTCCGACGTCGGCGGGGCGATCAAGGGCAACCGCATCGACCTGTTCACCGGCTCGGGCCGCGGATCGATGGCGCCGATGATGAAGCTGAACATGCGCGCCGTGACCGTCTCGAAGGTCGGCACGTTCGAGGGCTGCCCCAAGGCTGACCGGAAGATCGCGGCCCGCTGAGATGGTCGTCGTCACCGGCTGGATCCTCGCCAGGCCCGGGACGCTCGCCGAGCTGATCACCCTCTGCCAGGCGCACAGCCGTCGCTCCCGCGCCGAGCCCGGCTGCCTCAGCCATGACCTGTACATCGACAGCAAGAACGGCCTGAAGCTGTTCTTCTTCGAGCGCTGGGCGGACCGCGCCGCGCTGGAGGCCCATTTCGCCGTGCCGGAGTCGAACGCGTTCATGCGGGCGGTTCGCGGCCTTTCGGCGGGCGGGTCGAAGGGGCCGGAGATTTTGGACATCATTCCCTCTCCCTGAGGGGAGAGGGAGGGGCCCGCCGTGCAACGGCGGGAGGGTGAGGGGTTACGGCGTTCGCCGCATGTCCCCGACCGTCCCTAACCCCTCAACCTCCCACTCGCCTGCGGCTCGCGGGTCCCTCCTTCTCCCCTCCGGGAGAAGGGAAGTTCCTAAATATCCCCGCCCACATTCGGCGGCGACGGCGCGCGGGCGACGTGGATGCCGCACTCGGTCTTGTCCTGTCCGGCCCAGCGGCCCGCGCGGATGTCCTGGCCCTCTTCGACCGGATTGGTGCAGGGCCAGCAGCCGATCGACGGAAAGCCCTGCGCCACCAGCGGATGGGCCGGCAGATCAAACTCGGCGATGTAGGCGTCGAGGTCGTCCTTGCCCCAGTTGGCCAGCGGATTGAACTTCAGCTGGTGCTCGGCCTCCTCGACGACCGACAGGCGCAGACGGTCGCCGCCGTGGAAGCGCTTGCGCCCGGTGAGCCAGGCGTCGAAGCCCTCCAGCGCCTTGTCCAGCGGGATCACCTTGCGGATGTTGCAGCACGCGTCGGTGTCGGTCTTCCAGAGGTCGGCCTTGGGATCGTGCACGGCGATGTCGGCGAACCGCGGGCGCAGGTCGCGCACATCGGTCAGGCCGAGACGCGCGGCCAGCTGCTTGCGGTAGTCGAGGGTCTGGCCGAACAGCATGCCGGTGTCGAGGAACAGCACCGGGATATCTTTGCTGACCTGGCTGGCCAGGTGCAGCAGCACCGCCGACTCCGCCCCGAAGGACGAGACCAGGGCCAGCCGCGGCCCGAATTCCGCATAGGCCGCCTCGATGACCGTGCGCGGATGGGCCGCGCGCAGTTCGGCGTCCAGACGGGCCGCCAGGGAGAGCGACCGCTCGAGCTGATCGAAGGCCATCAGCCCCGCTCCTCGAAGACCGGCGGGCGGGCGTCGACCGCGCGCTGGTAGACATGACGGAACCGGCCGGCGGCGGCGGCCCAGTCCTCCGCCGTCGCGCCGTCGGCGGGCGCGAACGCGTCCATGCCGCAGCGGACCATGAACCCGGCCTGCTCGCGCAGGACATCGCCGACCGCCCTCACCTCGCCGCCATAGCCCAGCCGCTGACGCAGCAGGGTGGCGGAGGTGTAGGCGCGGCCATCGCGGTATTTGGGGAAGACCACCGCGACCAGCGCCAGGCGCGGCAGGTCGTAGGCCAGGTCCTCGACCGCCTCGTCCGGCTGGACGCGCACGCCGACCGTCCGTCCGGCGCCGACCAGGGCGTCGCCCTCGGCCTGGAAGCGGGTCAGGGACAGGATCACGGCCCCGGCGGCGGGAATGGCGTCCTCGTCGGCGATATCGGTGAAGACGTCTTCGGCGGCCGAGAACCGGCCGTCGGCCAGCTTAATGAGCGTCGGCATAGACGGCCTCCTTGAACGGAGCCATGCCCAGGCGTCGGACCGTGTCGAGGAACCGCTCCTGGCCCGTGCGGGCAGAGAGATAGGTGTCGACCAGCGCCTCGATGGCGTCCGGCACCTTGTCGGCCGACATGCCCGGGCCGAGGATCTGGGCCAGCGAGGCGTCTTCCTGGCCCGAGCCGCCGAGGCTGAGCTGGTAGAATTCCTCGCCCTTCTTGTCGACGCCCAGGATGCCGATGTTGCCGACATGGTGGTGGCCGCAGGCGTTGATGCAGCCGCTGATCTTGATCTTCAGCTCGCCGATCAGCTCGGCGCGGTCGGCGTCCTCGAACCGCTGGGCGATGGCCTGAGCGATCGGGATGGCCCGCGCATTGGCCAGGGCGCAGTAGTCCAGACCCGGGCAGGCGATGATGTCGCTGATCAGGCCGATATTCGGCGTGGCCAGACCGGCCGCCTCCAGCGCCCCGTGCACGGCCGGCAGGTCGTCCAGCTTCACGTGCGGCAGCACCAGGTTCTGTTCGTGCGTCGCCCGCACATCGTCGAGGCTGTAGCGCTCGGCGAGATCGGCGACGGTCTCCATCTGTTCCGCGGAGGCGTCGCCGGGCGTTGCGTGATGGGCCTTCAGCGAGATCTCGACGATCGCGTAGCCGGGCTTCTTGTGCGGTTTGACGTTGTTGCGAGCGAACCGGGCCAGCGCGGGGCTGGCGGCCTTCGCGGCCTCGAACGTCTCGGATCTGGCAGGCAGGCTGTCGAACGCCAGCGGCGTGAAGGCGCCGCGGATCCGGGCGAGCTCCGTGTCGGGCAGATCGGCCGGGGCCGAGTCGATCTTGCTCCACTCCTCCTCGACCTGACGGGCGAACTCCTCCTTGCCGAGGGCCGCGACGAGGATCTTGATCCGCGCCTTGTAGATGTTGTCCCGCCGGCCATGGCGGTTGTAGACGCGCAGGATGGCCTGCAGGTAGCTGAGCAGGCTGCCGACCGGCAGATGCTCGCGGATGGTCGGGCCGACGTAGGGAGTGCGCCCCTGCCCGCCGCCGACGATCACCTCGAAGCCCAGCGCGCCATCGCGGCTGCGGCGCAGCACCAGGCCGATGTCGTGCACGCGGGCCGCCGTGCGGTCCTTCGCCGAGGCGGTGACCGCGAACTTGAACTTGCGCGGCAGGAAGCTGAACTCCGGGTGCAGCGTCGACCACTGGCGGATCACCTCGGACCAGACGCGCGGGTCGTCGATCTCCTCGGCGGTCGCGCCGGCGTAGGGATCGGCGGTCACGTTGCGGATGCAGTTGCCGCTGGTCTGGATGGCGTGCAGGTCGACCTCGGCCAGCTGGTCGAGGATGTCCGGCGTATCGCCCAGCTTGATCCAGTTGAGCTGCAGGTTCTGGCGGGTGGTGAAGTGGCCGTAGCCCTTGTCGTAGGTGCGCGCGATGTGGGCCAGACGGCGCAGCTGGCGGCTGTCCATCGAGCCGTAGGGAATGGCGACCCGCAGCATGTAGGCGTGCAGCTGCAGGTACAGGCCGTTCATCAGCCGCAACGGCTTGAACTGGTCCTCGGTCAGCTCGCCGGCCAGTCGCCGGGCGACCTGGCCACGGAACTCCGCCGCCCGGTCGGCGACGAATTCCCTGTCGATGGCGTCGTAGCGATACATGCGGGCTACTTCCTGCGGATCAGATCGACGCGGCCGGTCGAGCGGGCCGCGCCGGCGGCGGCGCGAATGGCCTCGACCGATGCGCCGCCCTCGGCCTGCTTGCCGTGCGTGGGTTCGTTGGTGGGGCCGAGCGCGCGCAGGCGCTCGCGGTAGCTGACGGGCGCCCAGCCGCCGCCGGATTCGACGACGTCGATCAGGTAGGGGTCGACGATCACGGTGGGCTGACCCTTGGCGGTCTCGACCGCGGCGGCGCCGGCGGCGTCGTCATCGGCGAAGAACTGGGCGTCGGCGAAGCGTTCAATCCAGGCGCCGGCCTTCCAGAACACGACCTCGCCGTCGATCAGGCGGTTGGCGGTAAGGGCTTTCATTGGCCGGCTCCCGATCCTCCCCGCTTGCGGGGAGGGGGACCGCCGAAGGCGGTGGAGGGGAGACCGTGCACCGACTCCCCTCCACCATGCTCCGCATGGTCCCCCTCCCCAGCGACGCTGGGGAGGATTGAGGAAGGGAGGGCGAGGCTCATCGCCTCGCCCACGATCAGCAGCGCGGGGCCGGAGAGGCCTTCCGCCGTCGCGGCCAGTTGGCCGAGCGTCGTCGGATACCGCGCTTCATCGGCGCGGCTGGCGTTGACGACGATCAGGGCCGGGGTGGCGGCGTCGCGGCCAGCGGCGGTCAGGCGCTGTGCGATCAGGCCGGCGGTCGAGAGACCCATGTAGATGACGACGGTCTGGTTGGCGCGGGCCAGATGGTCCCAGTCCAGGTCCGGGTCGCCGTGCGCGGCGTGGCCGGTGACGAAGGTCACGGCCTGGGCCAGTCCACGATGCGTCAGCGGGGCGCCGGCGCCGGCGGCGGCGGCCAGGGCGGCGGTGACGCCGGGGACGACCTCGCAGACGATGCCGGCGGCGCGGCACTCTTCCAGCTCCTCGCCGCCACGGCCGAAGATGAACGGGTCGCCGCCCTTCAGGCGGACCACGTCGAGACCCTGGCGGGCGAAGGCGACCAGCAGGCGGTTGATGTCGTCCTGCGGCAGGGTGTGACGGCTCTTGCGCTTGGCCACATCGATCAGACGCGCGCCGGGCGCGGCCATGGCGAGGATGTCGGCGGAGACCAGTCCGTCGTGAACGATGACCCCGGCCGCCGCGATCAGCCGCGCGGCCTTGAGCGTCAGCAGCTCCGGATCGCCCGGACCGGCGCCGACCAGCCAGACCTTGCCTGGCGCGGTCGCGGTCGTGACGCCATCAAGCGCGACGAGGCGACGGGGTTGGGATGCGCGGGAGACCCGGGACATGGTGCGATAGTTTCTCTATAAGGTCAGACGAGTCGGGGCGGGACGAACCGGAACGGTCCGCCCCGCCACTCGTCCGCTGGCGAAAGGGCCGTTA
This sequence comes from Caulobacter sp., assembly GCA_021741355.1. Lineage (GTDB taxonomy): Bacteria > Pseudomonadota > Alphaproteobacteria > Caulobacterales > Caulobacteraceae > Caulobacter. The sequence goes on from JAIOXZ010000012.1 coordinate 64,386, forward strand.
AGCCACCGGACGCTTGCAAACTGGGTTCGCGGCGCCCACTTCGCAAACCAAGAGTTCTGCCGGGGGCCTCAGGATTTCTATGGAACGATCAAACGAGCGCCGACGGCTTCCGCCGCTGAACGCCCTGCGCGCCTTCGAGGCCGCCGCACGCCACCTGAACTTCAGCCGCGCGGCCGACGAACTGTCGGTGACGCCGGGCGCCGTCAGCCAGCAGATCCAGAACCTCGAGGACTACGTCGGCGCGGCGCTGTTCAAGCGCACGCCCAAGGGGCTGTTGCTCACCGACGCCGCCCAGACCGCCCTGCCCGCACTGCGCGAGGCGTTCGACCGGCTGGCGGAGGCCGCCGGCCTGCTGACCGCCGCCGTCGACGGGCGTCGCCTGACCCTGACCGCCGCCCCGTCCTTCGCCGCCAAGTGGCTGGTGCCGCGCCTGGGCAAGTTCGAGGAGGCGCAGCCGCAGGTCGACGTCTGGCTCAGCGCCGGCATGGAGGTCGTCGACTTCGCCAGCGGCGAGGTCGATCTGGCCATCCGCTACGGCGGCGGCCGCTACCCGGGCCTGGAGGTCACGCGCCTGCTCAGCGAGACGGTGATTCCGGTGATCAGCCCGGCCCTTCTGGCGACCCATCCGCTGGATGATCCCTCGGAACTGACCAGCCATATCCTGCTGCACGACGGCTCGCCCGACGCCGACGATTCCTGCCCCGACTGGGCCATGTGGCTGGCCGCGCGCGGCATCAAGACGGTCGATGGCACGCGCGGTCCGCGCTTCAACCAGTCCAGCCTGGTGATCGAGGCGGCGGTCAACGGCCGGGGCGTCGCCCTCGCCAAACGCACCCTGGCCCAGGCCGACCTCGACGCGGGGCGGCTGGTGACGCCGTTTCCCATCGCCACCGCCGTGGACTTCGCCTATTACGTCGTCCACCCCAAGACCAAGGGACGACTGCCGCAGGTGAAGGCGTTCGTCTCCTGGCTTTCCTCGGAGGCCGCCGCCCATGAGGCGGCCCTCCAGACCATGGACAACGGCGCCGGTATCTGACGTGGCCAGAGATGTTTTGAACGCGACGGGCGACCGCATCGCGCCCCTCGAATGCACTACCATGGCCGAGGTCCGGCAGGGTGTTGACGCCCTCGACCGCGCCCTGGTCGCCCTGCTCGCCGAGCGTCAGGGCTATATGGACGCCGCCGCCCGCATCAAACCGGACCGCAATGTCGTGCGCGACGAGGCCCGCATCGAGGACGTTGTGACCAAGGTGAAGGCCGCCGCCCGCGAGGCCGGTCTGTCCGAAGCCATCGCCGAGCCGGTCTGGCGTACCCTGGTCGACCGCTGCATCGCCTACGAATTCGGCGTCTGGGACCGCACGCGGGGCTAGATCGAACGCGCAGAACCGCGCACCCTCCGGGTTCGTGGGGGGCCTCGGCATGCGACGCTGGACAGCAGTTGTCATTGGATTGGTCGGCGTTGCGCTGATCGCCTGGGGCCTGACGCGCCGCCCGCCGGAAAAGCCGCAAGCCGTGGCGACCGGCGCCGCCTTCACGGTCGCGGACCTGCACCGCATCTCAGACGTCGCCGAGCCGGTGTTCGCCCCCGGCGGCGCGAGCCTCGTCTACAGCGTCACCACGGACAATCTCGACACCGACGCCCAGGTCAGCGACCTCTGGCGCGTCGACTGGGCGACGGGCGAGGCCAGCGCACTGACCAAAACCCCGAAGGCCAGCGAATGGGCGCCATCGTTCAGCGCCGACGGGCGCTGGATCGTGTTCCTCGGCGACAAGGATGGCGAGAGCGACACCCAGCTCTGGCGCATGCCCGGCAAGGGCGGCCGCGCCCGGCAGGTCAGCGAGATCCCCGGCGGGGTCAGTGACTACGCCCTCTCGCCCGACGGCGGGAAGGCCGTCGTGGTCGCTGAGACGGGCGGCCCCAAAGCCAACGCCGCCGGCACCACGCCGCCGATCGTCATCGACCGCTACCAGTTCAAGGAAGACACGCGCGGCTACCTCGACACCCGCCGCCAGCAGCTGCTGATCGTCGATCTGAAGACCGGCGAGACAACGCCCCTCACCCGCGGCGACTTCGACCACTGGCTGCCGGCGTGGTCGCCGGACGGCAAGTCGATCGCCTTCGTGTCCAAGCGCCGGGGTCCGGATCCCGACCGCAACATCGACTTCGACGTCTACGTGGTCCCGGCGAGTGGGGGCGAACCGCGCCGGATGGGCGATTTCGCCGGCGCCGACTCCGATCCCGCCTGGGAGTCGCGTCCCGACTGGTCGCCCGATTCGAAGCGGCTGGTCTGGCTGCGCTCGGCCGAGGACAAGTGGATCTACTACAGCCCCTGGCAGATGGTCGTCGGCGATGTCGCCACGGGCCAGGCGGCGCCGGTGGCGTGGATTGACCGGTCGGTCAATCGCCCGCGCTGGTCGCCGGATGGCAGGAGCCTGCTGGCCCTGATCGAGCAGGACCGGGACACGCTGCTGGCGCGGATCGACTCGGCCAGCGGCCGCATCGACTACCTGACCGGCGGCCCGCGCTTCGCCTACGACTTCGCCGCCGGCGCCGACGGACGCATCGCGGTGCTGGATGGCCCCTCCGACGCGCCCTACGAGTTGCGAACCGTGGGGCCGGGCTCCCGCCCGCTCACCCGCCACAACAGCTGGCTGGCCGGCCGCAAGCTCGCCACGACCCGCGATGTCAGCTTCCTCAGCGACGGGATCGAAATCCACGGCATCCTGACGCTGCCGCCGGGCTACGACCCCGCCAAGCGCTACCCGACCATCGTCAGGCTCCACGGCGGGCCGGTCTATCAGTACAGCCACGAGTTCATGGCCGACTGGCAGCTCTATGCGGCCAAGGGCTACGTGGTGCTCGGCATCAATCCGCGCGGCTCCTCCGGACGGGGCTTCGACTTCGCCCGGGCCATCTACGCCGACTGGGGCAATGTCGATGTCCGTGACATCAAGGCCGGCGTCGACTGGCTGATCGCGGCGAACATCGCCGATCCCGAGCGGCTTGGCGTCGGCGGCTGGAGCTATGGCGGCATCCTGACCAACTACGTCGTGGCCAGCGATCCGCGCTTCAAGGCTGCGATCAGCGGGGCCGGCATGTCCAACTTCCTCGGCGGCTACGGCGCCGACATGTACATCCGCGAGTACGAGCTCGAACTGGGGCTGCCCTGGCGCAACACCGAGACCTGGACGCGCCTGAGCTACCCCTTCCTGCACGCCGACCGGATCACCGCGGCGGTCATGTTCCAGTGCGCGGAGGAAGACACCAACGTGCCCTGTCTCGGCGCGGAGCAGATGTACCAGGCGCTGAAGTCCCGGGGTCTGAACACCCGCCTGGTGGTCTATCCGGGCGAGTTCCACGGCGTCTCGACGCCCAGCTACCGGGCCGACCGGCTGACGCGGAACCTCGCGTGGTATGACCGGTATCTGAAGACGCGGTAGGCCGCCCTACCCCTTCAGCGACTTCAACGCCCGTTCGTGGCGGTAGGCGGCGATGTCGAACAGGGCGGCGTCCAGCGCAGCGTGCACGTCGGGCAGCGCATGGACGCCCTGGATCTCCGCCCGCTCGCAGGCGTCGCCCAGGGCGTGGGCCCCGACGCCGCGCGCGGCGCCCTTCACGGTATGGACCGCGTCGCGCCAGGTTTCGGAGGTCGAGCTGATCATCGGCGACCACATCTGGGCCTGTTCCTGGAACAGTCCGAGGACCTCGTCGATCACCTCTTCGTCGCCCGCGGCGAACTGTTCCAGATACGGAAAATCGACCGCCCCGGTAATGTCGCGTCTGGCCATCAGTATCGCCCTTGCGTCCCCGGAACTTTCGGCTATGTTCCGCGCCCTCGCCGCCGGGCCTCGCAGAGGCCTGTCCGTCGATACGGGTGCATAGCTCAGTTGGTAGAGCAGCTGACTCTTAATCAGCGGGTCGTAGGTTCGAATCCTACTGCACCCACCACTTTTCTCTCGGAAAAGTAGCGGGATCGCTCAACGGGGCGGCTTTCACAGGCCGCCCCGCCGCGCGACTCGGCCCCGTCGCGGGGGCCGGCCTACCGGTACTGGAAGGCGCCGTCGTCGAGATCAATCGTCGGAAAGAGATCCTTCTCCGCCCAGTAGTCCTGGGTGTGCTGCCATTCGGGCTTGTCGCCCTTCTTCGGCAGCAGATGCATGCCGCGCATCAGATAGCCCGGGTTGAAGTTCTCCGGATCCATCCAGTCGGACAGCGGCATGTCCTTGTCTTCCGGCCGCAGCGTGGGGGTGACCATGGTCGCCCTCTTCGCCTTCATGTGATTCAGCAGGCGGGCCACGAAGTCGCCGATCAGGTCCGCGCGCAGGGTCCAGCTGGCCCGGAAGTAGCCGAACACCCAGACCATGTTGGGAACGCCGGTGAACATCATGCCGCGGTAGGTCACCGTGTCGGCGAAGTTCAGCGGCTTGCCGTCGATGGTGAAGGCGATGTCGCCCAGGACGCTCAGGTTGAAGCCGGTCGCGGTGACGATGATGTCGGCTTCCAGTTCCTGGCCGGACTTCAGCAGAATGCCCTTCTCGGTGAAGCGCTCGATCTCGTCGGTAACGACCGACGCCTTGCCCGACACCACGCCCTGGAACAGGTCGCCGTCCGGCACGAACGCGATCCGCTGCCGCCAGGGACGGTATTTCGGCGTGAAGTGCTTCTCGATGTCGAAGTCGGGGCCGACGAAGGCGCGGACGCCTTCCAGCAGCTCGTTCTTGACCGCCTCGGACTCCTCGACGGCTCGCTTGGTGAAGGCGGCCTGGTCGAACAGGACCTTGCGGCGGACGATCTCGTGGATCCAGGTCTCGTCGATCTTGAGCTCGCGCAGCACGTTGGCCAGCTCGTTCTCGTTGCGGCCCGGAATGAAATAGGTCGGCGAGCGCTGCAGCAGGGTGGTGTGGGCGGTGTCTCCGGCGATGGCCGGCACCAGCGTCGCGGCGGTCGCGCCCGAGCCGATCACGATGACCTTCTTGTTCTTGTAGTCGAGGTCGTCCGGCCAGGTCTGCGGGTGGACGATCTTGCCCTTGAAGGTCTCCATCCCCTCCCACTCGGGCGTGTAGCCCTCCGAGTGGCGGTAGTAGCCCTGGCACATCCAGAGGAAGTTGCAGGTGAACCGGACCGGCTGATTGGTGTCGGACCGGAAGCCCTCGACCGTCCAGCGGCGGTCCTCGGTGGACCAGGTGGCGGCGGTGATCTTGTGACCGTAGCGGATATGGCGATCGAGATCGTTCTCCTCGATCACCTCGCCCATGTACTTGAGGATTTCCTCGGCGCTGGCGATCGGCGCGCCGACCCAGGGCTTGAACCGGTAGCCGAAGGTGTAGAGGTCGCTGTCCGAGCGAATGCCGGGATAGCGGTGCATCCACCAGGTCCCGCCGAAGTTCTCCAACCCTTCCAGCACCACATAGCTGGTTCCGGGACACTGGGTCTTCAGATGGTAGGCCCCGCCTACGCCCGAAATCCCCGCGCCGACGATGAGGACGTCGAAATGCTCGGTGGTCGAGGCGGCAGGTTTCGTCAGGGTGTCGGTGGCGCTCATGGACGTTTCCTCTGCCGGGTTCGTCCCGGACGCTATGGTTCGAAGCCAGAGTTCAATGCCCCGGCTATGTTATCGTTGATCAGGATCAAGCCGCACTCAAGGACCCGCGGCGATTTTTACGCTCTTTGTCAGACCGGCTCGTCGTTGAAGCGGATGTTGCCGCGCTCGAGCCCCTTCAGCACCACCTCGATGCCGCCGGAGCGGATCATCCACTCGAGACGGTGATCGCGGTACTGGCGCTTGAACAGGCCCGCGTCGACGATCCCGGCGACGGCGGTCATCGCCTTGACCGCGTCGCGCGCAGCGTCAAAGGCCGCGGCGACCGACGACCTGCCTCGCGACCGCTCAAGCCAGGCGGCCAGAGGCGAGCCGTCCGCCGGTCCCATCCCGAACCCCGCCGCGCCCTGGACATAGGGAACCGCGCTCAGGTCGGCCCAGCCGAAGGTCTCGCCGCCGAACCAGGGGCCCTCGCCCAGCTGTTTCTCGAGCCAGACGTTCAGGCGGCCGATCTGGGCGCCGGCGTTGGCCAGCAGGGTCTGCGCCAGTTCGCCCTCTGCGCGGCGGAAATAGGTGATCTCCGACAGACCCCAGTTGATCGCCTCATAGTGGGTGTCGCAGACCTCCTCGAGCATCCGGGCGCGGGCCCGCGCCAGCGGATCGGCGGGAAGCAGCGCGGGCGTCGGAAAGCGGTCCTCGATGAACTCCAGGATCACCGTGGAGTCGAAGATCGGGGCCCCGTCGACAAACAGCACGGGCACTTCGCCGCGCGGACTGGCCGCCCGGAAGTCACCCGGCGTGGCGCCTGAGCCGATGGCTTCCGGTGTGCGGACCGTGAAGGGAACGCCCTTCTCGGCCAGGGCGATCTTGACCTTCTGGGCGTAGGGCGACAGCGGATGTTCAAGGAGCTCGATCATGTCGCCATGGGGCGGGATCGGCGAACGGGCGTCAACGGGGACGCAAGGGAAGCCCGGCGCAAAAAACGGACCCCGGCTCGATCACTCGAACCGGGGCCGAATACGGCGGGTGGCCAGGACAGACCGACCCGCAGGGACCCCGGACCCCCTCCGACAGGAAACCAGGACGCCCTATCCAGCCCGGGAATGCGTCGCCGACCAGTGCGGAAGCGTGGCGGGCCGCGGAATCTTCCCAGTTCCCTTCGCACCTGCACAATTTGGCGGCGACCTGCGCGTGCGCTGCGCAAGCGATAGCCACGGGATCAGGCTATTCCCGGCCCTGACCGCCGGTTGCGTCGTCCGGCTGATTTTGCGATGCAGCGTTCCAGATGACCCAGCCCGCCCCCTCACAGCGTCGCGCTGACCTCGACTGGATCCGGGTGGCGGCCTTCGGCCTGCTGATCCTGTTCCACGTCAGCCTCGTCTATGCGCCCTGGGACTGGCACGTTCACAGCACCCACACCTTCGGTTGGCTGGAAGAGGTCACCGCGATCACCGGCCCGTGGCGCCTCACGCTGCTGTTTCTCGTATCAGGCGCCGCGCTGCGGTTCATGAGCCGCCGCTACACGCCCGGTGAGGTTCTGAAGGCGCGGCTGGCGCGGCTCGCGCCGCCGCTGATCTTCGGCGTCCTGTTTCTCGTTCCGCCACAAGCCTGGCTGGAGGCGGTCTCGAAGGGCAGCTGGGACGCCGGCCTCCTCGCCTGGTGGCTCAAGGACTTCAGCCCTGCGGGGCTGGCCGACGGCGTGCCGCTGAACCACCTGTGGTTCGTCGAGTATATCGCGGTCTACAGCCTCGCCGCCGTCGCCCTGATGACCCGCCCCGGCTGGCTGGCGAAGCTTGAGACCGGTCTGGAACGGGTGCTGTCCGGATGGCGCCTGCTGGCCGTCCCGATCGTCTTCTTCATCCTCTCCCGCCAGCTGCTGTTCCCCTGGTTCGGCCAGACCAACCAGCTGTGGGGCGACTGGTACAACCACCTGATTTCCCTGGGCGTCTTCCTGTTCGGCTTCGCGGTCGCCGGACGGGAGATGATCTGGAAGACCTTTGAGGCCCAGCGCTGGCGCGCGCTCGGCGTCGCCCTGGTCTCGATCCCGCTGCTGATGGCCATCACGGCCTCGCCCGACGGTCTGTTCTGGTTCGGCTGGCCCCGGCGCATCGCCTACGGCCTGGAGCAATGGTCGGTGATCGCCACCATCCTCGGCTTCGGAAGTCTGTACCTGCGCAAGACCGACGGTCCGGTGCTGCGCTATCTGACCGACGCGGTGTTCCCCTGTTATCTGGCGCACCAGACGATCCTGGTGATCGTCGCCTTCCTGCTGAAGCCCGCGGGCCTGCCGGCGTTCGTCGAGGCGAGCCTACTGGTGACGGCGACACTGGGCGGCAGCGTGCTGGTCTATGAGCTGGTGCGACGCAGCGGCCCGATGCGACCGCTCTGGGGCCTCAAGCGCCATGCCGCGCCGAAGACAGTCGCGGACGCGTCCCCGGAACCCCGCCCGGCGGAGGTTGCGTGACACCGTTTCGCCGCCGCCGGGTCCTGCTGCGTATCGGTATCGCTGCGCCGATCCTGGCGCTGGCCTGCACCCTGATCGCGGTCGCCCTGTTCCCGGGCTTCAACCACGCCACCCAGTTCCTCAGCGAACTGGGCGCCGGCGGCGCCAGACATCCGCAGGTGTTCAACGGCGGGGTCGCCTTTTCCGGGATCGGGGCGGGCATCGCCGGGATCGGCTTCGGCCTGGCGGTCATGGCGCTGGGCGGCTCGCGGATCGCCGCCGGCCTCATCGCCCTGGCGTTCGTGCTGGCGGCGATCGGGCTTGTGGTCGGGAGCATCTATGTCTGGCCCGATCCCCGGCACCTGTTCATCAACCTCGGGCTCGGCATCCAGTTGGCGCCGTTGTTCCTGCTGTGGGGCCTGCGCCGCGCGGCGGGCGTCAGCAGGCTGCGCTGGTTCCTGGTCGCGGTCTTCGTGCTGATGGCGTTCCTGACGGTGATGACCAAACACCTCGTCCTGCCGGGCACGGTGAACCCGCAGAATGTCGGCTGGTGGGAGCGGGCCTTCGCCATCGTGCTGGTCGGCTGGGTCGGGGTCGCAGCGTTTCTGCTCGAACGGCGACTCATCGCGCTGGCGCTGGAGAGCGCGGAGACTGTCCCTGACGATGCGACTCGTCTAGGGGACCGGGGCGCGCTGGTCACGGACGCCTCTCAATTGCGTGATGACCGCTCGATCACGAACTGATCACGACCGATTTTGCGGCGCCACCGCGAAAAAGCGCATTTTCTGCACGGGTTATCGACAAAACAGCTTGCGAGGTTGCACCGCAACATAACATAAGCGTGATCGCAATTCCCTGACCCGCTGGCTGCGGATTCTCCCTCTCGATCACGGCGACCAAGATGGACGGTACGAGCAACCTGGCGATCCAGTACGACACCCCGGCCTACGCCGGGTCGTACGCCGCCGCGCCCGAGCGTGAACACCTGCCGGCGCCCGCCCCCCTGGCCATGCCGCGCCAGCCGCTGCTGGATGGCGGCGTCATGGCCGACCGCGCGCCGCTGACCTCGCCCGCCGACATCGTTCGCCGCCGCACCATCCTGTTCACCGCCACCCTGCTGCTGACGGCCCTCGCCTCGTGGGAGCCAGTCCGGCTCTACGCCAAGGACGGCTTCCTGCCGTTCGAGGTCCTGGGCCTGGGCCTGTTCCTGGTCCTGATCACCGCCATCTCCTGCTGGTTCTGCAGCGCCGTCATCGGCATGACCCTGCTGCTGACCCAAGGCGACAAGGATGAACTGGGCTTCGGCGACGTCGCGCCCCGGCCGACCGTGCGCACCGCCCTCTTGATGCCGCTCTACAATGAGGACGCCCAGGCCTCGTTCGGCCGCCTTGCGCAGATCGAGCGCTCGCTGTCCCAGCTGAGCGTGACCCAGGCGTTCGACATCTTCGTCCTCAGCGACACCACCGACGACCGCGTCGCCGTCAGCGAGTGGGCGGCGTTCCAGACATTCCGCCTGCAGTCCAACTGCCGCGTCTATTACCGCCGTCGCCGGGAGAATACCGAGCGCAAGGTCGGCAACCTGTCGGAGTGGGTCCGTCGTTTCGGCGGCGCCTACAGCCACATGATCGTGCTCGACGCCGATAGCACCATGACCGGCGAGACCATCCTGCATCTGGTCGACGGCATGGAGCGTCATCCCGGCATCGGCCTGATCCAGACCACCCCGGCGATCGTCGAGGGCAAGACCCTGTTCGCCCGCGCCTCGCAGTTCGGCGTGCGTCTGTACGGCCGCGTCGCCTCCGCGGGCCTGGCCTGGTGGTCCGGTTCGGAGGCCAGCTACTGGGGCCACAACGCGATCGTCCGCGTCCGCGCCTTCGCCGACTGCTGCGGCCTGCCCAGCCTGCCGGGCCGCAAGCCGTTCGGCGGCCACATCATGAGCCACGATGTCGTCGAGGCCGGCCTGCTGCGCCGCGGCGGCTGGGGTGTGCATGTCACCCCGACCCTGACCGGCAGCTACGAAGAGACCCCGCCCAGCCTGCTGGAGTTCATGAAGCGCGAGCGCCGCTGGTGCCAGGGCAACCTGCAGCACATCGCCCTGCTCCGCGCGCCGGGCCTGCACTGGATGAGCCGCTTCCAGCTGGTCGTCGGCTTGATGGCCTATCTGGCCTCGCCGATCTGGCTGCTGTCGCTGATCGCCGGCCTGTACATCCAGATCCACAACAAGCCCGACTGGGGTTCGTGGTGGTACTTCCTGCATCCCGAGCTCAACCCGATGCTCTGGGCCTCCCTGCTGACCACCGGCATGCTGCTGGGCCCCAAGCTGATGGGCGTGGCCCTCGTGCTGAGCCGCCCGCAGGAGCGTCGCGCCTACGGCGGGACCAAGGTGCTGCTGAAGAGTGTCGTGGCCGAGATGGGCCTCTCCGCCCTGACCGCCCCGATCTACATGATCGGCAACACCCGGGCGGTGTTCGAAATCCTCATGGGCAAGGACGCCGGCTGGCACGCTCAGAACCGCGACGCTGACGGCCTGTCGCTGGCCGACGCCAAGGTCAGCTTCCGCAACGAGTTCTTCGCCGGCATGTTCTTCCTGACCGCGCTGGCGATGCGGCCCGACCTGCTGCTGTGGATCTGGCCGATCTTCGTGCCGATGCTGCTCGCCCCGCGGATCGCCGCCTGGACCTCCAGCCGCGCCGCCGGCCAGAAGGCCTTCAACGCCGGCCTGCTGATCACCCCGGAAGAGCGCGCGGCGATGGCGGCCACGGTCGAAACGCACAAGGGCGCCGAAGTGGTCCCGATGCCGGTCCGCACGGTCAACCCGGCGCTGATGGCGGCGGAGTAGGCCCCCCTTCCTCTCCCTGTTGGGAGAGGGGGACCATGCGAAGCATGGTGGAGTGGGAAGCGCGGCCATGAGCCGGGCAATCGTGATGATCGAGATGCTGCGAAGCGCGCTGCAACGGGTCCGCCAGAGGCGTGTCCCTCACCACCACCCTGCGGGTGGTCCCCCTCTCCCAAGCGGGAGAGGAAGACTCAAGCCGGTTCGGCCACCTTCGCGCCGGCGCCTTCCAGCCGCGCCTTCAGGGCGTTCAGCTGGCTCCAGAGCTCGGCCGGCATGCGGTCGCCGAACTTCTCGTAGAAGGCCGGGATCAGCGAGGCTTCCTCGCGCCACACATCCACATCGACCGTCTTGAGCAGGCGGACCTGCGCCTCGGTGAGGCCGAGGCCGACCGTATCGAGCGAGCCCGGCGCCGGGACGCGGCCGATGGCGGTGTCGACCGCCTGGGCGTCGCCCTCAAGCCGCTCAAAGATCCACTTGAGCACCCGGCTGTTCTCGCCGTAGCCCGGCCAGACGAAGCGACCGTCCGCGCCCTTGCGGAACCAGTTGACCATGAAGATGCGCGGCAGCTTCTCGGGGTCGGCGTTGCCGCCGACCTTCAGCCAGTGGCCGAAGTAGTCGCCCATATTGTAGCCGCAGAACGGCAGCATCGCGAACGGGTCGCGGCGCAGCTCGCCGACCTTGTTCTCGGCCGCGGCGGTGCCTTCCGAGGCGACCGTCGAGCCCATGAACACGCCGTGCGCCCAGTCGAAGGCTTCGGTTACCAGCGGCACGGCGCTGGCGCGACGGCCGCCAAACAGGATCGCGCTGATCGGCACGCCCCGGGGATCATCCCACTCCGTCGCGATCACCGGACATTGCGCGGCGTCGACGGCGAAGCGGGCGTTCGGATGGGCGGCGGGCTCGGGGCTTTCGGGCGTCCAGGGCCGGCCGCGCCAGTCGGTCAGGTGCGCAGGCTTGTCGTCAGTCAGGCCTTCCCACCAGACGTCGCCGTCCTCGGTCATGGCCACGTTGGTGAAGATGACGTTCCGGTCGAGCGCCTCGATGGCGTTGCGGTTGGTGCCGATGCCGGTGCCCGGCGCCACGCCGAAGAAGCCGGCTTCCGGGTTGATCGCATAGAGCCGGCCGTCCTCGCCGAAACGCATCCAGCAGATGTCGTCGCCGATCGTCTCGGCCTTCCAGCCGGGAATCGTCGGCTGCAGCATGGCCAGGTTGGTCTTGCCGCAGGCGCTGGGGAAGGCCGCCGCCACGAAGCGCACCGCGCCCTTGGGGCTGGTCAGCTTGAGGATCAGCATGTGCTCGGCCAGCCATCCCTCGTCGCGGGCCATGACGCTGGCGATGCGCAGGGCGTAGCACTTCTTCCCGAGCAGGGCGTTGCCGCCATAGCCCGAGCCGTAGGACCAGATCTCGCGGGTCTCGGGATAGTGGACGATGTATTTGATCTCGTTGCAGGGCCACGGCACGTCGGCCTGGCCTTCCGCGAGCGGCGCACCCAGGGAATGGACGGCCGGCACGAAGAAGCCGTCCTCGCCCATCTGGTCCAGGGCCTGCTTGCCCATGCGGGTCATCACCCGCATCGAGACGGCGACATAGGCGCTGTCGGTGATTTCAACGCCGAGCGCGCTGATCGGCGAGCCGATCGGACCCATGCTGAACGGTACGACGTACATGGTGCGGCCGCGCATGCAGCCGTCGAACAGCAGCTTCAGGTCGGCCCGCATTTCCGACGGGTCGAGCCAGTTGTTGGTCGGTCCGGCGTCGATCTCCTTCTCGGAGCAGATGAAGGTGCGGCTCTCGACCCGCGCCACGTCCTTGGGATCGGAGGCGGCGTAGAAGCTGTTGGGGCGCTTTTCCGGATTCAGGCGCTTGAGCGTGCCGGCTTCGATCAGCAGTTCGGTCAGAGCGTCCCACTCCGCGTCCGACCCGTCGCACCAGTGTACGCGCGCCGGCTTCGTGAGCGCGGCGATCTCCCGCACCCAGGCGATCAGTCGTGCATGTCTGGTCGGAGCCTGGTCCAGGCCCGGAACAATTGATTCGCCGCCCATCACCGGCGTCCTCCTTGTAACGGGCGTCTCGAAACCGGCCTTTGATGGCTCTTGTGTCGACGCCTTGCGCAGGGGTCTTCGGTAACGGGCGAGGGCCGCGCGGGCAAGCTGAAAGCGCTTGTGTCCATCGTCTGGACAAGGACTTTGGGTGGGAAATCACCGTTGCCGTAACGTCGCCCGCCCGGGCGTGGCACGCACAGGGCGATGTCCGTTGCGCCGCGCCGCGTCAGCGAACAGGATCGCCGCTGAACCATCCCGGGGAGTCGGATGCGCTGGATCTGGAGAGGCCTGCTCGCTGTCGCGGGGCTGGCGCTGGGCGTTGTCGTCACGGTGCTGCTCGTCAGCGCGGTCGGCGCGCCGCGCAAGGCCGACCTGACGCCGCTGATCGAGACGGCGCGCAACTACGACGTGGTCATTCGCCGCGACCGGTTCGGGGTGCCGCATATCCTCGGCAAGACCGATGCGGACGCGGCCTTCGGCCTGGCCTTCGCCCATTCGGAGGACGACTTCGAGACCATCCAGACCGTCGCCCTCGCCACGCGCGGAACCCTGGCCGCCAGCGAAGGCCTCAAGGCCGCGCCGGGCGACTACATTGTCAGCCTGCTGGGGGTCTGGAAGACGATCGACGCGAAGTACGACCGCGACCTACCCGCTGACGTGAAGGCGGTGCTGCAGGCCTACGCAGACGGGGTGAACTACTACGCCGCGCGCAATCCCGGGAAGGTGACGCCCGGCCTGCTGCCCCTGACCGGCAAGGACATCGCCGCCGGCTTCGTGTTCAAGACGCCGTTCTTCTACGGCCTGGACGGTGAACTGAAGCGACTGACCAACGCCACCGAGGACGGCCTGCCCAAGGGCTCCAACGGCGTGGCGATCGCGCCGTCCCGGTCGTCGGACGGCGCGACGCGTCTGCTGGTCAACTCGCATCAGCCCTACAGCGGCCCGGTCGCATGGTACGAGGCGGTGGTCGAGAGCGGCGAAGGCTGGCACGTGGCCGGCGGGTTTTTCCCCGGCTCGCCGTTCATGCTGCACGGTCACAACGCTGACCTGGGGTGGGCCAACACGGTCAACAATCCCGATCTCGTCGACATCTACCGGCTGACGATCAATCCGGAGAACAAGGACGAGTACCGCCTCGACGGCAAATGGCGGAAGCTCGACAAGTCCACGGCGAAGCTGCGCGTCAAGCTGTGGGGGCCGTTCAGTTGGACGGTCAGCAAGGAGGTGCTGGGTTCCGCCCATGGCCCGGTGATGCGGACGAAGGGCGGAACGTTCGCGATCCGCTACGCCGGCATGGATACCGTCCGACAGCCGCTGCAGTACTGGCGGCTCGACAAGGCCCGCTCGCTCGAGGAGTGGAAGGCGGCGATGGCGCTGCAGGCCCTGCCGAGCATCAACTACGTCTACGCGGACGCGAAGGGCAACGTCGGCTACGTCTACAACGGCCTGTTCCCGAAGCGCCGCGAGGGCGTCAACTGGTCCGGCGTCCTGCCCGGCGACAGGTCGGACCTGATCTGGACCGGCTACCTGCCGTTCGACCAGGTCCCGCAGGTCTGGCAGCCGAAAGGCGGTCTGGTGTTCAACGCCAACAACACGCCGTTCGAGGCCACCGCGTTCGGCGATGGCCTGGACCCCTACGCCTTCAGCCCGACCATGGGCATCCAGACCAACATGACCAACCGTTCGCTGCGGCTGGTGGAGACCTTCGCGGCCGACGACCAGATCACGCCCGAAGAGTTCCGCGCCTGGAAGTTCGACACGGCCTACAGCCACCGCTCGTCGGTCGCGGCGGTGGTCGGCGAACTGCTGGCGCTGGATCCCAAGGGCGACGAGGAGATCATCGCCGCCCAGGCCATCCTCGCCCGCTGGGACTACACGACGAAGGTCACCAGCCGTGGCGCGGCGCTGGCCATCCTGACCGCCCAGCCGGTGATCACGGCCCGCGACAGCCACGATCCCAAAGGCCCGACCCCGCGCAAGGCACTGCTTGAGACGATCAAGCTGCTGAAGACCAACTTCGGCCGGCTCGACCCCGAATGGGGCAAGGTGAACCGCATCCGCCGCGGCCGGGTCGACCTGCCGATCGACGGCGGGCCGGACACCCTGCGCGCCGTCTATGGCAAGCCCGGCGACGACGGCCGGCTGACCGCGCTCGCGGGCGACACCTTCATCATGTTCGTCAGCTGGGACCGCAACGGCGTCCTCTCCAGCCAGAGCATCCACCAGTTCGGCACGGCGACGATGGACGCTTCGAAGGCGCACTACAGCGACCAGGCCCCGCTGTTCGCCGCGATGCGCTTCAAGCCGGTGCTGTTCACCGAAGCGCAGCTCGCGGGCAATGTGGTGGAGACCTATCGGCCGGGGCAGCGGGCGGCAAAGTAATGAAGCTCTACTGGCACCCGGTTTCGCTGATGCCCTGGCGAGTGCGTATCGCCCTCGCCGAAAAGGGACTGGCGTACGAGGAGGTGGTCATCGACCTGCCGGGCGGCGGCTCTCACCAGCCTGAGTTCCTCGCCCTCAATCCGTCCGGCAGGTTCCGGTGCTGGAAGACGAGGGAATGGCGTTCGCGGAGTCGACCGCCATCCTGGAATATCTCGAGGACGAACACCCCGAGCCGCCCCTGATGCCCTCTTCCGCCCAGGCGCGGGCCGATGTTCGCCAGCTGATGTGCTGGAGCAACGGCCCCTGGATGATGTCGTGGAAGCGCTGGGTGGCGCCCGCCTCGATGGGATTCCCCGATACCGCCGAAATGCGGGCGCAGGGCCGCGCCGAACTCGAACACCATGTCGCCCTTCTGGCCGCCCGGCTGGAGCGGGCGCCCTGGCTGGCCGGCGACTACTCGCTTGCCGACATCTGCTATGCGCCGCTGGTGCTCATGGCGGAGCGGATGGGCCTGTCGGTCGAACCGGCCGTCGCTGACTGGCAGGACCGACTGCGCGCGCGGCCGGCGGTGCGGGCCGCGATGGGCCCGATTCTCGGCTGACGCCGGGTCACGGTTGCGGCGGGACGCCAGATCGTTAGCGTCTGCCGGCGATGACGCCGACCCAGAACCCCTACGCCGCGGTTGCGGACAGTCTGCAGTCCGCCCGGGCCCTGCCCGGCCCGGCCTATGTCGATCCGGCTGTGTTCGCCGAGGAGCGCCAGCGGGTATTCGCCGCGGGCTGGCTGCCCGTTGCGCGGGTCAGCGACCTTGCCGCGCCGGGCGACTACCGCTCCGCCGACCTGGCCGGAACGCCGGTGGTCGCGACCCGCGACAAGGCCGGGGACCTGCACGTCCTCTCGCGCGCGTGCCGGCATCGGGGCATGCCGGTTGTCCAGGGCGCCGGCAATGCGGCCAGCCTCAACTGCCCGTACCATCTCTGGCGCTACGGCCTCGACGGCCGGCTGCTCTCGGCGCCGGCGATGGACCAGTCGACGGCCTTCGACGTCGAAGCCTGCGCCCTGCCCGCCGTTCGTCATGAGGTCTGGGGCGGCTGGCTGTTCGCCAATCTCGACGGCGCCGCCCTGCCCTTGGCCGAAGCCCTGGCGCCGCTGGCCGAACGACTGGCGCCCCTGAACCCCGACCGGCTCGTCACGGCCGGCGTGCTGACCTATGAATCGCCGTGGAACTGGAAGGTGATGGTCGAGAACTTCCTCGAGTCCTATCACCACATCGGACCGCACGCGGCGAGCCTGCAGCAGACCAATCCAGGCCTTTCGACCCGGGCGACCAGCGACAGCGACCGGTTCAGCATCCTCGAGAACCCCGGCGCCTCCGACGACATCGGCAGCTTCGTGGTGGCCGTCGCCTTTCCCGCCACCCTGATGTTTTTCACCGAAGGCGTGGCGCCGTTCGGGGTCTGGTACGAGCTCTGCGACATCGGCCCGACGCGGTTCACGCTGAATATCCACATGCTGGCCCCGCCCGAACTGGCCGCCGTGCCCGAGATCGTGGCGGAATTCCGCGACCAGGTCGCCGCCGTGCATGGCGAGGACATTCCGGTCTGCGAGGGCGTCCAGAGGGGCGTCAGCGGCGACCTCTACACGCCAGGCCCGCTCAGCCACCTCGAAGCGGGTCTATGGGCCTTTCACCGGCATCTCGCCGCCTGTTTCAACTCCGGGAGTTCGACATGAGCGACTACCATGACGTGGTCATCGTCGGCGGCGGCATCGGGGGTTCGGCCCTCGCCGCGAGCCTGGCGGCGGCCGGCGTCGACGTGCTGTTGCTGGAACAGACCGAGGTCTACCAGGACCGGGTTCGCGGCGAGTGGATCGCCCCCTGGGGCGTGACGGAGGTCCGTCGCATGGGACTGCTGGACGTTCTGCGGGACGCCGGCGGCCACTATGTCACCCGCCACGTCACCTACGACGAGACTCGCACGCCGGAAGAGGCCGAGGCCAGAACGCTGCCGCTGGGCATGTTCGCGCCCGAGGTGCCCGGTCCCCTGACCCTTGGCAATCCACACCACTGCCGGACCCTGTTCGACGAGGCGGCGCGCCGTGGCGCCACAACGCTGCGCGGGGCCATGGTCACGGCCGTGACGCCAGGCGCTACGCCGGCGGTCACCTTCCTGCACAACGATATCGAGAAAACGGTCCGCTGCCGGCTGATCGTCGGCGCCGATGGCCGCACCTCGCAGGTCCGGGAGGCCAGCGGCATCCATCTGAATCAGGACAAACCGCACCACTGGTTCGCCGGCATGCTGGTCGACAAGGCCCCCGACTGGCCTGACGACCTGCAGGCGATTGGCACGGAAGACGACTTCAACTTCCTCGCCTTCCCCCAGGGTGACGGCAAGGTGCGCCTCTACGGCGGTTATCCGCTGGAACAGAACCGGCGGTTCTCCGGTCCCGAAGGCCCGCGCAAGTTCCTCGACGCCTTCCGCGTCAGCTGCAGCCCGATCAACGAGACCCTGGTCGCCGGCGAGCCGGCCGGGCCGGTGCTCAGCTTCTTCAACAACGACACCTGGACCGACCAGCCCTTTGCCGAGGGCGTGGTGCTGATCGGCGACGCGGCGGGCTGGAACGACCCGATCGTCGGCCTTGGCCAGTCAATCACCTACCGCGACGCCCGAACGGTGCGCGACGTGCTGGTCGGTGGAACCGACTGGTCGCCCGCCGCCTTCGCCGACTATGGCGCCGAGCGGACCGAACGCATGCGTCGCCTGCGGTTCTGCGCCTCGCTGACGTCGACTATCGACGCCGAATTCGGGCCGCAGGCCCAGGCGCGCCGCCGCCGCCACTTCGAACGGAGCAGCGAGGACCCGACCCTGGGCATGCACGGCTTCGCGGTCATGGCCGGACCGGAGACTCTGCCGCCGGAGATCTTCACCCCCGAGCATCGCGCCCGGGTCCTGGAGGACCACTGATGGATATCGAGGACTTCAACCGGCGCTGGCTGGCCGCCTGGACCGCCAAGGACGTCGAGGGCCTGATCGGCTTCTATGCCCCCGGCTGCACCTACAAGGATCCGCAGACAGCCGCCGGCATCGTCGGTCACGACGCCCTGCGCGCCTATCTGACGGCCCTGTTCGCGTCGACACCGCCCATGACCTACACGCCGGAAACGGTCTGGAGCATCGAGAACGGCTTCTGCGGCCGCTGGTATTGCGCCTTCGAGGGACCTGACGGCCCGGTCCGGATGCGCGGGTTCGACCTGGTCGAATTCGACGGCGACCGCATCGGCTGGAACGAGGTTTACGTCCACCCGCTGCCCTGATCGCCGGGATTGATGGAACCGGCAGGCGCGCGGCGGGTTTCCCGCCCGCATGGCCCGTCTGATCATCGTCCACGAAACCCGCTACAGCTACGAGCGACCGGTGCGCTTCGGTCAGCACCGGTTGCGGGTCCGGCCTCGTGACAGCCATGCGATCCGCGTCATCGAAGCACACCTCTCGCTATCGCCGCCGGGCGACACCCGCTGGGTCTACGACGCGCTCGGCAACTGCGTCTGCCTGTTCGAGCCGCGCGGCGAATCGCAGTCCCTCAGCGTCGTCAGCCGACTGGTCATTGAGCGGTTCCCGGCCCCGTTGTCGCCGGACGATCCCCACACCGCCATGCCGATCCTCTACAGTCACGAGGACCGCCTCGTCCTCGCGCCCTACATCGCCCCGGAGACGGACGAAGAGGGCGACGCCCTGCTGAAGTGGCTGGCCTCGCAGATCGGCCCGGCGGGAGAACCTGCGCTCGATCTGCTTATGCGCATGACCCATGCGATCCACGACGGGTTCGAGTACCGGGCGCGTCATACCGAAGGCGTCCAGTCCCCCGGTGCGACCCTGCGCCTGCGCAGCGGGGCCTGCCGGGACCTCGCCTGGCTGATGATCGAGGCCCTGCGGAGACTGGGCTACGCCGCCCGCTTCGTCAGCGGCTATGTCAACAGCGGCGTGCGCAGGGGCGCCGGCGCGACCCACGCCTGGGTCCAGGTGTTCCTGCCCGGGCTGGGATGGACCGAGTTTGACCCGACGAACGGTCTGGCGGAGTCCGCCGATCTGATCCGCGTCGCTGTCGCCCGGACGCCGCATGGGGCCGCTCCGGTCAGCGGCGCGATCCTCGGCAATCCCGGACAGTCGGAACTTTCGGTGAGCGTTACGGTTTCTCCGGAAGCGTCAGCGTTCGCCGCCTGACGGCCCGTACCAGCCCGCGTAAGAGGGACAGCGATGAGCAAAGGATTCCAGCAACAGAACCCCTGGGCCACGTTCAGTCCGCCGCGCACGGATCCCCTGCCGCAGCATGGTCAGAAGGCCGACAGCAGCTGCGTCAAGCCGCCCAAGCAACGCCGCCCCCCGCCCCGCCCCTGCCATTGACCCCCGGGAGACGACCCACAACGGGCCACGATTGCGCGCGATTCGGCTCGCTCGCACCGCGAGCGGGGTTGCTTGTCGACGCGGGAGCGTTAACCTTTAAACAGGACCAGTGGGGAGCGGCGCTACAATGCGCGCACTGACGGCCACGGCGGTGTTTACGGTCACAGTTCTGGGCGCGGCTGCGCTCAGTGCGGCCACGAGCATGAGCGCCGCGACCGATGGACTGACTTCCGACTCGCTCATTGCCGGCTCCCGTGTCGGGGACGCCTTCAGCGGCATGCGCGCGCCGATCCCAGATGACCCTGATGCACCGATCAAGACCGGACGCTGGGCGGAGGACGCGGCGCCGGTCGAACTCGCCGGAGGCCCGGCAGCGACCGAGGTCGCTGTCGCCCCGCCCGAGCCCATCCGCCTTTCGCGCCCCGCAGCGCAGGCGCCTGCGGGCCAGGCGCAGCTCGCCCTGCTGGACATCCCCTCGCCGAGAGCGGCTTCGCCGGCGCTGACCGTGCCGCTGTCCCGTATCGCGCTGACGACGCCGGTCCGGGCGCCCGACATTGTCCGCGAACCCCGCATCCAGCTGACGATCAGCGAACAGGTCCCCTCCGCGCCCGGCGCCGGCCTTGATGTGACATCGAGCGTCTTCAACGAGCCGGTCATCGCGCTTCGGCCCACCCGTCCGGTTCTCGACATCAAGCGGTTCACCCTGCGCGTCGGGCCCAGTCAGAAGGTCGGAAAGAAGGGCCGCTGGTTCGTCTTCGCCGCCGGGTCCGGACAGGCCTTCGGTCTGAACCTCATGCGTGACCCCTTGCGCGGCTGGAAACCCGCCGGCTGGTCGGTCGAACAGCTCGCCGAATTCGGCAAGGCCCAGCTGGGCGTCGGCTGGCGCAAGGACTCCCGCCAGATCGCCGCAAGCGTGGCCCGCCGGGAAATCAGCGCCTACGGCATGTCCCGCGAGGACACCGTCTTCGGCATCAGCTTCACCGTCAGCGGCAAGCCGCCGGCCAAGGCCCGCCGCGAGCAGCGGCTGCCGCGCGCCTACTAGCGCAGCCATTCTGGCGCGACCGGTCCGAATCCATTTGAAGCCGCGTCATCGGCGGCGCTAACACCATCAGGTGCCAGATCCCGTGACCGACCCGGCGGCGTCCGATGCGCCGCCCCCGCCGCCGCCCGTTCAGACCGTGCCGCGGATCGCCTATCTGGCCGTGGCCAGCGCGCTGTTCATGGAATTCATCGACTCCACCGCGCTGTCGACGGCGTTGCCGACCCTTGCGCGCGCGTTCAACGCCGATCCCCTCCATCTGAAGCTCGCGCTGACGTCCTACATCCTGGCCCTGGCCGTGTTCGTGCCGATCAGCGGCTGGGCGGCGGAGCGGTTCCAGCCGCGGCGGGTGTTCCTGGCGGCCATGGTGGTGTTCCTGACGGGATCGGCCCTGTGCGGCTTCTCGACAAGCCTGGGGGAACTGGTCGCCGCCCGGATCGTGCAGGGTATCGGCGGCGCGCTGATGACGCCGGTGGCGCGGCTGATCGTGGTGGGCTCCGCCCCACGCAGCGACCTGATCCGCGCCATGGGCTGGTTCACCATGCCGGCCCTGCTCGGGCCGCTGATCGGGCCGCCGCTGGCGGGGTTCGTGCTGTCGGTGGCCGACTGGCCATGGATCTTCTTCATCAACATTCCGATCGGCCTGCTCGGGATGCTGGCGGTTCTGCGGTTCGTGCCGCGCCTGCCGACCATCTACCCCGGACCGTTCGACTGGAGCGGATTCGTCCTGGCGGCGGCGGCGATCACCGGCGTCGTAGTCGTGGCCGAGACGGCGGGCCTCGGCCTGCTGCCCTGGTGGGGGCAGGTTGGCGTCGTCGCCGTCTCGATGGCCAGCGGCTGGCTCTACCTGAGGCTCTCCAAAGCCAAGCTCCGCCCGATCCTGAATCTCGACCTGCTGCGGTACCCGACCTTCCGCGCCAGCCTGCTCGGCGGAACCCTGATGCGGCTGGGCGTCGGCGCCGGCCCCTTCCTGATGCCGCTGCTGTTGCAGGTGGCCATGGGCTGGACCCCGCTCCAGGCGGGCTCGGTCACCCTGGCCGGCGGTCTGGGGGTGTTCGCCTCACGGCCGTTCGCCGCCCCGATGCTGCGGCGATGGGGTTTCCGCGCGACGCTGCTGACCCTGGTGGCCCTGACCGCGGCGTTGACGGCCGCGCCGGGCTTCTTCCGCGTCGATACGCCGGCCTGGCTGATCATGGCCTTCCTGGCGGCCGCGGGCTTCGCGCGGTCCAGCCAATTCATCGCCACCAACTCCATCGCTTTCGCCGATGTGCCGCAACACCAGATCGCCCAGGCCTCGACCTTGTCAGTCGTGGCCCAGCAGATCGGCCTGGCCATGGGCGTCAGTTTCGGCGGGCTGATGCTGCATTTCGCGCGCGGTTCGGGTGGCGCGCTGACGCCCGACCGGTTCACGATCCCCTATCTGGCCGTCGGGGCGACGACCCTGCTGTCGGCGCTGGTCTACTACCGGCTGGACCGCAACGCGGGCGCGGCGATCAGCGGTTCGAAGGTCGGCGGGGAGACGTCCTAGGCTGCCTTGCGGGCGGCGACGGCGCCGGCGATCCGGGCCTTGGCCATTTCGTCGGCGACCTCGTGGGTCGGACGTTTTTCGGCCAGCGACGCATCGAGAATGTCACCGAGCGTCGCCGTCAGGCGCGTGAGCTTGGCCTCGACCCAGACGGGGTCGAACGCCGTCCCGGCCTCGATGGCGGCGATTTCAGCGGCCACATTGATGATGCCGCCGCCGTTGATGACGTAGTCCGGCGCATAGAGCAGGCCGCGCTCGAACAGCAGGGCGCCGATCTCCGGCGAGGCCAGCTGGTTGTTGGCGGCACCGGCAACGACCCGCCCGGTGAGCCGGCTGAGGGTTTCCGCATTGATCGCGCCGCCGAGCGCGCAGGGCGCGAACACCTCGGCCTCGACGTCGAAGATCGCGGCCGGCGGCACGATGGTCGCCCCCGTGCGGGCGGCGACCTGGGCCAGGGCCGCCTCATTGACGTCGGTGATGATCAGCTCGGCCCCGGCGTCGGCGAGCTTCTCCGCCAGGTACGCGCCGACATGGCCCACGCCCTGGATGGCGACCCGGACGCCTTTCAGATCACGGCCATAGGCCCGTTCGACGCAGAGACGCACGCCCCGGAACACGCCCTCGGCCGTCACCGGGCTGGGATCGCCCGACGCTGCGGGGTGGCCTTCGAGGCCGGCGACGTAGCGGGTCTGTTTGCGGGCGCTTTCGAGGTCAGCGGGCGAGACGCCGACGTCCTCGGCGGTCCAGTATTTCCCGCCCAGCCCCTCGACGGCGCGGCCGAAGGCCTCGAACAGCGCGGGCGTCTTCTGGGTGCGGGAGTCGCCGATGATCACCGCCTTGCCGCCACCCAGCGGGATGTCGGCCAGGGCGTTCTTGTAGGACATGGCCCGCGACAGCCGCAGGGCGTCGGTCAGGGCCGCGTCGTCTGTCTCATAGGGCCACATCCGGCATCCGCCGGCCGCCGGACCGCGCGCCGTGGAGTGAATGGCGATGATCGTCTTCAGGCCGGTCTTTTCGTCAAAGACAGCATGGACGCCTTCGTGATTCTCAAAGGCGGGCGAATCGAAAACAGACATGCCGGGTTCCGGGGCAGTTCGGGGGAGAAACGTGCGCCGGCGATTTACGCTCCGTCAACCGCCGCGACAAGCCGGAATGATCGTCAGACGGGCCGCCGCGTCGGCGCTGGGATCGGCGGCGGCGCCGACGGCAGGTCGGCGGCCGGATCCAGGATGAAGGCGGCGATATCGCTGATCACGACGGCTCTCTGAAGGTCGCGCGTCAGCAGGTGATAGCCCTTGGCGTAATAGGCCGTGCGTGCGCCGGGGCCGAGACGCGCGGCGGCCTGGAAGCTCGGCGCCTTGGGGATGACCTCGTCGTTGGCGCCGTAGAAATATCCCACGGGCACGCGGATCCGGCCGGTCGATTCCCAGGCGGTCTGCATCAGGTCGACCAGGCCATAGAGGGTGTCGTTGCGCGCGCCCCAGATCAGCATCGGGTCGCGACCCATGGCGACAAGCTCTTCGTAGTTGTCGCTGGGATGGACGCGGTCGGTGACCCACGCCGGCGGCTTGATCACGGTCTCGCCCGCCAGATGCGCGGTGAACCAGAGCGCCGTCTTGTAGGGCAGCGGCTGGGCCGCCCAACCCCAGACGGCCGGCGCCATCAGCACGACACGGTCGGCGGCGGGCGGCCGGTCCGACGCGAAGGCGGCGATCGCCACCGCCCCGCCCATGCTCTCGCCGGCCACGACCAGCGCGGCGCGCGGATAGCGCTTGCGCAGCAGCGCGACGAACACCCGCAGGTCCTCGGTCATCAACGCCTCGCCGCCCCAGATCCCCCGGCCGGGCGATCGGCCAAAGCCGCGCTGGTCATAGGCATAGGTGGCGATCCCCTGCTGCGCCCAGACCGGCGCGGCGAAGTGGAAGGCGTTGGAATAGTCGTTCATGCCATGCAGGGCGGCCACGACCACAGTCGGTTCGCCCTCCGGCAGCCAGCGCTTGAGGCCCATCCGGCCACCATCGAAGCTGACGAACACATCCTCCTCCAGCACTGGCCCGCCGAACCCGAGGTCCGGCGCGCCGGCGACCTGGACCATCGGCGCGCAGCCGGTGACGGCGGCGCTGGCGGCGAGCAGGAACAGGCGACGGTTCATGGCCTCAGAATGCCCGCGACAGTCTGGCGATTGAAAGGCGGCTCAGGCCGGCGGCAGCCGCAGGCGGTAGACACCCCGGAAACTGTCGGGGTCAGCCGGCTTGCCGTGGCGGGTGATGACGACCGTCCCGGCCCGGGCCATGCCGACAGCCGTCGACCGCACCTGGCCCAGCACCCGCTGCCAGCGCTCGGGCTGGATGATCTTGGCCACCTCGGACGGATCAATGCTCTTGCCCGGAGGCAGCGCCTTGAGCAGGTCGAGGATGGCGTCTTCGATAGGTGAGGTCATGCGGCGCGGTCCAGACTGGCTTGCCGTGGCATACGCCGGGGCGCGGCCGGATCAAACACCTCCCAGCGGCCATTGCGGCGAATAAACAGCTGATCGCTAACCAGATCGTTGCCGGCAAAGGCCAACTCGGTCTTCAGGATGGCCACCAGCGCCTCGATGGACGCCGGATCGCCCTCGTGACCCAGCAGCAAAGCCGTGCGCGAGAAGACGACGACGATCGGGTCGCCCTGGCCCTTCAGCGGCGCCCGGGCCCAGACGTCGTCGAGCAGGAGCAGGCTGGGCGCCAGTCCGCTGTCTGTGGTGACCATGGCGACGCCGTCGCGGAGCGCTTCGGTCCGGATTTCGCCCACGGCGGCGTCGGTGTTGGCCAGCGCCCGCGTCCAGGCATCGGCGGAGGGCAACGCCTCCTCGACGGTCGCCCGCGGTGGATAGGAGTAGCTCTGGGGGTGGTCGAGACCGAGCAGCACGACGAGGTCGCCCGCCAGAGGCCGGCTGACCGGCAAGTCCTTATCCAGAACGGGCTTGCCGGAGCGGGCGCGCATCTTTCGGACTTCGTCGAGAAAGCCGGCCGGCCGGATCAACAGGCGCAGATCTGCCAGCGCGAGCGGAGCGTCCTCGGCCTGGGCGGCCGTTGCCGAGACCGCGACACCGACGAACCGCGCGATCACCTCGTCGAGCGCCGACGGGTCGCTGAGGTACTGCCGATAGGCATTGCCGAGGTACATCTGTATCTCGCCCTCGCCGACGCCCGTGACCTCAAGCTCATCGATGGAGAGCACCTTCACCCTGAAGTCGGGATTGGCCGCCTCGAGCCGCGCGACGACCAGCTCGCGGAACTTGAGCCGCGTGATCACGCCGTCGGCGGCCATCGCCGCGGGCGACAGCGCCATCATCAGGAGGCCCGCCATCGCGATGCACCACCGCGCAATCCCTGTTCGCATGTTCCCGATCCCCGGCTAAGAACGCCCGACGAAAGGATCACAGCACATGGACGGCGGCAACGAGGTCTCAAACGGACCGCGACCAGTATCGGAAGGCCAGTGGGCCGGTTGGCGGACCTGGGACGGGGATCCGTTCGAGACCCAGTCCGGCCCCTACTATTTCCGCGTCGAGGACGACGGAACGACGCGCTGCGCCTTCCGCGCCGAGCGCAAGCACATGAACGGCGGCGGCTTCATGCACGGCGGCTGCATGCTGACCTTCGCCGACTTCGCCCTGTTCGCCATCGCCCATGAACAGCTGGAGGGCAGCCATGCGGTGACCCTCAGCCTCAATGGCGAGTTCATCGGCCCGGCCCACGAGGGCGATCTCGTCGAGGCGACCGGCGAGGTGATCAAGGCCGGCAAGTCGATGGTCTTCATCCGCGGCCTGGTCTCGACTGGCGGCGCGCCGATGCTGTCCTTTTCGGGCGTCATCAAGCGGGTTGCGCGGAGGCTCTGACGTGGCGCTGGTCGATGCGACGCCGGACGACATTCCCGCGATCATGGCGATCGAGCGGGACCCGGCCTATGCGCTGTTCATCGGCAACTTCGAGGCGGATGAGCACGCCGCGCGGATGGCCTCGACCAACGACCGCTACCTTGTCTGGCGGGAAGACGGGCGGCTGATGGCCTTCGCCATCCTGTCGAAACTGGATGAGCCGCACGGCGTGGTGCTGCTGAAGCGGATCGGCGCGGCGCGGACCGACACCGGCCTCAGCCGCCGGATGATGCCCGCCCTGATCGACCTGGTTTTCGAAGAGACCGGCGCCAACCGCTTCGAGCTGGACGTTGCGGTGCTCAACCCGCGCGCCACCCACGTGTATCGGCGCGAGGGCTTCGTGCAGGAAGGCACGGTGCGCGAGGTCTACCGCCACTGGGACGGCGCCTACCATTCCTCGCACCTGTTCTCGATGCTGCGACGGGAGTGGGACGCCCTGCCCCGCCGCAATCCGCCTCCCGCCGCTTCGCTTTGACAGGAAGCTTAAGTCGTCCGTGACGGCGCGGTCAGGCGACAACCATCCCCACTTGCGGGAGATGGTTATGGTGAAGAACGCGATTGTCCTGATGATTTCCTGGGCGACGGCCGTGGCCGCCGTCTGGATCATGCTGGCCGTTCCGGCTGTGCGGGGGATGGGCTGAGGGCCGTTGAAGCGCAACGGCGACTTGCTGGCCGGCGTTTATGTCCATATTATGTGTATAGGTGTACACAAGGTCCGTCAGCATGACTGGAAAAACGGTAGGCGCCGCGCAGTTCAAGGCTGACTGCCTGCGACTGATCGAGGAAATGGGACAGGATCGGCAACCCGTCACCATTACAAAGCGCGGTCGCCCCGTCGCGCGACTGACGCCTGTTGAAGCCGTCGCGCCCCGATCAATCGTCGGCGCCATGAAGGGTACGGTCCTTCGGTACGATGATCCCTTTGCGCCCGCGACGGATCCGGCCGACTGGGACGCCAACGCTTGATCGTCCTCGATACGCACGTTCTGGTCTGGGCGCTGCAAGGCGACCGACGACTGGGCCCCGCGACGAGAAGCCGGATCGATGAAGCCGGACGGGCGAACCAGGTGCTGGTTTCCGCGATAACGCCGTGGGAAATCGCCCTTCTGGCCCGGAAGGGGCGGCTGCCGCTGGGTCGCGAAGCCGGTGCCTGGCTCGACGAAGCCTTGTCTTTGCCCGGGATCAGCCTGGCCCCGATCACGCCGGAAATCGCCGTCGACAGTGTGGGCTTGCCCGGGGACCTTCACGCCGATCCCGCCGACCGGTTGATCATCGCCACCGCCCGCCACGCCGACGCGACACTGTTCACCGTGGACCGTGCGATCCTCGACTATGCCGCCGCCGGCCATGTGCGGGCGATCGACGCCGCACTCTGATCAGCGTAAGATCAGGGCGCGATCATTACCGTTACCGACTCCACCTGCCGCACGCCGCGATCGGGCCGCGCGTCCGCGTCGATGACCAGACGCAGGGGGCCCTCCTCCGCCGCCAGCGGGCCGGCCTTGCGGCGGTCGGCCAGGATGATCGCGCTGTCGCGGAAGCTGGCGTCGGTCTCGACGATCGACAGCACGGCGCGATAACCGTCCTTGCCGGTGACCACGACGAACGCCTGCATCGGCTTGCCGTGCAGACGCGGCCCCTGGGGCACGCCGGCCTCGCGCAGCACGGCGGTCAGGCTGACGCCTTCGTAGGCGGTCTTGCCGCCCAGCCGGGCCTCGGCGCGGGGCAGCGCGGCGAGCGCCTCCGGCGTGAAAGTCGTGACCTTGCCCTCCGCGTTGGTCACAATCAGCGTCTGGGCCAGGGCCGCAACGGGCGACAGCACGAGCGCAACGGCGATCAGCAGCGCGCGCATCACGCCGCCACTGTCCCGGCAAGCGCCGCCGGGCGGGCCATCATCGCTGCGTACCAGCGCGCGGCGTTGGTCATGTCCTCGGGAATGCGGAATTTGGCCATGCGCGAGAAGTCGATGGATGTGGCGGCCAGGATGTCCGCCATGGTGATCCGGTCACCGGCGATGAACTCGCTCTCGGCCAGCCGACGGTCGAAGAACTTCATCGTCCGGGTCGCCCCGGCGCGGTTGGTCTCGGCGATCTCCGGAATCTGCTTTTCCAGCGCTGCGAGCGCCGGATGGCTGTGGCGCACGGTCATCATCAGCGGCGTGGCCAGCATCATCTCGGTGCGGCGGCACCACATCTCGATGACGGCGACCTCCTTCGGATCGCGGCCGAACATGTTGGGCTCGGGGAAGACGCTTTCGAGATAACGGCAAATGGCGACCGACTCGGTGATCGCCGTCCCGTCGTCCATCTCCAGCATCGGCACGTTGGCGAGACCCGCCTTGCCAAGGTAGTCGGGCTGCCTGTGTTCGCCGTTGAAGATGCTGACGTCGATGATCTCGACCTCGGCCTCCGCACCCTTCTCCGCCAGGAACCAGCGCACCCGCCGCGGATTGGGCGCCCGCAGGCTGTCATAGAGTTTCATGGCGTTTCCATTGTCCCTTCGCCGTCATTCAGCGCGGCGGCCAATTCGACGACGAACCGGGCATACGCCGCAAGGCCCAGAGCAGCCTCTTCCGACGAGCCAATTCTGCTGTACCAGTGAAGATTGGGCACAATCTGGCGCATATCGAACCCCGACACGATACTTGATCCCCGCAACAGCAATGGCGACGCCGAAAGATCGACACGCGCCATTCGACGGCCAGGCTCGAAGAAGAGGATCGGCCTCAACGGCCCCGACGTCTCACTGACCAGGCACGGGCCATCGACTGGAAGGCCCAGTTCGGTCCCTTTCGCAAACCTCAGCGGAAGGGTCTTCGCCAGCGCCTTGAAGGATGCGGCGGGCCCCTTATCGACAAGGCCAGCCGATAGCTCGTAGCGGCCGGCTGCGATCTCAGCGGCCTTCTGCTCCTGGACGATTGCACGCAGACGCTTGCGGTAAGCCTCAAGCGCATCCGTCGGCAGTGCGCTTAGCAGGTCGCCGGTCAGTCCCGGATTGAGCTTTGCGAAAGTCGAGCGATCGAGCCCTGCCGCAAGCGCCTCAATGTGGGGTGATCGATAGCCCGAGCGACCTCCGTCCAAGGCATTGCGAACCCCCTCATCAGAATACTCGCTGCAGAAGATCTCATAGGCCTCGGCGGACTCGAGGAGGCCATGTGTCACGGCTTCACTGACGTAGACCTGCGTGGCGATGCGTGGGGTCTCGAAGCCCGCCGCAGCAAGCCTGCTCTTTACCCACTCGGCGCCGCGCCACGGCGCCGCGTTCGGACTTTCGAACGCTTGCGACACGACCTTCCTACCCCGTAATTCCGAACAGCTCGCGCGGCATGGCCCCGACGACCGCGGCGGTCATGCAGGTGGCGAGGAAGCCGGCCAGCAGGGCCTTCCAGACCATGCTGATGACCTCGGCGCGACGTTCGGGCATCAGGACGCCCATGCCGCCCACCGTGATCCCGACCGACCCGACATTGGCGAAGCCGCAGAGGGCATAGGTCATGATCATCCGGGTCCGCTCGGTCATCTCGCC
Source organism: Caulobacter sp. (assembly GCA_021741355.1). Lineage (GTDB taxonomy): Bacteria > Pseudomonadota > Alphaproteobacteria > Caulobacterales > Caulobacteraceae > Caulobacter. The sequence goes on from JAIOXZ010000012.1 coordinate 94,040, forward strand.
GGCCGGGATATTGCCCAGCTGGATGAAGGCGATGAACTCGGTCAGCATCAGCTTCACGCCCAGCAGCCAGCCGGCCTTCGGCGCCTCGTCCCAGCTGATGCCCATGCTCCAGGCCAGCGGCGCGAAGACGATCCCCAGCAGCCGCTCGATGGTCACCGGCTCGCCCCACAGCGGCGGCAGCAGGCCCAGCAGGCCGTTGCCGATGGCCACGAAGGCGACGAACACGATCAGGATGGCCGAGATGTTCAGCACCACCATCAGGCCGTCGGCGACCCCTTTGGTGATGGCGTCGATGGAGCTGTCGTATTTCAGCAGCGATGTGTAGTCGACCTGCACCCCGGTCTCGCCGCGCCGCTCCGGCACCATCAGCCGCGCCAGCAGCACCCCGGCGGGCGCGGAGACCACCGAGGCCACCAGCACATGGGCTGCGGCGTTCGGCAGGGCGTTCTTCAGGATGGTGGCGTAGGCGACCATGGTCGAGCCGGCGACGGTGGCCAGGCCCACGACCATCATCATGAACAGCTCCGACCGGGTCAGCTTGTCGAGATAGGCGCGGATGATGATCGGGGTCTCGACCATGCCGACGAAGATGTTGGCGGCCGTGGCCGTGGCCGAGGCCCCGCCCATGCCCATGGTCTTCTCGAACAGGAAGCCGAAGGCGCGGATGATCAGCTTCAGCACGCCCCAATGCCACAGCAGCGCCGACAGCGCCGAGATCACCAGGATAAGCGGCAGGACCTGAAAGGCGAACACGAACGGCCCCTGGGCCTCGCTCAGGACATAGGGCTGGGCGCCGCCGCCGAGATAGCCGAACACGAACTGCGTGCCCTGGGCCGTGGCCGCCGACAGGCCGTCGACGCCGTCGCTGATCGCCTGGACCACGCCTCGCGCTGCGGGAAGGCCGAACAGCAGCAGCACCAGGCCGACCTGCACCGCCAGGGCGCCGAGCGCCAGGCGCCACGGGAACCGCGACCGGTCCTCTGACAGGGCCCAGCAGACCGCCAGCGTCAGAGCGATGCCGACGAGGCTTTGCGCGTTCTCGAGCCGAAACATACCGGTCCCCCCGACCGGGCCTGAGTCCCCCGGCCCCTCGCGGCGATTGACTACGAAGGCAGGCGCCGGCGCAAGGGACGCGGCTATTTGCCCGTCAATTCCTTCACCAGCGCGTCGCGGCCGTACACCTTGGTCAGCGCCTCGGTGATGGCCGCCGTCGAGACGACCACGCAGCGGTTGACGGCCTCGTCGTAGCCATAGGCGCCGGCGATGCTGTGGATATTGCCGTCAAAGGCGGCCCCGATCACCTCGCCGCGCGCGTTCACGACCGGCGAGCCGGAGTTGCCGCCGATGATGTCGTTGGTGGTGACGTAGTTGAACACCGTGTCGGGGTTCAGGCTGTCCTTCGCCGCCGCCCAGCGCGGAGCCAGAGCATAGGGCTCCGCGCCGGTCGCCCGGGCGAACAGCCCGCCGAAGGTGGTGTAGGGGCCGGTCTCGGTCCCGCGCCAGGTCCAGCCGGCGACCTTTCCGTAGGACAGCCTCAGGCTGGATGTCGCGTCCGGATACACGCTGTCGCCATAGGCCGCGAACCGGGCCTGGGCGACCCGCTCGGCGGCCTGGTCCGTCGGGGCCGTGACGTCCGTCTCCCACGCCTTGCGGGCGGCGCGGGCGGCTGCGTCGATCTTCAGCGCGTATTTGATCAGCGGATCGTCCGAGGCCTTGATCGCCTCCGCCCCGCCCTCCCAGAGCGCCTTGCGGACCTCCGGATCGCCGAGTTTGGTGGTGGTCACCAGCCGCGCGGCGAGGCCCTGGGGATTTTCCGATCCCAGCAGCACTGTCAGGGTCGCCGGGTCGGTCCCCAGATACTCGCGGGCCTTCAGCAGCCAGAATTCGAGATACAGCTGCTCGAGGTCCGGCTCGATCTTGCCGGGGTTCAGAGCGCGGCGCTGCGCGGCGGCGAGGCGGGCGTCGGTGAACTCCGGCAGACGGTCGGCCGACGGTTTCGGACGCTCCTCGGCGGCGCGGACCAGCAGGCGCGCCCAGTCGAACAGGCGCGAGCTTCTTCCGGCGTCCGCTTCCAGATGGCGATAGGGCTGGTAGTCGCGGAAATAGGCAGGCTGCACGGCTTCCAGATCAGCCCAGGGGTCGCCGACCCTTGCGACCAGCGCCGGATCCGCGGCCACCTTCGCGCGCAGCTCCGCCTCCGCCTTGCGGCGAGCCGCCATGAAGCCTGCGTCGTTCAGCGCCAGTTGCCGGCCGTAGACGACCTTGAAGCCGTTCTCGGTTCCGAAGATCGCGTCCGCGACCGTCCGCTGCGCGGCGGGCGAGCGGCGGCCGAACTCGATCAGTCGTCCGCGCAGTTCGGCGCGCTGCAGCAGACTTGCCGGCACGGCGAGATCGCGGGCGGTTTCCAGCTGACTCATGGTCAGCAGCCGCTCGGTCGAGCCCGGACTGCCCGGAACGAAGGTCACGTCGCCGGCCTTGGGCGCGGTGGCGTTCCACGCCAGATGGAAGGGCATCTTCACCGGCTTTCCGTTGTCGTAGAGGCGCAGGAAGCTGGAATCGAGATTGAACCGGGGAAAGTTGAAGTTGTCCGGATCGCCGCCGAAGAAGGCCGCCGCGAATTCCGGCGCGAACACCATCCGCACGTCGGTGAACCGGCGGTAGCGGTAGACGGCGAACTTGCCGCCCCGGAACAGGCTGATTGTCTGGCAGCGGCCGGCCGTGACCGTCCTGCAGACCTCGGTCTCGGCCGCCAGCGTCGCCGCATCGCGCGCCTGGACGTAGGCGCTGCCGGACTTTCCGGCGGTCGCGGCGTTGATCTTCGCGGTCACGTCCGTGATCGAAACAAGGATCTCGGCGAACATCCCCGGACAGGTCCGTTCCTCGGTCCGGGCGTCCGTCAGGAAGCCGTCCCTGAGATGGTCGGTGTCGTCGTCGGACAGGGCGACCAGGCAGGACACGACGCAGTGGTTGTTGGTCAGAATCAGGCCGTCCTTCGACACCACCGAGGCCGAGCAGCCGGGTATGCGGACTGTCGCCGCCTGCACCCGTTCCAGCCACCGCCTGTCGATGTTGACGTCATAGGTCGCCCGGACACGCGCGGACGGAAACCCGTCAAACGTCCACATGCCCTCGTCCGCGAAGGCCGGAACAGCCGCGGCGGCCCCGGACAGGGCGACGACAACAGCCAGCAGAAGACGGTTCATTGCACTCTCTGGAAGAACCCGTTCGGAATGACGACGTGCTGTCGACGTAGCGCGCGCCCTGGGGTCTGACCAGACTCCGATGCAGGGCCTTACCCCGATTTAACTTGGCCGGGCGCGAAGTCCGTTACAGAACCCGGAGGCGACCGGGTGACCCGGTTCGGGGAGTTGTTGTCATCATGTCGCTGGCGCTGGCCACGCTGATCTACGAGTGGCGCCGCTACATGGCGGCCGTCATGGCGTTGGCGCTGTCAGGCCTGCTCGTGCTCGCCATGACCGGCGTATTCATCGGCATCGGCCAGAGCTTCACGGCGCAGACCGAGCGGTCCAGCGCCGACATCATGGTCATGCGACCGGGCGTCACCAACATGATGAGCGGGCCCTCCGGCGTGCCGCGCCGTTTCATTCCGCTGGTCTACAACCACCCGGCGGTGGTCGAGGTGCAGCCGTTCGACAACGCAGGCGGGACCTTCCAGTCGCTGGAGACCTTCGATCCGACCCTCAGTCAGGCCGAACGGGCCAGGATGAAGGGACCGAAGCAGAAATTCGTCATGACCAGCATCATCGACACCACGCCCGGGTCGGTGACAATTCCCATCGACTATTCGCCGGAACTCGTCGACGCCCTGCGTCAGCCCTACACGGTGGCGATCGACGAGACGGTGCTGCCCGTGCTCGGTGTCAAACTTGGCGACAAGGCGATCTACAACGGCCAGACCGTGACGGTGGTCGGCGTGCTGCGCGGCTACCCGAACATGATGCAGCCGGTCATCGTCATGTCCCGCGATACCCTGCGCCTGCTGGGTCAGGCCGACACCGGCGCGCGGGTCGGCCCCCTGATGGTCAAGATCCGCGACCCGGCCGGCGCGCCGAAGGTCGCCGCCGACCTCAACAAGATGGGCAACGGCCAGTGGAAGGCCTGGACCCGCCAGGAGCTGGCCGACGCCAATGCCGGCGCGATGTTCGAGGGAGGCATCCTGGTGATCATCATCGGCGGCTGCGTCGTGCTGGGCATCATCATCGGCGTGGCCATCACCTGGCAGACCCTGCGCGGCGCGATCATGGCCAACATCAAGGAATTCGCCGCCCTGCGCGCCCTGGGCGTCGGGATGCCCTCGCTACGCCGGGTCGTGGTCGAGCTCAGCTTCTGGGTCGGATGCGTCGGCGTCGCCGCCGCGATCGGACTGACCTGGCTGGTCAAGCTGTTCGCGGCGGCCAACGCTGTGGTCATCGGCCTGCCCATCCCCCTCCTGATCATTGTCGGGACCGGCCTGATCCTGATCGCCATCGGATCGGGGATGCTGTCGCTCGGCGTGCTCAAGAACAGCCAGCCTGCGGACCTGCTGCGATGAACGCCCACACCAAGGTCCACGGCAAGCATGGCGACTTCGCCATTGAGGCCAGGCAACTCGTCAAACGCTTCAAGTCGGCCAAGACCTACATCGAGGTGCTCAAGGGCGTGGACTTCGACGCCCGCCACGGCGACCTGACGATGGTCATGGGCCCCTCGGGATCGGGCAAGTCGACGCTGATCGCGGCCTTGTCCGGTCTGCTCCGCCCGGAGGAAGGCCGCGTCGACGTGCTCGACGTCGATGACCTGTGGAAGCTGCCGTCCGGCAAGATCGACCGGTTCCGGCTCGACCACTGCGGCTTCATCTTCCAGGGCTTCAACCTGTTCCCCGCCCTGACGGCGCTGCAGCAGGTGACCACCGTGCTGAAATATCAGGGCCTTTCCCCGGCGAAGGCGAAAAAGCGGGCCATCGAGGCGCTGGAAGAGGTCGGGCTCGGCCCGCGCCTGCACCAGCGGCCGTCCGAGCTGTCCGGCGGCGAGAAGCAACGCGTGGCCATCGCCCGGGCCCTCGCCAAGGACCCCAAGATCCTGTTCGCCGACGAGCCCACCTCGGCCCTCGACGGCGAGAACGGCCAGGTGGTGATCAAGCTGTTGCGGCGCGCCGCGACCGAACACGGCGCCGCCGTCATCTGCGTGACCCACGATCCGCGCCTGGAGGCCTGGGCCGACCGGGTGATCAAGCTCGAGGACGGCACGATCATCGACGACCAGCGCCGCATACCCGACCCCAACGCCTCCCTGGCGCAGCACTGACCGATCCCGAAGGACTGACCCGATGCCCGCTATCCTGAAGAACAAATGGCTGTGGATCGCCCTGGTTCTGCTGATCCTGGTCGGCGCCGGCTGGACGATGTCGAACAAGGCCAAGGCGGCGAAGCAGGCGGAGGCCGCCAAGGCCGCCCAGACCAAGGTCGAGAGCCCGTACGCGGCGATCGCCAACGCCAAGGTCGATGTCGAAGGCGGCATCATCCAGGTGGCCGCCCGCCGCGGCGGCGTGGTCAAGGCCGTCTATGTGCAGGAAGGCGAACGCGTCGTCGCCGGCCAGGTGCTGGCCCGCCAGGAAGACGACGAGGCCCGTCTGGCGGTTGAACGCACCCGCGCCCAGGTGCTGCAGGCCCAGTCGCAGATCCCCGTCCTGCAGGTGAAGCTGGACACCGCCCGCCGCGAACTCGCCCGACTGAACGGCCTGATCGAGGGCAATTTCGTCGCCGGCCAGCGCATGGACCAGCAGCGCGACGCGATCCGTGACTGGGAAGCCCAGATCGGCGCCCAGCGCGCGGCCGTCGCCACGACCCAGGCCGCCCTGCGCGAAGCCGAGTACAACCTCGAACTGACAGCGATCCGCGCGCCGATGAACGGCCGCATCGCCCGCCGCTACGCCAACCCCGGCGCCGGCGCCTCGACCCTCAACGTCTCGACAATGTTCGATCTCGAGCCGGACGCGCCACGCATCGCTCGCGCCGAGATCGTCGAAAGCGACATCCCCAACGTCCGCGTCGGCCAACAGGTCGAGATCCAGCCCGAGGGCGATCCGTCGAAGGTCTACACCGGCACGGTGCTGCGCCGCGCGGCCGTGTTCGGCGCGCGCAAGCTGGCGTCGGACGATCCCTCGCAGCGGTCGGACGAACGGGTCGTGGAAGTGGTCGTCACCGCCGACGGCGCACCGCTGCTGATCGGCCAGCGGGTGCTGGTCAAGTTCATGAAGCCCGGCAAGGTCGCCGGCGCCCAGAAGGTCGTCACCCGCGGCGTCCCGGCGGATCGGGCGATGAAGGCCCCTGACGCGCGGGCGAAGTAGCCGGACGGGGACATGTACCGCAGGTACGTGTCCCCTAATCGAGCTGTTGGTTTGGGGGACACGTACCTGCGGTACATGTCCCCTGGGTGCTTGACGCCTTCCCTGCTGCGCCGCAAAACGCCGCCAAATCCAAACAGGCGTTAGCGCAGAGGAATACGCACATGGCCGATATCCGCTTCGACGGGAAAGTCGCGATCGTCACCGGGGCCGGCGGCGGTCTGGGTCGTCAGCACGCTCTGGAACTGGCCCGGCGCGGCGCCAAGGTGCTGGTCAACGACCTGGGCGGCTCGATGGACGGTTCGGGCGGCAACTCCGCAGCCGCTGAAGCGGTCGTGGCCGAGATCAAGGCGTTGGGTGGCGAGGCCCTGGCCAACGGCTCCTCGGTGACCGACGACGCGGGCGTGGCCAAGATGGTCAAGGACGCCATGGACGCCTGGGGCCGGATCGACATCCTGATCGCCAACGCCGGCATCCTGCGTGACAAGTCGTTCTCCAAGATGGAAGTGGCCGACTTCGAGCTGGTGCTAAACGTCCACCTGATGGGCACCATGAAGCCGACCAAGGCGGTCTGGGAGATCATGAAGGCCCAGAACTACGGCCGGATCGTCGTGACGACCTCCTCGTCGGGCCTGTACGGCAACTTCGGCCAGTCCAACTACGGCGCGGCCAAGCTCGGCATCATCGGCTTCATGAACACCATCAAGCTCGAGGGCCAGAAGAACAACATCCACATCAACGCCATCAGCCCGGTCGCCGCCACGCGCATGACCGAGGGCCTGATGCCGCCGGAAGTGCTGGAAAAGCTGAAGCCGGAGTATGTCACCCCGGGCGTCGTCTACCTGGTGTCGGAAGAGGCTCCCACGGGCGCGATCCTGACCGCCGGCGCCGGCGTGTTCGCCCTGTCGCGGATCATCGAAACCGAGGGCGTCTACCTCGGTGAAGGCGGCCTGTCGGTCGAGGAAGTCCGCGACAACTGGGCGAAGATCACCGACGAAGCCGGCCAGAAGGCCTATTTCGCCGGCGGCGAACAGGGCCAGAAGTTCTTCCGCAAGATGGCCGGCGGCTGACGATCCGGGGACATGTACCGCAGGTACGTGTCCCCCAATCGTGCGAACGGGTTTAGGGGACACGTACCTGCGGTACATGTCCTCTGCGGATCAGGGCTTGCAGCGGAGCGGATCGTCCCGGCGCACGACGCAGGCGATCCGCGATCCGCGGGCCACGCCATAGACCTGGATCAGCCGGGTCTCGAACCAGATCCAGCGCACGTTCGTATCCTCGGCCGCGACGTCCATGGCCAGGCGATAGACGCCGCCCGCCCCGCGCGGTGAGCGCTCGGTATCCTTGCTCAGGATGGCGTGCTTGACCCGTCCCTCGCAGTGGCGGCTTTCCGGGAAGCCTTCATAGCAGCCGCTGATCAGGCCATCGGGGAATCGGTGATCTGCCAGCGCCTGGTCGAGCCAGTAGGTCGGCGCGGCCTGGCCCATGCCTGGCGGATCGTCCAGGCGCGACCCGGCGCGCCGCACCGGATCCACCCAGTTGGTGTGCGAATAGAAGTCCTGCGAGGCGTGGAAGGCCATGCCCAGCTGTTCCAGCACGTTGCACTTCGCCGCCGCCTTGCGCCCGTTGAACCGGCAGCCCTTGGCGATCGAGGCCTCGGCGAGGTTGATCGCGAAGTCGCCCGGCTCGACCAGCTTGCCCGCATCGGCGACCGCTTCGTTCATCCTGGCGAAGATGTAGGCCCGGCACTGTTCAAGCGCCGTCTGCGCGACCTCGCGCGGCCGGCTGTAGTCCGGCACGTCCAGCCAGTCGCCGTTGTCGCAATGCGCCTCGCTGGATGACATCAGCCCCCGGTTAGGCCGATCCGGCGCGCCGACGCCGCCGAACGTGCCCCGCTTTCCCGCCAGTTCGTCCAGCGTCAGCGGTCCAAAGCCCTGGGCCGCCAGCCCCTGTCGGGTGATCCGTTCATGCTCGGCGTTCTGCCCGAGCGTGCGAATCGTGCCGAAGGCCTGGGCCTGAAAGGCGCCGAGAAGGGCCGCCGCGCCGGCTACCGCCACGATGAAGGCCGTTCGCATGGAAATCCTCCCCTGCTCGACCGGAGCTTGCGGCCGGTCGGCGATCCTGTCCACCGCTACGAATTCGTTTGCTCTTCCCCAGCGGCATGATCCGATCTTCCTCCCGACGCACGGAGATGCGTCAGGGGAGACCGACTTGAGCAACAGCAATTCGTCCGGCCGGATCAAGGCCGGGACAATCGCCGCCTTTTCCATGGCGACCATTCCTGTCGGGGCCCTGACCACGCCGCTGCTGGTCCATCTGCCGCCACACTATGCGGGGCTGCTCGGTCTGCCGCTGGCGGCCGTCGGCGGGATCTTCTTTCTGGTCAAGGTGCTGGACCTGATCTTCGATCCCGCGTTCGGCCTGCTGATGGACCGCACCCGTACGCCGATCGGGCGCTACCGGTTCTGGCTGATCGTCGCGGCGCCGGTGCTGATGCTCGGCGTCTGGCAGCTGTTCCTCGCCAAGCCAGGGGTCAGCCAGCTCTATCTGCTGATCTGGCTGTCGGTGCTCTACGTCGGCTTTTCGTTGCTGGTGCTGTCGCAATCGGCCTGGGGCGCGGTGCTGGCGACCAACTACGACGAGCGCTCGCGCGTCTATGCCTGGGCCTCCGCCAGCGGCACGTTCGGCGCGATCGCCGTGCTGATCCTGCCCCTGCTCCTCAAGCTGCCCGATACCGAGGTCGTCCCGTTCATGGGCTGGATGATCGTCCTGTCGATCCCGATCACCACCCTGATCGTCGCCTTCGGGGTCAAGGAGCCGGTCGTCCCTCGCCGCGAAGCCGAAGATCGCCTGTCGTGGCGCGACTTCCCGGCGCTGATTGCGCGCCCGACGATGGCGCGGCTGCTGGGCGCGGACCTGCTGTTCACGCTCGGTCCGGCAATCACCTCGCCGCTCTATCTGTTCTTCTTCATCCAGGCGCGCGGCTACACGCTGACGGAAGCCAACATCATGCTGCTGTTCTTCATCGTGGCGGGGATCTTCGGCGCGCCGCTGTGGGCGATGGCCGCCTATCGCTTCGGCAAGCACCGCACGCTGATGGCCGGCGCGGCCGCCTACTCCGTCGCCCAGGCGCTGATCTTCTTCATCCCGAGCAAGACCTTCTGGCTGATGGCGCCGGCGATGTTCCTCGCCGGCGGGATCCTGGCCTCACTCGCCTTCCTGATCCGGGCGATGGTCGCCGACGTCGGCGACGAGGTCCGGCACCAGACGGGCAAGGACCGGGTCGGCCTGCTCTACGCCCTGGTCTCCAGCACCTCGAAGATCGGGACGGCCTCGGCGGTGCTGGTCACCTTCGCCATTCTGGACTGGGTCGGCTTCAACGCCGCGCCAGGCGCCGTGAACTCCGGCGAGGCCATGAACGGCCTGGTGATGACCTACGCCATCGCGCCGGTCGTTCTGGTCATGGCGGGCGCCTTCGCTGTGCGCGGCTACAGCCTGAACCGGGAGCGGCATGACGGCATCCGCGCCGACCTCGACGCGCGGGACGCCGCCGCCATCGCCGGACGATCGGCGGCGGAGGCGGTTTCCGCCGCGCCGACACCCGCGGTCGGCAGCTAGAGCGTTCGACGGTTAAGTTGGTGCATAGCCGGCATGTTGGAAGTAGTTGGCGCATTCCTGGGGTGTGAAGGCGTCGAGGACTTGGCCGATCCTGTCCCAGAGATTGTCTCGGGTGCGTTCGGATGCCTTGCGCA